>NZ_JBIVPT010000028.1:0-65282 GCF_044754785.1 Streptomyces sp. NPDC092952 | reverse complement strand
CTCGGCGTTCTCCGCCTTCGCCCTGGCCCGGATCGCCGGCCAGGTCTCCTCGTGCCAGACTCGGACCGCTTCCGGATCCTGCTCGACCGCCCGCTTGTCCGGACGCTGGAAGGTCAGCCCCCGGCGCTTGAGGTACTTGCCCATGCCGGGCTCGGTGAACCGGACCCGGTACAGCGTGAAGATGAGCTCACCTATCTGCCTGCGCGTCCACAGCTGACCCGAAAGCCCCAGGTCACAGGGGGTGTGGTCGAGGACGGCCTGCCGGACGGCGACCTGCTCGGCCTCGGACAGGACCTGATGCTCGCCCACGCGACGGCCTCGCGGGCACGACAGCAGTGCGTCCCGGCCGCCGACCTGCCGCTTCGCCCACCAGTTGTCCACGGCCTTGACCGACACCTTGAACAGAGCGGCGACCTCTGCCCGGCCCCGGCCCTCCACCAGCGCGGACACCGCCAGCAACCGCACGGCCCCCTGCGCGTCCGGCGACCAGGCCCGCGCATCCCCCACCAGATCACTCACGTTCCATCAACGAGCCTGAACTCAAAGCGTTTCGGATCAATAGAAGTCGGTGACCTGTCTGGTTGGCCGTCCGGGGTAGTGGCGGGCGGCCATCCAGATGGTGAGAGGGCGGTTCGCGAGGTGATGTCCCTTTCGGGATGCGGCTGGGAAAGGGCTGCTGGTCGCCGTGTTCGTCGGCTACCGCTTCCTGGTGAAGCTGCCGGTCTCGGCCTCGGTGAGGACGTCGAGCTTGACCAGGCGTTTCAGCTTGGCACGGGTGCCCTCGATATTTCTCGGCAACGATTCGTGGTGGAGGGCTTCACAGACATCACGGCGCCCGCGGCCACCTGGGGACCAGTTGGGGACCACACGCTACGCGCAGTGGTGCACGATGCGTGCCTACACGCACAACTCGCGCCCGGATTAGATCCGCTATATCCAGAAAATACCCTTGACCCCCACTCCTGGGGGTCAAGGGGTCGCAGGTTCAAATCCTGTCGTCCCGACTGGAGACAGTCGCAGATCAGGGCCGGTTTCGGAGCAATCCGACACCGGCCCTTGATCATTCCTGGGGACCAGTCGGGGCCGGTGTCCTCGACCGGGCTCAGCGGGTCACGACGATCCCTGCTGCCGACGGCTCCGCTCGTACGTCACCGACGGCCGGCGGGAAGAGCCTTGACCAATTCCCCGTCGACCAGGACGACGAGGCAACCGCAGCCACCGGTGCAGTACTCGACCTCGCCCTCGGACGTGCGGTGGCGGGACCGTAGCGTCCACCACCGCGCCTCCCCCTCCGTCGGCTCATGGCAGACGGGGCAGCGGTCCTGTGCCGGTGCGACGGCGGCCGAGGGTACGGGTGTCATGCCACCAACATGCTGTCACTGTCTATTGCACTTCAACCATTACATCGGCGGGAGAGTTCAGCTGTCAGGGGTGCCGGTGCGGGCCTCCGCCGCAGCAGGTCCTCCGGTCCGCCGCACCGACCAGGCACCGGCCAGGACGACCAGGGCCACGGCTGCCAGTTGGCGTACGGTCAGCTGCTCGTGCAGCAGAAGGAAACCGGCGGTCGCCGCCACGGCGGGGCTCAGCGCGAGGAGCACCCCGAAGGCGCGGGTGTCGATGCGCCGCAGCACCGTCATGTCCAGTGCGTACGGAATCAGCGAGGACAGGAGGGCGACGAGGAGGCCGGTGAGGAGAACGGCCGGGTGGGCCGCCACCGCGGCGCCGCCCGTGACGGCGGAGACCGGGGTCAGGACGCAGGCGCCGCAGGCCAGCGCCAATGAGAGGCCAGTCCAGTCGGTAAACAGCCGTCCGACCCGTCGGCTCAGGACCACGTACCCGGCCCGGCACAGCGCGGCGGCGCCTCCCAGCGCCAGCCCGACAGCGGACAGCGAGGCCCCCGGGCCCGCCAGCAGCAGGACGCCCGCCAGCGCCAGCAGCGCCACCACGAGATGTTCCAGCCGACGGGACAGGGCGATCGACAGGGCGAGCGGGCCGAGCAGTTCCACGGTCGCGGCCACGCCGATCGGCAGGTGGCTGATGGCCTGGAAGTACGCCACGTTCATGGCCGCGAGGACCAGGCCGAGCGGGATCACCGCACGCCACTGCGTCGCTGTGACCTTCCGCAGTGACGGCCGGACGAGCAGCCAGAGGATCACGGCGGAGAAGCACAGCCGCATACCGGCCAGGGCGGAGGGGCCGACGGATGCGTACGCCTCCTTCGCGACGGCCGACCCCGCCTGAAGGCTGGCGATCTGGACCAGCATCAACGCCGGCGCCGTCGCGGACCCCTGCCGCGACAGGCGGGCAGCCTGCACCATCGTGCCTCCGTGAACTCGTCGTGCCCGGTGTCGTCCGGCGGGCCACCCGAGGTCGTACGGCGCCATGGTCCGTCGCCCCGGTACCGGGCCCGGGGCATACGATGATGTAATCGTCTTATGCAGTTCAACCATTACGGCGGTGAAGCCGCCCGACTCGCCGCCGGCCTGGTCAACCTGACCGCGGCACCCCACCCCGCGGACCTGGAACCGCTCCTGGCCGCGCACGGCGTGGTGAACCGCACGCTCACCACCGCGCAGGCCGAGGCCGTCTGGACATGGAGCCGGCGCCTGGCCGCGTGTTTCGGGCGGCAGAACCTCGACGAGCGGTGCGCCTCGGTCAACGCGCTCCTCGCCGACGCGTCGAGCAGCCCCCGTATCTCTCTGCACGACGGACGGCCCCACCTGCACTACAGCGCCACCGGCGCGGACCCGGCCGCGCACATCCGCGCCATCACCGCGGCCGGACTCGCCTACGTCATCTGCTCCGCCGACGCCGAGCGGCTGGGACGCTGCGCACGACGCGACTGCGCCCTGGCTTTCGTCGACACCTCCCGCAACGGCAGACGCACCTACTGCTCGGTGCGCTGCGCCAACAACGACGCCGTGGCCCGCCACCGGGAGCGACGCCACGGAGACGCGACACCGACGACCCGCTGAGGCGTGTCCGGCGGATCACGGCCGGGGGCGCGGTGGGCGCAGCCGTAGTTGCAGCATCGCCTCGAACCGCGCCTCCGGGTCGTCGAGATCGATGTCCGCGACCGCGGCCAGCCGCTTGAGGCGGTAGCGGAAGGTGTTGGGGTGGACGTGTACGGCGGCAGCGGCGGCGGGCACGTCGCCGAAGGTGCTCAGCCAGGCGTCCAGGGTCTCGGTGAGGGCCGTGCCGTGCTCGGTGTCGTAGGCGAGCAGTCGTATGACGGGGCCGTCCGGCAGATCGTCCTCGGCGGCCATCCGGTCCGTCAGCTCCTCCAGCAGCGAGGCGGCGTAGACGTCCGACAGCCGGGCGGCCCTGCGCCGGGTGCGGCCGGAGCCGAGGACCCGCAGCGCGCGGTCCGCGTCGGCCCGCGAGCGGCGCAGCTCCACCGGGCGGGCGGCGAGCCGGCCGACCCCGATGACGGCGGGCACCCGGTCGCCGATCCGGCCGAGGAACGCCTCGGCGACCCGCAGCCCCTGCTCGTCCGAACCGGTGGGCAGGACCGCGTAGGTGACCTGGCCGAGGGTGGCGGCGGCGGTGCGGGGGTGGATCGCGGCCAGGTGGAGGGCGAGCGCCTCGGCGACGCGGTGGCCCGCGGCCACCCGGTCGGGCTCGTACTGCTCGCCGGTCACCGCGAGTGCCAGTACGCAGGCGGGCTGGGCGGAGAGGCCGAGGCGGACGGCGGCCTGCGGCGCGTGCGTGCCGCCGTCCAGGACGGTGGCGAGCAGATCGGCGCGGAGCCGGCGCTCCGCGTCCGCGCCGGTGCGGCGGCGCAGCAGGTGCAGGGCGGCGACCTTCGCCGCCTCGTGGAGGGCCTGGGTCCGGTCCGCGCTCAGCGGCCCGTCGACCACGACCCAGATCGAGCCGAGGACCTCGCCGCCGGCGCGGACGGCGATCGCTACCCGGGGCTTGTCCGCGATGCCGTCCACATAGACGGGTTCCTCCTTGCGGTACAGGGCCTGGAAGGCGCCGAGCTCTTCCAGGGCGCGCAGCTTCTCGGCGGGCACCTGACGGTCCAGTACGGTCGCGATCCGGTCGGGGTCGGCCTCGTCCTGCCGGCTGGAGAAGGCCAGCACCCGGCCGCCGCGGTCCTCCACGGTGACCGGGCCGTCCAGCAGCCCGGCCGTCGCGTTGGCCAGGGCGAACAGGTCTCCGGCGAGCGGCTCGGCACCGTCGGCCTCGTCCGGGCCGCCCACCGTGCCCAGTTCGTCGACCGCGAGCAGCGACCGCAGCAGCGCGGCCACCTGTGCCCAGGAAGCCCCCGGCGTCAGGCCCAGCACGGTCACGCCGGTGCGGGCCGCCGCCTTCGAGACGGGGCCGTACACCGGGACCGGGGAGCGGACCACCACGGCCGCCGCGCCCAGTCCGGCGGCCGTGTCGACCAGGGCGGCGACCGGCCCGGCACCGTACACACCGACGCCGAGCACCACCGCGCCGGGCAGCCTCGCCGGTTCGTCACGGGGGTCCTGGATCAGCACCCCCGTGACGGCACGGGCCGGGTCGGCCTCCCCGGCCACCACTTCGATCAGCGTCGAACCGAGATCGTTGAGGATCCGGCCGAGAACGGCCCGCGGCTGTTCCTCCATGATCACAAGGTAGTTGATCGCGAAGGGGGCGCGGCGGGTGCGGACGGGCTGGTTCCGGGGTCCGTCATCGGCCGATCCACTCCGTCGACTCGGTCACCTCGGCCAGTTGCCCGGGGAGGGGGGAGATCCCGATGCCGGGTCCGCGGGGCACGTCGAGATGGCCGTCGCGGAGTGTGAACGGCTCGGTGATGTCGGTCCGGTAGTACCGGTCGGAGGCGGACGTGTCGCCGGGCAGGGTGAAGCCGGGCAGCGCGGCGAGGGCCACGTTGGCGGCGCGGCCCAGACCGGTCTCCAGCATCCCCCCGCACCAGACGGGGACGCCGTGGGCGGCGCACACGTCGTGGATCCGCCGGGCCTCCAGATAGCCGCCGACCCGCCCCGGCTTGATGTTGACGACCGAGCAGGCGCCCATCGCGAGGGCGTCGGCCGCCGAACGGGCGGACACGATGGACTCGTCCAGGCAGATCGGGGTGCGGATCCGGCGGGCGAGTTCCGCGTGGCCCCGGACGTCCTCCTCGTCCAGCGGCTGCTCGATCAGCAGCAGCCCGTACGGGTCGAGCCGGGCGAGCTGGGCGGCGTCGGCGAGGGTGTACGCGGTGTTGGCGTCCACCTGGAGCCGCACGTCGTCGCCGAAGCGCTCCCGGACCGCGCGCACGGGTGCCACGTCCCAGCCGGGTTCGATCTTCAGCTTGATCCGCAGATAGCCCTCGGAGAGATAACCGTCGACGGTGTCGAGCAGTGCGGGGACCGAGTCCATGATGCCGACCGACACCCCGGCCGGCACCCGTTCGGCCGTCGCTCCCAGCCACTGGCCCATCGACAGGTCGTGGGAGCGCAGCCAGGCGTCGAGGACCGCGGTCTCCAGCGCGGCCTTGGCCATCCGGTGGCCCTTGAACGCGGCCAGCGCCGGGGCGACCGCCCACGGGTCGAGCGACGGCAGGGCGGCGAGGGCGGGCACGAAATAGTCGCGCAGCACGTCCGCGGCGCCCGCGGTGTACTCCGAGGAGTACAGCGGATCGGCCATGGTGACGCATTCGCCGTAGCCCTCGTGCTCCTCGGTCTCGACCCTGACCAGCAGGATCTCCCGGGTGGTCATCGTGGCGAACGAGGTCCGGAAGGGCGCGACCAGTGGCATCGCGATCCGGCGCAGTTCCACCCCTGTGAGCTTCATGGCTGACTCTCCTGACGTCTGTCGATCACGTACCAGCCGTCCCGGGTGAATCCGGTGACGGTGTGTCCCTCGGCCATCAGGCCGCCGAGTACCTCGCGCAGCGCGTACCGCCACTCGCGGGCCAGGGACGGGTCGGTCCGGCGCAGTTCCTCCGCCTCGGCGGGGATCCGGACCAGGACGGTGTCGCCGTCCTGCCGCCCGACGACGGGGCGGCCGTCGGGCCCGGCGTCCAGTGCCACCACGGTGCGGGTCCCCGTGCCGTCGACGGTGACGGCGCGGGGGCGGCCCGCGGCGGACGCGACGGCGGGCTCGCCGGTCAGCTCCCAGCGCACCAGGAGCCGGTCCGTCTCGGTCCCGGCGTTCACCTCGTCCCGCATGGCCCCGTAGAAGTCGGCCAGGTACTCGCTCGGTTCCGCGCCCAGTTTGGCCAGGTTGAAGTAGGCGTTGCGGCTGATCAGCGGGTCGAAGGTCCAGGTGATGGTGGTGATGGAGCGCTCCAGAGCCCAGGCCCGCTGGTGCTGCTTGACCGCGAAGCCGGCGTTGCGGCCCCGGACGCTGCCGTCCACCCCGGCGATGTGCGAGTGCAGTCCGGCGCTGGCCAGGAAGCCCAGGCAGAATCCGGCCATCCGGCCGCCCTGGTCGATTCCGACGACATAGCTGCCGGAGTGCGCGAAGACCCGGAGCAGCTCCGGGGTGATCAGCGGCTTCCCGGGATCGGGCCGCCAGATCCGGTCCAGTACCCGGCACGCCTCGTGCATCTCGTCCAGCTCGTGCAGCTCCCGGACGGTGACGCCCGCACGGAGCGCGGCCCGCTCCGCGGCGGCCGTCGCGGCGGCCTCCTGCGCACCGTTCACGGGGTCACCCGGCCGGGGGCGGCGGGCGCCCCGCGCAGCAGCGAGGCCACCAGGCGGGCCACGAGCGCCGTGCGGCGGGGCAGTTCGGCGACGACCACGTGCTCGTCGTCCGCGTGCGCCCCGCCGCCCACGGCGCCCAGGCCGTCGAGCGTGGGGGTGCCCACTCCGGCGGTGAGGTTGCCGTCGGAGGCGCCGCCGACCGCCACGCCGCGCAGCGGGCCGAGGCCCAGCTCCGCGTAGTGGCCCCGGGCGAGTTCGAACAGCCCGGCCGACGCACTCGTCGGCAGCGGCGGCCGGTCAGGGCCGCCGGAGAAGGCGAGCGAGGCGCCGTCGAGGACCGGTGCGAGGCCGCGTACGGCGCGGTCCACCCGGTCCTGTTCGGCGGCCGTGGCCACGCGTACGTCGACCATCAGCCGGGCCGTGTCGGGCACCGTGTTGCGGGTGGTGCCGGAGGCGGCCACGGTCGGTGTCACGGTGGTGCCGGCCGCCGGGTCGGCGAGGGCGGACAACGCGAGGACCTGGTGGGCGAGTTCGGTAGTGGTGTTGACGCCCTTGCCGGGCTCCAGACCGGCGTGCGCGGCACGTCCGGCGACGGTCAGCTCGTAGCCGGACATCCCCTTCCGCGCGGTCTTCAGCGCGCCGCCCTCGCTCGCCTCCAGGACGAGTACGGCACCGGTCCGCCGGGCCTCGTCCTCGACGAGGGTGCGCGAGGTCGGGGCGCCGATCTCCTCGTCCCCGGTCAGCAGCACCGAGACCCCGTCCAGGTCGTCCAGGACCGAAAGGGCGTGGAACAGCTGCACCACACCGGCCTTCATGTCGAAGCAGCCGGGTCCGGTGAGCCGCCCGCCGGACACCTCGAAGGGGTGCCGGGCGAGGGAACCCACCGGCCACACCGTGTCGAAGTGGCCGAGCAGCAGCACCCGGTCGCCGGAGCCGAAGCGCCAGCGCAGGGCGGGCCGTCCCGAGCCGTCGACCCACTCGGGCGCCGCACCGGTCAGCCGGGTGCCGAGCCCGGCGACGACCCGGGCGCAGTCGACGACCGAGGCGAGGTCCTCGCTGGGCGACTCGGTGCGGACCAGCTCCCCGATGTCGGCGAGCAGTCCCGGCAGCCCGGCCTCCAGGGCGGTGACGATCCCGGTCATGTCAGCCCACCTTGGGGGTGGCCCGGCCACCGTGGTGGAGGTACGGAGTGCCGTCGGCGAGCGTGTGGAACACGACCGGGACCCAGGCTTCGAACCCCGGGCGCCGGACGACGAACACGCCCGGCTCGACGGGGTGCAGCTCGTACTCGTTCTCCGTTTCGGGGGCCAGAGCGGCCAGGGGGCCGGTGATCCGGTCCAGCATCACCAGGCCGCCGTCCCGCTCCACGATCTCGATCCTGCTGGAGAGCCGCTGGTAGACGCCGACGTGGTCGGCCGGGTCCACCGCCACCGGTTCGGCCGCGGGCCGGATGCCGGCGCGCATCGTCACCCCGGCCAGCTCCCGGACGAGCTCCGAGAACACGTCCCGGTAGAGACCGGAGGTGTCGCCGCCGTTGGTGAGCAGGCAGATCGCCAGCTCGGCCTCGGGCAGGACCCGCAGGTAGGCGTTCTGCCCGATCGTGCCGCCGTCGTGTCCGTACACCCGCTGTCCGTCCCAGGCGTCCAGGAACCAGCCGAGCCCCCAGGCGTTGCCCAGGATGTAGGGGTCGGGCAGTTCGACCTGCGGGGTCTGCATGGCGGCGACGGACTCCGCCGAGAGGATCCTGGTGCCGTCCGCGGTGGTTCCCCCGGCGAGGTGCAGCCGGGCGAACTCCAGTACCTCGCGCGGTGTGGAGCAGATCAGTCCGGCCGGGCCGGCCGAGCGCATCAGCCCCCACAGGGGGGCCTGCGCCGGCGGGCTTCCCAGGTGCCCGATGGCGGCGCGGAAGCGCAGCACCTCCTCCGGCAGGGTCGCGGTGTGCGTCAGACCGAGGGGCCGGTACAGGCGCTCGCGCATCAGCTCGTCCCACTGGACGCCGGTGACGACCTCCAGCACCCGGCCGAGCAGGGTGAAGCCCGCGTTGCAGTACGACATGGTGGCGCCGAGCGGGTGGTTGGGCGGGGTGTCGCCCAGCAGCGCGACGTACTTCTCCAGGCAGTCGTCGCCGCGCCCGGTGTCGGTGAAGAGGTCGCCGTCGATGCCGCTGGTGTGGGTCAGGAGGTGGCGGAGCGTCAGTTTCTGGGTCAACTCGTCGTTGTGCAGGCGCAGTTCGGGGAGTACGGAGACGACGGGGGTGTCCAGGTCGAGCACCCCCTCGTCGACCAGGGCCATGGCCACCGTGGTCGTCCAGACCTTGGTGATCGAGCCGACCTGGAAGAGGGTGTCGGTGGTCGCCCCGATCCCCGCCCCGGTGTTGGCGAGGCCGACGGCGGTCTCCGCGACGATCTCGCCGCGGTGCAGCACCGCGAGACCGGCGCCGGGCACGGAGCGTCGGGCGGCGAGTTCGGTGAGCCGGGTGGTCCAGCGGGCCGACAGCTCGGTGGTTTCGGTCATGTCGTGCTCCGGTTTCCGTTTCGTTCAGCGGTTGGTGTGCGTGGTGACCCAGTCGACGAGCCTGCGGGAGTAGTCCTCCCGGTGCGAGGGCCGGCCGTCCAGGAGGAAGAGATGGGAACTGCCGGGGTAGACGACCAGCCGGGCCGGTACCCGCCGGGTGCGCAGCGCGTGGAACCACTGCTCGGCCTGTCCGACCGGGCAGGTGTCGTCCGCGCCGCCGTGCAGGATCAGGGTGGGGGCGCGTACGGCGTCGGCGTGGCTGAGCGGCGAGAGTTCCGCCATCCGTACCGGGTCGCCGATCTCGTGTTCGGCGATCAGATGGCCTTCCTCGGAGGTGCCGGCCATGCTCTTCAGATCGACCAGGACCCCGCCCGGGACGACGGCGGTGAACAGCTCGGTGCGGGCGGAGAGCCAGCAGCTCAGATAGCCGCCGTAGCTGTAGCCGGTGAGGGCGATCCGGTCCCGGTCGACGAGCCCCTCGTCGACCAGGGCGGCGACCGGTTGCAGGACGTCCTGCTCGTCCGTCTCGCCCCAGGCGCCCACGGCGGCGGTGTAGTGCGCCTCGCCGTAGCCGTCGCTGGCGCGGACGTTGAGGGTGAGGACCGTCCAGCCGCGTGAGGCCAGTTCCTGGTGGTAGAGGTGGACCGGGTCGGAGTGCGGGGCCCAGGCGTTGTGCGGGCCGCCGTGCAGATCGACCAGGAGCGGGCCGCCCGGGGGAGTGCCGGTGGCCCGGGTGACCATGCCGTGCACGACCGTGCCGTCCGCGATGCGGAACTCGCGTTCGGTGACCGGGTGGAGGGCGACCTCCGGCAGCGACCGCGCCATGTGGTCGGTGAGCCGCTCCGGCCCGCCCGGCGCGCCGTCGGCCCAGGCGGCCAGGTCGAGCAGCACGATCTCGCCGAAGCGCTCCGCGTCGCAGACCACGACCGCCGCCCGCCCCGCCCCGTCCACGACCGAGCAGCCGCCGACCCCGGTGCCCGCGGGCAGCGGAGAGGCGCTGATCCCGTCCGCACCCACCCGGTACAGCCGTGTCGCGCCCCGGTCGCGGGCGCAGAACACGATGTCGTCGCCGTGGAACTGCGGGAGCGCGCCCGGGTAGCCGGGACCGCCGCCCATGACGTTGCGGTCCAGCGCGGCGCTGAGCGACACCGGCGCGGAGCCGTCCAGCGGCTGCCGCAGCAGCTCCGCGTGGCCGACGCCGAACGAGGCGCGGCCGACGACGAGGAGCGCGGACCCGTCGGGGAACCAGCAGACCGGACCGGCCAGACCGTCGGCGGGCCCGACCCGGCGGGGCGCGGACGCGTTCTCCCCGACCCCCACGACATGGGCGGCCGAGGGGCCGAAGGACGCCGCGTCCGGGGTGGTCCGTGCCGGGTAGGCGAGCCGGGTGCCGTCGGGCGACCAGCTCGGCAGGCCGACGTGCCGGTCGTCGTGGGTGAGCTGTGCGACCTCTCCCGATGCCACTTCCACCACGAACAGCTGGGTCCGGACCGAACCGGTCAGGCCCGCCCCGTCCGCCTTCCAGCCGAGGGCGTCGATGACCACCGGCGCGCCGTCCGCGCGACGCGCCTCGGGAGCGGCGAAGGCGATGCGCGACCCGTCCGGGCTCCAGACCGGGACGCCCGCCCCGGCCGGGCAGTCGGCGGATGTGGTGAGCGGCACGGCCTCCTCCCCGTCGACGGGCAGCAGATGGAGCTGCCCCGCGCGCAGGAACGCCAGCCGCGTTCCGTCCGGGGACCAGCGCGGCGCGGTGTCCGCCGGGCCGTGGGTGAGCCGCCGGGCCGGGCCGCCCCCGCCGCGTACCTCCCAGATCGAGCGGACCGCGCGGTCGTTCCCGGCGTCCTGCGTGGTCAGGGTGTACGCGACACGTTCGCCGTCGGGGGACAGCGCGGGGTCACCGGGGATCTCGAACCGGTACAGGTCGTCGATCGTCAGCGGTCGGGTCATGACGCCTCCTCGGAGAGGGCGAGTTCGGGTACGCAGGAGATGAGTTCGCGGGTCGTCGGATGCTCCGGACGGGCCAGCACCCGTTCGGCGGGACCGCACTCGACGAGGCGTCCGCCGTCCATCACGGCGACCTGGTCGCAGAGGTGGCGGACGACCGCGAGGTTGTGGGAGACGAAGAGCATGGCGAAGCCCAGTTCGCGCTGGAGGCGGCGCAGCAGATTGAGCACCGAGCCCTGTACGGAGACGTCCAGGGCCGAGGTGATCTCGTCCGCGATCAGCGCGGCGGGCCGGGCGGCCAGGGCCCGGGCCAGCGCCACGCGCTGGCGCTGGCCGCCGGAGAGGGCGTCCGGGGTGAGCGTGGCACGGGAGGGGTCGAGGCCGACGAGCTCCAGGCAGCGCCCCACCTCGGCATCGCGTGCGGCGCGGCATTCGCGGCGGGACGACCGGATCCCGTCCGCCCCGCCGGACAGCGCCTCGGCCACGGACGCGCCGATGGTCATGCGCGGGTCGAGCGAGGCGTACGGGTTCTGGAACACCAGCTGCACGGGGCCGCGCCCGCGCCGGCGGGAGGCGTCGTTCCCGTCGACGAGCACGCGTCCCGACCGCAGCGGGGCCAGCCCCACGACGGCCTTGCCGAGGGTCGACTTCCCCGACCCGGACCCGCCCACCAGCCCGGTCACCGTGCCCTCCGGTATCAGCAGGTCGACGTGGTCGACGGCGGTGAAGCCGCCGTAGCGGACCGTGATCCCGCGCAGTTCGAGTGAGCTCATGACGTTGCCTCCACCGTGCGTGACGTGGTCGCGGCCGGCCCGACCGGGTACCAGCAGGCGACCCGCCGCCCCGGACCGAGGTCCGTCAGTCGGGGGGTGTCCTCGTGGCAGCGGTTCCGGGCGCGGTCGCAGCGCGGCGCGAACGGGCATCCGGCGCCGGTCTCCCCGGGTTCCGGCGGCCGGCCGGGGATGGTCGCCAGCTCCTTCCCCGGGTCGGTGGTCATGGTCGGCGCCGTCCCGACCAGGGCCCGGGTGTACGGGTGGGCGGCGCCGCCGAGCAGTTCGCCGACCGGGAGGTCCTCCACGATCAGGCCCGCGTACATCACCAGGACCCGTTCGCAGACCTGGGCGACGACGGCGAGGTCGTGGGAGATCAGCAGCAGCGCGGCGCCGGACTCCTCGCGGACCTCGGCGAGCAGGCCGAGGACCTGCTTCTGGACCACCGTGTCGAGGGCCGTGGTGGGCTCGTCGGCGATGATCAGCCTCGGCCTCCCCATCAGCCCCATCGCGATGACGGCCCGCTGCCGCATCCCGCCGGAGTACTCGTGCGGCCGCTGCCGGGCGCGGCGTTCCGGCGCGGCGATGCGGACGGCACCGAGCCGGTCGACGGCGAGCGCGGCGGCCCGGGCGCGGCTCGCACCCAGGTGCACCTCGGCGACCTCGGCGAGCTGACGGCCCACCCGGAGGGCGGGGTTCAGCGAGGCCATCGGGTCCTGGAAGACCATGGCCAGTCCGGTGCCGAGCCGCGGATCCGCCCGCAGGTCGGCGCCGTCGAAGCGGAGGGTGTCGGCCGAGACCCGGCCCGGGTGGGGAACCAGGTCCGCGAGCGCCAGCGCGCTCAGGCTCTTGCCGGATCCCGACTCGCCGACCAGGCCGACGGCCTCGCCCGCGTCGATGTCCAGCGAGATCCCGCGTACGGCCTGCCGCCCGCCGGGGAACGTCACGCGCAGACCGCGCGCCCGGACCAGGGCCCCGTCGTCGGTGGCCGCGGTTTCCCCGGCAGCCGGTGACGGCCGCGGCGGGCCCGGTTCCGCCGCGCGTGGTGCCCGTCGGCCACCGGCCTGTGCGAGCACCTCGCCGACCAGGCCGAACATCAGCCCCGTCAGGACGACGGCGGCGCCGGGCGCCAGAGCGGCCGCCGGGTTCACGAAGACGCGGTTCAGCTGTTCGTTGAGCAGCCGCCCCCAGTCGTACTGCGGCGGCTGCACACCGAGCCCGAGGAAGGACAGGCCCGAGAAGGCGACCAGGATGCCCCCGGTCGCCTGGGTGGCGAACAGCACCGACGGCTCGGCGATGTTGGGCAGCAGATGACGCACCACCATCCTGAACCGGCCCACACCGAGGATCCGGGCCGCCGCCACGTAGTCGGAGCCCGCGACCGACGCCGTCAGGTTCTGTACCAGCCGCGCCATGGGCGGGACCATGGCCAGCCCCACGGCGAACACCGCTCCGGTGGTGCCCACCCCGAAGATCGTGGCGAGGAAGAGCAGGAACAGCAGGCCGGGAAAGGCCACCAGCACGCCGACGACCGCGGTGATCAGCCGGCCGGGGCGCCGTCCCACGACCGCCGGGGCGACACCGAGGAGCAGCCCGCCACCGACGCCGATCACGGCGGCCAGCAGGGTGAGCCGCAGGGTCGGCCGGGTCGCCACCACCACGCGGGCGGCGATGTCCCGGCCGAGCTGGTCCGTACCCAGCAGATGAGCGGCGCTGCTGCCCTGGTTGATCGCGTCCGTGTCGATCTGCGCCGCCCGGTCGCCGAGCAGTGCGGGACCGAGAACGGCGACCAGCGCGACCAGCAGGCAGGCGGTGAGCGCGGTGACGCCGAGCGGCGTCCGCAGGGTGCGCCCGAGCCGGTGCCGCAGTGAGCTGTCGTAGTGGGGATGGGGCATCGTCAACTCCCGCGGACGGTGGACTGGGGGTCGGCGACGGCCACGGCCATGTCGACGACGAAGGTGATCAGCAGCGCGGCCGCCCCGTAGACCAGCACCACGCCCTGGACCAGCGGATAGTCCTTCTCGGTGATCGCCTGGACGATCGTGGTGCCGAGGCCGGGCCAGGCGAAGACGTTCTCGACCAGAACGGTCCCGGCGAGCAGCGAGCTGAGGAGCAGACCGCCCAGGGTGAGCGAGGAGGTCAGCAGGTTGGGCAGCGCGTGCCGCAGATAGCGCAGCCGGGCCGGGAGCCGCTTCGCCCGCGCGGTCCGCATGTAGTCCTCGCCGAGCACCCGCAGCGTCTCCACGCGGACGATGCGCGACAGCGAGGCCGCCGGTACGACGGTCAGGGCCAGCACCGGCAGTACGTAGGAGTCCGGACCGCCCCGCGAGGCGACCGGGAAGAGCGGCCAGGCCACCGCGAACGTCGCGACCAGGCCCACCGCCAGCAGGAACTCCGGCACCGCGCCCAGGAGTCCGGTGACCCCGGTGAAGGCGAGTTCGCCGCGCCGCCGGCGGCCGTCCCTGGTCAGCACCGCGGCGGTCATGCCGACGGGCACGGCGATCAGCAGGATCAGTACGAACGCGGGGACGGCGATCTGCAAGGTGGCCGGGGACCGGCTGGAGATGATCTCGGACACCGGCATCTGGGCGCCGATCGACTCGCCCAGCCGGCCCTGGAGGAGGTTGCCGACGAAGTCGACGTACTGCTTCAGCAGCGGCTGGTCCAGGCCCAGCGCCTGCCTGCGGGCCTGGACCAGGGCCGGGTCGGCGGTGGGGCCGAGAGCCGCCCGCACCGGGTCGCCCGGGATCAGATGGATCATCGCGAACGCGGCTGTGACCAGCGCCGCGAGCGAGACCAGCAGCCGCCAGGTGCGCCGCAGGACGAATCCGGCCCACGGGGTGCGGATTCTCGTCGCCAGGGAGTCGGGGGTGATCGCCGCCATCAGTCGGCGCTCCGGCGCAGGGTGCTCGGGACGATGCCGTTGCCGTCCACCTCGAAGGTGACGCCCTTCGCGTAGTACCGGTTGGCCCTGCTGACGATCGGCGCGATGTCGACCCGCTTGACCAGGGCGGCCTCGGCGGCGTCCCACAGGGCGCAGCCGGTGGCGCCGGGTTTGGCGGCCGCCTCGGCGACGAGCCGGCGGTAGTCGGGGTTGGCGACGGAACCGAAGTTGTTGCCCTTCGGCGGTGGCGGACCGTCGTAGAACTGGGTGAGCTGGTCCGGAAGCGTGACTCCGACGGGTGCCCACGCGATGTCCCAGTCGCCGCCGCCGAGGACGCCGACGATGCTGCCGGACCCCGTGGGTTTCGCCGTCGCCCGCACCCCGAAGGACGTCCACCGCTGGACGGCCAGCTCGACCGCCGAGGCCACCTGCGGACCCAGGTTGGTTGCGTAGTCGAGCCCGATGGTGAGCGGCCTGCCGTCCTTGGTCCAGGTGCCGCCGCTCTTCGTCCAGCCGGCCTCGGTGAGCGCGGCGGCCGCCTTCGCCGGGTCGTGGGCGGGGAGGTTGCCGCCGACCGTGTCGCCGGTGCAGGGGGTGGGGGAGATCTCGCCCGTGCGGGTCGGTGTTCTGCCCTTCCCACCGGTGGCGACGGAGCCCAGCTGCTTCAGGTCCAGCACGGAGACCAGGGCCTCGCGTACCGCGGGGTCGGCGGTCGGGCGGCCGGCCGCCTGGTTGAACATCAGCTGCCCGAACAGCGCCTCCAGGCTCCGGTACTTCACTCTGGCCGCGTCCAGCCGGTCCTGGTCGGCGCCGTTGACGAGGGCGACATTGATCTGGCCCGCCATCAGGAGGTTGGCCGCCGTCGACTCGTTGGCCACCACCTTGACCACCACCTTGCCGGGCAGGCCCGCACCGGTGGAGCCGCCGGGCCCCCAGCGGTACCCGTCCCGCTTGACGTAGGTGTAGTGGTCGCCGGGGACCGCTTCGGCGAGCCGGTAGGGGCCGCTCGCGTTGGTGGTCCGGGCCAGCGCGGCCGGCTTCGCCAGGCTCTCCTCGCACACCAGCGGCAGCAGCCGGGCCATCTCCACGATGAACGGTGCGGGCTTCGTGGTGGTGACGGTGACCGTCCGGGCCGCCGCGTCCGCCTCGGCGACGGCGGTCACGGGGACGGAGAGGCCGAGCAGGGGCGACCGGTTCTTCGGGTCCGCGACGTGGTTGTACTCGGCGGCCACGTCCTCGGCGGTGAGCGCCGAACCGTCCTCGCAGGTGACCCCGGGACGGATGGTGAACGTCGCCGAGGTGGTCGTCGCGGACCACTTCTCGGCCACTCCCGGCACCGGCGAACCCTTGGCGTCCAGATGCACGAGGGTGTCGTACGCGAAGGAGTTCATCGCCAGAGCGGTGCTGGCCAGTGCCGTGGTGGGGCTGAGGCTGCCGGGATCACCGGCGACGGCCACCGTGACCGCCGATCCGCCGCCTGCGGACGTGCCGCCGCACGCGGTCGCGGTGCCGACGAGGCCGAGCACCGTGACCACCGCCGCCGCCGCCCGGCTCCCGCGGGCCCTTCCGTTCCTGGTCTCCGCGCCTGCGGTGCCGGCCATGGTCCACCTCCGAGGGAGCGGCACTCCGCCGCCGAGTGAGGGAACAGTAGGCAGCGCCGTACCGGCTCCGACTGGTCGCGCCGCACGAAAAACCGGGCCCCCGATGGTGCGCCGCACCGAAGACGGACGCGGGGACCCGGTGATCGTTGTTCCCGGAAACGGAGGAGTTCCGGCCACGGGAACACCGGTCACGGCGAGGCCCGGGGGCCCGCTCCGTGCGCATGCCCGGCCCTCGACCGCGCGGCACGCGCGTCACCGCGTGCGGGCCGACGACGAGGGCCGGACACCCGCCGGACCGCCCGCGGACGAACGGTCCGGCGGCGGACCGCGCGTCGTCAGCCGGGACGCCTGGCCATCACGACCAGACCCGGCCCGCTGTACTCCTCCGGGGGAAGCCGCAGTTCGGCGACCGGTTCCAGACCGGCCTGTTCGACAAGGCCGACGAGTTGGTCCGGCCGCCACTTGTGTGTCGTCCAACGGACGGGTACGCCCCCGTACGCCTCGGTGCGCACCGCGTCCTCGTCGCCGACGTGGGTGGCGACGATGAGGTGCCCGCCGGGCTTCAGCGCACGCGCGAACAGGGCGAGGACCTGGGGAAGGACGTCCCGGGGAAGGTTGAACAGCGACCACCACCCGAGCACGCCGCCCAGGGACGCCTCGTCGAGGTCCAGCTCGGTGGCGGAGGCGACGGAGAAGCGGCACTCCGGATGGAGCCGGCGCGCGTTCTCGATCATGCGCGGAGAGAGGTCCACCCCGGAGACGTCGAGTCCGCGTCCGGCGAGGTAGGCGGTCACCGTTCCGGGTCCGCAGCCGACATCGAGGACAGGCCCGAGCCCGCGCACGGTGTCGGCGAAGGCGTCGATCGACGCCTTGTGCCAGGGATGCCGGCGGATGTCGCCGATCCCCGTCGTCACGACCATGTCGGCGTAGTTGTCGGCCACCCGGTCGTAGGAATCACGTACGACGTCGAGATCGGCCGGGCGGTCAACTGAGTGTGGATGCATCGGCCAACGATAGGACGCGGTACGGGACTTGGGCCCGCTGGAGCGGTCGACGCCGGGCGCCACGCGCGGTGCGGGTGCTTCGGGGATGGGGTCCCGCTCGTGGATTCAGGACGGGAGCATGTCCATCATGACAGGTCAGCGCCGTTTTTCGTAGGACGGAACGCACAGTTCGCGAGGCTTGTCCGGTCCGTTCCCCAGCTCTCAGAATCTCCCTCGTACGTCATCCGGAGACAGGGGGAATGGTGACGATCGATCACGACGCGGTACTTCGGGCCCGTGTTCTGCTGCTGGGGTCCGGTCGGCCGAGTGAGGTCGAACTGGTCGGTGCGTACCGGGTTCTGGCCGAGGTGAGTCCGAAGGCGTACCTGCCGAAGCTGGTCGACGCCCTGCTCGCGCTGCGGCGCCAGGGCTGGGATCCTGAGGTGGCCCTCGCGCTGGCCGCCGAGGCCTCCCGGGCCGCGCGCAGGATGGAGGCGTCGGCGCCGAGAAGGGCGGAGCGGTTGCGCTGGGCCCTGGATGCCCACCGGGCCTCCTTGCTCGCCCTCGGGCGCAGGGCGGAAGGGCGCGCGGTCTGCGAAGAACTGGCCGAGGCCGGCCGGAGCGGGCCCCTGGCGAACGTTCTGGCCGAGGAGGGGCACTTCAGGGAGGCCGCGGAGCTCGACGAGAAGGCCGCCCGGAGCGGACTGCTGGAGCCCTCCTTCTGGGACATGGTCCGGTGGGCGGCGAATCTGGAGGGCGCCGGGCTGCACGACGCCGCGTCGGCGGTCTTCCGCGAGCTCCTTGAGGGGACCCGGCGCGAGGTGGCCCGACAGCGCACCGCTCTGGCGGTACTCACCTGGGAGCTGGTCCACTTCTCCCGGATGCGGGAGGCAGCCCGGGACGGCGCCGGGGCCGCGGCCGCCCGGCGCGAGGCCCTGGATGTCCTGGAGGAGCTCGCGACCAAGGGCGAGCCGGAGAACTGGAGCTGCATCCTCGGTTGGTGGAAGACGCTCTTCGTCCTGTCGGGGAGGGCGGCCGAACCCGCCGCGAGCCCCGAGTCCCCGATGCCGCCGTTCGGTACGGACACCGGATGGTCGCCCCATGCCCGGGACGGCTTCCTCGGCATGCTGCCGGGTCTGGAAGCGGAGGCGGCGGGACTGCTCGAGGCCGACCGGCTGCCCGGGCTGGTCGACGTCCGGCGCAGGATCACCATCCGCGCGGCCGTCCGCGAAGGCGGGCACCCCCACCTGTTCGAGGAGCGGTTCACGCCGTACTTCGACGAGGGGGTGACGCTCGCCCGCCGCCTGTCCGGCGATCCCGCACGCCTCGCCCGCGCCCTCACCGACCGGTCGATGTTCCTCGTCGCGGCACGGTCCTTCGAATCCGCGCACGCCGACTTCGCCGAGGCGGTCGCCCTTCTCCACGAGCGCTGACCGCGTCGTCCGGTACCGGCCCTCGGGCCGGGGCAGCCGGTCCCAGCCCTTCCGGGGGCCGGGACCGGCTGCCCCGGCCTTCGGGTCCGCGCGTCCCGGGAAGGGCAGGCGCGCCCGCCCGCGTGCGATGGCCCGGAGAGACTTCTCTCCGGGGCGGAAAAGGGCCCCGCGACGGTGGAACACGGGGCCCCCGGTTCCGCCGTCTGGCTCTTCAGAGCTACCGGAGGAATTGGCTCCGGGGTGTGATTCCTCTCCGGATCGAATTTCTTACGTTCTTCTCAGAGGTCATGAATCGACGTCATGGGAAAAGGTGAGGTAAATGTCCGTACGCAGCCGAGGAGCGGTTTCGATGCTTCTGGCCGGAGCCGTCGCAGCGGGAGCGGCCGCACTGAGCGGCGGCGGATCGCAGGATTCCGCCGCCACGACCCTGGCCGCGTCGGCGACCGCCGGCACGGCGGAGAACCGGGCGGACGGGCTCGCGCTGGCGGACCCGACGGGCCCCTACGCCGTGGGCCGCGACTCGCTCCACCTCGTCGACAAGACCCGCCGTGACCCGTGGGTGCCCAAGGCGGGCAACCGGGAACTGATGGTGTCGATGTATTACCCGGCACGCGAGGGAACCGGAAGGACGGCCCCGTACATGAGCACCGAGGGAGCCCAGGCCTTCCTGGACGAAATGGAACTGGAGGTCCCCGCGAAGACGATCGCCGGCACGAAGACCCACACCCGCGTCGGCGCCAGGCCCGCGACAGGAAAATTCCCGCTGGTCGTACTCTCGCCCGGCTTCAAGACCCCGGGCGCCACGCTCACCGGGCTGGCCGAGGACCTCACCAGCCGGGGCAACGTCGTCGCCGTCGTGGACCACGCCTACGAGGCGGCCGGAGTCTCCTTCCCCGGCAAGGGCATCCTGCCGTGCGCGGCGTGCGGAAAGGTCGGGCCCACCACGTTCCAGCCCGCCGCCGAGGGCCGGGCCAAGGACCTGTCCTACACCCTGGACCGGCTCCTGTCGCGCACCTCGCCCTGGAAGCACGCCGGCATGGTCGACAAGAGGAAGGTCGGGATGGCCGGACACTCCCTGGGCGGTGCCAGTACCGGCGCCACGATGGAGAAGGACTCACGTGTGCGGGCCGGAGTCAACATGGACGGCCCGTTCATCAACGCGGGGAAGACCTCCGGCCTTTCGGGGCGCCCCTTCATGATGCTGGGCACCAAGGACGACCACAGCCCCGGTGTCGACACGACCTGGGACACCGCCTGGAAGCAGCTCAAGGGCTGGAAGCGCTGGGCCACGCTCACCGGGGCCGAGCACATGTCCTTCACCGACCTGGTCTCCCTGGCCGGACAGCTGGGCGCGGACGACCCCGAGGGGCTGCCCGGCGAGCGCGCGGCGGAAATCACCCGCGACTACGTCGGTGCCTTCTTCGACCAGCATCTGCACGGCAGGCACCAGGCGCTCCTCGACCACCCCGGCAGGACCCGGCCCGAGGTCACCCTCCAGCACCGCGACGCGCGGAACCCCTCCCCGCGGTCCTGACGGCTGCACACCGCGCAAGCCCCCGCCCCGCCCGGCACGCCGGGCGGGGGCCCGTCCGGTTCAGCCCCGCATCGTGGCGAGCCAGTCGGTCAGCAGGCCGTTGACCTCGTCTGGGCGTTCCTGCTGGATCCAGTGGCCGCAGCCGTCCAGGACATGGGAGGAGGACAGGGCGGGGAGGGTGGTGGGGTAGGCGTCGATGGCGTCGGCCATCCAGGCGGTGGAGGCGTCCAGCGCGCCGCCGACGAACAGGGCGGGCTGCTCGATCGGGGCCCCGCGGTACGGCGCGAGGTCCTCCCAGTCGCGGTCCATGTTGCGGTAGCGGTTGAGGGCGCCGGTCAGGCCGGTGCGCTCGAACTCCCCGGCGTAGAAGTCGAGGTCCGCCTCGCTCAGCCAGGCCGGCGGCGGGCCGTCGGGGAACCGGTCGCGCAGCCGGCGGCCGGTGGCGACGAAGTGCGGGTCGGGCTCGCCCTCGGCCGGCATGGTGTCGCCGGACAGGGCCGCGTAGAAACCCGCGAGCCAGCCCCGGACATCGGGCTCGATCTCGGCCTCGGCGCGGCCGGGCTCCTGGAAGTAGGAGACGTAGAACTCCTGGTCGGGGCCGCCGATCCGGCCGAACACGTCGGAGGGGCGGGGGCCGCCGGGCGGTGCGTACGGGACGCTCAGCAGGCCGACCGCACGGAAGACCCCGGGGTGGACCAGCGCGGAGGCGGCGGCGATATTGGCCCCCCAGTCGTGGCCGACGACCACCGCGCTCTCCTCGCCGAGGGCGCGCACGACGGCGACGTTGTCCTCGACCAGGTCGACCATGCGGTAGGCGTCGGTCGCGGCGGGCCTGGAGGAGCGGCCGTAGCCGCGTACGTCGATGGCCACCGCCCGGTACCCGGCCGCGGCGAGGGCCGGGAGCTGGCGGCGCCAGGAGTACCAGGACTCCGGGAAGCCGTGCACGAGCAGGACCAGCGGGCCGGTGCCCTGCTCAACCAGATGCAGGCGCCCGGCGGGGGCCTCGACGGTGCGGTGGCGAAGTGGGGTGGTCGGCTCGGACTTCATGGGACATCTCCTCGGTTCACCGGTGTCCGGCAGGTACCCGTCGATCATGCGACGCGGCGGCCGCTCGACGCGATCGGCGTTGCCATTCTGGCAAGCTTGCAGGACAGAGCGGTGCACGGGCACGGCGGGAAGAACCGGTGGAGCGATGGCGGGCGACAGCGTGTCCCGGACACTGGCGGAGATGGGGCCCCGGCTGAGGGCGGTGCGCGAGCGCCGTGGCGTCACCCTCGCCGATGTCGGCCGCGCGACGGGCATCTCGCCCAGCACGTTGTCGCGGATCGAGACCGGTCGGCGCAAGCCCACCCTGGAGGTGGTGCTCCTGCTCGCGGAGGAGTACGGAGCCGCCCTGGACGAACTGGCCGGCACCGCGCCCGCCCCCGCCCCTGCGGCCGGGCCCCGCAGCACACCGCCGCACGGCTCCGGCGACGGGAAGGCGGTGGTGCCGCTGACCCGGTACGTCGGCGGCCTGCACGCCCACAAACATGTCCTGCCCGCCGCCGCGGAGCCGCCCGGACGCCCCCGGCAGGTGTCCCACGAGGGCTTCGAGTGGCTGTGCGTCCTGTACGGGCGGCTGTGGCTCGCACTGGGCGGCCAGGACCTCGTCCTGACGGCCGGGGACGTTGTCGAGTTCGACACCCGCACCCCCCACGGAGTCGCGAACGCCGGATCCGACGGACCGGTCGAGTACCTGGTCATGTTCGGTCCGCAGGGAGAACGCCCACGGCTCCGCACCCCTCCGGCCACCGGTCGCGGTACCGGTGGCGGAAGGGCCGCCGAAGGCGCTCAGCAGTCGTAACGATGTGCGTACGGCATGCCCGGGCACTCGGGGCAGACGAAGAGATACACGCCACCGAGATCGCCCATGTCCATCCCGTGGCCGACGGCGTCGACGCCCGGGTGGCCGCCGGTCGTGGCCCACCGGCCGGGTTCCGGGCTCTTTGACCCCTGCCCGACGGACCGGAACCAGCGGCCTTCGACCGGCTCCGTGGCGGTGATGCTGAGAAGGTGGTCCATGCGCCGACCGCACCGGCAGTCCGGCCAGTCGGGCTGCTGGAGCCAGCCCGGGTACCCTCCGGCCTTGCTCTGGACGGTCGTGGCCATCTCGTAGTACGAGAGGCCGAACTCCTCCTCGATCGCGGCGAACCACTGGTCCGAGGTCCGGGCGAGGCTGTCCGGCAGGTCCCCGTTCGGGTACTCCACCACGCGTGTCGGCGTCACCGTGCAGGGCCGGGGCACGAACTCCTCGTCGTACTCGTACGGCACGGGCGGGTCCGGAAGGACCCGTCCCCCCGCGACTGCCTGCTCGCTGCGCCAGTACACCTTCGGCAGCACCGTTCCCGCCTCGTCGTCGTGGATCAAGGGGCACCACACGACCTGGAGCACATCCGTGCCCGGGAGGAACGGGATCCCGGGCACATCCCGTGCGTAGAGCTGCACGACCGGAACCATCGCCACCGGCTCGGGCCCGACCACCTCGGTGGGGGACCTCAGCGGCTTCCAGTGCCCCGGCTCGGCGCACAGTGGCCACGGCTCGTCGGCCGGCCACAGCAGCGGCCCGCCGATGGAGCTGGCACACATGCCGGGTTCGCCGCTTCGCGGATACAGCAGGGTCGTCTCCCGCCCGAGACCGGCGAGTTCCGGTATCAGCGATTCCACGTCGAACGGTTCCGTGGGGATGCGAGGGGGCATGGCGCGTTCCTTCTCGGCGACGGTTTGGGGCCGGCCGTTCGTCGCTGCCGCGGAGGGCGGCCTTCGGGCGGCATGTTCCGACCGCGCGGCGGCCACGGACGCCGTCCCCGGCCGGAGGGATGTGAGCGCAGGGCGGTCGCATGCGGTCGGGTCGGGCCAGACACCCGGTGATGCTCCGCCGGAGTCAGGGAGCGGCCGCGCGTGCCGCCTCCAACTCGGCGACCAGCCGCACGACCCGCTTGTTCCGGGCCTGCCCGAAGCTGTGGCCCGACAGCATGTGCAGCTGGTCCGTCCCGCCGGAGGCCAGCACCAGCTCCGGGACGTCGGACGAGTAGACCGTGCTCGACAGGACGGCCACCCGTATCTCCCGGATGTCCGCCCACGCGTAGGAGCGCGCGTTGAGCAGCCCGGAGTACCGCAGTCCGGCCGGCCCGTACCGGACGCCGAACACCGGTGCCCGGAACGTCAGCACCACCCCCGGAAAGCCCAGGGCGACGACCGGGAGCAGACCGGCCACATTCCTCGAACTGATCGCACCCATCGCCACCACGACGGCGAGCGGAAGGCACGCACAGCCCGTCAGGAAGTAGACGAACGGCCAGAGACCCCGCCTTTTCCGCATGCCTGCCCTCCCTGTTCCGGGCCGCGCGGCGGTGCCCGGGGCCGCGTGATCGCCCGCGGACAGCTTACGAAGGACGGGCCGCACCGATAGGGGCGGGTACCGGCAGGACCCGCCGCCCAGGGTTCTGCGGCGGCGGGGTGAACCGACGGCGTCGGCCGCTCGACTCATCCGGCCGGTGCGCCGGCCAGAACCTCCACCTTGCCGGTGTCGAGCGAGTAGTAGGCGCCCACCACGGCGAGGGCGCCCTTCTTCACCAGTGGGGCCAGGTCCCGGTTGGATCGCAGATCGGCCGCGGTCAACGTGACCTGGGCGCGGGCCATGGTCTCGACCGGATCGGTGCCGCCCTCCCGGACGGCCTGCTCGTACGCGGGCCGCAGGGCCTTCACGATCGCCTGCAGATTGCCGGGCAGCGGTTTGCCGTCACGAAGGGACGCGTACGCAGCCTTGACGGCGCCGCAGCGCTGGTGCCCGAGGATCACGATGAGAGGCGTGCCGCTCGTCATGGGCCCGTACTCGACAGAGCCGGTGACCACCGGGCCGACCGCCTCCCCACCGGTGCGCATCACGTAGAGGTCACCCAGGCCGGTGTCGAAGAGGAGTTCGGGCGGCACCCGGGAGTCGATGCACGAGAGGACCGATCCGAAGGGCTCCTGCTCCTGGGCCACGAGCTGACGCCGGTCCGGATCCCGGTCGGGGTGCTGAAGGTCTCCGCTGACCCAGCGTTTGTTGCCTTCCATGAGTCGTGCGAACGCCGTGGCGGGCGTGGTGGGCCGCGCTTCCGGCGAAGCGCCGGCCGCAGACGGGGCGGCCCTCGTCGAGGAGCACCCCGCGAGCGCGACCACGGCGCCCGCGAATCCGCCGGCAAGCAGCGATCTGCGTTCCGGACGTCCGGTTCTGTTCATCGGCCGGTTTCCCCTCGAAGCCGCTCGGACACGTCACTACGCGTCGACCGGGCCCATGGTCGAGCGGGGGTGGGTGCCGTCGCGGCAGGCACGAGCGGGCACGGGCCGGATTGCTCCGGACAGCCCACGGAAACCGGCCCGGGCGGCGGCGGGAACCTCCGATGCCGAGCACCGTTCGGCCGCGGGAGGACCGCATCGGACCGACCCGGACCGGGCCGTCTCCTTCGGATCTTGGATGATGGCCGACATGAACACGGAAACCTGCGATCCGGCCGAGTCGGCCGCCCTCCGCGAGATTTTCGCGTCCCGCCCCGAGGCGGTACCGCCGGCCGGTTGGGATTCGGTGCGGTCCTTCGAGCGGGAGCACGGCATCGTGCTTCCGGAGCCGTACCGCACGTTCACGGCCGAGATCTGCGACGGACTGCGCGCGGGACCGCCTTACTGCGGTCTGCTCCCTCTCGCGCAGACGCCACCGGACTGGGGTTCGAAGCGCCCCGAGCGCCTGCTCGCCAAGCCGTTTCCGCTCACGGAGGCGTGGCTGTGGGAGGGGCAGGACGAGGAGAACGTGTCGGAGCGGGAGTTGGAGGACCGCATGGGCCCCGTGTTCGACCACGGCTCACTGCTCCTGGGCACAGACGGCTGCGGCATGTACTGGCACCTGATCGTCACGGGGCCCCAGCGCGGTCATGTCTGGCTGATCGACGAGAACGGCGCGATGCCTTTCGGTACCCGGCCAGGCGCGTCCCCGATGCCGGGCACACCAGGTTTCACCGGATGGGCGACCCACTGGGCCCAGGGGCACTCCTGGTTCGCGGACATGTAGCCCGAGGGGACGAGGAGGTGGGGCGACCCGGACCGGATGGAGTGCGTACACAACTCACCCTCCGGGAACGCGGAAACCCCGGCCCCTGGTCGGTCGCCCCGTTCCGGGTTCTCCGTCCGCTCCACAGATGTCGGCCGAAACGGATGACGGAGACCCCTTCGCCTTCGGGGCGATCCGACAGTGCGTCAGATCGTGGCCACGTCCCCGCTGTTCCCCTCGAAGTCGCCCAGGTTGACAAAGCTCACCCGGTTCTCCCAGACGTCCCACGTCACGTGCTTCCGAGCGCCCCAGTAGTACGTCTCGTAGCTCATGAGGTCGCCGTACGCCTCCTTCTCGTGCATGCGGTCAGGTCGGCCGAACACCGTCAGGAATTCCTCGTACGAGGTCAGGTGCGCGAAGTGGGCCAGGTGCGGGCCGCTGATCGCGAAGCCGACCACCGCTCCGGCGCGCACCTTGTAGTTGATCTGGTCGGTGCCGTAGAGGAATCCGTCCGACCGGACGACGTCGTCGATGACCTCGTCCAGCGTCAGCCTCCGTTCATCGGCGGCGTGGTACTCGGCCTCGGCATCGGTCACACGGCGGTATCGGACGACGACGGAGGACACGCCGCCCGCAATGCGCCGCCGTGGAACAGCGGAGGCCGGAGCCCCGAGGGCGATGCCGTTCACCTCTACGTCGGAGAGGTCGAGGCTGGGCCGGTACAGCAGGTCCAGGTCTTCGAGGATCTCGATCACCGTCGGAGTCTAGGAGCACCGATCGGCGTCCCTGACCTTCGCGGCCTTCGTCCGCACCGGGGCACCGCCCGGTGCGGACGAAGGCCGCGAAGGCCCGGGGTTCTCCGGGAGCGGCCGTCCTCACCAGACCGCGGGCAGATGGAGAGGGCTGCGGCTGATGGTGCCGCGCCGCCACACGACGGCGTCGGTGGTGACGGCGAGGCGCAGGGCGGGGAGGCGGTGGGCGAGGCGGTGGAGGGCGAGCTGGAGTTCGGCCCGGGCGAGCCAGGTTCCCAGGCAGTAGTGCCGGCCCGCGCCGAAGACGAGCGAGGGCTTCGGCAAGGGGGTGAACAGATCGTCGTGTGGGCTGCTCGGAAAGGCCGCCGGGTCGCGGTTGGCGGCGATCCGGTCGGTCGTGACGAGGTCACCGGCGCGGATCGTCACGTCGCCGAGCCGGACGTCCTCGGTGGCGGCGAGGAGACGGCCGGGGCGTTCCTCGTGGTCGTTGAGGGGAATCAGGTGGAGCAGGCGTTCGGTCAGGACCTCGGCGGACTGCTCGTCGACGGCCAGCCGGGCCCAGGCCGCGGGCTGTTCGGTCAGCAGATAGAGCAGGGCGTTGCTGAGCATGGTCATGGTGGTGTCGTGACCGCCGACGACCATGGTGGCGATCAGATTGACCAGCGCGGCCTCGGGGATGCCCCCCTCGCCGTCGGCCGCCCGGACGACGCAGCTGACCACGTCGTCGCCGGGCGCGCCGCGCCGTTCGGTGATCAACGCGGCGGCGAATCCGGTCAGTTCGTCCCGGGCGCGGTCGCCCGCTTCCTGTGTCACGGCGGGTCCGGCGAAGGCGTACTCGGCCCAGTGGAGCAGGCGCTCGGTGGGAACGCCTTCCACGGCCAGCAGCCGGTGGATCACCATGCAGGGCAGGGGCAGTGCGAAGTCGGTGACGAGGTCGGCGGGCGGCCCCTGCTTGGTGAGTCCGTCGAGCAGTTGGTCGACGACCTCGGCCACCCACGGTCGCATGTGTTCGACCGAGCGCGGGGTGAAGGCCCGGCCCACCGCACGCCGCAGGCGCAGGTGCGCGTCGCCGTCCTGCTGGCCGATGGCTTCGCGGCTGTCCAGCAGGCTGGGGCTGTCCACGACGGACGGTGTGCCGGGCTCATGGACCGGTGAGCGCCCGAAACGGGGATCGGTGAGGACCTGGTGCACGTCGTCGTACCGGGTGACGAGCCAGACGGGCGCGCCGTTCGGCAGTTCGATGTGCCGGGGCGGCCCGGGTGTCGGGAACTCCACCCGGTGCAGGGGGACGGTACGGGAAACGGGCACGGTGTCTCTCCTGGTTCCTGCTGCAACGACGGCCCGGAACAGCCGGGCTCACCTCACATCAGGCAAACGACGACACCCTGATCAGGTCATGCTGGAACTTGTCGCCGGTCGTCAGGACGCTCTCGCCCCGGCCCTGGGTGTCACCCTTCCGCTGCTTCACCGGTTCATCGGCCGAGCCACCCCGCGCCGCAGACGATCATCACGCCAAGGGCCGACATGCTGCCGCATCACCACACAGTCGGCCCCGAACGGATGCCGATGCGAGCGTTTGACCGAAACCGTCGCCCACCGCAAGAAGGAGAGCGGAGAAGAAGAACACCGACGAATGGAGAGTTGTGGAGCTGATCGCCATACCGCGCCCGCGTGCTCGGCGGTACGTGGGGGAGAGGTCCCCGAGGCGGACGCGCGGCCCGTGGGAAAGGCCCCCGGTGTCGTGCTCGGGGCCCCGTCCGCTACGGGACCCGGTCCTTACGCGGCCAGCAGGCCGTCGCGCCCGAGGAGAGGGAGGACCCGGTCCCGCACCGGCCGAGCGAGCCGGACATCCGGCTCGCCGAACCGGCGAACACGTCACGGGCCCCGGCCCGGCGACCCCCTCGGACACGATGGTGAAACACCTGGTGAGCAGGGGTTTTCGCTCGCGCCCCGTGGCCCCCGAGCGCCTCGGTCCGAAGGCGCGCGCCTCAGACCCCATTCAGCACACGGTCGAGAGCCGCCCGGCCCGCGGGCCCCCAGTGCGGCTTGCCGCCGGGAAGCCCGCGATCCCCGTTCCGCCCCATGAGCATCAGGAAGAGGCTCTTCATCGCGGCCAGCCCACGGGCGCGCCGGACCGTCGCCCCGTCCGCACGGGCGTACGCGTCGAAGAACCGCTGGGCCGTACCCGCGGGCAGCAGCACCCAGGCGGCGGCGAGGTCCCACGCCGGATCACCGGCGGACACCGCACCGAAGTCGACGATGCCGCAGAGCGTTCCGTCCGAGACGACGACGTTCGCGGGATGGAGGTCGCCGTGCACCCATACCGGCGGGCCCTGCCACGCGTCGGCCGCGACGGCGTCGTCCCAGACGGCGCGGACGTCGGCGGCGATGTCGTCGGGGACGACGGTCCGGAAGAAGTCCTCGAAGGCGTCCGCGCAGTTTCCGGGAGGGGTGCCGGAGCTTGTGGAGACCGGGGCCTCGGCGGGCGCCTCCACGTGGAGCGCCCGGAGGAAGCCCGCCAGCGTGTCGGCAGCGTGGGCGCCCTGGCTGATCGAGGCGTGGTCCAGCGGCTCGCCGGGAACCCACGTCATGACGGTCCAGTGCCTGGGGAAGCGCTCGGACGGGGCACCGAACCGCACCGGGAGCGGCAGGCGCGGGGCCAGTACCGGTAGCCACCGCCGTTCCTTCAGTTGCAGTTCCGGAGTGGGATCCATGCGCTGCATGCGCACGGCCAGCTCATCCCCGAGACGCCGCATCTGGTTGCCCCAGCCGCCCGCCACCTCCCGGACGGTCAGCCCCGCAAGGTCTGGATGCTGCTCCCGCAGCAGCTCGCGAACCAGGTCCGCGGTGACGTCGATCTCGGTGCCGGTCATGCGAAGCCACCCTACTGAGCCGGTCGGCCGAGCGGCTCTCGCGCCCCGGATTCCGGAACGTCTCGCTGTGATGACTCCGGGACCACCGCGGGCACAAGGGCCGGGTCGACGGAGAACACGCGCCGCCCCATCACGCTCCGATCGCGCGTCCGCCGGGTGGCGGCCGATCGCGCGACTCCCTGCCCCGCCGGCCGGTGCGCGGCCGGCGAGGGGGAGAGCCGCCCGGGGCCGGTTCAGCCGGTGATGGAGAAGAAGACCGATCCGTCCTCGGCCCACCACCAGGTGCCCTGGCCCTCGGCCCATTCCGAGTACCAGCTGTCGAGGGCCTTGATCAGCTCCTCCAGGTCGTACCGCAGGTCGGCGTCGATCCGGTCCAGCACCGCCCGGTAGGACTCCACCGCGGGTCCGGCCTTCGCCAGCGGCCAGTATCCGATCTCCGGAGAGCCTTCCAGGGGGCTGGGGACGTGGAACCCGGTCTCCGAGGGCGGACCGCTGTAGACGTACTGGTAGGGCAGCAGGTCCGGCTGGACGCCGGCCGCGCTCAACGCGTCGTCCAGAGCGGAGAAGAGGGTGGAGGGGCTTCGGTAACTGGCCAGGGTGGTGGAGTCGGACGCGTTGTGGTCGATGATGATCTGGAGGGCCGCGTAGTAGGCGCTGCCGGCGTACTCCTCAGCGGAATCGGCCCGACCGGTGATCAGCTCATCCAGCGCGTCCGGAACCGACAGCCCCCAGTCCACTTCCTGGGCATCGAGACCTTCCTGGCGTGTCCGCGCGCTCTCCCGCATCCTGCCCAGGAGCCGCGATTCCTCGTCGCTCAGATCCAGGGCGGGCAGAAACCGCATGATTTCCCCGCGGTTCGCCATGGAGTAGTTGACTACTTTGCTCATGCGGCCACCTTGCCAAAGGGCACTGACATCCACGGCGCCCCGGGGCATCCGCGCCGGAGTCGGGATCAGGCCTTCCTGACGACTGAGGACTTGAGCTGCATGGCCCCGAAACCGTCGATCCGGCAGTCGATGTCGTGGCCGTCGACGCCGTCGATCAGCCGGATGCCGCGCACCTTGGTACCGGCCTTGATGCCCGACGGGCTGCCCTTGACCTTGAGGGCCTTGACGACGATCACGGCGTCACCGTCGTTCAGCACGTTGCCGACGGCGTCCCTGACGACCCGCCCCTCGGCGACGTCCGCCGGTTCCCCGGACGCGGGCGGCCACTCGTGCCCGCATTCCGGGCAGACCAGGAGCGCGCCCATCTCGTAGGTGTAGGCGCTGGAGCACTGGGGGCATGCGGGAAGGTTCTCGGTCACCGGCGCAGTATATTTCCGAGTAGTGGAATTGCGAAAATTTGCAATTCATCACATGCTGTGGTGGCTGTGCCCGTAGGTAGCCGCGGGCACAGCGCACACGTGTGTCGAGGAGAGGTCCCAGAGGTCGTGTCGGTTCCGCTGTACCAGGCCAAGGCCGAGTTCTTCCGGATGCTGGGGCATCCGGTGCGGATCCGGGTACTGGAGCTGCTGCAGGACGGGCCGATGCCGGTACGGGAACTGCTGGCGCGGATCGAGGTGGAGCCATCGGCCCTGTCCCAGCAGCTCGCGGTGTTGCGCCGCTCCGGCATCGTGGCCTCCCGGCGGGAGGGGGCGACGGTGGTGTACGGGCTCGCCGGCGGGGACGTCGCGGAACTGCTGCGGGCCGCGCGCCGGATCCTGACCGAGATGCTGGCGGGCCGGCACCAACTGCTGGAGGAGCTGCGGGAAGCCGAGGGCACCGTCAAGTGAGCACCTCGATCGGCCGGGCCCTGGGTCCGGCGCTCTCCCTGCTGCCCAGCCGTACGGACCTGGTGGCGATGGGCCGTGATCCGCGCAGGGATCTGCTGGCCGGACTCACCGTGGCGATCGTCGCGCTGCCGCTCGCGCTCGGTTTCGGCGTCTCGTCCGGCCTCGGCGCCGAGGCCGGACTCGCGACCGCGGTGGTGGCCGGTGCGCTGGCGGCGTTCTTCGGCGGATCCAGCCTTCAGGTGTCCGGACCGACCGGCGCGATGACTGTGGTCCTGGTACCGATCGTCGCCCAGTACGGCCCCGGTGGCGTGCTCACCGTCGGGCTGATCGCCGGAGCGATGCTGATCGCGCTCGCACTGCTGCGGGCCGGGCGGTACATGGCCTACATCCCGGCCTCGGTGGTGGAGGGCTTCACCCTCGGCATCGCCTGCGTCGTCGGGCTCCAGCAGGTCCCGAACGCGCTCGGGGTCGCCGAGCCGGACGGCGACAAGGTCCTGGTGGTCACCTGGCGCGCGGTCGAGGAGTTCGTCCGCGCCCCCGACTGGACCGCCCTCGCCCTCGCCCTCGGGGTGATGCTGGTGATGCTGCTCGGCGCGCGGTGGCGGCCGACGGTCCCGTTCTCGATCGTCGCGGTGATCGCCGCCACGGCCGCCGTGCAGGTCCTGCACCTCGACACGGCCGCATTGATCGGCACCCTGCCCTCCGGCCTGCCCGCCCCCTCCCTCGCCTTCCTGCACCCCGGAGCCCTCGGCTCGCTGCTGGCCCCGGCGGTCGCGGTGGCCGCCCTCGCCGCCCTGGAATCGCTCCTCTCGGCCCAGGTCGCGGACGGCATGACGGTGGGGCAGAAGCACGACCCGGACAAGGAACTGTTCGGGCAGGGCCTGGCGAACATCGCCGCCCCGCTGTTCGGCGGTGTCCCCGCGACCGGCGCCATCGCCCGCACCGCGGTCAACGTCCGCACCGGTGCCTCCTCCCGGCTCGCCGCGCTCACCCACGCCGCCGTCCTCGCCGTCATCGTCTTCGCCGCCGCCCCACTGGTCTCCAGGATTCCCCTCGCCGCGCTCGCGGGCGTGCTGCTGGCCACCGCGGTCCGCATGGTCGAGGTCGGCTCGCTGCGGGCGATGGCCAGGGCCACCCGCGCGGACGCGCTGATCCTCGTCCTGACCGCCCTCGCGACCCTCGCCCTCGACCTCGTTCACGCGGTGATCATCGGCCTGGTCGCCGCCGGGGCACTGGCGCTCCGCTCCGTCGCGCGGCAGGCCCGCATGGACGAGATCCCCCTGGACCACGACGACCACAACGACGAGGAACACGCGCTGCTCGCCGAGCACATCGTCGCCTACCGCCTCGACGGCCCGCTGTTCTTCGCCGCGGCCCACCGCTTCCTGCTGGAGCTCTCCGAGGTCGCCGACGTCCGCGTCGTCATCCTGCGCATGTCGCGGGTGTCGACCATCGACGCCACCGGCGCCCTCGTCCTCAAGGACGCCGTCCAGAAACTGAACCGGCGCGGCATCACCGTACTGGCCTCCGGGATACGGCCCGAGCACCGCCAGGTCCTCGACTCGACCGGCACCCTCGCGCTGCTGCGTCCGGACGGCCGTGCGTACGCCACCACGCCGGAGGCGATCGCCGGGGCCCGCGCCCGACTGGAGGGCGCCGGGCTCCTGTCGCCCCTTCCCTCCCCGCATTCGCGTACCACCGTTCAGGAGCCCACCTGATGACCAGCCCCGTTCCCCGCCACCTGATGGAGATCTCCGGTTCCGAGGCCCTGTGGCTGCTCGAAGGGGCCGACCAGGGACGTCTGGTGTACGTCCGACGGGAGGTCCCGGTCGTCCGTCCGGCGGTGCACCGCCTCGACCACGGCCGTCTGATCGTCCGGGCCCCGGTACAGGCCGCCGCCCTGGCCGGACGCACCGCCCTCACCTATCAGGCCGACCGGATCAAGGAGGTCGGCGGCACCGGCTGGATGGTCACCGCCACCGGTCCCGCCGACGTCGTCACCGACCCGGACGAGGCCGCGCACTACCGCAGGACGCTCCTCGGCTGGACCCACGGTCCGCACGACACGCTCCTGCGCATCCAGCCGCAGACGGTCGCCGGGTTCCGCCTCGTCCACCAGGGGGTGTGATGGTTCCGCGGATCGAGAAACTCCCCTGGCGGCATGTGCTGACGGTGCCCGCCATGGGCCCGGCCGTCCGCATGGCCCGCGAAACCGCCGAGCTCGCCCTCACCGAGTGGGGGGTGAGCCTGCGCCACCCCACCGTCGGCCCGGCGCTCCTGATCCTGAGCGAACTCGTCACCAACAGCGTCCGGCACGCCGCCGTCCGCTCACCGAACATCACGGTGGTCTACGCGGGAAGCAAGGACACGCTCGCCTTCGCCGTCCACGACCACCATCCCTACCGGCCCCCGCTGCACGACCCGGGCACGGGCGGGCTGGGCACCGTCATGGAACTGACCCTGCGGCTCGGCGGCACCGCGGTCACCCGGCCCGACGTCGACGGCACGGGAAAGAGCATCTGGATCACCCTCCCCCTCTGAAACCGCCGAACCGGGGAAACCCGGCCACGACCACGACCGAATGAGGCCGCACCAAGGAGGAGGAGCGGGGCCTCGGGGGCGCTGTCGGTGGCCGGATATCTGAACGGCGCCGCCGGGCCGGTGTCCGGTCCGGGGAAGGGCGACTACCTCAGAGGTAATGGCCCGCCACCACCCCCGCCCCGCATCCTGATGACGCACCCCACCCCCGCCTCGTCGCGAAGGAACCCGCCCATGGCCGCCTACGGTTTCGCCCACCTCCACAGCACCAGCACCCACCCCGACATCCGTACGTACCTGGAGCGCATCCAGGCCACCCTCGACCCGTTCGCGGGCCGCTTCGTCATCCACGGCCCTCCGGCCGAGGTACTGGAGGGCACCTGGCCCGGCGCGATGGTGCTCATCGAGTTCCCCGGCCTGGCCGAGGCCCGCGCCTGGTACGACTCTCCCGCCTACCAGGACATCCTGCGGCTGCGCACCGACCACGTCGCCGGTGACGTGGTCCTGGTCGAGGGCGTCGGTCCCGGCTACGACCCGACCGCACGAGCCGTCAGGAGGTGACCCGCTACCTCCGGCCCGGCCGGGCCGTTGCCGAGAACGAGGCCACGCAGGCCGCTCACGTCGGGTAGAGACCGTCACGCAGGCGGGAGGCCAAGGACCGGCCCGGGAACGCCGGGGCTAGATTCTTCGCATGTCTCCGCATCTCAGCCATGGCGCGTCGGGAGCCCTGCGACGCTTCGCCGGATGGCTCGCTCAGGGATCGGTGGGCCATCCGATGCTGAAAGGGATCGATTACTGGGAGGAACTGCGCGAGTCGCCCTCCCAGATGGAGATCTGCGTCGCGATCTTCGCCAACGTCCTCGAACTGGACGAGCAGGGCGAACCGCTCAACGAGAAGTACGCGGAGCGCCGGGCCGCGGCCTGGCTCTACCGGTACTGCACGGGCAAACTGCCCCCGGGGGAGCCGGACATCGAGCCCTGGGAGTGCCAACTCCATTGACCCCTACCGTGCGACGCCGGTCGAGCTCCGGATCCGCACGCTCCTGGCCCCATGGAGAGCCTGAGTTCTGTCTACACGACGACGGTGAGCCGGTGCGCGAGGTCGAGCAGATCTGCCAGGCGTAGCACCCGTCCGTCGAATCCGGGGAGGGGGACGTGGAGGGGATCGGTCCAGCGGGCGGGGACTGCGTCCAGGCCGTAGTACGCCCCCGCGAGCCCTCCGGTCACCGCGGCGACGGTGTCCGTGTCGCCGCCGAGGTCGATCGCCGCGCGTATCGCGTCCTCGAAGCCGGCGGTGGTCCGTAGTGCCCAGACGGCGGAGCCCAGGCAGGGCCAGACGGCGCCGTTGAACTCGGTTGCCTGATCGGGGTGCCAGTCGGGCGCGAGGACGGTGGCGTAACGGCTGCGGTGGTCGGGGTGGACATGAGCCAGGACCTCCGGGAGAGCGGCGAGGGGGTCGGCGCCTTCGAGCGTGACGCGGATGAGTTCGTGGAAGATCGCGGTGCCTTCCCAGGCCGCACGGTCGCCGTGGGTGAGGGCGGCGATGCGCCGGGCCGCGTCGATGGTGGCTTCCCGGCCGGCTGTCGCGAAGCGGACCGCGGCGGTCGATGCCCGCATCAGGGAGCCGTTTCCGGCTGCTCGCCGGTTGACCTGGAAATGGATCGCTGCGGCGAGGTCCCAAGGCATGCCGCTGGTCAGGACGTCCTCGGTCTGCAGGCCGATGTCCTTGGGGCCCGAAGCCGCCCACCGTTGGAAGCGGGCGAAGACGTCCGGCAGATCCAGCCCGCCCCGTTCGAGCAGGGACTCCGCGACCAGAACGGCCATCTGCGTGTCGTCGGTCGCCTCGCCGGGGTCCCAGCCGCCGCCTCCGCACATCTCGCCACCCGAGCCGGGGGCGGGGAACCGCGCGGAGAAGGCCCCCCGGGGGCCGAACTCGAAGGGACCGCCCAGCGCGTCACCCACCGCCGAGCCGACGATCACGCCTGCGGCCCGCTGCATCCGGTTCATCCGCGCAGGCTATCCGCGCCACGCGGACTGCCGCGGCCCTATTGCTTTTTCGGCTCCCCGCCATCGGTGGCGAACGCCTCCCTCCTCCCGCCGGCCGTCGGCCGCCGTCTCCGGCTCGGGGAAGTGTCCGCATCGTCCGCGGCTTGGCTTCGTTCGCCTTCAGCGACAGCGTTTGCCGACTGGTTCGGGCGGGGCAGTCGTGCCCGTCGCCGGGCAGGCCCATGACGTTCAGCACGGGGTCCCTCGCCCTCGGGGCCTGGGCGCAGATGAGACAGACCTTGTGGCAGCGGCAGACACTCAGCGCAGCGACGAGGGGCGGGGCCGTCAGAAGTGGGCACTACCGTGTGTGGGCATGGCTGACATCTTTGAGCTCATGCTCACGCTGGATCTGCGCGACGAGTTGTCCGAGGACGAGCTCGTCGAGCTTCGATGGCACCTCGGGCTCGGCCCCAAACCGGAGACCCTTCATATCGTGACCGAGTTTCCTTTTTGGGACGAGGACGATGACGGCGTACTCGTCGGCGAGGACCATCCCCAGCCTCTTCTGGCCCACCACGGCGAGGCGTTCAAGGTGGATGGCGCACTCGTCTCCGTTCTTCTGCGCAGAAAAGACACCCGGTGCGGTGCATGGGCCCTGACCAGTCGGCAGGAGATTCACCCCGACCAGTTCGATCTCACGGGCGAGCTGCTCGGTTGGCTTGCGGCCAAGGCCGGCGACTGCCATCGACGCCTCGACGGCAGTGTGGATCTGGGGTGGACCCGGTTCCACGAGTCGCGCCGGGCAGAGCCGCTGGTTGTGCGTGATGGCGTCGTCGGCTGGCCGTCGTAGCGCCGACGGCCGGTACGGCAGGCGCGAACCGCTCGGGCTCGGCGCGGCAGCCACCATGATGATGACCGAGCCCCATGCCATCGCGGACGATCGCGCGCCGGTTCAGCCCCTGCCGGACTTGGCCAGCGACGCCAGGACCGTGCCGTCGGCATCCTGGACGGTGATCGACGGCTTCATGTCCGCCCTGTCCTTCGCGTCGAAGACGTAGTAGGCGGCCCAGCCGGGCTTGTCGGCAAGGGTGATGACCTTGGCCTGGAGGGTTCGGTCTCCGAGCTTGACGGTTACCGTGGTCGCCACCGTCACCGGACCACGGTAGATGCCCGCCCGGAGCGCACCGGAGGCATCGCCACGGGCGATCGTGGACACCTTGCCAGGGAAGAACGTCCGCGACCCGCGTGACATGCGGCCCGTCAGCTTCCGACGACTCCGGGGCGCCGATGTGCAGGCCCTTCGCCGTCAGCCACAACGCGCCGCTCAACCGGTCCAACCACCGTCACGGCACTGACCGCGGAGGCGGCCTGGAGAGGCGCGGCGGCGGGCGCTGCCGACACCGGCGACGCGCTGACGGACGAGGCGACCGCCGCCCCCGTGCCCGTTGCGAGTACCGCGGTACTCGCAACAACAGTCAGCCATCCGAGCCTCCGCCTGTGCGAACCGACGGAAGTCATCAACAACTCCCGTGGATCAAACAGCACCGGCCTCCAGCCGCAGGGGCCGGAGCAGACAGGCTCTCTGTCCCATCCACCCCTCAGACAGCACCCCTGCTGCAAAACGCTGCTTCAAGCGGCATGCGGCTATGTGGGGCACTCGGCACACGCGAATGCCCCGTAGTCCTTCAGACACAAACGAATGGGTGGGCATCGCGGCCGTCGGTGGAAGCGTTCTCGCGCAGCTCGGCGATCGGGACCCGCTGTCCGTTGACCGCGGCCTCCGGCTCACGGGAACGGGTCCGTGCGGACGGACGACCCGCACGGACCCGCACGGACCCGAGAGCCGCAGCTCGCGGCGGATCCGTTGGTCTCAGTCCTGCTGCTCCAACCGGTCCGCGAAGGCCCGGAGGGCATCGGCCAGTTCCTTCTTGGTGGGCAACTCGTCCACCTTCTTCTCCAGGCCGTCGATGCGTTTTGCCAGGTCGTCCAGGCTTGCCGGATCCGTGGGGTGAGATGTGGGACCGGCCGTGGGAGGCGGGGACTCGGTGCCACCCGAGCCTCCCGTACTCGTACCACTGGAGCCGCCGCCGTCGGTGCCGCCCGAACCACTGACGGATCCGCTGTCTCCGCCGCCGGTGTCGACGCCGCCGCTGTCCCCGCCGCTTCCCGTGTCGGACGTCTCCGCGGGCACCGGAGTCGGGCCGGGCGAACCGCCGTCCTGGCCGGCAGCTGCGATCGCCCCGCCCACGCCGAGTGCCACCGCGGCTGCCACAGCGGCCAGCGTTACTGCCATGCGTCGCGTCTGGATCTTCCTTATATGCGTCATATTGCCGACAGTAACCACTGATTGCCACGGAGGGTTTCCTTCCGCTGATTCGGTGTCACATGCGTTCCTCGCGCAGGGCGGGCTCCTGTTTCGCCCGTGCTGCGGCTGCCCGGACCAGCGGGTATCCGGGCATCCGGTCGACATGTGGCGGCCGTGTCCGCCGGTGACCACGGCACCCTCCCGCCCGCGGTGTGCGGGTGGACGGCTACTTCGCCAACCGGGGAAAGCCCGTTCCCGACCAGCCCGACTGGAGTGTGATCGCCGACATGCTGAGAGCTGCCTGCTTCTACGAGTGAGCCATCGCGGTCGGAGCGACCGGGGAGCGCCTGCTGGTCCTGTGCGGGGCACGGCACATGAAGCAACGGCCCCTCCCGTGTCCCCGCCCGAGGACGGGGAGCACGAGAGAGGCCGGACCCGGTTCCGTTACGCGACCCGGGGGGACCCACGGCGCAGCAGTCGACGGGCGGGCAGCATGACAGCCGCCGTGCCCGACAGGAACACCGTGCCGAGTACGGCCGCGCAGACCGAGGGCGAGACCGACAGCGCGGACAGACCGGTCACCGCGCCGCCGAAGGTCAGCAGCGTCACCGCCGCGACCAGAGAGCCGACGGCGGCCCCCGTGCCGAGCACGAGGCAGGTCTCCAGCCGCAGCATCGCCAGGACCTGGCCGCGGGTCGCGCCGATGAGCCGGAGCAGAGCCAGCTCACGACGGCGGGACGCGGTGGCGACGGCCAGTGTGGTCACCACACCGATCAGGGTGAACAGGGAGATCGCCGCGACGGCGAACAGCCCTGGCAGGGCTTCCTGTCGGGCCTTCTCGGTGAGAGCCGCACTGTACTGCTCGGCGGACGCGGCACGGGTCCCGGGGAAACGGTCGAGCACCGGCCGCAGGTCGGCCTCTCCCTTCACCAGGAGGTAGTCGTCGTGGCCCGCGTCGGTGACATGGGCGGTGACCACCTCGTGAGGCAGCAGGACATCCCCGAAGCCCTGGCCCCGGTCGTAGACGGCGACCACCTCGGGGCGGATCACGGTGCCGTCGCCGAGCCAGAGAGACACGGTCGAACCGACGTCGGACGTGCTGCCCACGTTCGAACTGAGCGCGACCGTGTTCCTGCCGCGCAGGTCCTTCAGCGCTCCCGCCTTCACCCCCGGGTCCAGGTTCGACAGCGCGCCCGTCAGCCCTTGGGCGGGCAGGGACTGGAGCTGGTCGGCGACCTTCATCACCACGGTGGTGCGTTTCACCGCGGTCACGGCCCCGGGCCCGGCCGTCTTCTCCACGGCCTGGTGCATGGCCCGGGGCACGCCCGGCCCGTCCGAGACGAGGACGTGGTCCGCGCGCAGCCCGGCAACCGCCTGCGTCCGGGTGGCGTTGACCGCGGTGGTCTGCACGAACAGCTGGCTGGCGCCGAAGGAGAGCGCGAGCGCGATCGGTGTGATGACCGATGCGAGGCGTACGGCCGCGGCGGTGGCCGTATCGGTGGCGAGCCGCCCCGGGACCGGGAACAGCAGACGCGCGACCGGACTGAGGACCGTGATTCCCCCTCGGGCGATCGAGGGACCCAGCAGCGCCGCGGCCCAGATGAGGGAGAGGACGAGTCCGCCCATGGCCGCGCTCGCCACCTGCCCGCCGAACGCGAAAGCGGTGGTGGCCGAACCGAGACCGATGAACAGGAACACCAGGCCGGTGACCATGCGCCAGCGCGGTAGCCGGGTCGGCTCGGCGGAGGTCTCGCTCACGGCCTTGGCCGGCTGGATCAGGGAGACGCGCCGTGCCGCGAGCCAGGCGGAACCGACCGCGGTGAGGACCGTGAGCGCCAGGGCACCGACGACGGGGAAGGGCCCCAGTACGAGCCCCAGCCCCTGGGGCAGGACACCTTGTTCGGCCATGAAGCGGTGCAGAAGGGCGCCGAGCCCCAGCGACAGCAGACCGCCCAGGAGCGATGCCGGTGCCGCGACCTTGAGCGTCTCGCGGACGATCACCCGGCGGACCTGCCGGGGGGTGGCGCCGATGGCGCGCAGGACGGCGAGCTCGCGGGCCCGGTCCCGTACGGACACGTCCAGCAGACCCGTCACGACCAGCAGCACCACCAGGAGGGCGACACCGCCGATCGACGCGCACACGCCGATCAGGTCGAGTCGTGCCGCCGCCACCTCCGGGTTCTCGACGTCACCGCGGTCCGCACCGGTCGCGACGACGAGACCGGGGGCGGCTGCCCGCAGCGACGGGGCGGACGTCTCCTTCGTACCGAGCACGACCAGCGCGTCCGCGTGCCCGGGGCGGCCGCTGAGGGCCTGCGCCGTGCGCTGTCCGAACCAGACGTCGTCGCCCGCGGCGGCCCGGCCGGACACCAGGCCGCTGACCCGGTAGGGCTCCGGCGCCCCGCCGCCGGCCTGGAGGCGGACGGTGTCCCCGACGGCCCGGCCGCTGCGGGAGTCCACCGCGATTTCGTGGTCCGCCCGGGGAGCCCGGCCGGCGCGCAGTTCGACAGCGGTGAGCGCGGTCGCGTCCCAGCCACGGCCGGTCCGCACGGTCCCGTCGGCGGTGACCACCGGCAGGGAGACGTCCGCGACCACCTCCGTGACCCCCGGTACCGTGCGCACCCGGTCCGCCACCGATACCGGTACCCGGGCCCGTTCCACCAGCGGCCTGACATCGGTCTGGTCGTCCCGGACGGTCTCCACGCGCTGGCTCGCGGCGACGACGGCCACGGCGTTCCCGTAGCGGTCGGCCGATCCGTGCGCCCGCAGCGCGGACTCCAGCAGGACCCCGAACGCGCCCGTCAGCACTGCCGCGCACAACAGTGCCGCCGCCACTCCGGCGGCGATCCCGCGCCTCACAGCGTCCCCCAGTGGGCCAGGACGGTCGCGGCGGAGGGAGCCGTGAGCTCGTCGACGATCCTGCCCTCGCTCAGGAAGACGACGCTGTCGGCCCAGGCCGCCGCCACCGGGTCGTGGGTGACCAGCACGACCGTCTGCTCCATCTCGTCGACCGCGTCGCGCAGCAGTTTCAGGACATGCTCGGCCGACCTCGGATCGAGCGCGGCCGTGGGCTCGTCGGCGAAGACGATCTCCGGGCGGGTGACGAGCGCCCGGGCGACCGCCACCCGCTGCTGCTGGCCGCCGGACAGGCGTGCCGGAAGCCGGTCCAGGTGGCCGGCCATCCCCACGCGGTGGACCACTTCGTCCAGCCAGGGCCTGTCCGCCCGGCGGCCGCCGAGGGACAGCGGGAGGGTGATGTTGCGCTCGACGTCCATCGAGGGCATGAGGTTGTAGCCCTGGAAGACGAACCCGATCCGTTCACGGCGCAGCCGGGTCAGCTCCGTCTCACTGAGCCCTCCCATGTCCAGATCACCGAGCCGTACCGTTCCGCTGCTGGGCCGGTCGAGGCCGGAGGCGCAGTGCAGGAAGGTGCTCTTGCCCGATCCGGACGGGCCCATGATCGCGGTGAGACTGCCCTTGCGGAACCCCCAGTTGACCCGGTCCAGCGCGGTCACCTCGCCGTAGGACTGGGAGACCTCCTCCAGGGACACGGCGAACGGCGTGGCCCGGGTCGTCGTCATCGGTTGCATGGTGGGTCCCTCGGTTCCTCGATCGGTCAGAACGAGTACCGAACGTAATCGCGCGAGCCGGGCGGACAGCAGCGGTCCCGCTCCCGAACCGGGGGTGTAGCGCGCTCCACCTGCCAGGTGGAGCGCGCACTTATGACAAGGGAACGCCCGTGAAGTACGGTCTTGCTCCATGGACCTGAAGGCAAGAGCACTCCACGGCCTACGATCCACGAGGTATCTGCTGGGCGGGCTCGCTACCGCTCTGCCTTCGCTGGCCGGCTACGTTCTGTTGCCGCTCGTCTGCTTCTCGCTGATCTTCGCGCCGGTCCTGCCATGGGCGGTGCGGCCGTTGCGCGCCTTGGCCGACGCCGAACGCCGACGTGCCGAACGCGTTCTCGGCCGCCCCGTGCGCCGGCCCTACCCGACGCCCGAGGGCAACGCCTACCAGCGGACGTTCCAACTGCTGCGGTCCCCGGGGACCCGCAAGGACGTGGCGTGGATGCTGGTGCACGGCATCGTGGGGCTGGTCCTTCCCGTCCTCGTCCTGGGCGTGCTGCTCAGCCTGCTGCTGACGATCTCCATCCCGCTGTGGTGGTGGACCCTCCCCGGCGGAACCCTCACCCTCCTCGCGGCCCCCCTCACCACCTGGATGCAGGCGATCGTCCTGTCCGCCGTGTGCGTCTGGCTCTTCGCCGCCCTCTTCTTCTGGCTGGCCCCCGCCACGATGAGGCTGGAGACATGGACCGCGGAGGTCATGCTCGGCACGTGGACCGGCGCCGGCCGGCGGATCGAGGAACTGACCACCTCGCGCGCGGGAGCCCTCCAGGCCCACGAGGCGGAACTCCGGCGGATCGAACGCGACCTCCACGACGGTACCCAGGCCCAACTCGTGGCGGTGGCCATGCGCCTGGCCCTGGCCGACCGCCGGTTCGACAAGGACCCCCAGAGCTCCCGGAGAATGGTGCTCGAAGCCAGGGACACCGTGGACGAAGCACTCGTCCAGCTGCGCACCGTCATCCGCGGCATCCACCCGCCGATCCTCTCCGACCGGGGACTGAACGGGGCCATCCGCTCCCTGGCCGCGGGCCGGCCGATCCCCACCACCCTGGATCTGCCCGAGACCGACCGCCGCCCCCCGGCCGCCGTCGAGGCGGCCGCCTACTTCGTCGTCGCCGAGGCGCTGACCAACATCGCCCGGCACAGCCGTGCGGACCGTGCGCAGGTGTCGCTCCGGTACGACGGCCCCACGCTGCGCATCCTGGTACAGGACGACGGGCGCGGAGGGGCCGAGTCCGGCTCCGCCTCGGGCAGCGGACTCGCCGGGGTACGCCGACGGGTCGCCGCCCTGGACGGTACGACGAGGATCGACAGCCCTGTCGGTTCCGGAACGACGATTGAGGTGGTGCTGCCGTGCGGATTGTGATCGCGGAGGACAACGTCCTTCTCCGCGAAGGCCTGATTCTGCTCCTGGAGGATGTCGGGCACGAGATCGTGGCCGTCGTGGGGAGCGGGCCCGAGATCGTCCCCACCCTGCTCGAACACCGGCCGGACGTGGCTGTTCTGGACGTCCGGCTGCCGCCCGGGTTCCGCGACGAGGGGCTGCGTGCCGCCATAGAGGCCCGGAAGCTCATTCCCGGCCTGCCGCTCCTGGTGCTCTCCCAGTACGTCGAGGAGAGCTACGCCGCCGAACTGCTCGGACAGGGCGCCTCGGGGATCGGCTACCTGCTCAAGGACCGGGTGGGACACATCGAGGAGTTCCAGGACGCGCTGGAACGGGTCGCCGCGGGCGGAACGGCGCTGGACCCCGAGGTCGTCTCCCAGTTGATGAGCCGCCGGGACCCGCTCGACGCGCTGTCCCCCCGGGAACGAGAGGTGCTCGGGCTGATGGCCCAGGGCCTGGACAATCCCACGATCGCCACGACCCTGTTCATCACCGAACGCTCGGTCAGCAAGCACATCGGCAGCATCCTCGCCAAGCTGAACCTGCCGCCGAGCGACAGCGGCCACCGCCGGGTGCTCGCGGTGCTCGCCTATCTGAACGCCTGACCCGTACCCCGGAGGTGTAGCGGGCTACACCTCCGGTTCGGGGGAACGGTCCGATGTGCCGACCGGGGGCGGAGGGAGAAGGTGGACGACGTAAGAGATCCCACCCCCCGGCCGCCCGTCGGACCGTAGGGGGAGCACAACAGGAGGAACCCCTGATGAAGCCCGTGCTCTGGCTGCTGCTCATCGTCTCCACGGCGGCGGCGGTCTACGTCAGCACCTTCGCCCACTACACCGGCACCACGAGGGTCCTGGCCGGAGTCGGTACCGGCGTCGTCTGGGTCGGATCGGCGCTGGGAGTGTGGCTGACCAGCGGCAAGAAGTGACCCGTAGCGGCGAGAGCACCTGAGGAGGGGGCGTCCGGCAGTGAGCCGGACGCCCCCTCCTCGTGCGTGGCGCGGAATCCGGATCATGTGTGATGCGGAGGCGGACCCCTCACGCCTGCGGTTCGTGCGCCGCGGCCAGCTCGGCGTTGAGCCCCCGGAGGAAGTCCGCGATCGTGGTCAGCTGTTCCGGGGTGAACCGGCTGCGCGCGGTCTCGGTGGCCCGTGCGAGAGGGCTGAAGTACTCGCGCGCGAGCGCGCGGGCGTCGGGGTTGTAGACGAGGTGGACGACCCTGCGGTCCGCGGTGTCGCGGACGCGGCTGACGTGCCCCGAGCGCTCCAGCCGGTCGAGGCAGGCGGTGATCGCTCCGGAGGTCAGGCCCAGCTCCTCCCGGAGGTGCGAGGGGGTCACCGGGCCGCCGGAGGACGCCGAGGAATCCATGATCACGGCGAGGGCGTGGATGTCCGTCGTGTGCAGGCCGTGCTGATGGGCGAAGTCCAGGGTGGTCCGGTTCAGCTCGCGGTTCAGCGTTCGCAGCAGGGCAGCGTAGGCGGACAGGTCGCTGGCCTGGTCGGTCGTGTCCGGTGAGCGTGACGGCATGCGTCAATCATAGTCTCACTCAATCATTGAGATAGTTTATCTTTGAGTTACCTTCACTCACTCGTCCCCTGGGGAATCGATGAACCGCGTGCGCCGACCAGTCCGCTGGCTGGTCCCCCTCGTCCTCGTCGTGGTCTGGATCGGCCTTGGGGGAGCTTTCGGCTCCTACGCGGGCAAGCTCGGCGAGGTGTCCACCAACGACCAGGCCGCCTTCCTGCCCCAGAACGCCGAGTCCACGAAGGTGATCGAGCGGCTGAAGGCCTTCGACCAGCGGGAGGCCCTGCCCGCGATCCTCGTCTGGACATCCGCCGGGGGCGGCGACATGTCGCAGGCCCAGCAGAAGGCGGCGACCGCCGCGCTGCAGTCGCTGAAGGGCGCCCGGGGCGTGGAGGGCACTCCCTCCCCGGCCTTCCCTTCGGCGGACGGCCAGGCCCTCCAGGGCGTCGTGCCGCTGTCTCCGGACCTCGGGGACGGACTCGGCGAGGCGCTGGACGTGATCCGGGCCGCGGCGGACGCCGTACCGGACACCCGGGCCCAGCTCGCCGGTCCCGCCGCGACCCAGGGGGATCTGAAGGAGGCGTTCGCCGGCATCGACGGGGTGCTGCTCGGGGTGGCCCTCGCCGCTGTCCTGCTCATTCTCCTGTTCGTCTACCGCAGCGTCCTCCTCCCGTTCCTCATCATCATCAGCTCCGTCTTCGCCCTCGGGGTCGCCTGCGCGATCGTCTATGTGCTCGCCGACAACGGCGTCGTCCGCGTCGACGGTCAGGTGCAGGGCATCCTGTCCATCCTCGTGATCGGCGCGGCCACCGATTACGCCCTCCTGCTCACGGCCCGCTTCCGCGAGGAACTGGCCGCCACCGGCGACCGCGTCGCAGCCGCCCTGGCCGCCACCCGTGGCTCGTTCGGGGCCATCACCGCCAGCGCCGCCACCGTCGCACTCGGCCTGCTCGCCCTTCTCCTGAGCGACCTGACCAACAACAGGGCGCTCGGGCCGGTCGGGGCGATCGGGGTGGTCTGCGCCGTCCTCACGACCCTCACCTTCCTTCCCGCGGTCCTGGCGCTGACGGGCAGGGCCGCCTTCTGGCCCACCAGGCCGAAGCCGGCCGACGCCGAGGCCGGGGGCCACGGGATCTGGCGCCATGTCGCCCGCCGGGTGGACCGCCGTCCCCGGCAGTTGTGGATCATCACCACCGGACTGCTGCTGGCCGGCGCCGCGTTCTTCCCCGCGCTGCAGTCGAAGGGGGTCCCGTTCGACGAGCTGTTCGTCAACGACGCGCCGTCCGTCACGGCGCAGCGGACCCTGGGCAAGCACTTCCCCGGCGGTTCCGGTCAGCCGGCGGTCATCGTCGCCGACGCGGACAACCGGGCCGCGGTGCGGGAAGCCGCCCGCCGGACACCGGGAGTGGCCGACGCGCAGGTGGTCACCGGCGCACCCGGCGGGAACCCTCTGGTCGTCGACGGCCTGGTCCGTATCAACGCGACGCTGACCGACGCCCCGGACAGCGACGCCGCCAAGGAAGCGGTCCGCGATCTCCGCGAGCGGGTCCACGCCGTGGACGCGCACTCTCTCGTGGGCGGCTACACGGCTCAGCAGTACGACACGCAGCGCACCGCCGAGCACGACAAGAACCTCATCATCCCCGTCGTCCTCGCGATCATTCTCGCCATCCTCGTCGTTCTGCTCCGCTCGTTGCTCCTGCCCGTCCTGCTGGTCGCCACCGTGGGCCTGAACTACCTGGCGACGCTGGGTGTTGCCGGACTGGTCTTCGAGCACGGATTCGGCTTCTCGGGCACGGACGCCTCCGTGCCCCTGTACGGATTCGTCTTCCTCGTCGCCCTGGGCGTCGACTACAACATCTTCCTGATGTCCCGCGTCCGGGAGGAGACGCTGCGGCTCGGAACCAGGCAAGGAATGCTCCGCGGGCTCATCGCCACCGGCGGTGTGATCACATCCGCGGGGGTGGTCCTGGCCGCCACCTTCGCGGCCCTCGTCGTCATCCCCCTCGCCTTTCTGGCGCAGATCGCCTTCATCGTCGCCTTCGGCGTGCTGCTGGACACCATCGTCGTGCGCTCGCTCCTGGTGCCCGCGCTCGTGAGGGACATCGGCCCCGTGGTCTGGTGGCCCGGCCGACTGGCGCGGCAGGCGGATGCCGGGTGCCCGAGTCCGCCCGTGGCCGACGCGAAGCCGACGGAAACGGCCAGCAGTTGAGACGGACCCGGGGAGCTGCCGTGGCCACGGCAGCTCCCCGGTGTGTCCGGCGAGGCAGGCCCGGCCGTCCTTACGACCGTGCCGTCGGTGCTCCGGCGTTGGGACGACTCGCGGTGACGGCCGGTCAGTCCTCGATCGGTTCGGCCTCGCTCAGGTCCTCCAGCCGTACCGGCCGCAGCCCCTCGAACACCACCCCGACCCCGTACGGCTCGCAGATCGGCGGATCCCCCTCCGCGAACCGCAGCATCCACCCGTCGGTGTAGACGTTCACCTCCGGAGCGTCCAACGCCGCCCGCTCCTCCGGCACGTCGAGCTGCGCACAGACGAACCGCCGTGCCTCCGCCACCACGTCGTCCAGGTGCTCCAGCACCTCCCCGAGCAGTCGCAGATCCACCGCCCCGACGTCCTCGCCCGCCTCCACCATCACGTTCACATCGACCCCCGCCCACCGCTCGGGCTCAGCCACTCCCCACACCGCGAGCCCACCCGGCCCGTCGGACACATGCACCAGCGGCCCCACACCACGCACCATCCCGCTCCCTCCTCGTCCCGCCACCCTACGGCCGCCGGATTCCTGAGCGCCCGGCGCGGGGAGAGGGCGGTGCGGGTGCGGAGGCCCGGTGTGTGGCGGCCCAGGAGGCGAGCAGGCGCAGGCCCTCGTCGGAGGGCGAGCCGGGTTCGGCGGTGTGGACGGTGACGGTGAGGCCGGGGGCGGCAGTCATCTCCAGGCCCTCGTAGGCGAGGGTGAGATCGCCGACGGCAGGATGGCGGAAGCGACGGCTTCGAGCACGGCCGGGGAGGTCCCGGCGAGGTTTCCGCGTTCGAGTCTGGCGTAGTACTCCACGCTCATGTCGGCGAGCGCGGCGACCTCGCTGCGGCGCAGGCCGGACCCCGCGACGCCGCAGGCATTTGTCAGACACCCCCTAGGGGTCGATCTTCGCGCGCCGCGAGGTCAGGAATTCGCGGACCTCTGCCTGGTTGTCCATGCCTTCGACGGGACGTCCTGCCCGGGCCCCATGGGCGCACTGGCAGTACACCCATGGCTGGCGCCTCGCCGGGGTCGTGAAGTGCGGGTTACCTGGATGGTGTGGTGCTTTCCGCCCGGCTTTCAGGACGGGCGGGCACCCGGCCCTGCACTTGGCGGCGGCCCCGCACCCGGTGCCGCACGCCCCGGTACGAAAAGGAGACCCGACATGCGCGGCGCAGTGATCCATGCCCCCGGTGACGTTCGCTTCGAGACCCTGGACGACCCGAAGATCCTTCACCCGACCGACGCGGTCATCCGTACGGCCGTGACCTGTGTGTGCGGCTCGGACCTGTGGCCCTACCGCGGCGCCGAGCCGATCGGCGATCCGCACCCGATGGGCCACGAGTACGTCGGCTTCGTGGAGGAGACCGGCTCCGAGGTCACCTCGGTCAAGCCGGGCCAGTTCGTCGTCGGCTCCTTCGCGACCTCGGACAACACCTGCGCGAACTGCCGCAACGGCTTCCCGTCGAACTGCCTGCACCGCGAGTTCATGTCGACCTGCCAGGCCGAGTACGTGCGCATCCCCAACGCCCAGGGCACTCTGGTCGCCACCGACCAGGTGCCGGACGAGGAGTTCTGGCCCGGTCTGCTGGCCGTGTCCGACGTGATGGGTACCGGCTGGTGGGCCGCCGACGCCGCCGAGGTGAAGCCCGGCTCGACGGTCGTGGTCGTCGGTGACGGCGCGGTCGGCCTGTGCGGGGTGATCGCCGCGAAGGAGATGGGGGCGGGGCGGATCATCGCCATGTCCCGGCACGCGCCCCGGCAGAAGCTCGCCCGTGAATTCGGCGCCACCGACATCGTCACCGAGCGCGGCGAGGAGGGCGTCGAGCGGATCATGGGACTGACCGGTGGCATCGGTGCCGACTCCGTGCTGGAGTGCGTCGGCACCGCCCAGGCCATGCGGCAGGCCCTGCGCTCCGCGCGGCCCGGTGGCAACGTCGGCTTCGTCGGCGTCCCGCACGAGGTCGCGATCGACGGGCAGGAGCTGTTCTTCTCCCACGTCGGCCTGCGCGGCGGCCCCGCCCCCGTACGCCGCTACCTCCCCGACCTGATCGACCGTGTCCTCACCCGCCGGATCGACCCGGGCAAGGTCTTCGACCTCGCCCTGCCCCTGGACCAGGTCGCCGAGGGCTACCGGGCGATGGACGAGCGCCGGGCCGTCAAGACCCTCCTCAATCCCTGACCCGCCCCCTCGCCCGAAGGAGCAACCGTGCAGATCACCCGCAGCTCGATCGACACCGTCAAGGGCCCGGCCGACTGGTTCACCGGCGACGTCCACATCGACGCCGTCGCCGCCGCCCCGGCCCCGTCCCGCGTCACCGCGAACCTGGTCCACTTCATGCCCGGCGCCCGCACCCACTGGCACCGCCACCCACTGGGCCAGACCGTCTTCGTCACCGAGGGAATCGGCCTGTGCCAGCGCCGGGGCGGACCGGTGGAGGTCATCCGCCCCGGCGACCGCGTTCTGTTCGAGGCCGACGAGGAGCACTGGCACGGCGCCGCCCCGAACCGGCTGATGGTCCACCTCGCCATCAACGAGGGCGACGACGACCACGACGTCGTGCACTGGCTGGCCCCCGTCACCGACGAGGAGTACCGCACCGCCCCGGCCACCGCCTGAACGAGGCGGAACACCGTGCCCACCTGCGCCCTCGTCGGCGCCGGCCGGGGCTGGAACGGTGCCGCTGTCCGGCGTGAAACGGGGTGGACCGCCGGATGTCCCTTCGCCAGGCTGGGCGGATGACGACACCACCAGCCCCTTCCGACACCCTCCGCGCCGTTCTCTTCGACTCGGGCGGCGTGCTGATGCAGCCGATCGGCGGCCGCTGGAATCCGCGGGCGGACTTCGAGCCGACCGTTCTCGCCCACGCCCCGTCGATCACGCCGGAACGGTTCGCCGCGGCCATCGAAGCGGGCGACCGCTTCTTCGACGCCTCGTCGTCGACGCCCGACTACGACGAGTACCACCGGGTGATGCTCGACCACCTCGGCGTGGAGCCGACCTCGCGGCTTCTCGCCGACCTCCGCCGCGAGCTGCCCCCGAGCATGTTCCTGGAGACGTATCCGGAGGTCGAGGAGGTCCTGGAGGAGCTGAGCCGACGAGGGGTGCGGATGGCCGTGGTGTCGGACGCCTGGCCGAATCTGCCCGATCTCCACGCCGGACTCGGGATCGGCCGGTTCTTCGAGGCGTACGCGATCTCCGCCGTCCTCGGCTGCGACAAGCCGGACCCGCGCATGTACCACCACGCCAGTGCCGCGCTGGGCCTTCCTCCCGGGCAGTGCCTGTTCGTCGACGACGACCCGGACCTGGTCGACGCGGCTGTCCGGCTCGGCTACGTGGGACGTGCGCTCTGCCGCGACGCGGCCGTCCCGGGGGTGCCTTCCCTCACCTCTCTCACGGAAATCCTTGATCTTTTCTGACGCGGACGGTGGCACCCGCTCGGTATTCGAATGAGTGTGCGAATATTGAGTCGGGGTGCTTGCGCGGTCGAGACGGTGCGGACGACACAAGACACAGGAACAAGAAGGGGGCTATCGGGAACCAGGAGGTGTGTATGTCGTTCACGCATCTCCATGTGGCGAGCGGTTACTCGCTGCGGTACGGGGCCAGCCATCCGCAGACCCTGGCGGAGCGGGCCGCCGAGCGGGGCCTGGACGCCCTGGCGCTGACCGACCGGGACTCGCTCGCGGGCTCGGTGCGCTTCGCCAAGGCGTGTGCCCGGTTCGGGGTCAGGCCGCTGTTCGGGGTGGATCTGGCGGTACCCGGCAGCCCCGGGGTGTCGGGGGAGGCGCCGGTCAAGCGGCGGACCCCGGCCCGGGGCGGCGCGTTCGTGGCGGAGGCTCCGCTGCGCGCGGTGTTCCTCGCCCGGAACCCGCGCGGCTGGGCCGCGCTGTGCCGGCTCGTGTCGGCGGCGTCGGACCAGGGCATCGGCTGGGAGGACCTGGCCTGCCCGGAGGACGACGTGTTCGTGCTGCTCGGTGCGGACTCCGAGGTCGGGCGGGCGCTGGCGGCGGGGCGGCCGGACAGGGCCGCGGTGCTGGTCGGCCCGTGGCGCGAGCGGTTCGGCCGGTCGTTGCGCATGGAGGTGTCGTGGCACGGCCGGTCCGGCACCGGGCCCGGTTCGCTGCGGCTCGCGGCGCGGATGGCGGGCTTCGCCGCCGAGCAGCGGGTGGAAGCCGTGGTGGGCAACGCCGTGCGCTACGCCGATCCGCACCAGGGCGAGGTCGCCGACATCCTGGACTCCGCGAGGCTCCTGGTGCCCGTCGACACCCGGGACGCGTCCCGGCTCGACGGCGGGCAGCGGTGGCTGAAGGACGCGGGCGGGATGGAGCGGATCGCCGGGCGGATCGCCGAGTCGGCGGGCGGCCGGGAAACGGACGCGCGGCGGCTGCTCGCGGCGACCGAGGAGACGGCGGCGGCCTGCGTGGTCGATCCGGGCGAGGCGTTCGGGCTCGGACGGCTGAACCTTCCGGAACCCGGGCTGGTGGGCGCGTCGGCCGGGTCCGCGGACAAGGTGCTGGCCGACCGGTGCGCGGCGGGCATGATGAACCGCGGCTACCACCGTGAGGCGGGGCGGTGGGACCGGGTCGAGGACGAGCTGCGGATCATCGCCGGGCACGGTTTCGCGGGGTACTTCCTGACCGTCGCCGAGGTGGCGGAGCAGGCCCGGCGGCTCGGCATCCGGGTCGCGGCGCGCGGTTCGGGCGTGGGTTCGCTGGTCACGCACCTGCTGGGGATCAGCCCGGTCGACCCGGTGGCGCACGGGCTGCTGATGGAGCGGTTCCTGTCCCCGCGGCGCTCGGCGCTGCCCGACATCGACCTGGACGTGGAGTCGGCGCGCCGCCTGGAGGTCTACCGGGCCGTACGGGAGCGGTTCGGGGCCGGCCGGGTGGCGACGCTCGCGGTGTACAAGACGTACCGCGCGCGCGGCGCGATCGAGGACGTGGCGCGTGCCCGGGGCATGGCCCCCGAGGACGCGGCGCGTCTCGCGAAGGAGTTCCCGCAGATCCGGGCGAAGGACGTCCGGGCGGCGCTCGCCGAACTGCCGGAGCTGCGCGGGGTCGCGGCCGAGGACCACGGCCGGCTGTGGGAGCTGGTGGAGGCCCTCGACGGGCTGCCGCACGAGGCGGCGATGCACCCCTGCGGCCTGCTCGTCTCCAACGCCGGGCTGCTCGAACGCACCCCGGTGGCGCCGACCACCGTCGAGGACATCGCCATGTCCCAGTTCGACAAGGAGGACATCGAGGACACCGGGCACCCGAAGATCGACGTCATCGGGGTGCGCATGCTGTCCGCGATCTCCCACGCGGTCGCCGAGATCGAGCGGGCCACCGGCGAGCGCCTCGACCTGGACGACCCGGCGCAGGTGCCGCCGGACGACCCGGCCACGTACGACATGATCGTGTCCGGGGACACCCTGGGCACCTTCCAGCTGGAGAGTCCCGGCCAGCGCGAGCTCGTACGGAATCTGCGGCCCCGCTCCTTCGGTGATCTGGCCCTGGACATCAGCCTGTTCCGGCCCGGTCCGGTCGCCGCCGACATGGTGACACCGCTGATCGAGTCCCGGGACGGCCGGCGGCGGACCCGCTGCCCGCACCCGGACCTGGAGCCGATCCTGCGGGAGACCGAGGGGCAGGTCGTCTTCCACGAGCAGGTCATCGCGATCGTGGCGACGATGACCGGCTGCGACCGGGGCATGGCCGACGAGGCGCGCCGCGCCCTGTCCGACTCCGGGCGGCGGGGCCGGGTCAGGGCCTGGTTCGCCGACCGGTCACGGGCCCGCGGCTATTCCGTCCGGGCCGTGCGGGACGTGTGGGACATCCTGGAGAGCTTCGGCAGCTTCGGATTCGCCAAGGCGCACGCCGCGGCCTTCGCACGGCCCGCGTACCAGTCGAGCTGGCTGAAGGCGCACCGGATGGCGGCCCTGCTCGCCGGGCTGCTCACCCACGACCCCGGGATGTACCACAAGCGCGTCCTGGCCACGGACGCCCGGCGCCACGGGGTGCCGCTGCTGCTGCCGGACATCAACCGCTCCCATGCCGCACACACAATCGAACTGGTGTCTGGTAAATGGGGGGTGCGCATCGGGTTGTCGCAGGTCCGCGGCGCCACCGAGGCGGAGAACGCGCGCATCGAGGACGGGCAGCCGTACACCTCGCTGGAGGACTTCTGGCAGCGCGCCCGCCCCAGCCGCCCCCTGGCCGAACGCCTGGCCCGGGTCGGTGCGCTGGACGCCTTCGGCGTCCGGCGCGAACTCCTGCTGAAAATATCCGAGTCGCACCGGACCGGACGCGGCCACGACGCCTCCGCGGGGCAGCTCCCCATGGCGGAGGCCGATGCCGGGCCCGCACCGCACGACACCGCCTCGACCACCGGGCTCCCCGTCATGAGCGGCTCCGAGCAGCTCGCCGCGGAACTGGACGTACTCGGCATGGACATCTCGCGGCATGTCCTGGAGGAGCACCGGTCCCTGCTCGCCGACATCGGGGCGACCCCCGCCGCCGCCCTGCCCGGACTGCGGCCCGGCACCACCGTGCTGGTCGCGGGTGTCAAGGTCGCCACCCAGACCCCGCCGATCCGGTCGGGCAGACGGGTCGTCTTCGCCACCCTCGACGACCCGACGGGCCTGTCCGACCTGGCGTTCTTCGAGGACAGCCACGCGCGCTGCGCCCATACGGTCTTCCACAGCGGTCTGCTGCTCGTACGCGGGACGCTGGCCCGACGGCCGCCGCGCGCCTTCAGCATCACCGGCACGGCCGCCTGGGATCTGGCCGAGCTGATCGAGCTGTACGCCGAGGGAGGACCGGCCGCCGTCGCCGACCGGCTCGCCCGCCCCGCCGCAGCCGGGCGCAGGTCCGGAACGCGCCGCACCATCGCCCGGCCGACCGGCTCCGCCCTGCACCCCTGGGCCGACCTCAAGCCGCCCGGCACCCCGGCCGCCCACACCGCCCTCGACGGAAGGGTCTTCCATCACGCGAGCCCCGGAAGCGCGGGGTGAGCGGCGATGATTCTCTACCTCCACTTCGGGGACCCGCAGCCCGACCCGACGTACCGTCAACTGCTCGATGTAATAGGGGAGTTCACGCCAGTCGGGCAGGCGCTCCCGCCGGACGCGGCGCTCGCCGACGTGTCCGGGAGCGTGCGGTACTTCGACCGCGACGCCGCCGGGATCGCCGCACTGATCCGGATGCGGGTGGCCGCCCGGTTCGACCTCGACACGACGGTCGGCATCGGCCCCAACCCCCTGCTCGCCCAACTGGCCGCCCATCGTGGCGCCCCCGGCACGATCCGTACCGTCCCCGACGACCCCGAGGCCATCGCCGCGTTCCTGGCCGGCCTGCCCGCCGCCGCCCTGCCCGGGGTCGGCCCGGCGACGGCACGCACCCTGGCCTCCTACGGCCTGGTCACCGCGGACCGGATCGCCGCCACCCCGCTGCTCACGCTCCAGCGCATCCTGGGCACGGCGGCCGGGCGCCAGCTCCACCGGAGGGCAGCGGGCCTCGACGACAGCCGGGTCGTGCCGGGCTCCCCGCCCCCCACGTTCGGCGCCGAACACCGTTTCGTACGCGACGAACTCGACCCCGGCCGGCAGCGCGGCGCCCTGACCCATCTCGCCGAACGCCTCGGCTCCCGGCTCCGCACCGAGCGGCGGGCCTGCCACGCGCTGACCCTGACCGTCCAGTACGCCGACCGTTCCACGACCACCCGCACCCGGACCCTGCCCGAGGCCACCGCCCACAGCCCCCGGCTGCGCGAGGCCGCCCACGCGCTGCACGGGACGCTCGGCCTCCAGCGGGCCCGGGTCCGCTGCCTCACCCTGCGGGCCGAGAGGCTGTGCGACGAGGGCTCGGTCTCCCGGCAGTTGTCCTTCGGCCCCGAGGACGACAGGGCACACCGCATCGAGGCCGCGGCCGACCGGGCCCGCGCCCGCTTCGGTCCGGACGCGGTACGCCCCGCGAGCACGGCGGGGCTGCGGTGAGGCGGCCGCCCGGACCCGGTGGCCGGTCGGCCAGGGAGTATGGCCGGTCGGCCGACGCGGTGTTGCGGCAGCCCTTCCTAGAGTCGGGCCCGAACGGACACCGGAACGAGGAGGGGACGTCCGATGGACCGACGGACCACGGAAGACCAGCGGGGTACGACCACCATGCACGAGGACGCCACGGCCGGGGCCGGTACGGGGGCCGAGTTCGAGACCGACGCCATGGCGCTGCTCGTCGCGGCGCTGCGCGGCGCGGTCAAGCTGGAGGCGACGGCGGTGGGGACCGAGAACCTGCTGGCCGCGCTGGTGATGGGGGACAGCGACGCGGGCGCGGCGGTCGCACCGGGCATGCGGAAGCCCGGCGCGATCGGCGGACTGGTGGCGGGGCGGGGCGGACGCGGCTGGGCGAGTACCGACGACGCGGACACGGCCGCGTCCCGCGCGGACGCGGCCGACGCCCACGAGGTCACCGCCGCCTGGCGCGAGGCGCACTGGCGGTTCGGGCTCGGCGCGCGCCGCCCGGCCGCCGAGGACGACCGGCCGCTGCCCGGCATGACGGGGGCTCTGCGCCGCTGCCTGCTGCTGGCGCTGGAGTCGGCCCGCGCCGAGGGGTCCGTCTCCGTGCGCTGCCGGCATGTGGCCCGCGCGCTCCTGGAACTGCCGGACAGCCGAGCCCGCGAGGCGCTGGCGGTGGAGCGGCTGGACCTGGCCGCCGCGACGAGGGCGCTCGACGCCCTGGACGCCCGGGACGCGGGCGACCCGGACGGGGCCGGGAGGCCCGAGTCGCACGGTGTCCTGCTGCTCCGCCGGGCCGGCACGCTGGGCAGGAGCGGCAACCCCCTGACACGTGCCCTGACGTCGTGGCTCTCCGGATCGGGCCAGTACGGGTCCCCGGTGCTGTTCGCGGTGCTGGTCGAGACGGACCGGCAGGCGGTACGCGGCGGGCGCCGCGAGGTCCAGCCCGTGGACCTCCTGCTGGGCATCCTCGCCCTGGACCGGGCCCTGGCCGTTGCCGGGAAGGCCCTGCCCGGGGAGCTGGCGGCCGCCAACTCCGCCGCCGCGCTGCTGCGTCGGCACGGCGTACGGCCGGACCGGCTGGGCCGGGCGGCGAGCACCACCGGGGAGGCCGCCGCCGGGGGGAAGGTGCGGCGCTCCGGGACCGCCGAGCGGGCCACGGCCGTCGCCCGGCTCAAGGCCGCCGAACACGGGTCGGCCACGGTCGGAACGGTCCACCTGCTGGCCGCCCTCCTCGACGAGTCCGCGGACGACGCCCCTGCCCCGGACACCACGGTCGCCGGACTGCTGACCGCCCAGGGCGTGGACGTCGCCGCGCTCCGGGCCGACCTGCCGCTCGGGCCGGGCGCGTGACAGCGGGGGCCGCCGGGACACGGCGTCCCCGTCCGGCGCTACCGTCCACCCCGGCGCGTTCCTCGCGCCGGAAGCGGAGACGACCATGAGCGAGGTACCCGAGGACGCGGGCCGGGCCCGCCCGCCCGTGTGGCGCCGGCCGGGCGACGTGGTCCGGTGGGCACGTGCCGAGGCGGCAGGTGGTGGCGCCACCGCCGATGCCGTGCTGGGCCTCCTCGCGCTGGCCTTCGGCCTGATCCCGCTCCTGGTGGTGCATCCGGAGCGGCCGGTACCGGCGGTGCTGGAGGCGGTGTGGGCGGCGCTGCTCGTGGTGGGGCGGCGCGGCAGGCCCGTGGCGGCGGTGGTGTGCACCGCGCCGCTGCTGGTGGGCGCCAACGTGTGGACGCTGGCGGCGATTCCGCTGATCGTGCTGTCCGCCACCCGCCGGATCGCGCCGCCCCGGCGGGCGTGGCGGGTGGTGGGGGCGGCCTGCGCGGTGGCCGGGGCGCTGACCGTGGTGCGCGCCCTGGCCGGCAGCGATCCGCTGCTGACGGAGCTCGTCGGCAACGGGGTCTCCGCGGTGCTGCTGCTCGTCCTCCCGGCCCTGTCGGGGACCCTGCTCGGCACGCGCCGGCCCCTGGTCGACCTGCTCCGCGAACGCAACGCCTATCTGGAGCAGACCCGCACGCTGACCGCCACGGCGGCCCGGATGGAGGAACGGACCCGGATAGCCGGCGAGATGCACGACCTCCTGGGCCACCGGCTGAGCCTGATCTCGGTCCACGCCGGGGCGCTGGAGCTGGCCGCCGGACGGCAGGCCCCCGCCCTCGCGGGACAGGTGGAGCTGCTGCGTACGACGGCCGGTACGGCGATGGAGGAGCTCCGCGAGATCCTCGGCGTGCTGCGGCACACGGACCTCGCTGACGCGGGGCCGGAACCGGACACCGGTGCGCCGGGAACGTACGAGGACATCTCCGCCCTGGTCACGCAGTCCCGGCAGGCGGGCGACGGACCGGTCGAGCTGGAGTGGACGCTCCCCGCCGCGGCCGAGGTCGACCCCCGTACCCGGCAGGCGGTCCACCGGGTGGTCCGGGAGGGCTTGACGAACGTGCTGAAGCACGCGTCCGGCGCGCCCGTGCGGGTGGAGGTCCGGGCCGTGGGCGCGGAGCTCCGGGTCGGCGTGGCGAACGGGGCCCCGGGCACGGGCGGCCGCTCGTACGGGGGCACGCACAGCGGCCTGGCCGGTCTGCACGAGCGGATCTCCATGCTGGGCGGCACCTTCGCGGCTGGGCCCCGGCCGGACGGGGGATTCGCGCTGACGGCCCGGCTGCCCCTCCGCGACGCGAACGGCGCCCTCCCGTCCGCACACGCCCGACTCCCCGAGGGGGCCCACGCGTACGGCCTCCCGGTGTCCGGGGCGCCGGCTGCGTCACGGAGCCGGGGAGGGGCGCACGCCCCGGTGCGGGCCGAGGTGCTGACCTGGCCGAGGATCCTGGGGGCCGGCTGCGCGGCGGTGGCCGTGGTCCTGCCCACGGCGGGTTTCCTGGTCGTCCTGCTGGTGACGGCGGTGCTGCGAGGTGTCTGACACGGGCTCACGGACGGGGCCGCGCGGTCGCCCGCGCCCACCCGCCGGGCACCTCGTAGGATGACCGGGTGATCCGAGTTCTGGTCGCCGACGACGAGGCGCTGATGCGTACGGGCATCCGGCTGATCCTGGAGAACGCCGAGGACATCGACGTCGTGGCCGAGGCCGCCGACGGCGGGGAAGCGGCGGCGGCCTGCCGGTCCCAGGAGGTCGACGTCGCCCTCCTCGACCTCCGGATGCCGGGCAGGGACGGGATCGCGGCCGCACAGGACATCACCCGCCTCTCGCCACGTACGTACGTGGTGATGCTGACGGCCTTCGGCGAGGAGGCGAGCGTCACGCGCGCCCTGCGCGCCGGGGCGAGCGGCTACCTCCTCAAGGACACCGGACCCAACGACCTGATCCACGCGGTGCGCCTCGCGGCGAAGGGCGAGCCGGTCCTGGCCCCCCGCATCACCCGCCAACTCCTCGAACGCCACGTCAGGTCCGGCCGCGACGCCGAGAACGCGCGGCGCCGGATCGAGGAACTCACCCCGGCCGAGAGCGACGTGCTGCGCCTGCTCGGCCAGGGACTGTCCAACCCCGAGATCGCCGACGAGCTGTACATCAGCACCGGCACGGTCAAGGCGCACATCAGCCGCATCCTGACGCGCACGGGCAGCGCCAACCGCGTCCAGGCGGCGGTGCTGGCGCACGACGCCGGGCTGCTGGGCGGCCGGTGAGCCGCGGCGGCCGCCGCCCCCTGTCGGACCCCGCGCCTAAGCTGCCGCAAAGACCGATCAAGGAGCAGGGCAGTGCTGATAGAGCGTCACCAGGTGGCCGAAGCGGTCGTGTCGGCGGCACGTGAGGACTTCACCAACCGCATCGGGGGCCAGGTGCGGTCCATGTCCAGGGCCGGCCGGATGACCACCTCCGACTGGCAGATGATCGCCGACGATTTCCTCGACTACCTCGGCGCCCTCTCCACCGAGGCGCCCGGCCTCGCCGGCCCCGAGGCCGAGGCCGCCCTCAAGGACGCCTCCGAGGCCGCGGCGGGCGCCGTCGCGTATGCCGCCTACCACCCGCACTGCGGCTTCCGGGTGTTCCTGGAGTACGTGAACTTCGGCGTGGGCTACGACCCGGGCGACGACGCCCCCGAGGAGAGCGTCACGCCCCGGGAGTGGACCGACGCCCTGTGCCTGGCGGTCCTCAGGGACAAGGCCGAGTGGCACGGTGAGGCCTTCCACTTCGCCCGGCAGAAGTTCGCGGTGAAGGAGCGGGGAACGCCCGGTGGCGAGCTCGCCACCGGGCTGATGGCCGTGGTCCTCGGCGGCACCGGCGACGACGAGGAGGAACGCCCGCCGGGCGCCGGGGCCAGGCTCGCCGCCGTCGACGCGGCCCTGGACCGTGTCCGTGTCCGCGCCCAGGAGACCGGGGAACCCCTGGGGGAACGGCTGGACAGTGTGGCGCTGCGCACCCTGCGGGCCCTGGCCGCCGAGGACCGGGAGGCCTTCGACGCCGGGCTGGTCGAACTCCTCGTCGGTCACGGCGCGACGCAGGGCCCCTCGGCCCCCGCGCGGTCCCTCCTCCCGCTCCTGCCCATAGCCCTGGCCGCGTTCGCGTACCGGACGCTGGGCTGGGCTCCGGCCGTGCGCACCGACTACCTCCCGCATGTGCTGGTCACCGGCTTCGAGACACCGGGCCCCCGGGTCGCGGGGTTCGGCCGGGACCGGCGGCCGGACGCGGTCGCCGCCCTCGCCGCGGGTCCGCTGGTGGTCGACCGGCCCGCCCGCCCCCAGACAGAGGTCTCGGACATCGAGCAGATGTATGGGGAAACGATGCGGAAGGCGTTCACCCCTGTCGACGGGCAGCCGCTCAGGGCCTGGTGGCTCGCCCATGTCATGGGCGACCAGGAACGCCTCTTCCAATGGCGCGAGGACGACCCCGGCCGGACGACCGATGCCCAGCTCGCCGGCCTGAGGCTGGCGTCCCGGGCGGGGGCGGCCCTCTTCCGCGTCGCCCTCGCGGAGCCGGGCACCGAGACCGAGGTGGCCATCGCGGGCCGCACACTGCGCTACCCGGCCGAACGGGGGAGAGAAGCGTCCGCCGGCACCTGGCAGCAGGCGGTCTCCCTCGCCCTCATCACCGGCGCACGCGAGGACCTCGCCCCGCTGGTCCTCTCCGGCTCCGACTTCGCCCGCCCGAACGGCTCCGCCTTCGACGCGTACCCGGAAGCCCTTTACGCCTACCTCAGGGGCACCGACGCCGAACCGGCCGCGCAGCGGGCGCTGGAGCAGGCCGAGAAGGCGAAGGACTGGGGGTTCGCCATGCCGCCGACGGTACTGCTGTCCCAGCTCGTGGACGGCGACGAGGAGAGCTTCAACCTGGCCCTCGCCGACGCGCTCGAGACCCACCGCGCCCATTACCAGGTCGCCGACCGCGCCGAATACCCGGACGCCTCCGTCGACCTCGACATCCTCGGTCTCGCCTGCCACGCCCGCCGCCGGGGCTGGGCCGTCCGCGTCGAGTCCCGCTATCTGCCGGCGGACATCCTGCAGGCCGCCGAGCCCTTCTGAAGCGGCCGAAGGGCCGAGGACGCGCTCTCCGCGCAGGACGACGAACTCCCGCCCCGACCCCGATGAGCGCTTCCCGGAAGCCGTTGTCGCGGGTCCTTCACGGCTTTGTCATGTTTGCGTACCGCCAGGTAGCTGGCTGAAAAGCACTGGCTAACGTGAGCGGGCCACGCCGCCCACGGGGGCGTGCGGACTCTCGCGCGGACAAGGAACGGGGTTACGGACATGGGTGGACACGACGCACGGGCGCTCCCGCGCCGGGGGGCGCTCCGGCTGGCCGGTACCGGCCTGGGGCTGGCCCTGCTCGGCACGGGTGCCTGGGGGTGCTCGCCGGACGAGGAGCAGGGCGGCGCCGCCACGACGCCGGGCGCCGGGGGAGACGGCGACTCCTTCACCACGCCCCCGCCCGGCAGGGCGCCGAAGCCGCTGTGGAAGGCCACCACCGCCAACGACTCCCTGAGCGGCACGGGCGCTCTCGCGGTCAGCGGCGGCCTCGCCCTGGTGGCCGCCGACCCCCTGGTCGCGTACGACATCGTCAGCGGGCGGGAGAAATGGTCCCGCAAGGGCGTCACCACCCCCGGTGCCCGCATCCTCATCGGCGGCGGCACGCTGTTCCTGGCCAGCGCGGAGTACGACGGCGACGTGGTCGGTCTCGACCCGCGGACCGGCAAGGAGACCTGGCGGAGCAGGATCGGCAAGGAGTACGCCCAGCCGCGCCCGATGGCGGCCGACGACCGGCACGTCTACGTCCTGGCCGGAATCCTCGAAAAGGACTTCTCGACGCCCGACAACGTGATCGCGGCCATCGACACCACCTCGGGCAAGGTCGTCTGGCGCGAACGGCGCGACGCGGGAACCGAGGAGCACGGCATCACCGCCCAGGTCGCCGAGGGACGCCTCGTCTACACGGACTACCGCAAGAACGTGACCGTCCGCGACACCGCCACGGGGCGGCAGATATGGACGAAGAAGATCAAGAACGCCAACTGGGAACAGTTCGCCGTGCACAAGGGCCTGGTGATCGTGGCGGACGGGCGGCGGCTGCGCGCGCTCTCCCTCGCCGACGGCGCGGAGCGCTGGACGCTCGACACCGGCGACTTCACCTCCTTCAACGGCCCGCAGGTCCTCGACGGCGTCCTGTACGTCTCCGACCGTCTGCACGGCATGTGGGCCGTGGAACCGGAAACCGGCAAGACCGTCTGGCGCAACCAGGAACTGCTCGGGAAGGCCGCCTACTCCTGGCAGTTCACGAAGGCCGGGAACACGCTGTACGGGGCGAGCGACCTCGACGACAAGGGAGGCATCCACGCCTTCGACGCCGCGACCGGCAAGCTGCGCTGGACGTACAACGACAGGACCGGAGAGATCCAGCGCTGGTACGTGGCCGGCGCGGGCAAACGGCTCGCCGTACTGCACGCCGCGAACCTCTACGCCCTCCCGGCGGTCTGACCCGCACGCCCGGAAAGTCCTAGGGTGGAGAGGAGCGGTGGCCCCGGGAGGCGCGATGGACCGGCAGCCGATTCCTCTGCCCTACGACGATCCCGCCTTCGTCGCGGACCCCTTCCCCTTCTACCGGAAGCTGCGCGAGGGCGGGCCCGTCCGGCGTGCCGTCATCGCCGGGGGCCTGGAGGTGTGGCTGGTCACCCGGTACGAGGACGGCCTCGCCGCGCTGTCCGACCCCCGGCTGAGCAGCGATGTGCGCGACGCCTCCGACCCCCGGCTCGTGGAGCAGCTGCCCGTCACGGAGCGGGAGTCCGTCCTGCGCAACATGCTCCGCGCCGATCCGCCCGACCACACCCGGTTGCGCCGCCTGGTGTCGAAGGAGTTCACCGCCCACCGGGTGGCCGGTCTGGAGCCCCGTGTCCAGGAGATCGCCGACGGGCTGCTCGACAGGATCGCGCCGGACGGCCGGGCCGACCTGGTCGCGGCCTACGCGCTGCCGCTCCCGGTCACCGTGATCCGCGAACTGCTCGGCGTACCGGTGGGCGACCGCGACGACTTCCAGCGGTGGACCGACGACCTGATGCCCCGGGGAGCCGGGCAGCCGGACCCGGCGCACACCGACGCCGCGTGGCGGCACATGCGCGGCTACCTGACCGGACTCGTCGCGGCGAAACGCGCCCGGCCCGGGGACGATCTGCTCAGCGCCCTGGTGACCGCCCGGGACACGGAAGGCAGTCTGGACGAGGACGAGCTGACCGCGATGGCCTTCCTGCTGCTGGTGGCCGGATACATCACCACCGTCAACCTGATCGGCGGCGGGATCGCGGCGCTGCTCACCCACCCCGACCAGTTGCGAAGGCTGCGGGACGATCCGGCGCTGCTGCCGGGGGCGGTGGAGGAGTTCCTGCGGCACGACGGCCCGGTCGACCCCGGGATCGCCCGGTTCGCCCGCGAGGACCTCGTCATCGCCGGGGTCTCCGTGCCACGCGGGGCGACGGTGCTCGTCGGCTCCGCCGTCGCCGACCGCGACCCGGACCGGTTCCCCGACCCCGACCGCCTCGACATCACCCGCCGGGACAACGCCCACCTCGCGTTCGGGCACGGCATCCACTACTGCCTCGGGGCACCGCTGGCCAGGCTGGAGGGGCGCGTCGCCATCGGCACGGCGCTGCGACGGCTCCCCGGCCTCGCCCTCGCCGTGGAGCCCGGGGAACTGGGCCGGCGGCCGGGCACGCTGCGCGGCCCCGGGCGGCTGCCGGTCACCTTCGCCGCCACGGCCCCGGCGGGCGGGCGGGATCAGGCGTAGAGCTTGTCGAGGAAGGCGCCGAGGTTGGACCGCGTACGCTCCACCTGCTCCTCCACCGTCAGGGACTCCTTGAAACGGCCCCCGGACGCCGGGACCTTCCGGCCCCGCACGTACAGCGAGCAGTCGAGGTCGGTGCAGATGTACAGGCCGACGGAGTTGCCCTCGCGCCCGGCGGTGCCCGTCTTGCGGGCGGTCATCAGCGAGACGCCGTTGCCCGGATGGGTGGTGAGGCACAGGGAGCACATGCTCCGATGGAGGAATCCGCGCTGCTGAGAGGGGAAGCGGAGCGTCACACCGATGCACTCGCCCGCGCGCTCGGTGACGATGTAGCTGCGCCCGGGGGCGGAGAGGTCCCGCCAGCCCAGGAAGTCGAGATCGTCCCAGGGCAGTTCGTCGAGATCGCGGGGCAGCGGCAGTCGCTTGGCCTCCCCCTTGGAGCAGTTGATGAACGATGTACGGATGTCCTGCTCGCTCACGGCTTTCATGACAGGAAAATTAACCGTGCCTATGATCCCTAGGCAAATGATTAATCGATGAAGGTTTTCGCGGGGCGGGTCAGACCGCCAGTCGCAGCGAGGTCGCCGAGATGCCGAGCCGCACGGTCTGTCCCCAGGACAGTTCCAGCGCGTCCGTCTCCATCCCGTCCCCGAAGACCGTCATCCGGTCGGACTCGACGGTGAGCCGCAGCCCCTGCCCGCGCCCCAGTTCGCCCGCGACCAGCGAGGTGCCGGTGGCCGGGGACGGCCAGGCCTCGCGGACGAACCAGAGCAGCCGGTCGTCGGCGGGCGCCGGCAGGCGGAGCCCGCTGCGGCGCTCCTGCCACAGTGAGCGCAGCCAGCCGGTGGCGCCGGTTCCGGTGCCGACCAGGACCCCGGAGGACGCCTGCGCCTCGGTGGCGGCGCCGGGGGCGTCCGGGCCGATCCGGTAGCGGGCGGTCTGGTGGCCGGGCGGGCCGAGGTAGATCTCGTTGAGCGCGAGCAGGCGCTGGGTGTCGTCGGCCACCGCCTCGACCATGGTGAGTTCCTCCGCGGCGCCTCCGGGCGTCACGGCCGCCCGGAGCAGCGCGGCCGCGTCCCCGGGCCGGTGGCGGACCAGCACGCCCGGATTGCGCCCCGGGTCGGTGTCGATGCCCACGACGGGCTGGCCCGCCAGGTACTTGGCGGTGTTGGCGACCAGCCCGTCCTGCCCGACGACGACCACCACGTCCTCCGGCCCGAACAGGAACCGGTCGAGGTCCGCGCGCTCCACCCTCGACCGGCGCCACTGGAGCGGAACGGCCGCCGCCACGTCGTCGAGCGCCTGCCGGGTCCGCCGGTGCCGGAGCGCCACCTCGTCGATGGACCGGCCCCGGCTGGTGAGGAAGAAGGCGGCCTGCCCGTGCGTGCCGTGCCGGGCCAGCAGCTCCTCGTACTCGGTGGTGCGGTGGACCAGTACGGCGCGCGGGGCGAGGCTCACGCCCGGTGCTCCGGTCCGGTCGCGCCGAGCTTGCTGAGCAGCCCGGTGAGTACGTCGGGGGAGAGGGTGAGGCTGTCGATGCGCGGCAGGTTCTCCGCCAGCCGGGTCGCCGCCAGGGCGTGCAGGGTCGCGGCGTCCACCTCGCCGTGCACCCGCAGCCAGGCCGCCTGGGACTCGGCCCGCGCGGCGCCGACCTCGCGGGCGGCCTCGGCCTCGGCGCGGGCCAGCCGCACGGTGCGGGCCGCCTCCGCCTCGGCGCGTACGCCGTCGGCCGCCGCGTGCTCCTCGGCCTCCCGGCGGGTGTTGGTGCCGCGCTGTTCGACCAGTTGCTCCTCCCGGCGGGCCAGCTCGATCTGGCTGGCGAGCTCGTTCTCGGCGATGGCCCGCTCCCGCTCGACGGCCACGGCACGGCGCTCGTAGGTGGCCCGGTCGGCCTCCTGCTGGATCTGCTCGCGGGCGGGGGTGCGCAGGGCGCGCTCGACCTCCGCCTCGGGGCGGATCGCCACCACCCGTACCGCGACCACGTCGATGCCGGTGGCGGGCAGCCGGGGCTCGGCGGCGAGCCCCGAGGCGACCCGGTCGCGCACCGCGGCGACCCCGTCGACCAGCGCCTCGGCCAGCGCCGTCCTGGCCAGTACGTCGAGGGTGTGCTGCTGGGCGGTCTCGGTCAGCAGGGTGGCGATCTGCTCCAGCGGCGCGCCGCGCCAGGCCCCGGTGTCCGGGTCGATCGAGAAGTCCAGCCGGGCGGCGGCCTCGGCCGGGTCGCTGATCCGGTACGTCACGGTGGCCTGGACGGTGACGTCCTGGAAGTCGGACGTACGGGCGTGGAACGCCATCGCCAGCTCCCGGTCGTTCACCGGCACCTCCGACAGCGCGGCGCTCAGCGAGCGGTACCAGAAGCTCAGCCCCGGCCCGTCGTGGGCGAGCCGGCCGCGCCGGTGGTGGCGGATGTGGGCGGTGGGCGCGGAGCGCAGATGGCGCCAGCCCAGGCGCCTGGTGATGTCGGCCATGGGATCCCTCTTTTCTCGTCATTAAGACGATAATGGGAGGGGCTGTTTATCGTCAAGGGGACGAGAAGAGGGATCCGTGCGGTACGCGAAAGGGCGGCCGGTGACTCCCCGAGGAGTCACCGGCCGCCCGGTGGTGGGCCCCCCCCCCCCCCCCCCGGGGGGGCGGGGGGGGGGGCGGGGGGGGCGCGGGAACACGGCCCCCGGCTGGAGGGGGCGCCGGGGCGGCCCGCGGGTTGCGGTTGCCTAAGGCTCGGGCGGA
>NZ_JBIVPT010000027.1:0-67084 GCF_044754785.1 Streptomyces sp. NPDC092952 | reverse complement strand
CTTCGACGACAGCGTCGTCAGAACCTGCGACCCCATGTCGAACTTCATCCAGTCCCCCTGCCAACCCGATCGACAACCGATCAAACAAACGTCCCTACCATCCCTATCAATCCAGCCACGACCGAAGCAATCCGAGCCTTGGCACGTGAACCCGTTGCGACAGGGCCGCAGCGCGTTCCGGACGGAGCCGATGAAGTGCACGAACGCGGTACCTGGGCGATCCGGCGGACGGATCGGGCCTGCCCGGCGTCGCAGGGATCCGGGAAACCGGCGGCAGTTCTTCACGCCACGTACACAAATGGCCAGGTCCGGCGGCTACGAGGAGGGGTGCGGCCCCGCCGCTATGCCAGTGCCTCGATGTACGCGGCGGCGGACGATGCCGCGCGACGCAGGTACTCGCGCATCAGCGGGGCGCGCGATTCGGCGGGCTTGTACGTCGCGGAGCTGTTGCCCCGGTCGATGGAGCGCAACCGCTCCCGGAGGGCGGCCGGCGACGGTTCGCCGCTTGTCCCGTGATGCCCTTCCCGGGACCCCGTCCCTCGTCCTCGGTCACGTCCCGGACCCATCGCTGTGTGGTTGATCACCGCTGCCGGTACAGGGAGGGGACGGGGCCGGGAGCGGGGGTATGAACCAGGCATAGGGCGCATACCCATGGCCGTCGGAACCGTCCCGGCACCGCCCCGGAGCCATCCGCTCACGTACTGGGACAGAATGCCGTGCGGTCACCGGCTGCCGAGCGCATCCTGACCCGCCGTTCGTACGTCCTTATCCGTGCCCCCACCCGCTTTCCGTATCCGCTTCCTCCCGTCCGCACCCGGCGTGCGGGCCGAACGACGAGCACTGGAGTGCAGATTGACCGCGATGACGTTGCGTTCCCGTATCACCGCCCGGATCGGGCGCAGCTATCTGTCCCGGATCCAGAAGCACGGAATCGGGTCCTCCACGGTCCGGCTGCTCCCCGACGACCTGCTGATGATGCTGCGCCGGAACGGGCTCGACCCGGTGGACAAGCTCGCCAGGACCAGGGCGAAGCGGCCCGTGCACAAGGTCTCGCTGCCGTTCGGCATGGACGCCTGGGTGATCACCGGCTACCAGGAGTCGAAGGCCGTCCTCGGTTCGGCGGACGGCTTCAGCACCGACTTCGCCCACCTCGCGACGAATGCCGGGGTGGCCGCCGAACAGAGCCCCGGCGGGCTCGGCTTCAATGATCCCCCGGTCCACACCAGGCTGCGCCGCATCCTGACACCGGAGTTCACGATGCGTCGGCTGCGGCGGCTGGCGCCCAGGATCGACGCCATCGTGGCGGAGCGGCTGGCCGCGATGGAGGCCGCTCCGGGCCCGGTCGACCTGGTGAAGGAGTTCGCGCTGCCGATCCCGTCGCTCACGATATGCGAGCTGCTCGGGGTGCCCTACGAAGACCGGGCGGACTTCCAGCAGCTCGCCATGGACCGCTTCGACCTCTTCGCCAGCACGACCGCCCCCTTCGGCGCGATGTCGGAGTCGATGGAGTACTTCCGGGGCGTGGTCAGGGAGCAGCGGCGCAACCCCGGCGACGGGCTGCTCGGCATGATCGTGCGGGACCACGGCGACGACATCGGCGACGACGAACTCGCGGGCCTCGCCGACGGCGTGCTCACCGGCGGCTTCGAGACCACCGCCAGCACGATCGCGCTCGGCTCGCTCGTACTGCTCCGCGATCCGGACGTGCGGGAGCGGATACGTACCGACGACGCGGCGGCCGCCCCCTTCGTCGAGGAGGCGCTGCGCTACCTCTCCGCGGTGCAGATCGCCTTCCCGAGGTTCGCCCGGCGGGACATCGAGATCGGCGGGGTGGTGATCCCCGAGGGCGACATGGTGCTCTGCTCGCTGAGCGGCGCCAACCGGGACGCCTCGTACATCACCGACGACGGCCGCTTCGACCTGGACCGCGTCCCCGCCACCGGTCACCTGGCCTTCGGCCACGGCATCCACCGCTGCGTCGGCGCCGAACTGGCGCGGATGGAGTTGCGCGTCGCCTACCCGGCCCTGGTCCGGCGCTTCCCCGCGATGCGGCTCGCCGTCCCGCAGCAGAGCCTCGCCTTCCGCAAGCTCTCCATCGTCTACGGGATCGAGGAACTGCCGGTGCACCTGCGCTGATTCGGCGGTGCGGAGGGCGACGGGGGGCCGCCGGGGCGGCACCCCGCTCGGGTGTGCCCGTTCTCTCGGCATGTCCGGACCCCATGTGACCGGCCTCAGGGGGACGCAATGAGCCGCACGGTCCGGAGCGGGGCAGGCGATTGCCCGCGAAGATCCGCACGCCGGTGGCGGCGCCTCTGCGCGACGGCCCGAGCCCGGACAACGGCTCTCCGGCCCGTTACCGCGACGAGGCGTCCGACAAGCCGCCTGCTCCAGTCCTGGAAGGTGGCCGACCCGTCCCGGCCGGTCTCGATCACGGTGCCCGGCCACGAGACCGTGGCCGAATCCGGGACCGGCGCGGGCTCACGGACGACGTCGAGGCCGCCGTCGCCCCACGGACGGAACGTCAGCGGCTCTTCTCCGACCCCTCGAAGAAATACATGTACGTCCTGGAGGAGTCGGTGCTCCACCGCGAGGTGGGGTCGGCCGGTGTGATGGCCGAACAGCTCGGGCGGTCGCTCGGCACCGCCGTACCGCCCAACGCGCCCATCGGCATCATCCCGGGCCCCGCCGAGCGCGGCCCGATGCCAGCCGTCGAGGACTTCTGGATCTTCGACGAGCGCCAGGCCGACGTGGAGCTCGTATCCGCCTGCCTGACCGTCAAGCAGAGGCGCGAGGTCGGGGAGGCGGCCGGGCACGGCCGCCATGTCGTCAAGATCAGCGCCGCGGCGCTGAACTCCCACGCCCGAGGCGGCTCCCGGCCGGTGCCGGACGGTGTCGCGGACGGCCGGGAAGGGCGCGCGGGGCCGCTTCCGGGGAGACGGCCCCGCGCGCCCGCAGCCGTCTCCGCCCCGTCAGCACTCGATGATGTTCACCGCGAGTCCGCCCCGGGCGGTCTCCTTGTACTTGACGCTCATGTCGGCGCCCGTCTCCTTCATGGTCTTGATGACCTTGTCGAGGGAGACCTTGTGGCTGCCGTCGCCGCGCAGCGCCATCTTCGCCGCCGTGACGGCCTTGACCGCGGCCATGCCGTTGCGCTCGATGCACGGGATCTGGACGAGACCGCCGACCGGGTCGCAGGTCAGGCCGAGGTTGTGCTCCATGCCGATCTCGGCCGCGTTCTCCACCTGCTCGGCGGTGCCGCCGAGCACTTCCGCGAGGGCGCCCGCCGCCATGGAGCAGGCGGAGCCGACCTCGCCCTGGCAGCCGACCTCGGCGCCCGAGATGGAGGCGTTCTCCTTGAAGAGCATGCCGATGGCACCGGCCGCCAGGAGGAAGCGGACGACGCCGTCCTCCTTCTCCGCCCCGGTGGCGCCGCCGGCCGCGAAGTTCATGTAGTAGTGCAGCACCGCCGGGATGATGCCCGCGGCGCCGTTGGTGGGCGCGGTGACGACCCGGCCGCCCGCCGCGTTCTCCTCGTTGACCGCCATCGCGTAGAGGGTGATCCACTCCATGGCGTGGGTCTGCGGGTCGCCCTCGGCGCGCAGCTGGCGGGCGGTGGTCGCGGCGCGGCGGCGGACCTTCAGGCCGCCGGGGAGGATGCCCTCGCGGGACATGCCGCGCGAGACACAGGCCTGCATGACGTGCCAGATGTCCAGCAGCCCGGAGCGGATCTCGTCCTCGGTGCGCCAGGCCTTCTCGTTCTCCAGCATCAGCGAGGAGATGGACAGGCCGGTCTCCTTCGAGAGCCGCAGCAGCTCGTCGCCGGTCCGGAAGGGGTACGTGAGCACGGTGTCGTCGAGGACGATCCGGTCCTCGCCCACCGCGTCCTCGTCGACGACGAAGCCGCCGCCGACCGAGTAGTAGGTCTTCTCCAGGAGCAGGGCGCCGTCGCGGTCGAAGGCGTGGATGCTCATGCCGTTGGCGTGGTACGGGAGGGCCTTGCGGCGGTGCAGGACCAGCTGCTCGTCCGCGTCGAAGTCGATCTCGTGCATGCCGAGCAGGTTGATCCGGCCGGTGGTGCGGATGTGCTCCACCCGCTCGTCCGCCGACTCGACGTCCACCGTGCGCGGCGACTCGCCCTCCAGGCCGAGCAGGACCGCCTTCGGGGTGCCGTGGCCGTGGCCGGTCGCGCCGAGCGAACCGTACAGCTCGGCGCGTATCGAAGCGGTGTGGGCGATCAGGCCCTCGTTCTTCAGCCGGCGAGCGAACATACGGGCGGCGCGCATCGGGCCGACCGTATGGGAGCTGGACGGGCCGATGCCGATCGAGAACAGGTCGAAGACCGAGATGGCCACGGGGACTCCTCAGGGGGCTGGTAGACGTCGTTGTCTGCCGGGTGGTGCCGGGTGGTGCCGGGGTGGGACAAGGGTGGGGGCACCGCGCCCACGAGAGTGCGCGCGGTGCCCCGCCCGGTGGTGCGAGCCGTTTCCCGGATCAGCCGAGACCGGGGTACAGCGGGAACTTCTCGGCCAGCGCGACCACGCGGGCCTTCAGCGCGTCCGTGTCGTACGACGGCTTCAGCGCGGCGGCGATGATCTCCGCGACCTCGGTGAAGTCCTCGCTCTGGAAGCCGCGGGTGGCCAGGGCCGGCGTACCGATCCGCAGACCCGAGGTGACCATCGGCGGGCGCGGGTCGTTCGGGATCGCGTTCCGGTTGACCGTGATGCCGATCTCGTGGAGCCGGTCCTCGGCCTGCTGGCCGTCCAGCTCGGAGTTGCGCAGGTCGACCAGGACCAGGTGCACGTCCGTGCCGCCGGACAGCACGGAGACGCCGACCTCGGTGACGTCCGGCTGGACCAGGCGCTCGGCGAGGATGCGGGCACCGTCCAGGGTGCGCTGCTGGCGCTCCTTGAACTCCTCGGACGCGGCGACCTTGAAGGAGACCGCCTTGGCCGCGATCACGTGCTCCAGCGGACCGCCCTGCTGGCCCGGGAAGACCGCGGAGTTGATCTTCTTGGCCAGCTCCTGCGTCGACAGGATGACACCGCCGCGCGGACCGCCGAGGGTCTTGTGCGTGGTGGTCGTGACGACGTGGGCGTGCGGCACCGGGTTGGGGTGCAGGCCCGCGGCCACCAGGCCCGCGAAGTGGGCCATGTCGACCATCAGGTACGCGCCGACCTCGTCCGCGATCCGGCGGAAGGCGGCGAAGTCCAGCTGACGCGGGTACGCGGACCAGCCGGCGACGATCAGCTTCGGCTTGGACTCCTTGGCCAGCCGCTCGACCTCGGCCATGTCCACGACGCCGGTCTCGTCGACGTGGTACGGGACCACGTTGTAGAGCTTGCCGGAGAAGTTGATCTTCATGCCGTGGGTCAGGTGACCGCCGTGGGCCAGGTTGAGACCCATGATCGTGTCGCCCGGCTTGAGCAGCGCGAACATCGCGGCGGCGTTGGCCTGCGCACCGGAGTGCGGCTGGACGTTCGCGGCCTCGGCGCCGAACAGCGCCTTGATCCGGTCGATGGCGATCTGCTCGACGACGTCGACGTGCTCGCAGCCACCGTAGTAGCGGCGGCCGGGGTAGCCCTCGGCGTACTTGTTGGTGAGGACGGAGCCCTGGGCCTCCATGACCGCGACCGGAGCGAAGTTCTCCGAGGCGATCATTTCGAGGGTGGACTGCTGGCGGTGGAGCTCGGCGTCGACGGCGGCGGCGACGTCCGGGTCCAGCTCGTGGAGGGAGGAGTTGAGAAGCGACATCAGGTGGTCCCTTGGGGTCTCTTTAGTTGCCGGAGAACTCGGTGTACTCGTCGGCGGAGAGCAGGTCCTTCGGCTCCTCCGCGACGCGTACCTTGAACAGCCAGCCGCCCTCGAAGGGTGCGGTGTTCACCAGCGACGGGTCGTCCACGACGTCCTGGTTGAACGCGGTGACCTCACCGGACACGGGCGAGTACAGGTCGCTGACGGACTTGGTCGACTCCAGCTCGCCGCAGGTCTCGCCCGCGGTCACCTCGGAGCCGACCTCGGGAAGCTGGGCGTAGACGACGTCGCCGAGGGCGTTCGCCGCGTACTCGGTGATGCCGATCGTGGCCACACCGTCCTCGACGGCCGACAGCCACTCGTGCTCCTTGCTGTACCGCAGCTGCTGGGGGTTGCTCATGGTCTGAATTCTCCTGTACGCGGGGGAGTGCTGATGAACGGTGGTCTTACGGTGTGAGACGCGATTACGTCACTTCTGTGAAGTCGCCGCGCCGTTTCCTCCGGCTCGGCCGCGTCGTTCCTTCGGCACGGCCGTGCCGGTTCGCTGGGGCGCCGGCGGGGTTCCCGGTGCCCGGCGCGTCACTTCTGGCGCTTGTAGAACGGCAGCGCCACGACCTCGTACGGCTCGTGGCTGCCCCGGATGTCCACGGCGACGCCCTCGGTGCCCGGCGCGGCGTGCGCGGCGTCGACGTAGGCCATGGCGATCGGCTTGCCCAGGGTGGGCGAGGGGGCGCCGGAGGTGACCTCGCCGACGACCTCGCCGCCGACGGTCACGGGGAAGCCGGCGCGCGGCACCCGGCGGCCCTCGGCGACCAGCCCGACCAGCTTGCGCGGCGGGGCGGTCTCGGCGCGCCGGGCGGCGGCCTCCAGGGCCCCGCGGCCGACGAAGTCGCCCTCCTTCTCGAACTTCACGACCCGGCCGAGACCGGCGTCGAACGGGGTCAGTCCGGTGGTCAGCTCGTGCCCGTACAGCGGCATGCCCGCCTCCAGGCGCAGCGTGTCGCGGCAGGACAGCCCGCACGGGACCAGCCCGCGCGAGGCGCCCGCCTCGGTGAGCGCCTTCCACAGCTGCTCGGCGTCGGCGGGGGCGACGAACAGCTCGAAGCCGTCCTCACCGGTGTAGCCGGTACGCGCGATCAGCGCGGGGACCCCGGCGACCGTGCCCGGCAGTCCGGCGTAGTACTTCAGGCCGTCCAGGTCGGCGTCGGTGACCGAGGCCAGGATCGCGGGGGACTCCGGGCCCTGGACGGCGATCAGCGCGTACGCGTCGCGGTCGTCGCGGACCTCGGTGTCGAAGCCCCCGGCCCGCTCGGTCAGCGCGTCCAGCACGATCTGGGCGTTGCCCGCGTTGGCGACGACCATGTACTCGGTCTCACCGAGCCGGTAGACGATCAGGTCGTCCAGGATGCCGCCGTCCTCGGCGCAGATCATCGTGTAGCGGGCCCGGCCCACGGCGACGGTGCCGATGTTGCCGACCAGCGCGAAGTTCAGGAAGGCCGCCGCCCCGGCGCCGGTGACGGTGATCTCGCCCATGTGCGACAGGTCGAAGAGTCCGGCCCGGGTGCGCACCGCGTTGTGCTCGTCGCGCTCACTGGCGTACCGCAGGGGCATGTCCCAGCCCGCGAAGTCGGTCATGGTCGCGCCCAGCGAACGGTGCAGGGCATCGAGGGCGGTGAGGCGGGGTGCGGTGCTCATGAGTGTGACTCCCGGAACATGACGACAAGGACGATCCCTCCCCATCTGTCATCGGAACCTGAGAGGTTCGCCGAGAGCCCCGGACGGGTTCGGCTTGCACCTTGGGTGGAGCCGCGAAGCGGCCCGCTTTTCAGATCTGCCTCATCCACGCGGTACGGGGCCTGAGAGATTCAAGGGAGGAACTTGCTCCTTCGGCGCCCGGCACGGACAGTGACCGGGACTCTCCCGCGCGGATTCAAGCGGCCTTTATGCAGTTGGCGGGGTCATCATCGCACGCATCGCGCCGGAATGGGGCCCCGGTCCCCCGGCGGAATCCACCGGCACGGGCGGTTGTGCCGCATTACCTTTTCTTTACACTTCAGGGGCATGGGGCTGGGGTGGGCCGACCGATGGGGGAGGGCGATGACGTTGCAGCGGTACGCGACGACCGCGGGGGTCGCGCGGGGCGCGCCGGCCGGGCGGCCGGGGGACGCGGTCCGGGCGGTGCCCGCCGGGTTCGCGCCCGTCGTGCGGGACCTGCGCGCGAGGGCCGGGCGGGGCCCGCGCGGGCTGCGCTTCGCGGCGGGGGACGTGGTGGTGGTCTCCGGGCTGCCCGGCAGCGGGAAGTCGACGCTGATCCGGCGGGTGGTGACGACCGCCCACGCCGTCGATTCGCAGGACGTCCGGGACCGCTGGGCGAGGGTGATGCCCCGGTTATTGCCGTACGCCCTCTACCGCCCGCTGGTCCGCCTCGACCACTACTGGGGGCTGTGGCGGCTGCTGCGCTCGGGAGAGTCGGCCGTCGTCCACGACTGCGGGACCCAGTCGTGGGTACGCGGCTGGCTGGCCCGGGCCGCCCGGCGCCGGGGCCGCCTCCTGCACCTGGTCCTGCTCGACGTCGACCCGCGGACCGCCCGGGAGGGGCAGCGCGAGCGCGGGCGCGGGGTGTCGGCGTACGCCTTCGCCCGGCACCGCAGGGCGGTGGGCCGGCTGCTGGCGGCCACGGCGGACGGGGTGCTCCCGGCCGGCTGCGCCTCGGCGGTGCTCCTGGACCGGGAGGCGGCGGGGCGGATCGGGCGGATCGTCTTCACGGCCGACCGGCCGCGGGCGGGGGCCTGACCGAGGAACGGCCCGGGGAGCCGGCGGCCGATGTCCGGTGCGGCCGGGAGCCGGGAGCCGGGCACCGGGCGCTGGCCGCGGGGTCGCCCCGGGCCGGACGCTAACCTTCTGCGCGGAAGCGCGGAAGCGTGGGTGAGAAGGGGAAGCAGGGGAAGCAGTGGACATTCCGGCGCAGGCCCAGGCGCATCCGCAGAGCGGGTGGCCGGCCAACGAGCTCGAAGAGGTGCTGATGGCCTCGGTCGGCAACCCGGAGGCGGGCGGCCGCCTCGTCGAGGTGCTCGGCCGCAGCCAGGTCTGGGTGCCGTTGCCCAACGGCGGCGGACCGGACTCCCCGTCCCTCGACCTGCCGACGATGGAGCTCGACGGCGCCGCGTACGTCCCCGTCTTCAGCTCCGAGCAGCAGTTCCTCGCCTGCGTCGGCAGCCACCTCTCCTTCACGGTCGCGCCCGCCCGCGACTTCGCCCGCGGGCTGCCGCCGCAGCTCGGCATCGTGGTGAACCCGGGCGGCGCGGTCGGCATGCCGCTGCCGCCGCCCGCCGTCGCCGAGCTCTGCCGGATCGGCCGCACCCCGCTGGACGGCCCGGCCAGCGGCGGCCGGGTCCGGCTGTTCGAGCCGGACTGGCAGGAGGAGCCCGTCGACTTCCTCGCCGCGGCGGCCGGGGAGTTCGAGGAGAGCGGCGTCGTCCTCACCGCCCGGCGGGCCCTGGCCAGCATCGAGGGCGGCGACCCCGTCCTCTTCGTCGGAGTGGAGTTCTCCACCTGGGAGGGGGCCGGGCGGAACGCCCCGATGGACGCCCTCGGCCGCGCCCTGGGCCGGGTCGAGGTGCCCTGGCCGGTCAACCTGGTGCTGCTCGACGTCGCCCAGGACCCGGTCGGCGACTGGATGCGGGAGAAGGTCCGGCCGTTCTACCAGCGCGCGGGCCAGTAGTACCTTTCCGGCCGCGCCGGACCCGGACACCGGCGCGCCCCCTGGCGTCAAGTCGGTGTCATGACCGGCGCATAAGCTGGTTTCATGGCGGGTGCCTCGGCACCGGCCGCGCCCGTGTGCCCGGGAGCGGCCGGGCGGCACAGTGGATCGAAGAGGGGCGGGACCAGGTGAGTGCGTCAGGCACCGCGGCGGCCGGGCAGGTCGAGCACATGCTGCGCCAAGTGACGCCCGGGCGCTACGACGCGTACGAGGCGCTGCTCCAGGCACTCGCCCACGGCCGGATCTGGATGCTCCTGTGGCAGGGCCAGGCCGGATCGCCCGACGCCCAGTACGGGAACATGGAGGTGGACGGCCTCGGCTACGCCCCCTGTGTGACCTCCGCGCAGGAGCTCTCCGCCAGCGGCTGGAACCGCGCCCACGAGCTGGTCGACGGCGTGGACATCGCCCGCGCCCTCTTCCCCGACCGCTGGGGCATCTGGCTCAACCCGCACGCCCCCGGCGGCGGCGTCGGCATCCCCTGGCTGGACCTGCGCCGGATCGCCACCGGCCTCGACCGGATGCCCGCCGGCCCGCTCCGGCTCACCGAGCCCGCCATCGAGATCCCGCAGTTCTACGCCCTGCTCACGCAGACCGCCCACCGCACCCCCGCGGTCCGCTCGCTGCGCCGCGCCTGGGTGCAGCCCGCGCTCGGCGCCCCGTACCTCACCATCGGGCTCGACCTCTACGACACCTCCCCGTCCTCGGTGGACGCGGCGCGCACGATGATGCAGCAGTCGATCTCCGCCGTCCCGGACGGGCTGCCCGTCTCCACCGTCGCGATGTCCGACGAGTACGACCCGGTCGCGATGTGGCTGCGCGCCAACGCCCGCCCGTTCTACGACCGCGAGGCGCACGCCCCGGCGGCCCCCGCCACGGGATACGGCTACCCGCCGCAGTCCGCGTACTGATACCGGCCTGCCCCCGCCCAGGGAGCGGTGGGGCCCGTCCCCGCGTCGGCCGGCGCCGGTCCACGTACCGGCGGCAAAGCCCCGAAGCGCACCGGAAGCCCCGAAAAGCGGAATGTGACATTACGCTTCCACTCCTTCGTAACGTGCGCATATGCCACCAACCCCTCCCGTCCCGGAGGGTGTTCACCCCGTTCCGGACCCATCACGCCTTCAATGTCCGGGATTTGAGTGCCGCGCACCCCTGGTGGTGATTGCGCGCCGATTCTGCGGGACTGCCCCCTTGTTCCTCAACTGACCCGCGTTCGACGGTCGTTAGGCGGCGTCCGGATAACGGAACACCCAGGACCGCATCACGGTTAGGCATCCATTCGCCTGCCGGTATGGCTACCTGTAGTGACGGCAATGAAGACTCCCGCAGCAAGGGCGTCTTGCCGCTCGCGTACGACTGACTGATCCGCGCCGCCACTGCGGCCAGTTCGGCCCGGCCACCGCCGGTTGAGAGGGGTCCTTGCCACGATGACGGCACCACTGCACGAGCCGACCAGGGAAGCGGATCCGGACGCGGTCGGCGGCCCCGCGGTCGACTCCGTCGACTCCGGGGCGAAGAAGGTAGAGGGGCGGTCGCTCAAGCAGATCGCCTGGAGCCGTCTGAAGCAGGACAAGGTCGCACTGGCCGGCGGCATCACCGTTCTCGTCCTCGTTCTGGTGGCGGTCTTCGCGCCGCTGATCGTCAGCCTGCTGGGGCACCCGCCGAACGACTTCCACCAGGACAAGCTCGACCCGCTGACCAACCTCCCCCAGGGCAGCCTGGGCGGGATGAGCGGCGACTTCCTCTTCGGCGTCGAACCCAACAAGGGCCGCGACATCTTCAGCCGCATCGTCTACGGCGCCCGGATCTCCCTGCTGGTGGCGTTCCTGGCGGCCCTGGTCGCCGTCGCGCTCGGCACCCTGTTCGGGATCATCGCCGGGTACTTCGGCGGCTGGATCGACTCGGTGATCAGCCGGATCATGGACGTGCTGCTCTCCTTCCCGCAGCTGCTCTTCATCATCTCCCTGGTGTCGGTCCTCCCCGACGACCTGCTCGGCCTCACCGGCAGCGGCGTGCGCATCGCCGTTCTCGTGGCCGTCATCGGCTTCTTCGGCTGGCCCTACGTGGGCCGCATCGTCCGGGGCCAGACGCTCTCGCTGCGGGAACGCGAGTACGTGGAGGCGGCCCGCAGCCTCGGCGGCGGACGGACCCACATCCTCTTCCGCGAGCTCCTGCCGAACCTGGTGGCGCCGATCACCGTCTACGCGACGCTGATGATCCCCACCAACATCCTCACCGAGGCCGCGCTCAGCTTCCTCGGCGCCGGTGTCCGCCCGCCCACCGCCTCCTGGGGCGGCATGCTCCGGGACGCGCTGGAAACGTACGAGCACGACCCGATGTTCATGGTCTTCCCCGGCGTGACGATCTTCATCACCGTGCTGGCCTTCAACCTCTTCGGGGACGGGCTGCGCGATGCTCTGGACCCCAAGGGAACCCGATAGCCCACGACCTGCCCCTGCCGCATCGTCAGGTGGCTCTTTCCATGGTTCTTTGGCAAGCAACTGCCTGGGACCGCGATCTCGGAGGTTGCGAGAAAATGTCCACAGTCACCTCGAAACGACGGCTCACCGCGGGTGCGGCCCTCGTGGTCGCGGCGCTGATGACCACCACGGCGTGCGGCGGCGGCGACGGCGAGGACGGCGGCAGTGCGAAGGGCGCCGGATACAACGCGGCGTTCAACAAGGTCGCCAACCCGTCCACCAAGAAGGGCGGGACGCTGAAGTTCGTCGGCAAGCAGGACCTCGACTCCGCCGACCCCCAGCGCGCCTACTACGGCATGGCCTGGGACTTCATGCGCTTCTACACCCGCCAGCTGGTGACCTACGACACCAAGCCGGGTCAGGCCTCCACCAAGCTGGTCGGCGACCTCGCCACCGGCCCCGGTGAGATCACGGACGGCGGCAAGACCTACACGTACAAGCTGCGTGACGGTCTGACCTGGGAGGACGGCTCGAAGCTGACCTCCAAGGACGTCAAGTACGGCATCGAGCGCATCTGGGCGACGGACACCATCACCGGTGGCCCGCAGTACCTCATGCAGACGCTGGACCCCAAGGGCGAGTACAAGGGCCCCTACAAGGACAAGGCCGCGGACAAGCTCGGCCTGAAGGCGATCGAGACGCCGGACGACAACACCATCGTCTTCAAGCTGCCCAAGCCCAACGGTGACTTCGAGCAGTTCCTCGCCATGCCGTCCGGCTCGCCCGTGAAGGCCGACAAGGACACCGGGACGAAGTACACCCAGCGCCCGTTCTCCAACGGCCCGTACAAGTTCGAGTCGTACAAGCCGGGCAAGAGCATCGTGCTCGTCCGCAACGACAAGTGGCAGAAGTCCTCGGACCCGGTGCGCGCCGCCCTCCCGGACAAGATCACGGTGACGATCTCCGCCAACCTGGAGGAGAACGACAAGAAGCTGATGGCGGGCGACTACGACGTCGACCTCAACGGCACCGGCATGACCCAGTCCGGCCGCGTCACCGCCGTCCAGAAGCACAAGGACAGCGTCGACAACATGCAGACGTCCTTCGTCCGCTACGTCGCCCTGGTCCACACGGCGAAGCCGTTCGACAACGTCCACTGCCGCAAGGCCGTCTTCTACGCGACGGACTTCGCCGGTCTCCAGCAGACCCGCGGTGGCGAGCTCGCCGGCGGTGCGATCGCCAACAGCACGCTGCCGGCCTCCATCAAGGGCCACAGCGACTACGACCCGTACGGCGTCCTCGCCCGCAAGGGCAAGCCGGACCTGGCCAAGGCCAAGGACGAGCTGAAGCAGTGCAACCAGCCGAGCGGCTTCTCCACCAAGCTCAGCGCCCGTAACAACAACCCGGGCGAGGTCGACACCGCCGAGGCGCTCCAGGAGCAGCTCGGCAAGGTCGGCATCAAGGTCGAGGTGGACCCGATCGACGGCGCCGAGGCGTCCAGCATCACCGGCTCGCCGTCCGTCGTGAAGAAGCGCGGCTACGGCATGACCATGAGCGGCTGGGGCCCGGACTTCCCGTCCGGCCAGGGCTTCGGCCAGCCGCTGTGGGACAGCCGCTTCCTCTCGGAGACCGGCAACTACAACGAGTCGCAGCTGAACGACCCGAAGATCGACGGCCTCTTCGACAAGGCGATCGCGGAGACCGACCCGGTCAAGGCCGGTGAGGTCTACGCGGAGCTCGACAAGCGGATCCTCGACCAGGCCGACTGGATGCCCTTCATCTACGAGAAGAACATCACCTGGCGCGGCAGCCGTCTGACCAACGCCTACATGTCCGACGCCTACAACGGCCGCTACGACTACGCCTCGCTCGGCGTCGTCAAGTAGTCGCTCCGGTCGACAGCATTCGCAGTCAACCCCGTTGACTGCCCCTCCGCCGCCGAAACCCGCCAGTCCGAAGGGCAGGTGATGGCCGGGGCGGTGGCCGGGAACCCCGCGCAGGGGTTCCCGGCCACCGCCGGGCCGCGCACAGTGCTTGCTTATCTCATCCGGCGCCTGTTCGCCGTAGTCATCATGGTGCTCGTCGTACTGCTCGCGACGTTCACCATCTTCTTCATGCTGCCCAAGTGGGCGGGTCAGGACGTCGCAGTCCTCTTCGCCGGCAAGGCCTCCGGTGCCGAGCAGCTCCAGGGCATCCGGATCAAACTGGGTCTCGACGACCCCCTCCTCGTCCAGTTCTGGGATTTCGTCAAGGGCATCCCGATGGGGCGCGACTACGCGAACGGTGCCGACGTCACCCACTGCGCCGCGCCCTGCTTCGGGTACTCCTTCCGTACCGAGGTCCCGGTGTGGACCACCCTGAAGGACGCGCTGCCCGTCACCGGCGCGCTCGCCGCGGGCGCCTGCGTCCTGTGGCTCCTCGGCGGTGTCGCCACCGGTGTGGTCTCGGCGCTGCGCCGCGGCACCATCTGGGACCGGGCCGCGATGACCACGGCCCTCGCCGGTGTCTCGCTGCCGATCTTCTTCACCGGCATGGTCGCCATGGGCCTGTTCGTGCACACCCTCGGCTGGGTGCGGATCGCCGACAACCTCTCCACCGACGACAACATCGGCGTCTGGTTCCAGTCGCTGATCCTGCCGTGGATCGTGCTCGCCTTCCTCAACGCCGCGATGTACGCCCGGCTCACCCGGGCCACCATGCTCGAAGTGCTCGGCGAGGACTACATCCGTACCGCCCGCGCCAAGGGCCTCGGCGAGAGCACCGTCATCACCCGGCACGCCCTGCGTTCCGCGATGACGCCGATCCTCACCGTCTTCGGCCTCGACATCGGCGTGCTCCTCGGGGGCGCCGTGCTCACCGAGTCCACGTTCAACCTGCCCGGTCTCGGGCTCGCCGCGGTCCAGGCGATCAGCAGCAAGGACCTTCCGGTGATTCTCGGCGTCACCCTGTTCGCAGCACTCGCGATCGCGGTCGCCAACCTCGTCGTCGACATCATGTACGCCGTCATCGACCCGCGAGTGAGGCTGGGATGACCGAACCGAACAAGACCGGTGCCGCGCTGGGCGAGCCCACGAGCTCCGGCTCGCCCGCCCCCACCGCCTTCCTGGAGGTCCGCGACCTCAGGGTGCACTTCCCGACCGACGACGGCCTGGTCAAGTCCGTCGACGGGCTCAGCTTCCAGCTGGAGAAGGGCAAGACCCTCGGCGTCGTCGGCGAGTCCGGCTCCGGCAAGTCCGTCACCTCGCTCGGCATCATGGGCCTGCACACCACCGGCCAGTACGGCAAGCGCAAGCCCCGCGTCTCCGGCGAGATCTGGCTGGACGGCAAGGAACTGCTCTCTGCCGACCCGGACGAGGTGCGCAGGCTGCGCGGCCGCGACATGGCCATGATCTTCCAGGACCCGCTGTCCGCGCTGCACCCGTACTACACGATCGGCAAGCAGATCGTGGAGGCGTACCGGGTCCACCACGACGTCGACAAGAAGACCGCCCGCAAGCGGGCGATCGAGATGCTCGACCGGGTCGGCATCCCGCAGCCCGACAAGCGCGTCGACAGCTACCCGCACGAGTTCTCCGGCGGTATGCGCCAGCGCGCGATGATCGCCATGTCGCTGGTCAACAACCCCGAACTGCTGATCGCCGACGAGCCGACGACCGCGCTCGACGTGACCGTCCAGGCGCAGATCCTCGACCTGATCCGGGACCTGCAGAAGGAGTTCGGCTCCGCGGTCATCATCATCACCCACGACCTGGGCGTCGTCGCCGAGCTGGCCGACGACCTCCTGGTGATGTACGGCGGACGCTGCGTCGAGCGCGGCCCGGCCGAGAAGGTGTTCTACGAGCCCCGCCACCCCTACACCTGGGGTCTGCTGGGCTCCATGCCGCGCCTCGACCGCGAGCAGACCGACCGGCTCATCCCGGTCAAGGGTTCCCCGCCGTCACTCATCAACATCCCGTCCGGCTGCGCCTTCAACCCGCGCTGCCCGTACGCGGACGTGCCCAAGGACGACGTCACCCGCACCGTACGGCCCGAGCTCCAGGAGGTCGGCAGCCGGCACTGGGCGGCCTGCCACATGTCGCAGGAGCAGCGGGAGCGTATCTGGACCGAAGAGATTGCGCCCAAGCTGTGAGCGAGGACAAGGCCGTGACGAGCGAGGACAAGGGCGCGGACGTGCCCGAGCAGAGGTCGGCCGCGCCCGAAGCCCCGGCCGGCGGCACCCCTTCCGGCGAGGTGCTGCTCCGGGTGACCGGGCTGCAGAAGCACTTCCCGATCAAGAAGGGGCTGCTCCAGCGCACCACCGGCGCCGTGAAGGCGGTCGACGGGATCGACTTCGAGGTGCGCTCGGGCGAGACCCTGGGCGTCGTCGGGGAGTCCGGCTGCGGCAAGTCGACGATGGGCCGCCTGATCACCCGGCTGCTCGAACCCACTGCGGGGAGCGTCGAGTTCGAGGGCAGGGACATCACGCACCTCGGCGTGGGCGGCATGCGCCCGATGCGCCGGGACATGCAGATGATCTTCCAGGACCCGTACTCCTCGCTGAACCCGCGGCACACGATCGGCACGATCGTCGGCGCCCCCTTCAAGCTCCAGGGCGTCACGCCCGAGGGCGGCGTCAAGAAGGAGGTGCAGCGGCTGCTGGAGGTCGTGGGCCTCAACCCCGAGCACTACAACCGCTACCCGCACGAGTTCTCCGGCGGCCAGCGCCAGCGCATCGGGATCGCCCGCGCGCTCGCGCTCAAGCCCAAGCTGGTCGTGGCGGACGAGCCGGTCTCCGCGCTCGACGTGTCGATCCAGGCGCAGGTGGTCAACCTGCTCGACGACCTCCAGGCCGAGCTGGGCCTCACCTACGTGATCATCGCCCACGACCTGTCGGTGGTCCGGCACGTCTCGGACCGGATCGCGGTGATGTACCTCGGCAAGATCGTGGAGATGGCCGACCGCGAGTCGCTCTACCGGGCGCCGATGCACCCGTACACCAAGGCGCTGCTCTCGGCGGTCCCGATCCCGGACCCGAAGCGCCGCTCGGCCAAGAGCGAGCGCATCCTGCTCAAGGGCGACGTCCCCTCGCCGATCTCGCCGCCCAGCGGCTGCCGTTTCCACACCCGGTGCTGGAAGGCCACGGAGGTCTGCAAGACGCAGGAACCGCCGATGGTCGCGCTGCGGACCGGCCATCAGGTGGCCTGCCACCATCCGGAGAACCAGCAGGCGGACGGTCCGGCCGTCCCGGCCGCGACCTCCGATACGCCGAAGGACAGCGCAGAGGGGTAGTACCGGCACAATTGCCCGGTGCTCACCGAACTGTTCACGCCCTCCGTCCAGCATGCGCTCGACATCGTCGGAATCTTCGTCTTCGCGATCTCCGGCGCTCTGCTCGCCGTACGCAAGAACTTCGATGTCTTCGGCATCGCGGTGCTCGCCGAGGTGACCGCGCTGGGCGGGGGGCTGTTCCGTGACATCGTCATCGGAGCGGTCCCGCCCGCCGCCTTCACCGACCTCGGCTACTTCACCACCCCGCTGCTCGCCGCCGTGCTGGTGTTCTTCCTCCACCCCCAGGTCGAGCGCATCCAGGTGGCCGTCAACGTCTTCGACGCGGCGGGCCTCGGGCTGTTCTGCGTCACGGGCACGGTCAAGGCGTACGACTACGGGCTCGGCCTCACCGCCTCGGCGGCGCTCGGGCTCGCCACCGCGGCCGGCGGCGGCGTGCTGCGCGACGTCCTGGCCAACGAGGTGCCCTCGCTGCTGCGCTGGGACCGCGACCTGTACGCGGTGCCCGCCGTCGTCGGCGCCGCCATGACCGTCCTGTGCATCCGCTTCGGCATGCTGAACGCCCTCACCAGCGGCGCCGCCGTGATCGTGGCCTTCGTGCTCCGGCTGATGGCGATGCGCTACCACTGGCGGGCCCCGCGCGCCTTCAACCGGAAGTCCGCGGCGGCCGAGGAGGGCGCCGCGGCCACCTGAGCCGCCCGCCGCGGTCCGCGCTGTGATCCGCCTCAAAAAGCTACCGCTCAGTAATACAATCGGTGTACGGTGCGTCGCATGGCACAGGCAGCAGAGCAGGCGGCGCAGACCGGACCGGCGACCATCGGGTCCCCGGCGACCATCGGTGACAGCGAGTTCGACCGCGACACCGCGGTCACCCTTCGCGAGGAGGGCGTCTACGACGCCGAGCTCTCCGCGGGCTGGACGATCATCCACGCCGTCAACGGCGGCTATCTGCTCGCCATGCTCGGCCGCGCACTGGGGCAGGCCCTGCCGCACCCGGACCCCTTCTCGGTCTCCGCGCACTACCTCACCGCGTCCGTCCCCGGCCCCGCGGTGATCCGGACCCAGACCGTCCGCACCGGCCGCACCCTCTCCACCGGCCAGGCCTCGCTCTTCCAGTACGCGGAGGACGGCTCCGAGGTCGAGCGCATCCGGGTCATCGCCACCTACGGCGACCTGGACGCGCTGTCCGACGAGGTCCGCACGGCGGTGAAGCCGCCCGCCATCCCGCCGCTGGAGCAGTGCCTCGGCGCCAACGACGGCCCGGCCCCGATCCCCGGCAGCTCCGCCATCACCGGCCGGCTCGACATCCGGCTCGACCCGGCGACGGTCGGCTGGGCCGTGGGCGCGCCCTCGGGCAAGGGCGAGATGCGCGGCTGGTTCGGCCTCGCGGACGGCCGCGACGCCGACGCGCTCTCGCTGCTGCTCACCGTGGACGCGCTGCCGCCCACCTCCTTCGAGCTGGGCCTCAAGGGCTGGACGCCCACCGTCGAGCTCACCACCCACATCCGCTGCCGCCCGGCCCCGGGCCCGCTCCGGGTCTCCATCACCACCCGCAACCTCGCGGGCGGCTTCCTGGAGGAGGACGCGGAGGTCTGGGACAGTGCCGACCGCCTCGTGGCCCAGTCCCGCCAACTCGCCCGCGCCCCGCGCCCCTGACCCTCCGGCCCTGCCCCCGGCGCGCCCCGTGTGGCGTGACGGGGGCGGGGTGCTGGCCGAAGGCCGGTGCGAGTCCGGGGCAACCGAATGAAATCGGCTGCTCCGCTCGGTAAACTCCCGGCTCACGAAGCGTTGTCCCCGCGTGTGCGGGGGTGATCCGTACACGCTCTACCAGGGCACCACCAGCAAGGGGTCGTCCCCGCGCGTGCGGGGGTGGTCCGGGCGCCATCAATGGCGTGATCGAGCTTCTGAACGTCGTCCCCGCATGTGCGGGGGTACCCGGTTGGCCCCCGTGCGGGTTACGCGGCCCCGTCGTCCAGCCAGTGCGCCCGGCCGAGGGTGACCAGTCGGAGTCGGCGGCGGGCCGTTTCGGCCACCTCGTGTTCGCCCTCCGGGCCCGCGTCCAGCAGGGCCGACGCGGTGATCACCATGTGGTCGACGTAGAAGCCGCCCAGCATCAGCAGGTCCCCGTCGCTCCAGCCCCGGGACTCGGGCTCCTCGGCGAGCGACGCCGCCACCTCCTCGGCGAACCGCCGCAGTTCGGCCGCGATGGCCTCCCGCACCGGACCCACCCCGCCGTGCTGCTCGCGCGCGATGAAGCGGAAGTGCGCGGGCTGCTCGGCGACATGGCGCAGTATCAGTCCGATGCCGCGCCCGAGCCGCTCCTCGCTGTCCCCGGTCTCGGCGAGGATCGCGCCGATCACGCCGTGCAGGCTCCCCAGTGCCTCCTCGACGAGTGCCACGCCGAGCGCCGCCGTGTCGTCGAAGTGCCGGTAGAAGGCGGTGGGCGCGACCCCGGCGGCGCGGGTCACCTCCCGCAGCCCGAGGCTGCTGAGGCTCTGGTGCTCCAGAAGCGCGAGCGCCGCGTCCAGCAGCGCCTGACGCGTCCTCATCTTCTGGGCCAGCCGGGTGCCGGCGGTGTGACTCATGCCATTCAGTAAACAACTGTTCTCCGGAGCGGGGAAGCCGTGCGTGCGATTAGACTGATGAGTCAGTGAACAGTCGTACTCTCAAATGCTCGTGAGGGTCCGGGGAAAGGCTGAACATGGTCGTCCTTGTCGCCGTACTGCTTCTGTTCGGGGTCGTGCTCGGGGCGGTGGCCCAGATCCCGTTGCCGTTGAGCTTCGCGCTCGCCGGCCTGATCGGATGCTGGCTGCTGGTCTTCGCCGTACGCGAGCGCGCCGGCGCGCAGCGACGTCCCCGCTGACCCCGCCCACCCCCCCACCGCAGCCTTGAAGGAGCCCGCACCCATGACACTCATCGCGCCGGCCCGCCACCCCGATGCGGAGGGCGTGCGCGCCGGCCGTTCCACCCGGGACGCCGACGGACTGGCCGTCGCCTCCTTCGTGCTCGGGCTCGTCGGCCTGCTGGTGATGAACATCCTGCTCGGCCCGGCCGCCATCGTGATGGCGGTCCTCGCCCTCGTCCGGTCCACCACCCGTCGCGGCCGCGCCTGGCTCGGGCTCGCCCTCGGCGTCGCCGACCTCGTGGTCCTCGCCCTCCTCGTCACCGGAAACGGCGCCGCCGCCTGGAGTTTCGGCGGCTGAACCCGGCACGGCGGCAGCGGCGGGCGCCAGGGAAACCGTGGTGTCTTCTTGATCGCCCGGCGGGGGCGACCGCATCCTGTTCGATCATGGACGGCACAGTGGGCGTCCGCTCGGGGTGGGCTGCGGGGAGGGAGAAGGCGCGTGCTGGAGATAGCCGGGATCGGGGCGGCGGAGGAACGGCTCTACCGACACTTGGTGGAGGTGCGGGGTGCGGGCGTGGACGAGATCGTCCAACAGCTCCACATCCAGGAACACGAGGCGGCGTCGCTCCTGTCCTCCCTGCATGACAAAGGCATGGTCGGGCGGCTGCCGGGCGACGGCGGCATGCGGTACGTACCCGTCCCGCCGGACGTGGCGCTGCAGCCTCTGCTGGCGCGCGGCCAGGAAGCGCTGGAGTGGGCGCGGCGCGGGGTGGAGCAGCTGGCCGAGGAGTACCGGGCGGGCGGCCGGCGCCATGACGCCGGGCAGCTGGTCGAGGTGATCACCGGGGCCGGTGCCATCCGCCAGCAGCTGCGCCAGCTCGCCTACGGGGCCCGCAGCGACCTGCGGTGGTTCTGCAAGGCCAATCCCGTGGCGCTGCGCGCCCAGGACAACGACGAGGAGTTCGAGCTGCTCGCCCGGGGCATCCGCTACGAGGCGATCTACGAACGGGCCTGCCTGGAGGCGCCCGGCATGGTCGACAACGTCGCCCAGGGCATCCGCGCCGGTGAAGTGGCCCGCGCCACCAGCACGATCCCCGTGCGCATGGTCATCGTCGACAGCTCCGTCGCCGTCTGCCCGCTGATGCCGAGCAGCACGACCGGAGCCCGGGGCGAGCCGACCGCCGCGATCATCCGCAGCAGCACTCTCCTGGACGCCCTCGTCGCCCTGTTCGACATCCAGTGGGCGGCGGGGACCCCGCTGCACGTCACGGAGACGGGCGAACTGGCCGACTTCGCCGGGGGCATGAGCCCGGGCGGCAGCCTCACCGGCGACGAGCGCTATCTGCTCTCCCTGGTCGTCGCGGGTGTGGCGGACAAGGCGATCGCGACCCAGCTGGGTGTCAGCCACCGCACGGTGCAGCGCCGGATCACCGCGCTGATGCAGCGGGCGGGCGCGAAGACGCGTACCCAACTGGTCTGGCAGGCGGCGCGGCGCGACTGGCTGTCGTAGGACGCGCGGAAGCCGCGACCGGGTCGGCCGCGGCTTCCGGATCAGGCCGTACGTCCTCCTACCTCAGCGCGTACGCCCGCTCGATCCGCTGGGTCACCTCGTTGCCCGCGTCGTCCCAGGCGCGGACCCGCAGCGTGACGTACCCGCTGGTGCGGGCGGTCGAGGGGTGGGCGACCCGGACGCGGTAGGCGCCGTCACCCCGGGCGGACGTCTTCGCGGCCTGCCAGTGCCCGCCGTCGTCGTACGAGACGGACATCTCCATGCCCTTCACGGAACGGCCCGTCAGACCGTCCGGGTAGCGGGCGCTCACTCCGAAGGCGAAGGCCCCGGAGTCGGGGGCGGCGCCCCGGAGGTCGGTGGCCACGTCGTAGTCGAGCTGGAGGAGGGGGAGCAGGGACTCCTCGCCCTCGGCCGGGCGGGGGGCGGTGAACGACCAGCTGGTGCTGGTGGCCCGCGAGAGGGTGCCCTCGGGGCTGCTGCGCTTCACGTCCAGGTCCAGTTGGTAGCGGCCGTCGTCCCGGCCCGCCGGGAAGACGCCCCACGCCCGGGGGCCCTTGGCGAGGACCTCGCCGTCGCGACGCAGTACGGCGCTGGTCTCGTCGGGGTACGGGGTGTCGGCCTTGGTGCCGGGCAGGGCGAAGCCGTAGTGGCCGGCGGTGCTGTCGGCGAACTCGGGGACGCCGATGGTCAGCTGGTCGCCCTTGCGGAACGCGAGCCCGTCGACGCCCCGGGGGATCGCCGGGCGCACCACGGCCCCGTTCCAGCTCTCCGTGACGCGTTCACCGGGCCGGTAGGTGCGCTGGGGGCCGAACATGCCGGTCCCCACGGCCTGGAGCGCCCAGGCGGTACGGGGGTTGACCCAGTGCAGCCACCGCGTGTCGGCGGGGCCGCTCAGGTACTCCGTACGCACCTGCCCGGTGCGGACGTACCGGGACCGGATGGAGAGGACCCCGTTGTCCCCCTCCCACGGCCGCCAGGACGGCCGGTCCTCCGTGACGTAGCGGACTCCGTTCGTGTCCGGGTAGCGCGAGACCACGGTGGCGGTGTTCCCCGGTTCGACGGTGTGGACGACGCGCTCGGGGACGCGCTGCCGCGAGGACTGCACGACGTCGTAGACGTACGGGCTGTCCGGGGTGCCCTTCAGCTCCAGCACGGTGCCCGGCTTGCGCAGCCGCTCCGCGGTGGCGTGGGAGGCGTACAGCCCGATCGCCGGCAGCCGGGCGCCCACCGGCTGCCAGGACGCGGACGAGTACAGGTTGCCCTCGGCGGTGGTGAGGGCGGCCGCGGCTCCGGCGCGGGCGGCCTCGGCCACCGCCTCGTCGTACTCGAGTCCCTCCAGCGCGACGAGCACCGCCGCGCCGCGGACGTCCGTGCCGCGGGCGCGCAGCGCCGCGTAGTCCTCGGGGCGTCCGTGACCGGCGTCCACCACCCGTAGGCGCCGCGTGCTCTCGACGGCGGGGGAGTTGTGCAGCAGACGGAGGGGGACACCGGCGGTGGCGGTGCGGGAGACGGTGCGTGCGGTGAGCAGCGGCGCGGCGAGCTGCCAGCGGGAGGAGAACTCGAACTCCCCCTCGGTGTACTTCTTGGTGGGGGTGACGTAGAGGCGGTATCCGCCGCTGTGCCCGCTGGTGAAGAAGCTGATGAAGTCCCGGTTCGCGGTCGACCAGTGGGTGGAGAAGACCACCGTGCCCCGGTGTTCGGCCGGTTTGGGGGTCCGGATGTCCACGGGGACCGCCTTGCGCGCGTCGAGCACCACGTCCGTGGCGCCGTCCACCCGCAGCTGGGGGTCGACCACCAGGCTGCTGGTCGCGTTCTCCTCCGTGTACTGCGAGATGACGCCGTGCAGGTAGTACGTGCCCGAGGGCACCTCCACCGCCGCGGTCTCCCCGGCCGGTACCGACCCGATGATGTCGAAGCGGCCCACGGGGCCCAGCAGGATCAGCGGGGAGATGTCCGCCGGCTGCCCGGCGCGGTCGATGCCGCGCAGGGTGACCTTGTGCTTGGCCGGGTCCTTCGACGCGGAGAGGACGGTGTGCGTGACGGTCTTGCCGTCGGCCGAGGTCGCGGTGAGACGGCCGCCGTAGACGCCCTGCGACAGCGCGGACGCGTCGAGGGTCACGGTCACGTCGGACGTGCCGTGGGCGGCCACGGTGACCTGCTCGGGGGCGCTGATCGCACCGGTCGGGGCCGGGGAGTCGAACATCCCGTCGAAGGTGGTGTCCAGGGCGAGGGTGACAGGCGCGTCACCGTCGTTGGTGTAGGTGACGTGCACCTGCTGCTGGCCCGAGTCGGGGGTCAGGGAGCCGAATCCGGTGGTGCCGGTGGCGCGTACCTGCTGGCGCACCGAGCGGGCCACGTCCACCCGGCCGGTGCCCTGCTCGTAGACCGTCCGGTCCGGGGTGGTCCGCGTCGTGCTCATCAACGCGTCCTTGAGCTGCTCCGCGTTCCAGTCCGGGTGCTGACCGGCCAGGATCGCCGCCGCGCCCGCCACGTGCGGGGTCGCCATGGACGTACCCGACGCGGCGGTGTACGACGCGTCCACCGGGCTGCCCATGGACGTGCCGGCCGCGCGTGCGGCGACGATGCCGACGCCGGGAGCCGTGAGGTCGGGCTTGGCGCCGTTGTCCCCGACGCGCGGGCCGCGGCTGGAGAAGGAGGCCAGCTGGTCGTCGCGGTCGACGGCGCCCACGGTCAGCGCGCGGGCCGCGGCGCCCGGGGAGCCCACCTGGTAGTCCGCGCCCGTGTTGCCCGCCGCCACGACGAAGAGGGCGCCGGTGTCCTCGGTGAGCTGGTCGAGGGCGATGCTCAGGATGTCGGTGCCGTCGGTGGGCTCGCCGCCCAGGCTCATGCTGATGACGTCGGCGCCCGCGTTGGCGGCCCACTCCATCCCGCCGAGGATGGCGGAGTACGGTCCGGAGCCGGTGTTGTCCAGCACCTTCCCGATCATCAGCCGCGCCCCCGGTGCCACGCCCTTGCGCGAGCCGCCCGAGGCGCTGCCGCTGCCGGCGATGGTCGAGGCGACATGGGTGCCGTGGCCGTGGCCGTCGTTCGCGCTGGGGTCCCCGGTGAAGTTGCGTACCTCGCCGAGCCTTCCGGCCAGGTCGGGGTGGGTGGCGTCGACCCCGGTGTCCAGGACGGCGACGGTCGCGCCCTTTCCGTCGTAACCGGCCTGCCACGCCTCGGGCGCACCGATCTGCGCGGTGCTGCGGTCGAGGGAGACATGCGCCTTCGCGTCCAGCCACAGCTTCTCGACGCCGTCCTCGAAGGCCGCGTTCTTGAAGGCGGAGCCCCTGGAGGCGCTCTTCGCGCCGCTCCCGGCGAGGCTCTTGGCGAGCGCGTCGTCGTCGATGGCCTTCCAGAACCGCCGGGCCTGCTTCTTGTCCGCCTTCAGCGCCGAGCCGCGCAGGCTCTTGAGGACCAGGCCCTTGCGCGAACCGGTGGGCGCCCCCTTGGCCGTGGGGTTCGTCCCGCCGGTGTAGCGGGCGATCAGCGGGATGGCGGAGGTGTGGGCGTCGTCGTAGCCCTGCTCGATCAGGGCGGTGATGTTGAACAGCTGCCGGTCCAGCTTCCCGGAGGAGATGTACGGGAGCGCGGCGCGGGGCAGCACGTACGTCTGCTTGTCGATCTCCAGCTGGGTGAAGTCGGCCTGCGTGGCGCCCGGGGCCGGGTCGACGGAGACGGCCTTCCGGCCGCCGGGGAAGGTCTCCAGCCGCACCCGGTCACCGGTCACGAGTGTGACGGAGGCGACCTCGGGGCGGCCTGCGGGGTCCGCTCCGACGGAGGCGGGTGCCGGAGCGGCGTTCGCGCCGGAGGCGACGGGGGACAGAGTGGCTATGAGGACGCCCGCCGCCAGAACGGCGGCAGAGCGATGCCGTATGTGCATCGGAACCTTTCCAGGGGGCAAGGAAACGGACACGCGGTGCGGCTCAAGACTGGGGCCCCCACTGATCGCCGCACCAGACCTCTCCGGTGCCGTGCTTGCGACATGTCGCCAAGACGACACGGTGGCTCCACCGCGCGGACCGGCAGGGCCACCGGGACGGGGCGCTCTTCCGCGCCGCCGGCAACGGCCTCGCCGCCCGGGGTCCCACCGGCCGGACCGGGCGCGGGACCCGACGCCCCCACCTGCCCGGACGTCCCCCGGAACGGGGCGGGAAGGGCCACATCCGGCCGTGCGCGGGTGCCGGGGCGCGATGCGCCCGCCGTACGCCCCGCCCCCGCCTCGTAGAATCGGGCCCACCATGGCTTACCTCGACCACGCCGCGACCACGCCGATGCTTCCGGAAGCGATCGAGGCGATGACCGCCCAGCTCGCCCTCACCGGCAACGCGTCCTCCCTGCACGCCGCCGGGCGCCGGGCCCGCCGTACCGTCGAGGAGTCGCGGGAGACCCTCGCCGAAGCCCTCGGCGCACGCCCCAGCGAGGTGGTCTTCACCTCCGGCGGGACCGAGGCCGACAACCTCGCCGTGAAGGGGCTGTACTGGTCCCGCCGCGCCGCCGACCCGCGCCGCACGCGGGTGCTGGCCAGCCCGGTCGAGCACCACGCGGTGCTGGACGCCGTCGACTGGCTCGCCCGGCACGAGGGCGCGAACGTCGAGTACCTCCCCGTCGACCGGTACGGGCGCGTCCACCCGGACGCGCTGCGCGAGGCGGTCCTCCGCGACCCCTCCGACGTCGCGCTGATCACCGTGATGTGGGCCAACAACGAGATCGGCACCATCCTCCCGGTCCGCGAACTCACCGCGGTGGCCCAGGAGTTCGAGATCCCCATGCACGCGGACGCGGTGCAGGCCGTCGGGCAGCTGGCGGTCGACTTCGCCGCGTCCGGGCTGGCCGCCATGACCGTCAGCGCGCACAAGATCGGCGGCCCGTTCGGCATCGGCGCGCTGCTGCTGGGCCGCGAGCACACCCCCGTGCCCGTGCTCCACGGCGGCGGCCAGGAGCGGCACGTCCGCTCCGGCACGCTCGACGTGCCCGCCATCGCCTCCTTCGCCGTCGCCGGACGGCTGGCCACCGAGCGGCGGGAGGACTTCGCCCGCGAGATCGGCGGACTCCGCGACGACCTGGCGGCGGCCGTGCTGGACGCCGTGCCCGACGCCGTCCTCGGCGGCGACCCGGCCCCCGGCGGCCGGCTCCCCGCCAACGCCCACTTCACCTTCCCCGGCTGCGAGGGCGACTCCCTGCTCCTGCTGCTGGACGCCCAGGGCATCGAGTGCTCCACCGGCTCCGCCTGCACCGCCGGGATCGCCCAGCCGAGCCACGTGCTCCTGGCCACCGGCACCGATCCCGACCTGGCCCGCGGCACCCTGCGCTTCTCGCTCGGCCACACCTCCACCAAGGAGGACGTCGCGGAAGTGGCCCGCGCGATCGGACCGGCGGTGGAGCGGGCCCGTACGGCCGGGCTCAGCTGACCGTCAGCGGTTGCCCGCCGCCCGGACCAGCTTCAGATAGCGGTCCCAGTCCCAGTGCCGGCCCGGGTCCGTGTGGTCGGCGCCGGGCACCTCGGCGTGCCCGATGATGTGCTTCCGGTCCACCGGTATCCCGTACCGCTCGCAGACCGCCGCCGTGAGCCGGGCCGAGGCCCCGTACATCCGTGCCGTGAAATCCTGCGGGCGGTCCACGAAGCCCTCGTGCTCTATCCCCACACTGCGTTCGTTGTACGCGCGGTTGCCCGCGTGGAACGCCACGTCCAGCTCGCGGATCATCTGCGTCACCCGGCCGTCCTCGCGCACCACGTAGTGCGCCGCCGCCCCGTGCGCCGGGTCCTGGAAGGCCCGCACGGCGCCCGCGTAGCCGCCCTGGGTCACATGGACGACGACCCGGTCGATCACGTAGTCGTCGGGGCGGTCGGCCCGCCGGTAGTTCGCCGGGGACGCCTCGATCCAGCGGGCCCCGGCGTAATCCACCTCGCCGGGCCTGCGGGGCTTCTCCACCCCGGGCAGCCGCCACCAGGCGCGCCGCAGATCGTCCCGCGCCAGCGCCGCGGCGCCCGCGGCCGTGACGGCGGCGCCGATCAGCAGCCCGCGCCGGCCGATGCCGCGCCCGGACCCCTCGCCGCCCGACGTCCCCTTGCTCCCCATGTGATCCACAACGCATATCGAGGAGCGTTCGGTTCCCGGCGCCCCGTACTCTGGTGAGGCTATGACTGAGACTTCCCAGCGCCCCCTCCGCGTGCTCGCCGCCATGTCGGGCGGTGTCGACTCCGCCGTCGCCGCGGCCCGCGCCGCCGAGGCCGGCCACGACGTGACGGGTGTGCACCTCGCCCTCTCCGCCAACCCCCAGTCCTTCCGTACCGGGGCGCGCGGCTGTTGCACGATCGAGGACTCCCGCGACGCCCGCCGCGCCGCGGACGTGATCGGCATCCCGTTCTACGTCTGGGACCTGGCGGAACGGTTCCGCGAGGACGTCGTGGACGACTTCGTCGCCGAGTACGAGGCCGGCCGCACGCCCAACCCCTGCCTGCGCTGCAACGAGAAGATCAAGTTCGCCGCGCTCCTCGACAAGGCCCTCGCCCTCGGCTTCGACGCCGTCTGCACCGGCCACTACGCCACGGTCGTGCGCAACGCGGACGGCGGCCGGGAGCTGCACCGGGCCTCGGACATGGCCAAGGACCAGTCGTACGTCCTCGGGGTGCTGGACGAGAAGCAGCTCGCCCACGCGATGTTCCCGCTCGGCGACACCCTCACCACCAAGGACGAGATCCGCGCCGAGGCCGAACGCCGCGGCCTCGCCGTCGCCAAGAAGCCCGACAGCCACGACATCTGCTTCATCGCCGACGGCGACACCCAGGGCTTCCTGGCGAGCCGGCTCGGCACCGCCGAGGGCGACATCGTCGACGAGTCGGGCACCAGGGTCGGCACCCACGAGGGCGCGTACGGCTTCACCATCGGCCAGCGCAAGGGCCTGCGCATCGGCCACCCCGCCCCCGACGGCAAGCCGCGCTACGTCCTGGACATCTCCCCGGTGGACAACACCGTGACGGTCGGCCCGGCCGAGGCCCTCGACGTCACCGCGCTCACCGCCATCAGGCCCCGCTGGTGCGGCACCGCCCCGGCCGGCCCCGGCACGTACACCGCGCAGCTGCGCGCCCACGGCGGCGAGACCGAGGTCACCGCCGAACTCGTCGACGGCACCCTGCACGTCGCCTTCACCGAGCCGGTCCGCGGCGTGGCCCCCGGCCAGGCCGTCGTGCTCTACGACGGCACCCGCGTCGTCGGCTCGGCGACGATCGCCACGACGGCCCGCCGCCAGGTCACCACCGCCTGAGAGCCCGTCGGGCGACCTCCGACCGGGCTGCCACGTCCTGGCACGCGCGCCTCCGGCGGTGCCGGAACGCCCGAGCAGCTCCGCTACAAGGGCATCCGGCGCCTCGGGATCGCCCGCACCGGACCGCCGTCCGCCCATCGATCGAAGGTCACCCGACAGGCTCTGAGCGGCCCCGCCCCCGCGCGTCCGCGTCCGACCCCCGTACGGGCGGGGACGCGCGGGGCGGAGCCGCCGTCTCAGGACGCCCGGCGGAGGTCCAGGCCGTCCTGGGCGAAGAACTCCGAGAGGACCGGCGCCACCGCCTGCGGCGCCAGGTCCCGGGTCTGCCCGGTCAGGATGCGGTGCCGGGCGCGGGGCAGGGCGTCCGCCAGGGCGCGGGCGGACAGCCGCGCCGGGGTGGGGCTGGCGCCGCCGCAGACCACCAGCGTGCGCGTGGTGACGGCGGCGAACCGCTCGGCGGGGATCGAGCCGTCCCCGAGCAGCGCGTCGTCGTACGCCAGGGTGTGGGCCATCGCCACCAGGCCGCTCCACAGCGGGGCCCGGCGCATCCGGGCGATCAGGTCGGACGGCACCCCGGTCACCGACAGGTACAGCTCCACGGCGCCCGCCCGGTCCCCGCAGCCCAGCAGCCGGCGCAGCCGGTCCGTACAGCACGCCTTGTAGCGCAGCCCGGCGGCGCCAGGGGTGTACGGCGGCTCGTACACCGCCACCAGGTCCAGGGGCACCCCGGCGGCCCGCGCCTCCAGGGCGAGCGCGCCACCGGCGCCCACACCGAACACCGAGGCCGCGCCGCCGACCGACCCGACGAGCGCCGCCAGGTCCTCGATCTCGCGCTCGCGCGCGTAGGGGCCGCCGTCACCACTGGCGCCCCGGCCGCGCCGGTCGTACGTCACGACACGGAAGCGCGGCGCCAGCAGGCGCGCGAGCGGCGCCCCCGTCTCCGCCGTGTCCAGCGAGCCGCCGACCAGGACCACCGGCGGGCCCTCGCCCCGGTGCCGGTACGCGATCGAGGTGCCGTCGCGGGAGAGAATCTTGTCCATGCGAGGGTGGACCGCCGACCCCGGAGAAACTCATCGCTCCGGACCAAGATTTTTTGAGATTCCATGAAATCGCAGGTCAGGGCGGTAGAACTGGTTCTGGTGACCGGTTCGGGACGGTGGGCGCACCGGCTGTCGGCGGCGGCGCCTACGGTGGTCGCATGAAGATCTGTGTCTTTCTCTCCGCCGCCGACCTCGACGACCGCTACACCCGGCCCGCCCGTGAATTCGCCGAACTCCTCGGCAGAGGGGGCCACACCCTTGTCTGGGGCGGCTCCGAGAGCGGGCTGATGAAGGTCGTCGCCGACGGGGTCCAGGGAGCGGGCGGGCGGCTGGTCGGGGTCTCCGTCGACTTCCTCGCCGCGAAGGCGCGCACCAACGCCGACGAGATGGTGATCGCCCGCGACCTCGCCGAGCGCAAGGCGCTCCTCCTGGAGAAGGCGGACGCGGTCGTGGTCATGGTCGGCGGCACCGGGACGCTCGACGAGGCGACCGAGATCCTGGAGCTGAAGAAGCACGGCAAGCACGACAAGCCGGTCGTCCTGCTCAACACGGCCGGCTTCTACGACGGGCTGCGCCAGCAGTTCCAGCGCATGGAGGACGAGGGCTTCCTGCCCCTGCCCCTCACCGACCTGGTGTTCTTCGCCAAGGACGGGGTGGGCGCCCTGGCCTATCTTGAGGAGTGGTCCGGGCTGCGGTGACGGGGCGGCGGGGTGCGATCATGAAGGGCATGTCCACTCATGTCATCACCGGCGCCGGATCCGGCATCGGAGCCGCCGTCACCCGTCGTCTGCTGGAGCGCGGGGACGAGACCGTGCTGATCGCCCGGGACGCGGGCCGGGCGCGGGAGCTCGCCGAGCTCCACCCCGGCGCGCGCACGCTCGTCGGCGACCTCTCCAACCCGGACCGGCTCTCCTGGGCGCTCGCCCACCAGAGGATGCCCGAGCGGGTCGACTCGCTGCTGCACGTCGCGGGCATCGTGGAGCTCGGGCCGGTCGGTGAGCTGACGCCCAAGGCCTGGCACCTCCAGCTCAACGCCAACCTGGTCGCCCCCGCCGAGCTGACCCGGCTCCTCCTGCCGCAACTGCGCGTCGCCCAGGGCCACGTGGTCTTCGTCAACTCCGGCGCCGGCCTCGCCGCGCACGCCGAGTGGAGCGCGTACGCCGCGAGCAAGCACGGGCTGAAGGCGCTCGCCGACTCGCTGCGCCACGAGGAGCACGGCAACGGGGTCCGGGTGACCTCCGTCTACCCCGGCCGCACCGCCACCCCCATGCAGGCCAAGGTCCACCGCCAGGAGGGCAAGGAGTACGACGCCGCCCGCTGGATCGACCCCGAGTCGGTGGCCACCACGATCCTGATGGCCCTCGACCTGCCCCGCGACGCCGAGGTCAACGACCTGACGGTCCGCCCGGGCCGCTGAACAGGCCCTGAGGGCCGTCCCGTGATCAGTGGCGGGCGTCCCTCCGCCTCGCGAGGCACCCCATCCGACGCCGCCCGCCGATCCGCCAGGGACCACGGGGCAGCCCTTAGTCTTTCCGGGTGAGCGAGAAGAGCGGGTTCAGCGGTTGTCCGGCCACCGGAATCGGGTCCATGCCCGGGGGAGACGCGCGGGAGGCGGCGAAGACCGTCACCGGCTCCTTCGCGGGCGGTGAGGGGCTGCCGTACCTGGCGGAGCTGCCCGCCCGCGGGCCCGGCGCGGACATGGTCGGACGGACGATCGGACTCCTCGTCGACCTGTACGGGCACGTCGAGCCGAGCGGCTGGCGGATCAGCGACCGGCCCGGCCGCGACACCCGCCGGGCCCGGTCCTGGCTCGGCGAGGACCTCGACGCCCTGGAGGAGTTCACCCAGGGGTACGAAGGGCCGCTCAAGGTCCAGGCCGTCGGGCCGTGGACGCTGGCCGCCGCGCTGGAACTCCGGGGCGGCGAGGCCGCGCTCGGCGACCCCGGGGCCTGCCGCGACCTGGCGGGCTCGCTGGCGGAAGGGGTGCGCGCCCACCTCGCGGAGGTACGGCGCAGGGTGCCCGGTGCCCGGGTCGTCCTGCAGCTCGACGAACCGTCGCTCACCGCCGTACTGCGCGGGCGGATCCGGACGGCCAGCGGCTACCGCACCCACCGCGCCGTGGACCGCCAGATCGTGGAGGGCACGCTGCGCGACGTTCTCGCGGCCGCCGGGGACGGGCCGACGACGGTGCACACCTGCGCCCCCGAGGTGCCGTTCGCGCTGCTGCGCCGGGCCGGGGCCGGCGGGATCTCCTTCGACTTCTCGCTGCTCACCGAACGTGAGGAGGAGGCGATCGGGGAAGCCGTCGAGGGCGGCACCCACCTCTTCCTCGGCGTGGTGCCGAGCACCGACCCGGCCTCGGGCGGATTGTCGGACCCGGGCGGTAGCGTCATGGGTGTCAGGACGCTGTGGCGCAGGCTGGGGCTGAATCCGGGGACTCTGTCGGAGTCCGTGGCCATCACCCCGTCGTGCGGGCTGGCGGGTGCCTCGCCCGCCTACGCGCGCGCCGCGCTCGCCCACTGCGTCCGGGCCGCGAGATCGCTCGCGGACAACCCTGAGTAACGGGGCAACGGGTAACGGGAGGACGAGACGATGGCCGGCGAACAGCAGACGGCGGTGCCCGCACAGGCCCAGGAGCGGCACATGCTCCTCGCCGAGCAGATCGAGGAGCACCGCTTCCGCTATTACGTGAACGACCAGCCGATCGTGAGCGACGCCGAGTTCGACCGGCTGCTGCGCGAACTGGAGGCGCTGGAGGAGACGTACACCTCGCTGCGCACACCGGACTCGCCGACCCAGAAGGTCGCCGGGCCGTACCGCACGGAGTTCACCTCCGTCGAGCACCGCGAGCGGATGCTCTCGCTGGACAACGCCTTCGACGACGAGGAGCTGGCCGCCTGGGCCGAGCGGGTCGCCAGGGACGTCGGCACCACCGACCACCACTTCCTGTGCGAGCTGAAGGTCGACGGCCTGGCGGTCAACCTCACCTACGAGCACGGACGGCTGACCCGGGCCGCCACCCGGGGCGACGGCCGCACCGGCGAGGACATCACGCCCAACGTCCGGACGATCGCCGAGATCCCGCACCGGCTGAAGGGCGACCGGGTGCCGGAGCTGGTCGAGATCCGCGGCGAGGTCTTCTTCCCGATGGACGCCTTCGAGGAGCTGAACGCCCGGCTCGTCGAGGCCGACGACAAGCCGTTCGCCAACCCGCGCAACGCGGCGGCCGGCTCCCTGCGCCAGAAGGACCCGAAGGTCACCGCCACCCGCCCGCTGCACATGGTGGTGCACGGCATCGGCGCCCGCGAGGGCTTCGACATCGACCGCCTCTCGCACGCCTACGAGCTGCTCCACGAGTGGGGGCTGCCCACCGCCAAGTACAACAAGGTGGTCGGCTCCCTGGCCGAGGTACGGGAGTTCATCGCGTACTTCGGGGAGAACCGGCACTCGGTGGAGCACGAGATCGACGGGGTGGTCGTCAAGCTCGACGAGATCCCGCTCCAGGGCCGGCTCGGCTCCACCTCGCGCGCGCCGCGCTGGGCGATCGCCTGGAAGTACGCCCCGGAGGAGGTCAACACCAAGCTGGTCAACATCCGCGTCGGCGTCGGCCGGACCGGCCGGGTCACGCCGTACGCCCAGGTCGAGCCGGTGGAAGTGGCGGGCTCCGAGGTCGAGTTCGCCACCCTGCACAACCAGAACGTGGTGAAGGCGAAGGGCGTCCTCATCGGGGACACGGTGGTGCTCCGCAAGGCCGGTGACGTCATCCCGGAGATCCTCGGCCCGGTCGTCGACCTGCGCGACGGCACCGAGCGGGCGTTCGTGATGCCCTCGCACTGCCCCGAGTGCGGTACGGAGCTGCGGCCCATGAAGGAGGGCGACATCGACCTCCGCTGCCCCAACGCCCGCTCCTGCCCCGCCCAGTTGCGCGAGCGCGTGGCCTATCTCGCGGGGCGCAAGTGCCTCGACATCGACCACTTCGGCTATGTCGCCGCCGCGGCGCTGACCCGGCCGCTGGAGCCCGCCGAGCCGCCGCTGCGCGACGAGGGCGACCTGTTCGGGCTGACCGTCGAGGAGCTGCTGCCGATCCGGGCCTACGTCCTGGACCAGGACAGCGGGCTGCCCAAGCGCGATCCGAAGACCGGTGAGGAGAAGATCGCCCGGGTCTTCGCCAACCAGCAGGGCGAGCCGAGGAAGAACGCCCTGGCGATGCTCGACGCCATCGAGGCGGCGAAGAACGCCCCGCTGGCCCGCATCCTGACCGGGCTGTCCATCCGCCATGTGGGCCCGGTCGCCGCCGCGGAGCTGGCCCGTCAGTTCCGTTCCATGGACCGGATCGACGAGGCCACCGAGCAGGAGCTGATCGACGCGGACGGGGTCGGTTCGATCATCGCCGCCTCGGTGAAGCAGTGGCTCGCCGAGGACTGGCACCGGGAGATCCTGCGCAAGTGGCGCGAGGCCGGGGTCCGGATGGAGGACGAGGCGGGAGCGGAGGACGAGGGGCCGCGCCCGCTCGAAGGACTCACCGTCGTCGTCACGGGCACGCTGGCGGACCACACCAGGGATGGCGCGAAAGAGGCGCTCCAGAGCCGTGGTGCGAAGGTGACGGGTTCCGTTTCGAAGAAGACCTCCTTCGTGGTCGTCGGGGACAACCCCGGTTCCAAGTACGAGAAGGCCATGCAGCTGAAGGTTCCGGTACTGGACGAGAGCGGCTTCGCCGTCCTGCTCGAACAGGGCCCGGACGCGGCGCGGGAGGCGGCGGTGCCGGCCGGGGAAGCGGCGGAGCACGGCGGATGACCGGAGGAACGGGGGGCGGAACGCCGCCGCCGGGCGGCACGGGGCGGACGCGGGGGTCCCACCGGGTGCCGGCGGCGGTGGCCGCCCGTCCGGGACCGGCGACGGGCGGGCGCCTCGCGGGCCGGGGGCGAATCGGCGGATCGGGGGCGCCACCGGACGGAACGGGGCGAGTGTTCCGGTGGGTGTCCGGTTCACCCGATCGGTGCATAGCAGATGCTGACGGACGGTCGGTTCGCATTCGGGCAAGAGCGTCCGAGCGCTGCCCGTAAGCACCTTCCGCGGCCTACTGTTGAGACGTGCACCCGCCGTGCCCGGCCGCGGGGTGGGAGACCGGGCCGTGCCGGCGGGGAGCGGAACCAACAGGTGACATCGGCATCGCCGGCTGTGAGAGGGACGGAATGAAACCGACCGAGAGCGCCGCACCGGTGTCGCGGCTGCAAGGTTTCGTCGGCCTCGCACCAAGCGTGGGGGTCGTTCTCATCGCGATCGCGGCCGTTCAGATCGCGACCGGTTTCTACCGCACGGTGAGCGCGAGCGAAGCGCTCTTCCCCGACGGCCGGGTCGGCTGGGCCCTCGCCGTCCTGACCGGGATCATCGTCGGCCATCTCGTCGCGCTCGGCCGCGACCGCTGGTGGGGAGGGACCGGTTCCGGCGCCTCCCTGACCCTGGCCGTGCTGCTGCTCTACGGCTGGGTCTCCGCCGGGCTGGTCAGCCTGGTGGTGGTCGTCCTCGTCGGCGTCGCCCGCCGGCACCGCTGGTACCAGGGGCTGCTGCACGGCGCGGTGGACATCCTGGGCATCGGCGCGGCGGGCCTGGTGCTCGTGGCGTTCGGCGAGACGCACACCGTCGCCTCGCCCTGGCACCCACTCGACTGGGGCATCGGCGCCGTCCCGGAAGTCCTCCTGGCCGCCTCCACCTACCTCCTCGTCACCCGGGTCCTGCTGTGGTACGCGCGGACCCCGCAGGGCGGCGGACTGCCGACCATCGCCCGGACCGCCCTGCTGCGGCAGGGGATGGTCGCGCTCGGCCTGGTCGCCATCGCGCCGCTGATCTGCGTCGTCGCGATGACCACCCCGGTCCTCCTGCCGCTCTTCGCCGTCCCGCTGATCGCCCTGGACTCCGCCCTCTGGATCGCCCGGGCCCGCGCCGAGGAGCAACTGCGCGACCCGCTGACCGGGCTGCCCAACCGGCAGTGGCTGCTGGAGCGCACCTGGACGGCGCTGGAGGAGGCCGAGTCCGTCGGGGCCAGGGCCGCGCTGGTCCTGATCGATCTGGACCGCTTCCGCGCGGTCAACGACACCCTGGGCCATCTCGCCGGGGACCGGCTGCTGCTCCAGATAGCGGACCGGCTCCGGCTCGCGCTGCCCCGGGGCGCGGAGGTCGCGCGGCTCGGCGGCGACGAGTTCGCGGTGCTGCTGCCGACCGCCGACTCCACCACCAGCGCCCAGCGGGTCGCCCGCCACCTGGTCGCCGAGCTCTCCTCCCCGCTGGACCTCGACGGGCTGACCCTGGTGCTGGAGGCGAGCGCCGGGGTCGCCGTCCATCCCGATCACGCGCTGGACGCCGAAGGGCTGCTCCGGCGCGCGGACGTGGCGATGTACCAGGCCAAGCGGGACCGTACGGGCGTCGAGGTCTACGAGTCGAAGCGGGACAGCAACACCCCGGACCGGCTGGGACTGCTGGGCGATCTGCGCCGCGCGCTCGACGCCGGCGAGGTCGAGCTGCACTACCAGCCGAAGGTCCGTTTCGACGGGCAGGTCGCCGGGCTCGAAGCGCTGGTGCGCTGGGTGCACCCGGAGCGCGGGCGGGTCCCCCCGGACGAGTTCATCGCGATCGCCGAGTCGTCCGGCCTGATGCCGCACCTCACGGAGTACGTGCTGGAGACGGCGCTGGCCCAGGTCGCCCGGTGGCGGGCCCAGGGCCTGTTCGTCCCGGTCGCGGTGAACGTCTCCCCGCGCGACGTCCACACCCCGGGGTTCGCGGGCGGCGTCGCGGCCCGGCTCGCCCGGCACGGCGTCCCGGCCGGGGCCCTCCAGCTGGAGATCACCGAGCATGTGCTGCTGGAGGACCCGCAGCGGGCCGCCGACACGCTCGCCGGGCTGACCGGGCACGGTGTGAAGATGTCCCTCGACGACTTCGGCACCGGGTACTCCTCCCTCGTCCACCTGCGGCGGCTGCCGGTCAGCGAGCTGAAGATCGACCGCTCGTTCGTGGCCCGGCTCGCCGTGGACAACGAGGACGCGGAGATCGTCCGCTGCACGATCGACCTGGCCCACTCGCTCGGCCTGCTGGTCGTCGCCGAGGGCGTCGAGGACGACGAGACCTGGGAGCGGCTGCGCGATCTGCGCTGCGACGCGGTGCAGGGCTGGCTGGTGGCCGCCGCGATGCCGCCGCAGGAGACCACGGCCTGGCTGCGGGCGCGCGGGCGGCACGGCTGGCGGCGTCCGGCCGAGCTGGCGGCGGCCGCCGCGGCGGCGGCAGCGGGGGGAGCGCCGGAGCTGGAGCAGCGCCCGGGCGCCCGGACGGCCGCGCCCCGCCCGGCCCCGCGCCCCGCGACCCCCCGGGGCCGCGCGGCGACCTGACCGGCCCGGGGCCCGGGGCCGGTGCCCGCTCCGCCCGGGCGAGGGCCGCCCGGGAATCCGTCCCGATACCGGAAATCCCGCTCCGGCCCGGACGATTGCCCAGGTGGCGGAAGACGCGGCGGGCGACCCCATAGGATTGGGGCCGGTGGCACATTTCCACCTGCCGCCGGCCCCGGCCGAAACCACACACCAACCCCTGAGGATCGCTGCATGCCTGGCATCACGCGCGAGGAGGTCGCCCACCTCGCCCGGCTGGCGCGTCTGGAGCTGAAGAGCGAAGAGCTCGATCACTTCGCCGGTCAGCTCGACGACATCATCGGCGCGGTCGCCCGCGTCTCCGAGGTCGCCGACCAAGACGTACCGCCGACCTCCCACCCGCTGCCGCTGACCAACGTCATGCGCGCGGACGAGGTCCGTCCGTCGCTCACCCCCGAGCAGGCGCTCTCCGGCGCCCCGGCCCAGGAGCAGCAGCGTTTCAAGGTGCCGCAGATCCTGGGGGAGGACTAAGAAGACATGACGGACAACAGCATCATCATCAAGCTCACCGCGGCCGAGATCGCCGGGAAGATCGCCTCCGGCGAGCTCACCGCCGTCCAGGTCACCGAGGCCCACCTCGCCCGGATCGACGCGGTCGACGAGAAGGTCCACGCCTTCCTGCACGTGGACCGCGAGGGTGCCCTCGCGCAGGCCCGCGCCGTCGACGCGAAGAAGGCCGCCGGCGAGAAGCTCGGCCCGCTGGCCGGTGTCCCGCTCGCGCTGAAGGACATCTTCACCACGAAGGACATGCCGACCACCGTCGGCTCCAAGATCCTCGAAGGCTGGGTCCCGCCGTACGACGCGACCCTCACCCAGCGGCTGAAGGCCGCCGACGTCGTCATCCTCGGCAAGACCAACATGGACGAGTTCGCCATGGGGTCGTCCACCGAGAACAGCGCCTACGGCCCGACCGGCAACCCCTGGGACCTCACCCGCATCCCCGGCGGCTCCGGCGGCGGCTCCTCGGCCGCCCTCGCGTCGTACGAGGCCCCGCTCGCCATCGGCACGGACACCGGCGGCTCCATCCGCCAGCCCGCCGCCGTCACCGGCACCGTCGGCGTCAAGCCCACCTACGGCGGCGTCTCCCGCTACGGCATGGTGGCCTTCTCCAGCTCCCTGGACCAGGGCGGCCCCTGCGCCCGTACCGTCCTCGACGCGGCCCTGCTGCACGAGGCGATCGGCGGCCACGACCCGATGGACTCCACGTCCATCGACGCCCCCGTCCCGCCGGTCGTCGAGGCGGCCCGCAACGGCAGCGTGGAGGGCATGCGCGTCGGCGTCGTCAAGCAGTTCTCCGGCGAGGGCTACCAGGCCGGTGTCGTCCAGCGCTTCAACGAGTCGGTCGAGCTGCTGAAGTCGCTCGGCGCCACGATCGTCGAGCTGGACTGCCCCTCCTTCGACCTGGCGCTCTCGGCGTACTACCTGATCGCCCCGTCCGAGTGCTCCTCCAACCTGGCCCGCTTCGACGCCATGCGCTACGGCCTGCGGGTCGGCGACGACGGCACGAGGTCCGCCGAGGACGTCACCGCGCTCACCCGCGAGGCCGGCTTCGGCGACGAGGTCAAGCGCCGCGTCATCCTCGGTACGTACGCGCTCAGCTCCGGCTACTACGACGCGTACTACGGCTCCGCGCAGAAGGTCCGCACACTCATCACGCAGGACTTCGAGAAGGCCTTCGAGCAGGTTGACGTCATCGTCTCCCCGACGACGCCCACCACCGCCTTCCCGATCGGCGAGCGCGCCGACGACCCGATGGCGATGTACCTCGCGGACCTGTGCACCATCCCGACCAACCTCGCGGGCAACGCCGCCATGTCGCTGCCGTGCGGCCTGGCTCCCGAGGACGGGCTGCCGGTCGGGCTGCAGATCATCGCCCCCGCCATGAAGGACGACCGGCTCTACAAGGTCGGAGCCGCCGTCGAGGCCGCCTTCGTGGAAAAGTGGGGTCACCCGCTGCTGGAGGAGGCTCCGTCGTTGTGAGCGCACTGACCAAGGCCAAGGGATTCAAGAAGTCCAAGGCCGGTACGTACCTGTCCATCGGCACCACCGCCTTCGGGGCGGTCGGCGTGTTCAAGCAGGCCAAGCAGGCGCGCTTCGAGCACGACACGCTCCGGCTGATCGACGCCGTCGTCTCCGCCGCCGCCATCGCCACCGGTGTCGCCCTGCTGCTGCGCGAGCTCAAGCGCCTCGGCGACGACGACGTACTGCTGGGCTGAGAGGGAAGTTTCACCGTGACTGTCACCGACCTGGTGCCGTACGAGGACGCGCTCGCGTCCTACGACCCCGTCATGGGCCTGGAGGTCCATGTCGAGCTCGGCACCAAGACCAAGATGTTCTGCGGCTGCTCCACCGAGCTCAAGCAGGACGCCAACTCCCAGACCTGCCCGGTCTGCCTCGGCCTGCCCGGCGCGCTGCCGGTCGTCAACGAGATCGGCGTCGAGTCCGCCATCAAGATCGGCCTCGCGCTGAACTGCGAGATCGCCGAGTGGTGCCGCTTCGCCCGGAAGAACTACTTCTATCCGGACATGCCGAAGAACTTCCAGACCTCCCAGTACGACGAGCCGATCGCCTACGACGGCTACCTCGACGTCCAGCTGGAGGACGGGGAGATCTTCCGCGTCCAGATCGAGCGCGCCCACATGGAGGAGGACACCGGCAAGTCGACCCACGTCGGCGGTGCCACCGGCCGTATCCACGGCGCGTCCCACTCCCTGCTCGACTACAACCGGGCCGGCATCCCGCTCATCGAGATCGTCACCAAGCCGATCGAGGGCGCGGGCGCCCGCGCCCCCGAGGTCGCCAAGGCGTACGTCGCCGAGCTCCGCGAGCTCATCAAGGCGCTCGGCGTCTCCGAGGCCCGCATGGAGATGGGCCAGATGCGCTGCGACGTCAACCTGTCGCTGCGCCCCAACGGCACCGAGACCTTCGGCACGCGCTCCGAGACGAAGAACGTGAACTCGCTGCGCTCCGTCGAGCGGGCCGCCCGCTTCGAGATCCAGCGCCACGCCGCGGTGCTGTCCTCCGGCGGCACGATCGTGCAGGAGACCCGGCACTTCCACGAGGAGGACGGCTCCACCACGGCCGGCCGCATCAAGGACAACGCCGAGGACTACCGCTACTTCCCCGAGCCCGACCTGGTGCCGGTCGCCCCGGCCCGTGACTGGGTCGAGGAGCTCCGCAAGGGCCTCCCCGAGCTGCCCCGGCTGCGCCGGGCCCGGCTCAAGGAGGAGTGGGGTGTCTCCGAGCACGACATGCAGTCCATCCTCAACGCCGGCGCGGTCGACCTGATCGTCGCCACGACGGACGCGGGCGCCCCCTCGGACCAGGCCCGCAAGTGGTGGATGGGCGAGCTGGCCCGCAACGCCAACGAGACCGGCCGCGGTCTCGACGAGCTGCCGATCACCCCGGCGCAGGTCGCCCGGGTCGCCGCGCTCGTCGCCTCCGGCGACCTCAACGACAAGCTGGCCCGCCAGGTCATCGAGGGCGTCCTCGCGGGCGAGGGCGACCCGGACACCGTCGTCGAGAAGCGCGGCCTGAAGGTCGTCTCGGACGAGGGCGCGCTCTCCGCGGCCGTCGACGAGGCCATCGCGGGCAACGCGGCCATCGCCGACAAGATCCGCGGCGGCAAGGTCGCGGCGGCGGGCGCGCTCGTCGGCGCGGTCATGAAGGCCACCCGCGGCCAGGCGGACGCGGCCCGGGTGCGCGAGCTGATCCTGGAGAAGCTCGGCGTCGAGGGCTGATCCGTACGTCCTTCGAGGGGCGGCGCACCCACTGGGGTGTGCCGCCCCTTCACCTGTCCGGAGGGTCCGCTGAACACCGTCACCGCCGAGATCGTCTCCGTCGCCCTTCTGCTCGGCGTGCTGGTCTTCGCGGTGGTGCGCCCGCGGGGGCTGCCCGAGGCCGCCGTCGCCGTACCCGCCGCCGTGCTGGTGACCGCCGTCGGCGCGGTCTCCTGGCCCGAGGCCCGCGCCCAGGTGGAGAGCCTGCTCCCGGTCGTCGGCTTCCTCGCGGCGATCCTGGTCCTGGCGAAACTCTGCGCGGACGAGGGGCTGTTCACGGCTGCCGGGGATCTGGTCGCCCGCGCCTGCCGGGGGCGGACCGGGCCGCTGCTCGGCGGGGTCTTCCTCGTCGCGGCCGTGATCACCGCCGTACTCAGCCTGGACGCCACGGTCGTCCTGCTGACCCCCGTCGTCCTCGCCACCGCGGCCCGGGTGGGCGCCCGGCCCCGGCCGTACGTCCACGCCTGCGCGCACCTCGCCAACTCGGCCTCCCTGCTGCTGCCGGTCTCCAACCTGACGAACCTGCTGGCGTTCACCGCGAGCGGCCTCTCCTTCACCCGGTTCGCCGCGCTGATGGCCCTGCCGTGGGCGGCCGCCGTCGCCGTGGAGTACGCCGTCTTCCGCCGGTTCTTCGCCGACGACCTGGCGGCCGGGGCACACCCGCCGGAGCCGGAGGCGGACCGCCGGCCCGTCCCCGTCTTCACCCTCGTCGTCCTCGCCCTCACCCTGGCCGGATTCGTCGCCACCTCGTTCGCGGGCGCCGAGCCGCTCTGGGCGGCGCTGGCGGGCGCCGCGGTGCTGGGGGGCCGGGCGCTGGCCCGCCGCGACACCACCGTCACGGGCATCATCCGCTCCGCCCACCCGCTGTTCTGCCTCTTCGTCCTCGCGCTGGGCGTCGTGGTCCGGGCCGTGGTGGACAACGGGCTCGGGGCGGGCATCGAGGCGTTCCTGCCGGACGGCTCCTCGCTGCCCGCGCTGCTGGCGGTGGCCGCGGTGGCGGCCGTACTCGCCAATCTGATCAACAACCTGCCCGCGATCCTCGCCCTGCTCCCGGTCGTCGCGGCGGCCGGTCCCGGACCGCTGCTCGCCGCCCTGATCGGCGTGAACCTCGGCCCGAACCTGACCTACGTCGGCTCGCTCGCCACCCTGCTCTGGCGCCGCATCCTGCACGCCCACGGCATCGCCCCCGAACTCGGCCACTTCACCCGGCTCGGGCTGCTGACCGTACCGGCCACCCTGGTCGCGTCCACGGTGGCGCTGTGGGGGTCGTTGCGGCTGATCGGGGTGTGAGACGGCCCGCGTACCCGGTTGGACTTCCCGGCCGACCTGTTGGACGTTCACCGCGCAGCCGTCCCGAGTCCTTCCGCCCGCCACCCGGCCGGATTAGCTTCCGGGCTGAACGACAGGACTCGGGAGGCCCCACTTGACCACGGACATCTCACGGCGTCGGCTCCTCGCGATCGGTGGTGGCGCGCTCGGCGCCGCGACAGCCGGGTCGCTGCTGCCGCCCTCGCTCCAGGCCGCGATCGCCGCACAGCCCGCCCACGCGGCCGGTGCGGGCGGCCGGGACGGGCTCGGCGCCATCAAGCACGTGGTGATCCTCATGCAGGAGAACCGGTCCTTCGACCACTACTTCGGCACGCTCCGCGGCGTACGCGGCTTCGGCGACCGCAACGCCGTCGAACTGCCCGGCGGGAAGCCGGTCTTCGAGCAGCCCGCACCGGCGGGCGCCTCCGTGCTGCCGTTCCCGGTGCGTGACGCCGCCGAGGCGCAGAAGAAGGACCTCCAGTACATCGGCGCGCTCGACCACTCCTGGAGCGGGGGCGGCAAGGCGTGGGCCGGTGGCTGGATGAACGGCTGGGTCTCCGCGAAGACCGCCGCCACCATGGCGTACTACGACCGCCGCGACATCCCGCTCCACTACGAGCTCGCCGACACCTTCACCGTCTGCGACGCCTACCACTCCTCCATCCACTCCTCCACCAGCCCCAACCGCAACCACCTCTGGAGCGGGAAGACCGGCAACGAGCCGAACGGCAAGCGGGCCGTCGGCAACGACGCGTACGACGAGGGCACCCATCCCGGCTACGACTGGGGCACCTACGCCGAGCGGCTGGAGAAGGCCGGGCACAGCTGGCGCACGTACACCGAGTGGGAGAACTTCACCGACAACCAGATCGAGTTCTTCGCCACCTTCAAGGCCGTCGCCCGCAAGGCGCTGGCGCGGACCGGCGGCCACACGTACATGGAGTCGTTCTACTCCGCGATACGCGACGCCGGCGACGCCGAGCGGCAGCGGCTGTTCGGGCTGCTGGAGGAGGGCGTCGCCACCCTGGACAAGGCCGAGCGCAGCCTCTTCGAGCGGGCGCTGCGCCGGGTGGAGACCGGGAAGCTGGCCGAGGAGTTCGCCAAGGACGTGGCGGCCGGGACGCTGCCCGAGGTCTCCTACCTGGTGCCCTCCGCCGTCGACTCCGAGCACCCGAGCGTCTCCTCGCCGGTGCACAGCGCCACGATCGTCTACAAGATCCTCGACGCCCTGGGCAAGCACCCCGACGTGTGGCGGCACACCGCGGTCTTCATCAACTACGACGAGAACGACGGCTTCTTCGACCACGTGCCGCCGCCGGTCGCCCCGGCCGAGGTGACCGAGGAGCAGTGGGAGGGCAAGCCCACCGGCCTCGGCGTCCGGGTCCCGATGCTGGTCGTCTCCCCGTGGACCGTCGGCGGCTACGTCTGCTCCGAGGTCTTCGACCACACCTCCGTGATCCGCTTCCTGGAGCGCTGGACCGGGGTGAAGGAGCCGAACATCGGCGCCTGGCGGCGCACCGTCACCGGCGACCTGACCTCCGCCTTCGACTTCACCCGCGCCCGGCGCCGCCCCGAGGTGGAGCGGCCCGGCGCCATCCCGCCGTTCAGCGGCCGCTGGGCGCCCAAGCCGCCCGCCGTGCAGCGGATGCCCGAGCAGGAGCCCGGCCGCCGCCCGGCCCGCCCGCTGCCCTACCAGCCGGACGCGCGGGCGAGCCTGGTCGACGGCGCGGTACGGGTGGTGCTCAGCAACACCGGCCGCTCCTCCGCCCACTTCGCCCTCTACCCGTACGCGGGCGAGTTCCCGGCCCCGGTCCACCGGGACGTGAAGGGCGAGGCGCGGTGGACGGTGCCCGTCGCCGGGGAGGCGTACCGCTTCACGGTCACCGGGCCGAACGGCTTCCGCCGCGAGTTCGCCGGAGCGGCGCGGAACGGCACGGCCGAGGTCGCCTCCCGGATCGACGCCCATGAGCGCGACATCCACCTCACCCTGCGCAACACCGGCCGCACCACGCTCACCTTCACCGTGCGCCCGCTCGGCTACGTCGAGGAGGCGGACCTGCGCGACTGGACCCGCACCGTCAAGGTGAAGCCGGGCCGCAGCCGCACGGTGGTGCACTCCGCGGCCGACGCGCACGGCTGGTACGACCTGGCCGTCACCGTCGACGGGGACGACGTCTTCCGCCGCCGGCTGATGGGGCACATCGAGAACGGCCGCGCGAGCGTCTCGGGCTGACGGTCCGCCCGGCGGGCCGTCCGCAGGGGAGTCCGGTGCCCGCCGGAACCACGGCGGCGCGGCCCACGTGTCCCTGATCATGAACGAACTGATCGAGAAGTGGGACGGAGTCACGGCGGGCGCCGCCCCCGAGGAGGCGGATCCCGTCGTCCTGGAGTGCGCCCGCCTGCTCGCCGCCGAACCGGACGGCGAGCAGGCGGTCCTGCTGGCCTTCGGGCTGGTGAGCATGGCGCCGTACATCCTCGGGCGACGCGGCGCGGCCGTCGAGCGGGCCGTGGTGGACGCGCTGGGCGCCGCCGCCGAGGCCCTGGACGAGCGGGGCCTCCGGGCCGGCGGGTGCGGGCACGCGGACCATCCGTACACCGACAGCCTGGAGGAGTGGGACACGGACGTGGACGGACTGTCCTACGCGCCGGACGTCGAGGTTCCGTTCGACGAGTGGGACGGGGCCGACTCCTGCCCCCGCAATGCCGCCGGATGGGCGCGGACGGCCGCCGACGTGATCCTGCCGGGCAGCGCGGACGGCATCCCCCGGATCGTCCCCGAGGACCATCAGAGGTACATCCGCAGCCTGGGCAGTGTGCTCAACGACTATCCGAACGGTGAACCGCTCTGGGACCTGGAGATCCACGCCGTACCGCCCGGCGACCTCTCCCGGGCCTCTCTCGCCGGCTATGTCGTCGTCGCCCACGCGAACTGCTGGTACGCGGGGTCGGGCCGGATCAGACAGCGGTCGCTGCTCGACGACATGATCGAGGGCCTGGAGTCCGTACTGCCGCTGCTGCCGGACGGGGCCTGCGCGCACGGGGACGGCGAGCACCCGGCACTGGGCTCCGGCCGCGACCAGCAGGCCGCCGAGGGCATCCACCTGCAGAGCCCCGGCGGCCGTGCCGTCCTGCGCCAGGAGCACGCGGACGGATACGGGGCCCCGCTGGAGGCATGGACGTGCCCCACCTTCCTGCGCGCCCTCGCCGTCGAGGCCCGGGACCATCTGCGCGAAGCGGTCGACCGGCTCTTCGGCACCCGGGAGACGGCACATCTGGACCGGGTGTACCTGCGCCCCGACGGCCGGCTCGACATCGAGTCGCTGAGCGCGCGGCACGCCCCGTTCCAGGACGAGACGGCCTCCGAGGAGGCGGCGCTCTGGGCGGCCCGGCGCTACGAGCGGCTCGGCCCGGACGGACCCGCCCCCGAGCGGACCGTCCTGCTGCTCCTGATGGGCACGGCGGCCGACTCCCTGGAGCTGTCGTACGGGATCGCCCGCGAGATCCTCGGCATCCTCCGTACCGCCGCCACCACCCTGCCCGGCGGCGCCTGCGACCACGCGGACGGCCATGCGCCCGGCGGTGAGTGCGCGTCCGACCGCCTGGCACGCATCGTGCGCCTCCACGCCCCCGGAATGTGCCCCGCCCCCGGCGCGGATTCCGGCCAGGGCTCCGGGAGCGAGCCGCTGACCTGCCCCGTCCATCTGGCGGAGGTCGTCAGGAAGGGCATCGCGGAGATCGAGGAGCAGTTCGAGGACGAACTGGAGGCGGAGGAACAACGAGCCGGGTGAGACGGCCGGACCGCCGTCGCGGAGGGGGCCGCGGCGCCCCCTCCGCGCCTGTTGTGAGTAAGGCCACGAAAGAGACAAAGGATCATATTCGGCTGCCAGAGTGACGGTTCTCAGGTCATGCGTCCTTCGCGGCAGATCCCTGTTCCATGCTGCCCGGGGACCACGAACCAGCAGGGAGCACGTCCGTTGGCTGCCATCGCCCGCTGGTGCATCAGGCACCGTCTCATCGCCGTTCTCCTCTGGCTGCTCGCCCTCGGCGGCACGGCCACCGCGGCGGTCCTCGCGGGTTCCGCGTACTCCAACGACTACGAGGTGCCCGGTACGGAGTCCGGCCGGGCCGCCGATCTCCTCAGGAACGGCTTCACGGACCTCGGCGGTGACACCGACACCATCGTCTGGCACACCTCCGACTCCACCGTGCGGGCCGACGACGTCCGCCAGACGATGACCCGGACCCTGCACGCCGTCGAGGAACTGCCCGGGGTCGGCGCGGTCACCGGCCCGTACGGGGCGTCCGGCACCGCGCAGATCAGCGGCGACGGACACACCGCCTACGCCGCGATCACCTTCGACCAGCGGGTCGAGGACATTCCGGCGCAGCAGGTCGGGGCCGTCGTCGACACCGCGCGGGCGGCCGCCGGGGACCATCTCCAGGTGGAGCTGGGCGGCCCCGCCGTCGCCCTCACCGAGGCGCCCTCCGCCCATCTCAGCGAGGTCGTCGGGGTCCTCGTCGCGGCGGTCGTCCTGTTCCTCGCATTCGGCTCGCTCGCCGCCAGCATGCTGCCCATCGCCACGGCACTGGTCTCCGTCGGCACCGCCTACGCGGGCACCGTGCTGCTCGGCCATCTGATGACGGTCGCCGACTTCGCCCCCATGCTGGGCATGCTGATCGGGCTCGGCGTCGGCATCGACTACGCCCTGTTCATCGTCACCCGGCACCGCAGAGGGCTGCGCAGGGGCCTCTCCGTCACCGAGGCCGCGCAGAACGCCGTCGCGACGACCGGCCGCGCGGTGGTCTTCGCCGGGGCCACCGTCTGCATCGCGCTGCTCGGCATGCTGATCCTGCGGCTCGGGTTCCTCAACGGGGTGGCGATCGCCGCCTCGCTCACCGTCGTCCTGACCGTGGCCGCCTCGGTGACCCTGCTCCCGGCCCTGCTGTCGTTCATCGGCACCCGGGCGCTGAGCGGGCGCGAGCGCCGGCGGCTCGCCGAGCACGGCCCGCGGCCCGAGGTGCCCACCGGTTTCGCCGCCCGCTGGTCCGCCTTCGTCGAACGCCACCCCAAACTGCTCGGGGCGCTGGCCGCCGTGGTGATGCTGGTACTGGCGCTGCCCGCCTTCTCCCTGCACCTGGGCACCTCCGACCAGGGCAACAACCCCGCCACATCGACCACCAGGAAGGCGTACGACCTGCTGGCGGACGGATTCGGCCCCGGCGTCAACGGGCCGCTGACGATCGCCGCGCAGCTGGACGGCGCGGACGACCGGCTCGCCATGGACGGACTGCCCGCCGCGCTGCGGACCACCCCGGGCGTGGCCTCGGTGGGCCCGGTCACGTACAACAGCGGCGGCGACACCGCCTTCGTCACCGTCGTACCGGCCTCGCCGCCGCAGTCCCGGGAGACCAGCGACCTCGTGGACCGGCTGCGCACCGACGTCCTGCCGCGCACCGCCGAGAACACCTCGCTCCAGGCCCATGTCGGGGGCGTGACGGCGAGCTACGACGACTTCGCCCGGATCATCGTCGGCAAACTCCCGCTCTTCGTCGGCGTGGTCGTGGGCCTGGGCTGCCTCCTTCTGCTGCTGGCCTTCCGGTCGGTCGCCGTCCCGCTGAAGGCCGCCGTGATGAACGTGGCGGCGGTCGCCGCCTCCTTCGGGGTCGTCGTCGCGGTCTTCCAGTGGGGGTGGGGCAGCGAGGCGCTGGGGCTCGGCAGCTCCGGCCCGATCGAACCCTTCCTGCCGGTGATCATGGTCTCGGTGCTCTTCGGGCTCTCGATGGACTACCAGGTGTTCCTGGTGGGTCGGATGTACGAGGAGTGGCTGGAGACCGGCGACAACCGGCGGGCGGTCCGGGTGGGCCTCGCCGAGACCGGCCGGGTGATCAACTCCGCCGCCGTGATCATGATCGCGGTCTTCCTCGCCTTCGTCCTCAGCGGCGACCGGGTCATCGCGATGTTCGGCATCGCCCTCGCCGCGGCCGTCGCGCTCGACGCCTTCGTCCTGCGGACGCTGCTGGTCCCGGCGCTGATGCACCTGCTGGGCGGGGCGAACTGGTGGCTGCCGCGCCGGCTGGACCGGCTGCTGCCCCGGATCAGCATCGAAACCCCCGACGCGCGGGAACCCGGCCGTGCGAAGATCCCGCAGACACCACACACCGTACGAGAAGGAGCATGATGTTCGCGGTATCCCTGGGGGACGACGGGGCGGAGCTGCGCCCGCTGGAGATCTGGCAGGCACAGGAGTTCCTCGACCACGTGGACCGGGCCCGGGAACTCGTCGACCCGTGGATCCCGTTCGCCTCCTTCGCCACCGACCTCGCCTCGGCCCGCGACCTGCTGCGGCGGTACGCGGAGAAGCAGGCGTCCGACACCGGGCGGCTCTACGGCATCTGGCTGGACGGCACCCTCGTCGGCGGCGTGCTGTTCCGGGTCTTCGACGCCGAGTCCGGCAACTGCGAGATCGGCTGCTGGCTGGAGCCGGCGGGCCAGGGCCGCGGCCTGGTGACCCGCGCCTCCCGCAAGCTGATCGACTGGGCGGTGTACGAGCGCGGCATGCACCGGGTGGAGTGGATCGCCTCGGCCGCGAACACCGCCAGCACCGACGTCGCCCGCCGGCTCGGCATGACGCGCGACGGGGTGCTCCGGGAGAGCTACCTGTACCGGGGCGAGCGGCACGACTCGGAGATCTGGGCGGTGCTCGCCCCGGAGTGGCGCTCGCGTCAGGACTGACGGGAGGGCGGCGCGGCGTCGAAGCGGGCCGGTGCGTATCCCCTGCGGTGCTCGCGGTACGAGCGGGCCAGATGGTGCTGGAGCCGGATGTGCCGGAACTGGTACACCGCACCGCTCTGCCGCAGCACGCCCCGGCGGTACGCGTCGTCCAGGAAGGCCATCGGGTCCCGGGGCAGCCGGCCGGTCAGCGGCAGCCACACCCGCGACAGCACCAGCCAGCGCCCCCAGGCGGTGAACGAGAGCGCGTACGCTAAGGCGCCGCCGAGCCCGCCGACGGCCCCGATGAACACCGCGTCCGCCAAGGGCCAGTACAGCGGCCCGAGGACGCCGTCGAGCAGCCCGGCGAACAGGCGGCCGCCCACCGCGATGGCCAGGGTCAGCATCGGGGCCAGGACGAGCACCTGACGGACCACCGTCGCCCGGTTCGAGGCCAGCAGCCCGGCCGGAGTGGCCGCCGAGGCGACGTCCAGCGGCGCCTCCAGCGCGGCCACGACCCCGAAGACCAGTCCGGCGCCCGTCCCGAAGATCAGCCCGAAGACCAGCATGTTGACGAGGGTGCCCTCGATCACCGCCTTGTCGGTGAGCGGGACCCCGTAGAACACCCGGCGCTGGAGGGCCAGGGCCAGCGCGCAGCCGACGCCCATCACGAACCCGCCCGGCAGCACGGCACCGAACCGTACGGCGAAGGTGCGCACCGCTCCGCGGCCGACCCCGGTACCCGCCCCGGGCAGCCGCAGTCGCAGCCGCACATGGGCGGGCTCGAAGGCCGTCCCGCCGAGGCGGACCAGGACCGCGTGGACGCACCCGAAGGCGAGACCGGCGACCGCCCCCATCGAACCGCCCACCAGGAGGACCTCGCCGTTCGGATACGGCAGACGGAACAGGTTGACCACCCCGTAGGCGAGCGCGACGCAGAGCGCCGAGGCAGCCACCACCGCCAGCAGCCGGACGGACAGCCGCAGCGAATCGCCGATCCGCCACCACGCCAGGTCCTGCTGGTCGCGGTCGGAGCGGGCGAGGTGGTGGGCGAGATGGCCGAGCCAGAGCTCGGCCCGCTCCGGGTCCGGGTGGCGCCCGCGGTGGCCGGCGGCGCCGCGTTCGGCGACGCGGCGCCGGTAGACCGTCGGCACGAACCCCGCCAGCAGATGCTCCTCCAGGGCGTTCTCGTCGGGGAACAGCCCGGTGTCCAGCAGGTCCGCGGGGTCGCGGTCGGGGGAGTCGCTGTACATCGTCCGCGCCAGCACGATCATCAGCGGGGTGCTCAGCACCCGGGCCAGCGGAGGCGCCGCCCCGGCCGCCGGGGCGCGCAGCCGGTCCAGTACGGAGGTCCAGACCGCCGGGCTCGCGCCGTCCTCGCGGGGGACCGGCCGGGCCGTCCGGGGCAGGTAGTCGGCGAGGTCGTCGAGGGTGAGATCGGTCAGCTCGATCCCGGCGGCCCAGACCAGCGGGGCCCGGACCTTCTCGACGGCCTCGGCGAACTCGCCGCGCCGACTGGTCAGGACGAGCGGGACCGAGGTGGCGTTGAGCACCTCCAGGGCCGTACCGCGCAGCCCCTCCGCGATCTCGTCGAACCCGTCCAGGACCGGCAGGACGAGATCCGCGTCGACCAGCGCGGCGGCCAGTGTCGACCCGCCGGGGGCGTGGCGGGTGAGATGCGGGTGGTCGCGCAGCAGCCGGTCGATCAGCCAGTCCCGCAGCGCCACGGCGGTGGGGTCCCAGGAGCCGACGCTGAAGAGCACCGGCACCCGTTCCCGCGGCCGCCGGTCCGCCAGCCGGTCCAGCACGAACCGGATCGTCAGCACCGACTTGCCGGAACCGGCCCGGCCCAGCACCACCAGCCGCCCGGACAGGACGCGCCGGTAGACCTCGGCCACACCGCCCAGCTCGCCGCTGAGATCCATCCGGTCCGGGGCCGCCCCCGGCGGCAGCCGCTGAATGTTCTCCGAGAAGTCGGTCAGCGATTCGGGGGCGTCCCGCCAGCGCACCGGGAGCGGAAAGGGATCGTGCACCCGGCGGTGCTCCTCCTCGCGCTGCCAACGCCGCCGGATCTCCCGCGCCAATTCATCGGCCGCGGTGGCGATGTCGCGATGAACGGATTCGGCCGCGGGGGAATTCAGGGCCGCCGGAACGGGTGACGGACCGGATTCCTTCTCCTCGTCCGTACCGGAATTCCGGGCGGCAACGGGGGAGGGTGCCGGAGCCTCGACGGCCGGTCCCGCGAGCGTGGCCACCAGCCGCCGCCGGTCCTCGGCCCCCGCCTCCAGCGCGTCCGCCAGCGACTCCACCGTCCCCAGCCGGTAGTCGCCGGATCCACCGGTCTCCAGTCTGCGGATCGTGCGCACGCTCACCCCGGACCGCTCGGCCAACTGCTCCTGCGTCAGCCCCGCTCCATGACGCAGCCGACGCAACAACGTGCCCAGCCGGTCCGCCACTTCGACTCCCCTCCCACCACCGTGCGCGGTCGCGAAGACCCTACCGGCGGCGACCGGCCATATATGGCCGGTCGCATGTCCTGTACGCCGATCGGCGTGAACGCGACGATCGGTGGTGCCCGGCGGAGGAGCGCCGACACGGGGCGGCGCTCCCGTCGGGACCCCGGGTGCGAACGGCACCCGGGGGTCACGGACCGGCCCGGCGCCGGACCCGGCCGCCTCCCGTGGCTCTCTCCTTCCGCGACTCATGAGGAATTGACATGGCCTTCCGGTTCTGGTGCGGCGAATGCGGATTCAAGACGGCGTGGCTCGCCGAATCCGAGGGCGCCCAGAGGCAATTGGAGCACTACGCCAAACATCACCCGGGAATTCCCGCGGGCGGCCATGTGGAGACCAACCGGAAGAACCCGGAGAGGAATTCCGGCTGTCTCCGGGCCGTGGGCGTTCTCGTCCTTCTGCTGATCCTCACGGCCGCGTACCGGTACTGAGGAACGGCCGGACCGCGCGGGGCGGTCGCGGAACGCCCGACCAACCGAAAGGGACAGGAAAGAAGATGACGAACCTCGACGGACCCCTGCCGCGCCGCCACCGCCGGTGGCTGCTGCCGGCGGCCACCGCCGCCTGCCTGCTCGCCACCGGCGTCGGCCCGGCCGCCGCCGCCCCGGCCGCCGCCGGGCAGACCCCGGCCGACATCCTCCAGGCGGGGGCCCAGCAGGGCGTCGCCGACGGCTACCCGGGCGTGACCGGCATGGTCAGGAAGGGCGACACCGCCCAGTACGTGCACGCCGGCTACGGCAACGTCGCCGACAAGGTCCCCGCCGACCCGAAGGCCCAGTACCGGATCGGCAGCAACACCAAGGCGTTCGTCTCCACCGTCCTGCTCCAACTGGAGAGCGAGGGCAGGCTCTCGCTGGACGACACCGTCGACCACTGGCTGCCGGGCGCGGTCGCCGCCAACGGCTACGACGGCACGAGGATCACGATCCGTCAGCTGCTGAACCACACCTCCGGCCTGCCCGACTACCTCGGCTCCCTCCAGATCAGCACGCCGTACTTCCTCAACATCAACCAGCGGCAGGCCTACCCGCCGCAGACCCTGGTCGACGTCGCCCTCGGCCTGCACGCGCCGACGAGCGGTCCGGGCGAGAAATTCGGCTACTCCAACACCAACTACGCGCTCGCCGGCATGGTCATCAAGGCCGTCACCGGTGCCGGACCGGCCGAGGAGATCCAGCGCCGGATCATCGCCCCGCTCGGTCTGGACGACACGAGCTTCCCCACCTCCGACCCCGCCCTCCACGGCAACCACCTGCACGGCTACGTGCTCCGGGCGGTCTTCGTCAACGACGACACCGTCTCCAACGTGCAGGTCTCCGGCAGCGCCGGGGCGATGGTGTCGACCCTGGACGACCTGGCCACGTTCTCCCGCGCGCTGATGACCGGAAAACTCCTGAAGCCCCAGCAGATGACCGAGCTGAAGACTACGGTTCCTGTGACCACCGACGTCGGCTACGGGCTGGGCATCGAGCACGAGAAGCTGCCCTGCGGGAAGTGGGCCTGGGGCCACAACGGCGCGGTGCTCGGCTACTTCAACAACTGGCTGAGCAGCGAGGACGGCACCGAACAGGCGCTGAACGTCAACAACGAGTTCCACATGCAGGGCGGCACGCCGGGCCAGGCCCACACGGGCAAGGCCCTGACGGACGCGTTCTGCGCACTGTGACCCACTCCGCCGACGCCACCCGCGAGTGCCATCCACCCACCCTTCCCGGAGAGGACCCCCGATGAGAACGTCCCCGCCGACCACCTGGCGAGCCCGGACGAGAACGGCCGTGGCCGTCGCCGCGCTGACCACGGCCCTGGCCCTCACCACCCCGCTCGCCCACGCCGAGGGGCCCGCCGCCCCGCCGGTACTGACCGACGGATTCGGCCTGACCCAGGTCGCCGGAGGCAGCGAGGTCCACTCGGACACCGACTTCACCATCACCGTCACCACCCCGCAGCTCTCCGGGCAGCACAAGATCCGCATCTTCCTGCCCAGCGGCTACCGCACCCAGCCGGACAAGCGCTGGCCGGTGACGTACTTCCTGCACGGCGGGCCCGGAAACCCGGACGACGCCGCGGCCGCCCCCGCGCTGCGCTCGGACAAGATGATCACCGTCGTACCGGACGGCGGACGCAAGGGCTGGTACGCGGACTGGGTCATGCAGAACACCGCCGAGGGCGCGGCGAACTGGGAGACCTTCCACCTGAAACAGGTCGTCCCCTTCATCGACGCCAATCTGCGCACCCTCGCCGACCGGGGCCACCGCGCCGTCACCGGACTGTCGATGGGCGGCTTCGGAGCCCTGCACTACGCCGAGGCCCGCCCCGACCTCTTCGGCCATGTCGCCGCACTCTCCGGCGGCATCGACTTCGGCATGGCGGAGGTGCGCGCGGTCGTCCTGGCCACGGAGCTCAACCTGCCCGGCGCCTGGTGCGCCCTGAGCACCTCCGGCACCGGCGACTGCACCGGCTACGGGCCCGTCGTCGACAGCGACGCGATCTTCGGCTCCCCGTACCCCGTGTTCGACGCCGACCGGATCTGGAAGGCGGTCGACCCGGCCGCCCCGGTCAACCTGGCCAAGCTCGACGGCACCGGCATCACCCTCTACACCGGCGACAACGACCTCATCGACCACTACACCGCGATCGCCTCCCGGAACGTCAAGTCCCGGCTGGACGCGCTCGGTCTGAAGAGCCGGTTCGTCGACTACGGCGACGGCTCCTCGCTCTCGCCGCAGTGCAACGGTGGCCACAACTACGGCTGTTGGGCCGCCGCCTACGCCGACTACATACCCCGGCTCACGTCCGCCTTCGACGCCGCGGACTGACCCGGCACCAGCGGCAAGGGCCGTGCCCCGGCGCAACCCGCCGGGGCACGGTTCCCCCACATCGCGAGGACAACGGAGGAGAGCGCCACATGACGGAACAGCGACCCGGGCAACGCCCGGGGACGAGCGACGGGCGCAGCAGAGCCGGACGGCCGGCCTCCCACGACGGCAAGGCACGGCGCCCCGGCAACGCCCCGTACACAGGCAGACGCAGCGACGCCACCCGGCTCCTCTGCGCGGGGGTGCACCTCGACAGCGACTTCCGGCGACGCGTGATCCAGGAACTCGTCCTGCACGAGGAGCGCCCGGTCGCCCCCTCGCTCGGCGTCGACGCGCTGCCGGTCCTCGCGCACGCGCTGCGCGCCCGCCGCGCGGAGGTCCGGACCGCGCTGATGCTGCTGGCCCTGTGGGCCCTGTTCATCGGGCTCGGAATCGCCGGTGTCGGATCGCAGCCCCTGCTGCCCCTGCCCTGGTGGCTGGGGTACGCCCTGGTCTGCGTCCTCCTCGGCGGCGTACGCGTGGCGACCGGACTCGGCGTCGCGCTCTTCACCCTGGACCGGCGGATGGTCGAACAGGCCACCAGCGGCCGGCTGAAGATGCTGCTCCCGGTCCTGCCCGCCGTCGCGGCGCTCACGTACTGGGTGGCCGCGGTGTTCGCCCTGGTCAGCGGGACCGGCGCCTGGACGGCGGTGGTCCTCCCCCTGCTGCTGACGCTGCCGGTGTGGGCGTACCGCAGCCACGTCACCCGGGTCATGCGCACGGAGCTGGGCTCCAAGGACTTCCCCGGGATGGAGCGCGAGCCGCTCCCCGACACCACCCGCTACCGGCGCATCGCCGGGGCCATCGCCCGCGAGCAGTACGCGGCCCTCACGGTCTACGACCCGTTCCGCCCCTTCATCGGCGCCGGACGGCCCTACGAGGAGCCGTGGTCGCTGGTGATGGAGCTGAGGAAGCACGACGGCGGACGGGCGGACGGCCTGCCCGGCCCCCGCCCGGAGCCGGACACCTCCGCCGCGGCCGGCCCGCTCACCGGACGGGAGGTCATCGACCTCATCAAGCCGCAGCTGGAAGCCCTGCGCACCTCCGCCGCGGCCTCCGGAAGGGACCGTCTGCGGGCCCTGGAGGTCGAGGAGTTCGTCTACCTCCCGACCGGCGCGGCCCGCTGGGAGGTCGACTACGGACCGGCGGCCGTCGACCGGCACCTCGCCGAGGCGGTCGGCGAGGGCGCGGAGGGCCGCCGCCACTTCCTGCGCATCCGGGTCGGGGCATGGGACGAACAGATCGTGGTCTCGGTGCTCGTACGCGTCCACACCCAGGGCGGCATGCTCGTCCTGGAGGTCGTCCCGCATGTCCTCACCCCGGTGCGGCCGGAGTTCCAGGCCGTCGACGTGATCGAGGCCCGGGGCGAACCCGACCCCCTGCGCGACGCGGTCCGCGCCCTGCTCGCGACGCCCACCGCCAACTTCGCCGCGGGGACCTCCCTGGCGAACGCGGTCACGGCCGAGTTCCGCACCTGGCTGGCCAACCCGCGCCGCGCCTTCCCCGACGGACCGGTCACCTCCGTACGGGAGCTGGGCAGCACGGCCGAACTGTCGGTGTTCCAGGAGATGGACGTCAAGCGGTACGTACGGACGGTGCAGGACCGGATCGCGACCGGGGTGCGCGAGGCACTGCGGGCGAAGAACTACGAGACCGGCGACTTCGAACGCCAGGTCGTCACCGTCAGCGGGGGCGGGGTGTTCATCGGAACGATGCACGGCGGCGCGGTCGCCACGGGCGAGGGCGCCTCGGCGGCCCACGGGAAAGGAGACATCCGATGACGGGGAACGGCGACAGCACCCATGCCGGGGAACGCGGCGAGGACACGGACGGCCGGGAGGACCGGGGGAGCGGCGCCGGCCCGGCGGACCGGGCACCCGGCGGGATCTCCATCGGCCTGATGACCGGTGGCGCGGCGGCGACCGGTGCGCGCGCGCACGCCGAGGACCGGGGGGAGCGGGTGGCGGACTCCGCGACGGTGGAGCACCCGCCGGGCGCCGCGTCCGCCCCGCCGGTCGTCGCGGGCGGCATCGGCATCGGCACGATGACGGGCGGCGCGGTGGCGTCCGGCGACGACGCCCACGCGGTGGACTCCTCGCGGGAACTGGTCGCCGCCTCGCCCGAACTGCTCGCGGCCGTCACCGCCCTGCGCGGACACCTCGGGGTGCTCACCAGGACCGACGAGGTCGCGGAACTCGACGAGGGGCTCGCGGAGGTCGAGGGGGCGGCGGGCGGCGACGGCCGGGTGCGCCGGGACCGCCTGCGCTGGCTCCGGGACCGGCTGGACCTCGGCGCGACCGCGGCGGCGGGGCTCGCCTCGGCCGCCGCCGTGGTCCAGGCGATCGCCCAGCTGGGCGGATGAGGAGCGGATTCCGATGAGTCAGTGGGACGCGGAGGGACAGCGCTGGGTGCCGGGCTCCTCCCCGGCGACCGGCAGTGGGGAGCCGCCCCCCGACAGCGACCTGTCCCGCGTGCTGATCGTGGCGGCCCTCGTCGTCCTCCTGCTCGCCGTGGCGGGCGCGGCGGTCTGGGTGCGGTCGAGCGACGACGGTGCCGGGGGCGGGGGAACCGTCCTCACCACCCCGTCCGGCCCGCCCCCGACGAGCTTCGGCGACGACTTCCCCGGTACCGCGGACCCGTACGGGGGCGACACCTACGAGCCCGACCCGTACGGGAGCGACACGTACGGGTCCGACCCGCCGACCCAGGAGGAGGCCCCGCCCGCGCCCGACGGACCGGCGGACACGGTGCGGAGCTACTACGGGGCGATCAACAGCGGCGACTACGACACGGCCTGGGAACTCGGCGGCAAGAACCTCACCAAGAGCTTCTCCGCGTTCACCTCGGGCTTCGCGAACACGGCGAGCGACGACGTCCAGGTGACGGACACCGTGGGCGACACCGTCCACGTGGACATCACCGCGTATCAGACGGACGGCTCCCGGCAGACGTACACCGGCACCTACACGGTGCTCGACGGCACGATCACCTCGGCCCGCATCCGACGGACGGGCTGACCCGCGAGGGCCGGGCGGGAACCCCGCTCAGCCCTGGTCGTCGGGATCGCCCGGCGCCGCGTCCGGACCGGACTCCCGGTCCGCGCCGGGCGATCTGACGACCACCTTCCCGGAGGCCAGGTCTATCGGGCCGCGCCCCGGATCGCCGATGCCGAGATCCACCCGGGACAGCTCCAGCCGCTTCTGCTCGTCGTTGGTGTGCTTGCGGCCCGGCGCGAAGAGCTCCTCGAAGAAGTTGAACACCGGCCGCACGTCCTTTCCGCGCTGTCGCCCCGCTACCGCACGGTCAGCAGCAGGATCCTGTCGTCCTCCGGCCCGGGGGTGCCACGGGTGTCCGTATTGCTCGTGACCAGCCAGAGCTTGTCGCCGCCCGCGGCGAGCACGGTGCGCAGACGGCCGTACTTCCCTTCCAGGAACGACTGCGGCGCGGCGAAAGGTTCCCGCTCACCGCCGGAGAGCGGGATCCGCCAGAGCCTCTTGCCGCGCAGCCCCGCCATCCAGATCGACCCCTCGGCGAAGGCGATCCCGCTCGGGGACGCCTGGGACGTCTTCCACTGTGCCACGGGGTCCGCGAACCCCTTCTTCCCCGCCTTCCCCTCCGCCTGCGGCCAGCCGTAGTTCCCGTCCGGCACGATCCGGTTCAGCTCGTCCCAGGTGTCCTGGCCGAACTCGGACGCCCACAGCCGCCCCTGCCCGTCCCAGGCGAGCCCCTGCACATTGCGGTGACCGTACGAATACACCACGGAGTCGGCCGCCGGATTGCCGTGCACCGGCTGCCCGTCCGGGCTCATCCGGAGGATCTTGCCGGCCAGCGACTCCTTGTCCTGCGCGAGCCCGGTGTCCCCCGTCTCGCCGGTCCCGGCGTACAGCATCCGGTCCGGGCCGAAGGCGATCCGTCCGCCGTTGTGGAGCGACCCCTTCGGGATGCCGCGCAGGATCGTGTCCGGCGCACCGAGCAGCCGGCCCGGAGTGGTGCCGTCCTCGTCGTACTGCATCCGGGCGATGCGGTTGTCGGACTCGGTCGTGAAGTACGCGTACACCATGTGGTCCACGTCGTACGTGGGGGAGACGGCGATGCCCAGCAGCCCGCCCTCACCGGAGGGCGCCACCCCCGGCACCGAGCCCAGCAGGGTCTTCTTTCCGGTCGTGCCGTCGATCCGGGTGATCGTCCCCTTGTCGCGGGAGGAGACCAGCAGATCGCCGCCGGGCAGCGCCGCGAGCCCCCAGGGCGAGTCCAGGCCCCCGGTGAGCGTCGACACCACCGTCACCGAGCCCTTGGCGGGCGGCCGCGGCGAGGCCGCGGGGGAGGAGGACGCCGGAGCCGGGTGCGAGGAGGGCGGTGTGCTCGCGGTGCCCGCCGCGCCGGGGACCCCGCCCGAGGAACACCCCGCGGTCAGCACCAGCGCCCCGGCCGCCAGCGCGGCCGCCACCGGGCCCCGGCGCCCCCGCCGCCCGGCAGGGGGTCGTACAGATCCGAACAGAACACCGCGCACAGCACCGATCCCTTCGACGGACACCCGACCACCGTTCCTACCCCATGGACGCGGACCGGCCCCCGTTCCCGGGAGCCGCCACCGGGGCAGCGTCTCAGTCCCACGACCCCTGCGCACGGGGCAGCGCGGCGATCTCCGCCAGGTCCCGCGGGGTCAGCCGCAGCCCGGCCGCCCCCGCGTTCTCCACCGCCCACCGCTCCCGCTTGGTCCCCGGCACCGGCACCACGTGCGGCCCCTGCCGCAGCACCCAGGCCAGCGCCACCTGCGCGGCGCTCGCCCCGTGCCGCTCGGCGATCCTGCGCAGCCCCACGACCACCGGCTGGTTCGCCGCCATCATCTCCGCGGTGAACCGGGGGTGCCGGGCCCGCAGGTCCTCAGGCTCGAAGCCCTGACCCGGCGTCAGCGTGCCCGTCAGATAGCCGCTGCCCAGCGGCGTCGCGGCCAGCAGCCCCACCCCGCGCGCGGTGCACCACGGCAGCAGGGACTCCAGCGCCTCCGGCGACCAGACCGAGAGCTCCGCCTCCACCGCGCTCACCGGGAAGACCTGCTGCACCCGCTCCAGCTGACGGATCGTTTCGTCGTACGTGCGGGATCCGGACCGCCGCGAGGCCCGTGCGCCGACGGCGCAGAGCCCGAGCGCCCGCACCTTCCCGGCGGTCACTAGATCCGCCATCGCGCCCCAGGTCTCCTCGACGGGCACCTCGGGGTCGGCCCGGTGCAGCTGGTACAGATCGATCACATCGGTCTGCAGCCGGCGCAGCGAGGCGTCGCAGGCCCGCCGCACATAGCCGGGACGGCCGTTGGCCACGATGTGCTGATCACCCACCAGCAGACCGCACTTGGTGGAGACGAACGCCTCCGACCGGCGGCCCTTCAACGCCCGGCCGACCAGCAGCTCATTGGTGAACGGTCCGTACATGTCGGCCGTGTCGAGCAGTTGGACACCCGCGTCGAGCGCCGCGTGCACCGTACGCAACGCGCGGTCACCGCGCTGCTGCGAGGCGCTGTACGCCCAGCTCATCGGCATGCAGCCGAGACCGACCGCCCCCACGGCGAGCGCCGCCGCACCGAGACTCCTGCGCTCCAACTCCCCGATCCTCCCCGGGCCCACCGCCGAACCGGGCCCATGCCCCGCCGTGACGGGACCGCACCGCACACCCCAAAGTAACCTCTGCCGCCCACCGCACCGCGCACGGCCTCCGGCGATCACCCCTCCGGTGAGGATTAGCCTCCTGACCATGACTTCGACGAACATCCCCGACAGCCCCGCACCGGCGAAGACGTCCGAGGTGTGGCTGCCGTTCCCGGCCGGTGAGATCGACGGGCTCCCCGAGTCGCTCACGTACCGTCACTGGGACGGCGGGCCCGACTTCCCCGCGGACCCCGCCGACTGCGCCTTCTACGTCGTGCCGTACATGAAGGGGGCCGAGGTCTCGGTCCGGCCGCTCGCCGGGATGACGGGCGTCCGGGTCGTGCAGACGCTGACCGCGGGCATCGACCACGTCGAGCCGGGGCTCGGCGTCCTGCCCGCCGGGGTACGGCTCTGCAACGCCAAGGGGGTCCACGAGGCGTCCACCGCGGAGCTCGCCCTCACCCTGATCCTCTCCTCCCTGCGCGGCGTCCCCGGTTTCGTGCGCGGCCAGGACGCGGAGGAGTGGCGGTCCGGCTTCTACCCGGCGCTCGCCGACAGGTCCGTCCTGATCGTGGGGTACGGGTCGATCGGCGCCGCCATCGAGGACCGGCTCGCGCCCTTCGAGTGCGCGCGGGTGGTGCGCGTCGCGCGCTCCGCACGGACATCCGCGCGCGGTCCCGTGCACGCGCTCGACGAACTGCCCCGGCTGCTGCCCGAGGCCGACGTCGTCGTGCTGTCCACCCCGCTCAACCCGTCCAGCCAAGGGCTGGTCGACGCCGGGTTCCTGGCCGCGATGAAGGACGGGGCGCTGCTGGTGAACGTCGCGCGGGGCGGCGTCGTCGACACCGCCGCCCTGCTGGTCGAACTGGAGTCCGGCCGGCTCCGGGCCGCGCTCGACGTCACCGACCCGGAACCCCTGCCGCCGGGCCACCCGCTCTGGCATGCTCCCCACGTCCTGATCACCCCGCACGTGGGCGGCAGTTCCTCGGCCTTCCTCCCGCGCGCCAAGCGTCTGCTGGCCGCACAGCTGGGGCGGTTCGCCGCGGGCGAACCGGTGCGGAACGTGGTGTTCACCACCGGCTGACCACGCAGCGCGGGGGTGCCGTCGCGCACGGTACCGGACAACCTCCCAGGTCGTCACGGAGAGTAGAGGAACTATGTCCCTGTGTGACGAGTCTGGTGTATCGTCCCGAAAGGGGCGCTGAGCCGCGGAGTGGAGGGACGGCGCCGGGGAGGACGCGACACGCGAGGGGGCGACGGGTGATGCACGGGCGATGGGCGCACGATCCGACACCACCGGACAGCCGACGAGGGCCGGCGTACGCGGCGATTCCGGGGGCGCCCCGGTGAGCGCGCCGGCCGACGCCCTCGGGGCGCTGCTCTCCCGGAGGTCGGCCGCGGGCGGCGTGTCCCCGCTGCTCTGGCAGATCCTTCTCGGTGTCGTCTGGGCCGGATACGCCGTGGGCTCGGCCTTCGGCTGGGGCTCCTCGCAAGTCGCCCTGTTCATGGGTGACTTCGGTCTCAGTGCGGCGGCGCTGGTCGCCGCCGTCTCCTGCTACCGCTACGCGCGGGAGGGCAGCAGCCGGTTCCGGCCCGCCTGGATGCTCTTCGCGCTCTCCTCGTTCATGGCCGCCGCGGGCAACGCGGTCTGGGGCTGGTACGAGGTGGTGCTCGGGCGCCCGGTGCCCACCCCCTCCCTGGCCGACCTGCTGTTCCTCTGTTTCGCGCCGCCCGCCATCGTCGGACTGCTCGTCCTCGCCAAGCGTCCCGTCACCAGGGCCGGCTGGCTCTGCCTCGCACTGGACTCCTGGCTCATCGGCGGATCGCTCCTCACCCTCTCCTGGAGCCTCGCCCTCGCCCACACCGCGCATCTGGTGGACGCCGAGGGCGTGAGCGTGGCCCGGGTGGCGCTCGCGCTGGCCTATCCGCTCCTCGACATCGTGCTGGTCTCCATGGTGCTGGCGCTGCACTTCCGCCGCTCCAGCGTCAACCGCTCCGCGGTGAACACCGCCGTGGCCGCGCTCGCCCTGACCGTACTGTCCGACGCCCTGTTCACCTCACCGCTGCTGCGGCAGACCTATCATTCCGGCCAAATGCTGGACGCGGGCTGGTTCGCCGGATCCCTGCTCCTCGCCTACGCCCCCTGGGGGGCCGACCGGACGGCGGACTGCCCGGCCCTGCCGTCCCGCGGCGGGCAGCAGGCCAGCCGCCCCATCGCGGGCTCCCTGGCCGCCCTGACGCCCTATCTCGCCGCCGCCGTCTGCACGCTCGGCATCCTCTACAACGCCATCGAGGGCCGCCGGGTGGACCGTGTCGTGATCTTCACCGGCTGCACGGTGGTGCTCGCCCTGGTGGTCCGGCAGGGCATCATGCTCGTCGACAACATCGCCCTCACCCAGGAACTGGCCCAGAAGGAGAACCACTTCCGCTCCCTGGTGCAGGGCTCCAGCGACGTCATCATGATCGCCGCCCCCACCGGCGTCCTGCGCTACGTCAGCCCCGCCGCCGCCGGGGTGTACGGGCGGGAGGCCGAGGAACTGGTCGGGGCCGAGCTCTCCTCGATCATCCACCCCGAGGACCTGGGGCGGGTGATCCACGAAGTCCGCCGGTTCCTCGCCACCCCGCCGAGCGAGGAGCCCACCACCCGGATCGAGTGCCGCTTCAGATCCGGCACGGGCGACTGGCTCAACGTCGAATCCACGGTCAACCGCCACCAGGGCGGGCTGATCCTCAACAGCCGCGACGTGACCGAAAGAGTGCGCCTCCAGGCCCAGTTGCAGCACAACGCCGAGCACGACCCGCTCACCGACCTGCCCAACCGCGCCCTGTTCACCAAGCGGGTCCGCCAGGCCCTCGGCGGCCGCCGCTCCGGCGACCAGGGCACCGCCGTCCTCTTCATCGACCTCGACGGCTTCAAGGCGGTCAACGACCGCCACGGCCACCAGGCGGGCGACGAACTCCTCGTCCAGGCCGCCCGCCGCCTCCAGGAATCCGTCCGGGCCGGCGACACGGCGGCCCGCCTCGGCGGCGACGAGTTCGCCGCGATCATCCTCGGCGACGGCACCCGCGACCAGTCCGCCCGGGAGTGCCAGGTCCACGAGATCGCCGACCGGCTCCGCCTCACCCTCTCCCAGCCGTACCGGGTCGGCACCGGCGACGTCCGGGTGGCCGCGTCCATCGGAGTGGCCTTCGCCGAGCCGGGCATCAGCCCCAGCGACCTCATGCGCAACGCCGACCTCGCCATGTACCGCGCCAAGGCCGGCGGCAAGGACCGGGTCGAGCTGTACGCCCCGCAGATGCAGGCCGACGTCGTACGCCGCTCCGAGCTGGCGGCCCGGCTGCGCACCGCCCTGCGCGACGGTGAGTTCGCCCTGCTGCACCAGCCCGTGGTGAACCTCGCCAGCGGCACCGTCGCCGCCGTCTCCGCCCAGGCCCGCTGGCGCTCGACCCAGGGCATCCTGTTCACCCCGGCCGAGTTCCTCCGCGTCGCCGAGGACGGCGACCGCACCGCCGAGCTGGGCCGCTGGCTGCTCGAAGAGGCCATCGAGCAGGCCGCCGAGCGGGCCAGGGCCGGGCATCCGGCCTCCGTGGCCGTACGGCTCCCCGCCCGCCGCCTCCTCGACAAGGGGATGCCGTCCGGCTCCGTCGAGGCGCTGCTCACCCGGCACGGCCTGCCCTCCGGGGCGCTGATGATCGAGGTCGCCGACAGCGACCCCAGGATCTCCTTCGACGAGCTGGAACAGCGTCTCGTGGCCCTGCGCCGCATCGGGGTCCGTATCGCGCTCGACGGCTTCGGCAGCGGCTACGCGGCGATCAACGCCCTGCGCAGGCTCCCCATCGACGTGCTCAAGCTGGACCGGGAGCTGGTCGAGGGCGTGGTGGAGTCCGCCCGGCTGCACAAGATCACCAGCGGTCTGCTGCGCATCGCCTGCGATCTCGGCCTCCAGTCGGTGGCGGACGGGGTCGACCTGCCGGAGCAGGTCCTCGCGCTGCGCGCCATGGGCTGCACGCACGGCCAGGGCATGGCCTTCTCCGGCCCCCTCGACGAGTACCGGCTGCGGCGCACGCTGGCCCGCGGGGAGTTCCCGGTGCCCGGCGGGGGGCTGGCCCAGCCGGTCCTGACCGGTGGCTCCGTACCCCTCCTCAGTGGATCACATGCTGAGACGCCCGTCCCACCCACTTGACATCGCGAGTGCGTCGGAGAGAGGGTCAATGCCATGCGCACCCGAATTCTCGTACTTGGACAGCGCGTCGGCTGAAGCAGAGTCCCGCACGGCACTCCGCAGACCCACACCGACGCGCTCCCCTCGCTTGCCTCACGGCACGAGGGGTTTTTTGTTGCACTGGCACCACGCAAACTGTCGCAAAGCACCCGCAGAAACCCTCAGCTTCGAGAAGAGAATGCCGATGACCGAGCAGGCCACCGGGGCCCACCATCCCCAGCCGCGGGCCCGTAACGGCGGATCGTCCGCCACCGTTGAGCACGTCACGGGCGCGCAGTCCCTCATCCGCTCCCTCGAGGAGGTGGGGGCCGACACGGTATTCGGCATTCCCGGAGGCGCCATCCTCCCGGCGTACGACCCGATGATGGACTCCAGCCGGGTCCGCCACGTGCTGGTCCGCCACGAGCAGGGTGCCGGGCACGCGGCCACCGGTTACGCCCAGGCCACCGGCAAGGTCGGCGTCTGCATGGCCACCTCCGGCCCGGGCGCCACCAACCTGGTCACCCCGATCGGCGACGCCTACATGGACTCCGTCCCGATGGTCGCGATCACCGGCCAGGTCGTCTCCAAGGCGATCGGCACGGACGCCTTCCAGGAAGCCGACATCTGCGGCATCACCATGCCGATCACCAAGCACAACTTCCTGGTCACCAAGGCCGAGGACATCCCGCACACGATCGCCGAGGCCTTCCACATCGCCTCCACCGGCCGTCCGGGCCCGGTCCTGGTCGACATCGCCAAGGACGCCCTCCAGGCGCGGACCACCTTCAGCTGGCCGCCGACCCTGGACCTGCCCGGCTACCGTCCGGTCACCAAGCCGCACGCCAAGCAGATCCGCGAGGCCGCCAAGCTGATCACCCAGGCCAGGCGCCCGGTGCTGTACGTCGGCGGCGGTGTCATCAAGGCCGGCGCCACCGCCGAGCTGAAGGTTCTCGCCGAACTCACCGGAGCGCCCGTCACCACCACGCTGATGGCGCTCGGCGCATTCCCCGACAGCCACCCGCTGCACGTCGGAATGCCGGGCATGCACGGTGCGGTCACCGCCGTCACCGCGCTCCAGAAGGCCGACCTGATCGTCGCCGTCGGAGCCCGCTTCGACGACCGCGTCACCGGCAAGCTGGACAGCTTCGCCCCGTACGCCAAGGTCGTCCACGCCGACATCGACCCCGCCGAGATCGGCAAGAACCGCGCCGCCGACGTCCCGATCGTCGGGGACGCCCGCGAGGTCCTGGCCGATCTGGTCCAGGCCGTCCAGGCCGAGCACACCGAGGGCCACGTGGGCGACTACACGGCCTGGTGGAAGGACCTGAACCGCTGGCGCGAGACCTACCCGCTCGGCTACGACCTGCCCGAGGACGGCAGCCTCTCGCCGCAGCAGGTCATCGAGCGCATCGGCCGACTCGCCCCCGAGGGCACCATCTTCGCGGCGGGCGTCGGCCAGCACCAGATGTGGGCCTCGCACTTCATCCAGTACGAGCAGCCCGCCACCTGGCTGAACTCGGGCGGTGCCGGGACGATGGGGTACGCGGTCCCCGCCGCGATGGGCGCCAAGGCCGGCATGCCGGACCGCACGGTCTGGGCGATCGACGGCGACGGCTGCTTCCAGATGACCAACCAGGAACTCACCACCTGCGCGCTCAACAACATCCCGATCAAGGTCGCCATCATCAACAACGGCGCCCTCGGGATGGTCCGCCAGTGGCAGACCCTGTTCTACAACCAGCGCTACTCCAACACCGTGCTGCACTCCGGCGCGGACACCGAGGGCGCCCCGGCGAAGGGCACCCGGGTCCCGGACTTCGTCAAGCTCTCCGAGGCCATGGGCTGCCACGCCATCCGCTGCGAGGACCCGGCCGACCTGGACAAGGTCATCGAAGAGGCCAATGCGATCAACGACCGCCCCGTCGTGATCGACTTCATCGTGCACGAGGACGCCATGGTCTGGCCGATGGTCGCCGCCGGCACCTCCAACGACGAGGTCATGGCCGCCCGCGGGGTGCGCCCCGACTTCGGCGACAACGAAGACGACTGAGAGACAGAGAGAGACCGACGCCATGTCCACCAAGCACACGCTCTCCGTCCTGGTCGAGAACAAGCCCGGTGTCCTCGCCCGGATCACCGCCCTGTTCTCCCGCCGCGGCTTCAACATCGACTCGCTCGCGGTCGGCACCACCGAACACCCCGACATCTCCCGCATCACCATCGTGGTGAGTGTCGAGGACCTGCCCCTGGAGCAGGTGACCAAGCAGCTCAACAAGCTGGTCAACGTCCTGAAGATCGTCGAACTCGAGCACTCCGCTGCGATCCAGCGCGAACTCGTCCTGGTGAAGGTCCGGGCCGACAACGAGACCCGCTCCCAGATCGTCGAGATCGTCAAGCTGTTCCGCGCCAAGACCGTCGACGTCTCCCCGGAGGCCGTCACGATCGAGGCGACCGGCGGCACCGACAAACTGGAGGCCATGCTCAAGATGCTGGAGCAGTACGGCATCAAGGAGCTGGTCCAGTCGGGCACCATCGCCATAGGCCGTGGCGCGCGCTCGATCACCGACCGGTCGCTGCGCGCCCTCGACCGCACGGCGTAGCCCCCGAAGGGCCCCGCCGCTCGCCGCCCGTATGGCGAGACCCGAAAACGTATCTGACGCACCCCGCCGTACGGTGGGACGCAACACCTGCACACCAAGGAGAAACCCAGTGGCCGAGCTGTTCTACGACGACGACGCCGACCTGTCCATCATCCAGGGCCGTAAGGTCGCGGTCATCGGTTACGGGAGCCAGGGGCACGCGCACGC
>NZ_JBIVPT010000026.1:0-72752 GCF_044754785.1 Streptomyces sp. NPDC092952 | reverse complement strand
CCGCATCCAACAACCGCACCAGACGCCCACCCACCGACTCCACCGAATCCGCGTCGAACAGATCCGTCGCGTACTCGATGGTGATGTCCAGCCCGCCGGGCCGACCGGCCGCGTCCCGGTGTTCCGCGAAGGAGAACGTGAGGTCGAACTTGGCGACGTGCAGCCAGGTGAACTCCGACTCGGTCTCCAGGCGTTCGGCGACGAGCGTAGGGGTGGCGGCGTCGGTCAGGGTCAGCATGACCTGGAAGAGGGGGTGGCGGGCGGTGGTGCGCTCCGGGTTCAGCGCCTCGACCAACCGGTCGAACGGCAGGTCCTGATGACTCCACGCCGCCAGGTCGGTCTCCCGCACCCGGTCCAGGAGCTCCCGGAACGTCGGATCACCACTCGTGTCGGTCCGCAGCACCAGGGTGTTGACGAAGAAGCCCACCAGATCGTCCAACGCCTGGTCCGTACGGCCCGCGATGGGTGAGCCGAGCGGGATGTCGTGCCCGGCGCCGGACCGGGACAGCAGCGTCGACACCGCGGCCTGCGCGACCATGAAGATCGAGGCCCCGGTCTCCCGGGCGAGTTCCGCGAGTGCGGTGTGGCTCTCCTCGGAGAGGTGCACGGTGTGGGTGGCGCCCTGGTAGGAGGCGACGGCCGGCCGGGGCCGGTCGGAGGGCAGGGTGACCTCTTCCGGCAGGTCGGCCAGCGTCCGCCGCCAGTAGTCGAGTTGGCCGGCGGCGACGCTGTCCTGGTCCTCGGGGTCACCGAGGACGTCGCGGTGCCAGAGGGTGTAGTCGGCGTACTGGGCGGGCAGCGGCTCCCAGGCGGGGCGTTCGCCCCGGGAGCGGGTCGCGTACGCGGTGCTCAGGTCGCGCATGAGCGGCTGGTAGGACCAGCCGTCGGAGACGATGTGGTGCATGACCACCAGGAGTACGGACTCCCGCTCGCCGAGGGTGAACAGCCGGGCCCGGAAGGGGAGGTCGGCGGCCAGGTCGAAGATCCGCTCGGCCTCGGCGGTCAGCAGCGCGGCGACGTCCTCCTCGGTCGCGGGGGTGACCGGCACCTCCACCCGGACCTCGTCGGCGGGCAGGATGCGCTGGTATGTCTGCCCCTCGGCCTGGCCGAACACGGTGCGCAGGCTCTCGTGGCGCCCCGCGACGTCGGTGAACGCCGCTTCCAGGGCCGCGGTGTCGAGGGAGCCGCGGATCCGCACGGCCAGCGGGATGTTGTAGGTCGCCGAGGGGCCCTCCATCTGGTCGAGGAACCAGAGCCGCTGCTGGGCCGCGGAGAGCGGCAGCGGCTCCGGGCGCTCCTGGGCGGTCAGGGCGGGGCGGGCGGACTCGCCGCCGCCGGTGGCGACGTACTCGGCGAGCAGCGCGACGGTCGGGTACTCGAAGAACTGCCGCAGGGTGAGCTGGACGTCCAGGACCGTGCGGACCCGGCTGACCAGCCGGGTCGCCAGCAGGGAGTGGCCGCCGAGGGTGAAGAAGTCGTCGTCGATGCCGATCGACGGCAGGCCGAGGGAGTGGGCGAACAGGCCGCAGAGGACTTCCTCGACGGGGTTGCGCGGGGCCCGTCCGCCGGGGGCCGTCCCGGCCCGGGGGGCGGGCAGGGCGCGCCGGTCGAGCTTGCCGTTCGGGGTCAGCGGCAGTGTTCCCATCGGGACGAGCGCCGAGGGCACCATGTACTCGACGAGCTGCCCGGCCGCGTACCGGAGGATCTCGGCCCCGTCCAGGGCGCCCTCCTCGACGGGTACGGCGTAGGCCACCAGGCGCTTGTCGCCGGGCCGGTCCTCGCGGACGACGACCGCGGCCTGGGCGACGGCGGGGTGGCGGACGAGGACGGTCTCGATCTCGCCGAGCTCGATGCGGTTGCCGCGCAGTTTGACCTGCTGGTCGGCCCGGCCCAGGAAGACGATCTCACCGTGCTCGTTCCAGGAGGCGAGGTCGCCGGTACGGTACATCCGGGTGCCGGCCGGGCCGTAGGGGTCGGCGGTGAAGCGCTCGGCGGTGAGGGCCGGGAGGCGGCCGTAGCCCTGGGCGAGGTGCGGGCCTGCGACGTAGAGCTCGCCGGTCTCGCCGGGGGCGGTGTGGCGCAGTTCGGCGTCGAGGACGTACATGGCGGTGTTGGCCATCGGGATGCCGAGGTGCAGCCGGTCCAGGGTGCGGACCTCGGGGGTGAAGCTCTGGTAGCTGCAGAAGACGGTGGCCTCGGTGGGGCCGTAGACGTGCACGAACGTGGTGTCCGGGCAGTGGTCCATGGCGCGTTGCAGGGCGGTGGCGGACAGGACGTCGCCGCCGGTCCAGATCTCGCGCAGCTGCGCGAGGCCGTCGATGGCCTCGCTGGCCATGGCGTCGAAGAGGGCGGTGGTGAAGTAGGCGGCGGTCGCCCGGTACCGGGTGACGGCCTCGGCCAGCTCGCCGATGTCGATCTTCCGGGCGGGGAGGACGACGGCGAGTCCGCCGCGCAGCAGCGGAACCCACAATTCGTAGGTGGAGGAGTCGAAGGGTAGCGGCGAGTAGGCGAGGACCCGTTCGTGGGCGGTGGTTCCGAAGCCCGGGTCCAGGGCGAGTTCGACGACGTTGCGGTGGGTGTTCACCACGCCCTTGGGGGTGCCGCTGGAGCCGGAGGTGAACATCATGTAGAGCGGGTGGTCGGGGTGGACCTCGACGTCCGGGCCGGCGGGGGCCGTGTCGGCGGTGGCCCCGGCGTCGTCGAGCCGCAGGGCGGGCAGGCCGGCCGCGAAGCCGGTCTCGGCGGCCGGGCGGTCGGTGACCAGAAGGGTGGCGCCGGTGTTGTCGAGGATCCAGGCGAGCCGCTCCTCGGTCTGGCGGTGGTCGAGGGGGACGTAGACGCCGCCGCTCTTCAGCACGGCAAGGACCGTGACGACGTAGGCGAACGAGCGGTCGAAGAGCAGTCCGACCGCGTCGCCCGGCCGTACGCCCTCGGCGACGAGCCGGTGCGCCAGGGCGTTGGCCGCGCCGTCCAGCTCCCGGTAGGTGAGGCTGTGGTCCTCGCGGACCAGGGCGACGGCCTCGGGGGTGCGGGCCGCCTGCGCGGCGAAGAGTACGTGCAGAGCGCCCTCGGGGAGGTTCTCGGCCGTGTCGTTGTACGCGGCGACGTGCGCGGGGACGTCGGCGCTGCGGGAGAGAGCCGGATCGGTTTGCGGCTGGGACATCTCGACACCTTCTCGGTAGCTCGGATCTCGTGGTCTCGCGGCGTGCCGGGAGACCGACGGAGCCACGGTGGATGACGTGCGGTTGGTGCGACGTGCGAAGTGCTAAGCGGATACGAGGTGGTGGGGCGGGGTCAGCCGGTGCGGGTGTACGTCGGCAGCAGGACGTCCTCGGCGTCCAGGGCCGCGACGTCGTACTTGCCGACGGCGCTGATCAGGAGCCGGAGTTCCAGGGCGATGGACTCGACCAGGCGGACCAGGCCGGCTTCGGTGTCCTCGTCGACGGCGAGGAGCGCGGCCCGGCCGAGGCCGACGGCGCGGGCGCCGAGCGCCAGGGCCTTGGCGGCCCGGCCGCCCTCCCAGATCCGCCCGCTGGCGAGCAGGCAGTGGTCGGTGCGGCCGATACGGGTGAGGCATTCGCCGAGCGGGAGGCCGACCTGGGAGAGGAAGGCGGTCGGCGCCCAGGCGGTGCCGCCCTCCGCGCCGTCCACGGTGACGGAGTCCGCACCGGCCGCCCAGGCGGTGGCCGCGGCCTGTGCGACGTCGCGGCCCGGGTGCAGCTTCACCCACACCTTGGCGCGGGGGAAGTTGTTCCGCATCAGCCGGATCTGCTGGCGCAGGATCTCCTCGGTGAAGGTGCCGGGGCTGCTGACCCGGAGCACCGACTCGCTGTCGTCGCCGAACACCGTGTCCATGGCGTACTGTCCGGCGACCCGGTCGCCCGCGTCGCGGCCCAGGACGGTGAGGCCGCCGAGGCCGGGCTTGGCGCCCTGACCGACCTTCAGTTCGAAGGCGAGGCGGCCGGTGGCCAGCAGCGGTGCGGAGACCGGGTCGCTGTAGACCAGGTTCCACACCTCGGCGTCGGCGTCCTCGGTGGACTGCTGGACCACCACGCCGCCGTGCTCGTCGTCGGCGGCGGCCGTGTAGGCGGCGATCCTCCCGATCAGCGGGGACGCGGCGGCGTCGGCCGCGGAGCGGAAGCCGTTGACGGGCACCACGTTCTCCCCGATGACCATCGGGATGCCGAGCTGTCCGGCCTGGCGTCCGGCCGCCTCGCCCAGGTCGTGACTGGCGACCTGGGTCGAGCCGAACGCGGAGACGTAGAGCGGCAGCCGGGAGGCGAAGCCGCCGACGCGGGTGTCCAGGGCGACGTCGGTGTACAGCGGTTCGCGGGCCAGGTCGATGAGCTTCGCCAGCCGCTGCGGCATGAACACCGGCGGGACGATCCTGGCGCGTTCCAGCAGGTCGTCGGGGTCGTGGTCGGCCGGGAGGGCGCCCAGCATGCTGGAGCCGTAGGTCTTCAGCTCGGGGAAGACCCCCGCCGCCCCGGCCCTGGCCCGGTACCGTACCTGGGCCTCGGGGAAGCCGTCGGCGCTCAGTGTCGCGGTCATGCCGACACCACGCCGGGGAGCTTCGGGTAGGCGCTGGCCTCCCAGGCGGCGGTGCGGCCGGTGACGTACCGGGTGAAGCGCTCCAGGCCGATGCCGAAGCCGGAGCTGGCGGGGATGCCCCGGCGGGCCAGGTCGAGGTACCAGCCGTACTTGGCGGGGTTCTCGCCGGTCTCCCGCATCCGGGTCACCAGGGCCGCGTAGTCGTGCTCGCGCTCGCTGCCGCTGCACAGTTCGCCGTAGCCCTCGGGGGCGATCAGGTCGAAGTTGCGCAGGACGCCGGGGCGTTCGGCGTCCTCCTGGTCGTAGAAGCCGCGCGATCCCTTGGGGTAGTCGACGACGAAGAACGGGCGGCTGGACTTGGCGGAGAGGATCTCCTCGCCCTCCCAGTCGATCTCGGCGGCCGGGTCCTGCGGGTGGCCGAGCGCCACCAGGTCTGCGGTGGCCTCCCGGTGCGTGGTGCGTCCGAAGGCACCCTCGACGACCTCGCGGAAGGCGTCCACGTCCCGCCCCAGCAGCTCCAGGTCCTGCGGCATCTCACGGACGACCTCCGCCACGACGTGGGAGACGAGCCGTTCGGCCAGTTCCATCGCGTCCTCGCGGCGGGCGTCGCGGATCTCCACGTCGATCTGGTGGAACTCGGCGAGGTGGCGGTGGGTGACGGCCGTCTCCAGCGGCTCCAGCCGTACGTTGGGGGCGATGTAGAAGATCTTGTCGAAGGCCAGCAGCGAGGCCTGCTTGTAGAGGATCGCGCTGGTCATCAGCTTGTACTTGTGGCCGTAGAAGTCGACGTCCACCTGCTTGGAGCCCCGGATGCCCGGGTCGGTGACCGGGCCGATGACCGGTGGCAGCAACTCCTGGAAGCCCTGCCCGGTCAGGAAGGCGCGGGTCGCGGCGAGCATCCGGCTCTGCACCCGCAGCGTGGCACGGGTCGTCGGGGCCGTCAGGTGCTGGTCGGGAGAGTCCGGGAACGGAGGCACGAAGCGGTCCGGGGACTCGGCGGTCGGGCTGGTCATGGTGCTACCTCCTGGGTGTGCTGCCGAGGGGCCGCCGGGCGACGGGCCGCCGTGGGAAGAGTGGAGCGGTGTGCGGTCCGGGGGACGACGCGGTCGTGCCGGCGCTGTACGAAGGACAGGGCGTCGAACAGTCCGGCGGCGGTGAGCCGTCGGCCGCGGTCGCGGACGGGTCCGAGGGGCATCGCCCCGATCTCGGACCAGGTGAGGCGGCCGGACCCGTCGATGTGGCTCCGGGTGCGGCCCGCGTTGTCGGGGTGCAGGCAGTAGGGGACGTCGAGATATCCGCGGGCGAAGGCCTTGAGCAGGGCCTGTCCCAGGTCGTCGTCCAGGTTCAGCACGGCGTCCACCAGGGCGCGGGCCTCGGCGTACACGGGGTTGTCCGCCGGGTCGCCGGCCGGGACGGGCACGGCCGGGTTCCGGTCGGCGGCCGCCGTGCGGTGGCGGGCGGCGGCCCGCGCGGCGACCCGCAGCGCCTCGACGTTCTCCGCGACCGTGGGGATGCGGTGCGCCTCGGCGGCGGTCTTCACGATCAGCCGGGCCGCCCCGGTCTCCACGGCCAGTTCGGCCGAGCGCTCCAGGAGCTCCAGGGAGCCGGTCCGGGTCTGCGGGTAGAGGCCCATGTACGTGTAGAGGACGACGTGCCATTCGGTGTCCGGCAGGAACTCGCCGGCCAGCCGGCGCAGGGCGTGCACCGCCTCCCGGTCCTGGGCGGCGTTGGTCTGCTGGGCGTAGCTGAGCGAGATGCTGCGCAGTCCCGCCCGGTGGAAGAAGAGCGCCTCCAGCGCGCTGATCGCGACGAGCAGTCCGGGCGGGCAGAGCTGGCCGAGCATGCAGCCGCCGAAGGTCTCCAGGTGGGGTTCCGCCCCGGTGGAGCGCAGCCCGGCCAGGAAGTCGCAGCTCTCCTGCCAGTTGCGTACGGAGTCCAGGAGCGGGGTGCGCCCGTAGGGCAGGCAGTAGGAGACCGGGCCGCCCTCCGTCGCGTCCAGGCCCAGCCGGGCCAGTGCGGCCACGATGCGCTGGGGGCGTGCGGAGCCGTGCCGGATCTGTACCGGGAACCCGGCGTCCTCGACGCCGTCGAGGACCCAGCGGGAGGTCTGCGGGCTGTAGTGGGTGAGGGGGAAGCCGTTGAGGGGTACGCCGCCGTTCAGCGCGCGGGCCGCCGAGGGCTCGTCGTTGACCCGGGTGTAGCTGTCGATCGTCATCGTGCCGACGACCCCGTCGGTGGCGTTCTTCGTGGCCAGCAGGCCGGCCCGCATCAGCGCGGGATCGGAGAAGCCCATCCGGGGCTGCACCACGAGCGTGCCGCGGGCCTGCGCCTCGGCGACGAAGCGGCCGAAGGAGTGCGGGCGCCGGTGCACGGTGGCCCGGGCGGCCGGGGGCGTCTGCCGGCCCGGGGTGGTCACCTGGACCGGGGCGGTCACCGCTCCACCTCCTTGGGGAGGGAGTCGAGGTACGACTCGAAGGCCGCGATGTCCACGCCGTCCTGGAAGACCGCGTCGAAACCGGCCCGGATGAGGGCCTTCGCCCCTTCCTCCCCGTTTCCGGACACGCCGAGCTTGCCCCCGATGACCGCGGGCAGGCCGGTGAGCTCCCAGCGCGACCGGATGGCCCCGATGAGCGGCTCGGCGTCGTGGAAGCCGTGTCCGTTGACGCTGCTGACGACCAGCAGGTCGGGCTGGAGCTTGCAGCAGGACTCGACGATCTCGTCCTCGGGAACACAGGAGCCCAGATTGACGACCTTGTGCCCGAGGTCTTCGATCAGCAATTGGATGTAGATGAGATTCCAGGTGTGCGAGTCGGACTGGAGCCCGGTGACAACAACGTCCAGCGGCCCGGATCGATGAGGAGCCGCACATTCCGCAGGATTCATTGTTCGCTTCGTCCACATCATTGGATGACAGGGGGGAAAGAGGTCCGGGACGAGCCCGTAACTTCCTTTCGGCCACCACCGTAGATTCGCCGCGAGGGCGATTCCGGCGCCCCCGGCGGCAACTGGGCGGCAGCAGAGCAGCAGTTGACCGAATGCCTGGTGCCGGGGTGTCGGCGGACGGTGAGACTGGCCGTACTGCACCAGCAGACCGAGCGCGCGGCACACCGCCGGCGGAAGACCGAGGAGTCACGACATGAAAGAGACCGGCCACAGCGCCCCCGCGGCGGACGTGCTCGCGGACGTCCTGGCGGAGGTGAGGGAACGGGTCGACCGGCGCGAGGCGCTCGGGGAGGCCCAGGTCGCGGTGCTCGAAGCCGCGGTGAACATCGTCCGTGCAGGCCAGCACGGTGCCGGGGTGATGCCGGTGGAGCGTTCGGAGCTGGTGCGCGAGGCGCTGGGCGCGGTGCGCGCGGCGACCGTCGCGACGGGTGTGGCGCTCACCCACACCCGTCGGGAGTCCCGGGTGGCCGCCTGACCGTACGGCCGGTGGTGCCGCCGATCTGCCCGTTCCACTGCCCGGCGGACCGGCCCGAGCCTTCTACCGTTTCACTGAGCGAAACACTCAGGCGCACCCGATGAGATCACTTTTCAACGTCGCCCAACCGAGGTGGAAATCATGGCAACCAATCCGTTCGAGGACCCTCAGGGCCGCTATGTCGTGCTGGCCAACGAAGAGGGACAGTATTCGCTGTGGCCGGCCCGGATTCAGCAGCCGGCGGGCTGGGAGCTGGTGAAGGAGGAGGCCGGAAAGCAGGAGTGCGGCGAATTCATCGAGGCCAACTGGACCGATATGCGACCGCGTTCGGTGGTCGCGGCTATGGGTGGCTGATTCCGGGGCCGCCCGTCCGGGGAAAGGACGGGTGCGAGGCACGAAAACCGTGCCCCGCACCCGTCCTTTCCCTTTCCCGGTTCCCTTTCCCGGTCGCCCGGGCGCACGGTCAACCGGTCGCACGGTCAACCGGTCGCACGGCCGCACGGAGCGGCCGGCCCCGGAGCACGCGCGGGCTCCCGGCGGACAGGGGTGACCTCTGTCCACCGGGAGCCCGTGGCTGTGTGCGGTGCGGTGTGCGGTGCGGACGTTCCCTCGGCGGTCAGTCCTGGACGCCGACCACGCACCACTCCAGGACCGCGGCGGCGGCGGTCATCTTGTGGTGGGCCTGCCGCCAGGCCCTGCTGGCCGGGCCGTCGAGCACCTCGTCGGTGACCTCCTGGCCGCGCACGGCTGGCAGGTCGTGGAGGAAGACGGTGCGCGGACCGGAGAAGCGGTCGAGGAACGCGCGGTCGATCCGGAAGCCCTCGAAGTCCTTGAGCCAGTCCGGGTTCTCCTTCTCCACGCCCATGGTCTGCCACCGGCTGGTGTACACGGCGTCCACCGGCCCCTCGACGGCGTCGGCCGTCACGACCTGGCTCACCAGGGCCTTGCCGCCGCTGAGTTCGGCCGCCAGGTCCAAAGTCTCCTTGGGCACCTCGTAGCCGCGCGGGCAGAGCAGGGTGAGACGCAGCCCGGGGGTGAGGGCCGCGGCGAGCGCGAGGGCCGCGCCGGAGCTGTTGCCCTCGCCGACGGCGAGCAGATGCAGTCCGTCGAGCGAGCCGAACTCCTCGGTCAGGGTGGCGAGGTCGGCGATCGCCTGGGTCGGGTGCTCGTCCAGGGTCAGGGCGTTGACGACGGCCAGGTCCTCGCTGCCGGCGAGCCGGCGGATCTCCTCGACGTCCCCGTTGGTCCGCACGACCAGCGCGTCCAGGTACTGGCCCAGGACCCGGGCGGTGTCCTCGACGGTCTCGCCGGTGCTGAGCTGGAGCTCGTTCGGGCCGAAGGTGATCACGTCGGCGCCCAGGCGGGTCGCCGCGGTCCAGAAGGAGGTCCGGGTCCGGGTCGAGGACTTGCGGAAGTACGTTCCGACCTGGCGTCCGGCCAGCGGCTTCGGGACGATGCCGTCCCGGCCGAACGTGACCGCGCGCCGCACCAGGTGGTCCAGCTCGGCGGGCGTGAGGTCGGCGAGGGAGATCAGGTTGCGCATGGGTGGGGTGCCTTTCGGTACGACGGGGCGGGCAGAAGTGGTGACGGGAAAGGGGAAGCGGGGTTCCGTGGCCGGCACGGGCGGCCCCTATTCGGCGGGTACGGCGACCAGCTCGGCGGAGTCCGCCGTCGGCTCCGCGTCGAGCACCGCGCGGACCAGGTTGAGCACGGTGAAACCGACCGGTTCGCCCGCGGCGGTGGGAAGCCGGCGGATCAGACCGCGGACCAGCAGGGCGTGCACGTCACGGGCGGTCCTGGCCAGTGAGGTGCCGCGGCGCCGCGCCGCGCCGTCCACCGTCCACGGGTCCTCCAGCTCCGCCAGGGCGCGCAGCAGCTCGGCGGCCTGCGGGTCGAGCCCGGTCACGGCCGCGGTGAGCCGCTCCCCCAGGGTCGGTCCGGAGCCGGGGGCGGCGGGGGTGACCCCGTCGAGCAGGATCAGCGGGCTGGTGCGGGCGATGTCCAGGAGCTGCCGCGGGGAGTAGAGGAGCAGCCAGGAGGCGGCGGCCTCCAGGGCCTGGGGCATGCCGTCCAGGGCGCGGCAGATGTGGGCCACGGTGGTGACGACGGAGTCGGTGGGCAGGAAGTCCGGCCGCATGTAACTGACGTGGGAGAGGGTCAGCTCGACGGCGTGCCGGTCCGCGACGAGCGATCCGCCCGGAGTTTCGGCGGCGAGATCGGCGGCGGTCGGTACCGCGAGCGGGGCCAGCGGGAGCAGTCGCCCGCCGGGCAGCTGGACGGGCCGGTCGGTGGTCGTGAGTATTTTCAGGCGTTCGCAGACCCGCAGCAGACTCAGCAGCCGAGAAGTGACAGATGGTGACACATCGTAACCATCCAGTACGATCAGCGTGTCCTTCGACCCGATGAGTGCGGCCAGTTCCTCAAATTCTCCACCGTTTCGAACGAGTGCGCGGACCCATCCCGTCACGGTCGCCTGCGGATTAGCGACGGCTCCGTCGGCACGTTCCGCATCGTCGGCCGGATCGACCCAGAGAACCGGAACCCCGTACTGGGTATGCATCACCGAGGCGGCTTCCTGGGCGAGCCGCGACTTTCCCACTCCCGGCAGACCCACCAGGGTGAGCAGCCGCTCGTGATCGGCGCGGAGCCGGGCGGTCAGCGCGTCCAGTTCCGCGCGCCGCCCGATCAGCGGGCGCAGCGGAGGGGGCGGGGTGGCGAGGCCGGTCCCGTAGATGTCCTGGAAGACTCGACCTGCGGACTTCGTATCCACGGCGAGTTCGAGTTCGACGCGCCGCGCGTCGCTGAGCCGCATGGCGCCGGCAAGCAGCTTCAGCGTCTCCCTGCGCGGGTGCTGGACCTTGCCGAGTTCCAGATCCCGAATGGCGCGCACACTCACGGTGGAAAGACCGGCGAGCTGTTCCTGGGTGAGTCCCGCCCGCTTGCGCGCATTCTGCAGCAGAACGTCGAGCCCGGGTGCGGGCTGGGAATTCATCATTGTCTCCTCGGTCTCCACGTACTCAGAAATCGCAATGTCCAGCTACCCGACCATTCAGGACTGTCCGGAACGCACGGTCCTGAACGGGATCTTTCCGGTCCGCTCACGCTCCGTGCGCTCGGTACCTTCCGTGGCAGTGAAAGCTTGCTGCCGATGAACAGATTCCATCGAGCCATTCCCGAACTCTTCCCGGTGCGGTACCGCCAGTTCCCTCGGCAGCGGATACGATCGCTTCGCGCTGGTGGAGCGCTGCGGCTGCACAAAACTGAGGGGGGCGGAAGCGTGTCAACTGCAGAGGAGTTTCGGCTGCGCTTCAACATCCTTGGCCCGATCGAGGGCTGGTCCAACGGCGAGCGGCTCCGGCTGGGCGGAGTCATTCAGGAGCGAGTTCTGGCCACTTTGTTGTTGGAGCCCGGGAAGGTGCTCCCCGTTTCCCGTCTGGTAGAGGCCGCCTGGGACGAGGACCCGCCGACCACCGCCTCCCATCAAGTGCGCAAGGCCGTAGCGGACCTCCGAAGACGAATACCCGGGGGCGCCGAAGTCCTGGTGACCGACGGCCCCGGCTACCGCGTCGACGAGGAGCAATGCGAAATCGACGTGGCCGAATTTGGCCTGCTCATACGCAATGCGAAGCTGGCCGCGTCCGACGGCCGGGCGGCCGAGGCCGCGGAAATGCTGCGGGGTGCCCTGGAGCTGTGGCGCGGACCGGTCCTCGGCGGCGGAGGCGGTCCGGTCATCGAGCGGGCCTCCACCTCCTTCGAGGAACGCCGGATGACGGCCGCGGAGCAGCGCTTCGACCTCCGTCTCGCCCTGGGCGACGCCGCCGAACTGGTCGTGGAACTGCGGGAGCTGGCCGAGCGGCACCCTCTGCGCGAGTCCCTGCGCGGCCAGTTGATGCTCGCCCTGTACCGCTCCGGGCGGCAGGCCGAGGCCCTGGACGAGTACGGGAAGGTACGCGAACTCCTCGCCGACGAGCTGGGAATCGACCCCGGCCCGCACCTCACCAAGCTGTACGAGGGCATTCTGCGGGAGAGCCCGGAACTGGCCGGCCCCGAGCCCGCCCCCGTCACCGCTCCCGTCATGGCCGTGGCCCTGCCCGCCGAGCCCCCCAGCACCCTGCCCTACGACCTCGCGGACTTCACCGGCCGCGACCAGGAACTGGCCGAGATCCTCGACGGCGCCAAGCGCGGCAGCGAGCAGGGCCCCCTCGTCGTGGCCATCGACGGCATGGGCGGCTGCGGCAAGACCTCCCTAGCGGTGCGGGCGGCCCACCGGCTCGCCCCGGACTACCCGGACGGCCAGCTCCATCTCGACCTGCGCGGACACACACCGGGCGACCAGCCGGTGACCGCGGGCATCGCACTCGACACCCTGCTGCGGGCGGTCGGCGTACCGGGCCAGCTCATCCCCGACGACGTGCCCGCCCGCACCGCACTGTGGCGGTCCACCCTGCTCGGCAAGAGGATGCTGATCCTCTTCGACAACGCGGCCGACGCCGCAGCCATCCACCCCTTGCTGCCGCTCTCCCCCGGCTCTCTGGTCATGGTCACCAGCCGGGCCCGGCTGGTCGACCTGGACGGCGCGCAGTGGATCTCCATCGGGGAGATGTCGCCGGAGGACAGCGCGATGCTGGTGGCCGAGACGCTCGGGACCCGGCGCGTCGCCGCCGAGCCCGAGGCCGCCGCGGAACTGGCGCGGCTCTGCGGTCATCTCCCGCTGGCCCTGCGGATCGCCACCGCCCGGCTGCGCAACCGCCCGCGCTGGACCCTGCAGTACCTGGCGGAGCGCCTGCGCGACGAGACCCGGCGGCTCGACGAGCTCAGCTCCGGCGCCCGCAGCGTCTCCGCCACCCTGCGCCTGTCCTACCAGGCCCTGGACGAGGAGTGCCGCCACGCCTTCTCGACGCTGTCGCTGCACCCGGGCAACGAGATCGACGCGCACGCGGCCGGTGCGCTGCTCGGTGTCTCCGCCCGGGACGCGGAGGACCTGCTGGAGATGCTGCTCGACGTCCATCTGGTGCAGCAGCCGGAGATCGGTCTCTACACCTTCCACGACCTGGTCCGCAGCTTCGCGCAGAGCCTGTTCGCCGAAGCTCCCGAGGACTCCGACGCGGTGGAGCGGCTGCTCGGCTACTACCTGACCACCACCGAGGTGGCGTGCGACCTCCTGTACTCCGGTCGGCGCCGCCGCAGTACCGGGATCGATCCCTCCACCTCGGAACTGCCCGCCCTGGACACCCCGCAGCGGGCGCGGGCGTGGTTCCGCCGCGAGCAGGGCTCACTGCTCGCGGCCGTGACGCTCGCCGAGCGCCGGGGGCACGACCGTTATGTGGTGTGCCTGGCCCGCAACCTCGTCTTCCAGCTCAACGACCTCGGTCTCCTGGAGGAGTTCGGTGAGCTGAGCCGGGTCGCGGTCGCCGCCGCCGACCGGCTCCAGGACCTGTCGCTGCTCGGGGTGAGCCTGTCCAATCTGGGTGTCGCCTGCTGGAAGCTCGGGCGGCTCACCGAGGGGCTGGAGGCCGCCCGGCGGGGCCGGGACGTCGCGGTCGAGCTCGGTGACCTGTACACCCAGGCGCACAGCGAGAGCATCCTCGGCCAGTTCAACAGCCTGCTCGGCGACTTCCCCGCGGCCCTGGAGCACATGGAGACGGCGATCGCGCACGAGCGCGACCTGGACATGCCGCGCGCCGAGGCGGAGAGCCTGACCATCCTCAGCACCCTGTACGAACAGTGGGGCCGGTACGAGGAGGCCCGGGAGGCGGCCCGGCGCTCGGCCGATCTGAGCCGCCGGCTGGGCCAGCACGAGGGACTGCCCGGGGCCATCACCGACCTCGCCTTCGCCCATCTCGGACTGGGCGACCACGAGGAGGCCGACCGCTGCCTGACGGAGGCGCGCGCCCTGTACGGGGACGCCGGGAACGAGGCGAACCTCGCCCTGACCCTGGCCCTCTCCGCCGACGTGGAGCACCGGCTGGGGAAACCGGTCCGCGATCCGGACCAGGCGGAGCGGGCGCTCGACATGATGCGGACGAACTCCTCGCCCCTGCGCCGCGCCAAGGTGGAGAACGTGGTGGGCCGGCTGCGCCGCCGGCAGGGCGACACGGCGGCCGCCCTCGAACTGCACCGGCACGCCAACGATCTCGCCGCCTCCCTCGGCTACCGCGTCGAGCAGGCGTACGCCCTCACCGGCATGGCCGACGCCCTCGGGAACGACCCGGCCGCCGCCCGGTACCGGGAGGAGGCCGAGCAGATCTTCACCGAGCTGGGCGTACCCGCACAGCACCGCCGCCGCTGACGCCCGCCACCGCCCACCGGGACGTACCGGCCGGAGGGTGCACGGCGTACGGCGAGCAGAGAGCCCCCGCACCGTGACCGGTGCGGGGGCTCTCTGCGGGGGGGGGAGGGGAGGTCACATGACGGGGGACGTCGGGCCCTTGTCGTCATCCGTGCCCGTGGTACCGGTCAGGGTCGGGCCCTTGTCGTCATCCGTGCCCGTGGTGCCCGTCAGCGTCGGACCCTTGTCGTCATCCGTGCCCGTGGTACCCGTCAGCGTCGGACCCTTGTCGTCATCCGTACCCGTGGTACCCGTCAGCGTCGGACCCTTGTCGTCATCCGTGCCGAGGGTGCCGACGATGGTCGGGCCCTTGTCGTCGGCGAGCAGGTGGGTGGCGACGGTGGGACCCTTGTCGTCGTCGGTGCCCGTGGTCCCGATGACCGTGGGGCCCTTGTCGTCGGCGACAACCTGCTGCGCGTTCCCGAAGCCGTGCCCCGTCTCGACCGCGGTACCGATACCGAAGGCCAGCGTCGCGGCGACGATTCCGAAGATCCCAGCAAGCTTGCGTCCCATGGTCCCGCCCCTAAGTGGTGTTTGTGAGGTTTGCGGTGTTCCGCTTCCTGACACCACAGATGTTGCTGGCGGGCGTTCCCGGACCGTTCCCGCCCTGTTACCGCCGCCCCGAACTGCCTCGGGAACGGAACGGAAACGCCAGGTCGACACGGTGATCGCACATCTTCCGGCACGTTCCCGAACCGCCGCCCCAGGGGCGACGGCGGCGGTTCGGGAACGCTCCGCTAATCCGCGTAGAGCTGGCAGGCGGCGACCCGGGGGCCGAGCGGGGTGAACACCACACGTGTGCGCGCGGTTCCCGACTCGTGGCCGGCCAGATCGAGCAGCGATCTCACCAGGGAACGGAGCACCGCGCGCTGCGTCTCGTCCAGGACCGTCACGCCCGTGTCCGCCCCGGGCGGCCACTCCACGATCCCGGCCACCATGTGCATGCCGTTCTCGGTCCTGGTCTCCACACTCAACTGAGGTCCCTCCCAGGACTCCGAAGCGGCGTACGGGTGGGACAGGGTGCCGGACGCCACCCGCTCGGCCCACCGCTCGACGGTGGACAGGTCCTGGAGGGCCTGGCGCATTCCCTTCCCGTCGGGGGAACGATCCCTGGGGTCCTTCACGTGAGTACTCCTTCTGCAGACAGCTACACGGAGGACTCTTGCCGTCGGGACTCCCGATCCCCTCCCGATCCGTTCCCGTTCCCTTCCCGTTCGCTCGTTCGCCAAGGGAACGCAGCGGTAATCGGTCACCGCATGATGACCCCCGTTCGACTCAGACAGGGATCCGTGGGGATCCGCAACGGATGCGACATCCTGGGGGATTGAGGCGTGGCAACCAATCCGTTCGACGGCTCGGGCACGATGTGCCGAGTGCCGGTGCGCAAGGGAATCGATCCCTGATGGGCGCCCGGGCATCGAAGGACATTCCCGGTCGTTTCTCGGGGATGGGCCCCTTTCTGCTGGTCTGGTCCGGGCAGGCGGTGTCGCTGGCCGGCAGCGCCGCGGTCCGGTTCGCCTTCATCGTCGAGGTGTGGACCTCCGGCGGGAGCGCGACCTCCGTCACCCTGCTCTCCCTGTGCGCCATGCTGCCCCAGGCCGTGTTCAGCCCGTTCGCGGGCGCAATCGTCGACCGTATGACCAAACGCGGCGCGCTCCAGGTCGCCGACATCGGCGGACTGCTCGTCGTCGGCACACTGGCCGCGCTCCACTACCTCGACGCCTTCCACGCCTGGCAGGTCTACCCGGCCACGGTCCTGCTGGGCGTCTGCGCCGCCTTCCAGTTCCCGGCGCTCTCCTCGGCCGTTCCGCTCCTCGTCCGCAAGGACCAGCTGGACCGCACCAACGGCCTGCTGGCCGGGGCGAAGAGCGCCGCCGGCATCGGCGGTCCGGCACTCGGCGGACTGCTCGTCGCGCTCTTCGGGATCGGCCCCACCCTTCTGGTCGACGTGGCGAGTTACGCCTTCGCCCTCGTCGGCATCCGGATCGTGCGGTTCAACGGCGACCGGGTCCCCGAGAAGGACGCCGCCGCGCCGCGCCGCCGGATCACCGCCGACGCCGCCGAGGGGCTGCGCTACCTGTTCCGGGTGCCCGGCCTGCGCGAACTCATCATCAACTTCTGTGTGGTCAACCTGGTGATGGTCTTCGGCTTCGCGATCATCTCGCCGATGGTGCTCCTCCGTGCCGGGAACGGCGCGCTGGCCGCGGTCAACACCTCGGTCGGTGTCGGCGGGGTGGCCGGTGCGCTGCTCATGGCCGCCTGGGGCGGGCCCGCCAACCGGGGCCGGGGCATGATGCTCGGCATCGTCGGCATGTGCCTGTCCGCGCTGGTGGTGATGAGCATGGTGCGCGGCGTGCCCGGCTGGTGCGCGGCCATCCTGGTCGGCGCCCTGCTGATGACGGTGGTCAACGCCTCGATGCAGACCATCGTGCAGACCAAGGTCCCCCATGACTGGCAGGGCCGGGTCTTCGGCGCGGTGATGTTCCTGTCGCAGATCTCGGTACCGGTGGCCATGGCCGTCTCCGGGCCGCTCGCCGACCACGTCTTCGAACCGCTGGCCGCCCGGGACTCCGGACTGTTCGCCCTGATCGGGCCGCTCGTCGGCCACGGCCGGGGCAGCGGGATGGCGGCCATGCTGCTGCTCGCCGGGATCGGCGGGACCGCGGTTGCCCTGTGGGGGCTGGCCAGCCGCTCGATCAGAGACATCGACACCCTGCTGCCCGACCTCGACACCCCGCGGGAGCCGGCCAAGGACAGCGAGAACCTGGGAGGTGAGCGTGATGAGGTGCGTGCATGAACGGTTCGAGGAGCAGGCGGCCCGGACGCCCGGCGCGACCGCACTGATCCACGACGGCGAACGGATCGACTACGCCGGGCTCGACGAGCGGGCCGCCCGGCTGGCGGGCCTGCTGGCCGAGCGGGGCATCCGCCCCGGGGACACCGTCGGCGTCCACCTGGAGCGCTCCGTCGCCCTCGTCGTGACGGTGCTCGGCATCCTCAAGGCCGGTGCCTGCTACGTGATGCTGGACCCGGCCTTCCCCGCCGCCCGGCTGGCCGCGATGGCCGAGGACGCGGCGGCCGTCGCCGTCGTGACGACCCGCGCCGCCGCGTCCGGGGCGCCGGGGACGGACCTGGTGCACGTCGAGGACGCGGACGGGGCGCGGCCACTGCCGCGCGGCGCCGTCACCGTCCGGCCCGACGACCCCGCCTGCGTGATGTTCACCTCCGGCTCGACCGGGCGGCCCAAGGGCATCGCCTCCCCGCACCGGGCGGTCACCGCCACCCTCACCGGGCAGACCTTCGCCTCCTTCGGCCCCGGTGCGGTCTGGCTCCAGTGCGCGCCGCTGTCCTGGGACGCCTTCGCGCTGGAGCTGTGGGGGCCGCTGATGAGCGGCGGTACCTGCGTCCTGCACCCCGGGGCGCGGCCCGAGCCCTTCACGATGGCACGGCTCGTCGCCGAGCACGGCATCACCTCCCTGTACCTGTCCTCCTCCCTGTTCAACGTCGTCGTCGACGAGTACCCGCAGGTGCTGGACGGGCTGCGGGAACTGGTGGTGGGCGGCGAGGCGCTCTCCGCGCCGCACGCGGCCCGCGCCCTGGAGCGCGACCCTGAGCTGCGGCTGAGCAACGGCTACGGGCCCGTCGAGTGCATGGTTTTCCTGACCGTCCACCCGGTGACCCCCGCCGAACTGGGCGAGGGCCCGGTGCCGATCGGCCGCCCGCTGGCCGGGAAGCGGCTGTACGTCCTCGACGAGGAGCTGCGGCCGGCCCCCGACGGCCGGGCCGGTGAGATCTACGCCGCCGGGGAGGGCCTCGCCCTCGCGTACCGGGGGCGGCCCGCGCTGACCGCCGAGCGCTTCGTCGCCGCCCCGTCCGGTGAGCGGCTCTACCGCACCGGCGACCTCGGGCGGCTCCGCGCCGACGGCGTCCTCGAATACCTGGGCCGGGCCGACGGCCAGGTCAAGATCCGGGGCTTCCGGGTGGAGCCGGGCGAGGTCGAGAACGTGCTGGCCCGCCACCCCGACGTCGACCGGGCGGCCGTCGTCGCCCACGAACACCCCTCGGGCGACCGCCAGTTGACCGCGTACGTGGTACCGCGCGGCGGCGACCGGGAGCACTTCCGGGAGGACGTTCTGCGCGCCCACGCCCGCGAGGTGCTGGCCGAGTACCTGGTCCCGGCCGCCTTCGTGCCGCTGGACGCGCTGCCGCTGACACCGAGCGGCAAACTGGACCGGGCCGCCCTGCCGGAACCCTGGTCCCCGAAGGCCCCCGGTCCGGCCGGTCCCGTCGTCCGCCGCGGCTCCACCGCGGACGCACTGTGCACGCTCTTCTCCGAGGTGCTGGGCGCCGGGGCGGTCGGCCCGGACGACGACTTCTTCGCGCTCGGCGGCCACTCGCTGCTGGCCGCCCGGCTGCTGGGCCGGGTCCGTGGCGCGCTCGGCGCGGAGCTCGACATCCGGACCCTCTTCGAGGCGCCCACCCCGGCGCTGCTGGCCCCGCTCGTCGACACCGCTCCCCCGGTGTCCCCCGAGGACCCGGCCGCGGCCGGTGCGGTACCGGGGGCACTGCCGGTGTCGCCCGCGCAGCACCGGCTCTGGTTCCTGGACCGGATCGGGGCGGGCGCCGCGTACAACCTGCCGATGCTGGTGCGGCTGCGGGGGCCGGTCGACGCGGACGCCCTGGCCGGCGCGCTGGCCGATGTCGCCGGCCGCCACGACGTGCTGCGCACCCTCTTCGAGGAGTGCGGCGGCGCCCCCGTACGCCGGGTGCTGGACGGGGACGCCGCCCGGCCCCCGCTGCGGCGGATGCGGGTCCCCGGGGATTCGATGGACCGGGAGATCGAACGGGAGGCCCGCCACCACTTCGACCTCCGTACCGAACTCCCGGTACGGGCGACGCTGTTCACCGTCGACGAGCACCCCGAAACGCACGCGCTGCTGGTCCTGGTGCACCACATCGCCGGGGACGGCTGGTCACTGCGGCCGCTGTTCCGCGATCTGTCCCGCGCCTACCGGGCACGTGCCGGGGGCGGGACCTCCACCGGGCTCGAACCGCTCGACGTGCCGTACGCGGAACACGCCCGCCGCCAGCTGGCGCGGCTCGGCCCGGCGTCCGACCCGCACACCCTCGCCGCCCGCGAGCTCACCTACTGGCGCAAGGAGCTGGACGGGCTGCCGGCCGGCGGGCCGCTGCTGCCGCGCCGATCCGGACGCCCCGCCGTGCCCGGTCCCCGGGCGCGGGTCGTGGTGCACCGGCTCGACGCGGCGGCGCACGCCCGGGTGGTGGAGTCGGCGCGGGCCCGGGGCGCCACGCTCTTCATGGCGCTGCACGCCGCACTGGCCACGGCACTGCTGCGGGCGGGCGCGGACGAGGACCTGGCGATCGGCGCCCCGGTGGCCTCACGCGCCGGGGACGGCACCGTCGAGGACGCGGTCGGGTTCTTCGTCAACATGCTGGTGCTGCGCACCGATCTGTCCGGCGACCCCACCCCCGCCGAGCTGCTCGCCCGGGTGCGGGAGACGGACCTCGCCGCCTTCGGCCACCAGGACGTGCCGTTCGAGGACGTGGTCGGGGAGCTCAACCCGCCGCGCACCCCCGGGCGTCAGCCGTTCACCGACGTGGTGCTGGCGCTCCAGAACAACGCGCGGGCCGAGGTCGCCCTGCCCGGCGCCGAGCACGGTGTGGAGATCGTGCGCACGGGCGCCGCCCGGTTCGAACTCCTGGTGGACGTCACGGACTCCACGTCGGCGAGCGGCGAACCGGACGGGCTGACCCTGACGTTCGAGTACCGCGACGAGTCCCTGGAGGCGGCGTTCGTCCCCTGGCTCGCCCGGGCCCTGCCCGAGGCCCTGGAGGCCCAGGCGGCTTCCCCCGACACCCCGCTGTCCCGGCTGCCCCTCACCGGTCCGCCCCGGCGGGCCGGTGACGCCGACCGGATCGCGGTGCCGGACCGGCGCCGCACCCCCCTCGCCGCCGGACGGCCGATGACCGCGCTGGAGCAGGAGGTCGCCGCCGTCTGGTGCGAGGTGCTCGGGGTGCGGGGCGTGGGCCCGGACGACGACTTCTTCGCCCTCGGCGGCAACTCCCTGCGCGCGGTGCGGGCCGTGGCCCGGCTGGCCGCCGGACGGCCGGTGACCACGGCTCAGCTGTTCGCCGCGCCCACGGTCGCCGCCTTCGCCGCGGAGCTGGAACGGGCCACCGCCCAACCCGAGATCAGCACGGTGTCCCCCATCCCGCGCCGCCCCCGGGTGCCGCGCCGCGCACCGGCCCAGGACCGGACCCAGACGAGCAGGAAGCAGCAGGAGGAGTGGCAGTGGACCTCAGCGTGATGTTCTTCGGTGCCGACAGCACCACCGGCGCGGCCCGGCACACCGAGGCGTACGAGGACATCCTCGCCGTGGCCAGGACCGCCGACCGGCTCGGGTTCCACGCGCTGTGGACCCCCGAGCGCCACTTCCAGCAGGTGGGGCAGGTCTTCCCCAGCCCTCCGGTGCTCAGCGCGGCGCTGGCCGTCGCCACCGAGCGGATCGGCATCCGGGCCGGCAGCGTGGTCCTGCCGCTCCACCACCCGCTGCGGGTGGCGGAGGACTGGGCCGTCGTGGACAACCTGTCGCACGGCCGGGTGGGGCTCTCCGTCGCCACCGGCTGGCACTCCAGGGACTTCGCGATCGCCCCGGAGCGGTACGCGGACCGCCGCCGCACCGCCCTGGAGACGATCCCCCTGCTGCGCGCGCTGTGGGCGGGCGAGTCCGCCGAGTACCCCGACGGCACGGGCGCCCCGGTCTCCCTCGCGCCCCAGCCCCGGCCCGTCCAGGAGACCCTGCCGCTCTGGCTGACCACGTCCGGCAGCCCGGCGACCTGGGAGGCGGCCGGGCGGCTGCGCACCGGGGTCCTCGGCGCGACCGTCGGGCAGAGCCGGGAGGAGCTGGCCGACCGGATCGCCCGGTACCGGGCCGCCTGCGCCGCCGCCCCCGACCAGCGGGGCACCGACGCGCACGGACGGGTCACGCTGATGGCCCATACGTACGTCGGCACCGACGACGCCGAGGTCCGCCGGCTGGCGGGCGCCCCGCTGAAGAGCTACCTCGCCTCGTACGTCCGCCAGACCGCGGCCAACAAGGCGGCGGACAGCACCACCGCGGAGCTCAGCGAGGCGCAGACCGCGATGCTCACCGACTTCGCCTTCGAACGCTATCTGAACTGGGGAAGCCTGCTCGGCTCCCCCGGGCACTGCGCCAAGATGCTCGCCGATCTGGCCGAGCTGGGCGTCGACGAGGTCGCCTGCTTCATCGACTTCGGGATCGGACGTGACGACGTACTGGCCGGGCTGCACCGGTTGGCCGAGCTGAAAGAGAACCTGTGATGAGCGCCCCCACCGTTTCGCGCACCGTTCCGGTCGCGACGCCCCCGTCCCTGGCCGAGCGGTTCACCGCGCTCGGCAGGGAGCAGCGGATCCGTCTGATGCGCCGCATGCTGGACGCGGGCCGGGCCCGTGAGATACCCGCCGTGATACCGCCGCGCGACCCGGCGCGCCGGGTGCCGCTCAGTCCCGCCCAGCACGACCTGTGGGTGTACGACTCGCTCTATCCCGGCACCCCCGCCCTCAACCTGTGCGCCGCCTACCACTTCGACCGGCCCGTCGACCCCGCGCACCTGGCGGCGGCGCTGGGCCTGGTCCAGAGCCACCACGACATCCTGCGGACCCGGATCGTGACCGACGCCTCGGGCGAACTGCACATCGAGTTCCACGACGACGCGGACTTCGACCTGGAGCGGGAGGATCTGCGGGGCACCGGCCGCTCCATCGACGAGGCCTTCGAGACCTTCCGCAACCGCCCCTTCGACCTGGGCCGGGACAAGCTGGTCCGGGCCCGGTTCGTCCGGGTCGACGAGCGGCGCTCCACCCTGATGCTGAGCCTGCACCACACCATCAGCGACTGGTGGTCCTTCGATGTGCTGCAGAACGAGTTCGCGCTGGCCTACCGGGCGCTGCGCGACGGCCAGGAGCCGCCGCTGACCCGGCCCGCAGTGCAGTACGCCGACTTCTCGTCCTGGCAGAGCGAGCTGGCGGAGTCCGGGGTGTTCGCGAGCCGGCTCGACTTCTGGCGGCGCTACCTCGCCGACCCGCCCGGCCCGCTCACCGTGCCCGGCACCGGCTCCGCCGGCCCGTCCGGCGACGGCATCGCGCAGATCCCCTTCCACGTCGACGCGGAGACCACCGCGGCGGTGCGGGCGCTGGCCCGTGAGCGCGGCGCCTCCGTCTACGTCGTGCTGATGGCCGCGTTCGCGGTGCTGGCGCACCGGGTGAGCGGCGCCGACGACCTGGTGATCGGCACCCCCATCGCCAACCGGGCGGCCAAGGGGCTGGACCGGGTCATCGGATACGTCATGAACGCGGTGCCGACCCGCTGGAAGGTGGCCGGGGACCGGTCCTTCGCCGATCTGCTCGCCGGGTTCGCCGTCGACTTCCCGGACCTGATGGCCAACGCGGACATCCCGGTGGGCCGGATCGTGTCGGCCGCCGCGCCCGAGCGCAGCGCGGGCCGGGCCCCGCTCTACCAGTGGGTGTTCATGCACCTGACGCAGCAGCCGAGCGTCTCGGTGCTGAAGGAGTTCGCGGAGCCGGAGCGCATCCACACCGGTGGCGAGCACGACCTGGTCGGGGTGGTGAAGGACAGCGACGACGGCATGGAGGGCAGCTTCGGGCTGCGGACCGACGTGTTCACCCCGGAGACGGTGGCCCGCTGGACGGAGTGCTACGTCGAGCTGCTGCGCCGGATCACCGCCGACCCGGACGTGCTCATCGGCGATCTCGACCTGGTGCCCGCGGCGATGCGCGAGCGGCTGCTCGCCGACTCCGCCGGGCCCGCCGCGCCCGCCCCGCTCACGCTGCCCGGCCTGGTGGCCGCGCAGGCGGCCCGTACCCCGGACGCCCCGGCCCTGGAGGGACCGGAGCACACCCTGAGCTACGCGGAACTCGACGACCGGGTGGCCCGGCTGGCGGGCCGGCTGGCCGGGCTCGGCGCGGGCCCGGGGCGGATCGTGGCCCTGGCCCTGCCCCGGGGCAGCGACTGGCCGGTCGCGGCGCTGGCGGTGCAGCGTGCCGGGGCCGCCTGTCTGCCCGTCGACCCGGCCCACCCGGCCGAGCGGATCCGCCGGGTGCTGGCCGAGGCCGCGCCGGTCCTGGTGGTCACCGGGGCGGGCGCCGTCTCCCCCGTGGCCGGGCTGCCGGTCCTCGCGCTCGACGCGGACGCCTGGTCCGGCGAGCCGGCGGCGCCCGGCGGGCCGGCCCCGCACGACGCCGCGTACGTGATCCACACCTCGGGCTCCACCGGTGTCCCGAAGGGCGTGGTGGTCACGCATGCCGGGGTGGCCGGGCTCACCCGGAGCCTGCTGGACCGGGTCGGACCGGCCGGTGACAGCCGGGTGCTCCAGCTCGGTCCGCCCTCCTTCGACATCTCCGTCGGCGAACTGTGCCTGGCCTTCGGCTCGGGCGGCACGCTGGTGCTGCCGGAGCCGGGCCCGCTGGTGGGCGAGGAGCTCGGCGCGGTCCTGACGGGGCGGCGGATCTCCTGCGCGTTCGTCCCGCCGTCCGTGCTGGCGACCGTACCGGCCGGACCGTATCCGGAGCTGCGCGCGGTCCTGGTCGGTGCGGAGGCCTGCCCGCCCGAGCTGGTGGCCCGCTGGGCCGCGGACGGGCGGCGGTTCCACAACGCCTACGGGCCGACCGAGACGACCGTCGTGACCACCGTCTCCGGTCCGCTGGCCGCCGACGGCACGGCGCCGCCCATCGGCACCCCGGTCGCGGGCACCACCGCCTACCTCCTGGACGACTCGCTCCGCCCGGTCCCGGCCGGGGCGGGCGGCGAGCTGTACCTGGCGGGCCCCGGGCTGGCCCGGGGGTATCTGGGGCGCCCGGCGCTGACCGCCGAGCGGTTCGTCGCCGACCCGTACGGCCCGCCCGGCAGCCGCATGTACCGCACCGGTGACCTCGCCCACCGCGACGCCACCGGGACGGCGTACTACCTGGGGCGCGGCGACGAGCAGGTGAAGCTGCGCGGTCTGCGGATCGAGCCGGGCGAGATCGCCGCCGCGCTCGTGGAACACCCCGACGTGGAGCGGGCGGTGGCCGTGGTCCGGCAGGACCGGGGCGAGAGCGCGCGGCTGGTCGCGTACGTGGTGCCCGCGCGGGGAGCCCGCGTCGACGAGGACGCGCTGCTGCTGCACGCCTCGGAACGGCTGCCCGCGGCGATGGTGCCGGCCGTCGTGGTGCTGCTGGACGCGCTGCCGCTGTCCCCGCACGGCAAGATCGACCGGGCGGCCCTGCCCGCGCCCGCCGTCCGGGCCGCCGGCACGGTCCGGCTCCCCGGATCGGCGCGCGAGGAGGTCCTGTGCGGGCTCTTCGCGGAGCTGCTGGGGCTCGGACAGGCCGGTGCGGACGACGACTTCTTCCGGCTCGGCGGGGACAGCATCATGGCGATCCAGCTCGCCGCGCGGGCCCGGAGCGCCGGTCTGGTGATCTCCCCGCACGACGTGTTCACCGTACGCACCCCGGCCCGGCTGGCCGTGCTGGCCCGTACGCCCGACAGCGGGGACGGGGACGGGGAACCGGTGGACACCGGGACCGGGCGGCTGCCGCTGACCCCGATCATGCACTGGTGGCTCGAACAGACCCGGGACACCTCGGCGTTCACCCAGTCCATGCTCTTCCCGCTGCCGTCCGGCACCGGCCTCGCGGCGATCCGGGAGGCGCTGGCCGCGCTGATCGGGCGGCACGCCGCGCTGCGGATACGCCTGGTGCGCGGCGAGGACGGCGGCCGGGAGCTGGAGGTTCCCGAGGAGGACGCACCCGGTGAGCCGCCGGCCGTCCGGCTGCCCGTGGACGCGGACACGGACCTCCACGCGCGGGCCACGGAGCTGGCCCGGACGACGACGCTGCGGCCCGAGCGGGGCGAGATGGTACGGGCGGTGTGGCTCGACCCGGGCCCCGGCCGCCCCGGCGCCCTGCTGCTGGTCGTCCACCACCTGGCCGTGGACGGCTTCTCCTGGCGGGTGATCGGGGAGGAGCTGGCCGCCTCGCTCGCGGGCAGCGGCGACGACACCGTACCGGCGAGGAGCACCTCGTTCACCCGGTGGTCCCGGCTGCTGTCCCGCGAGGCGGCGCTGCGGACAAGCGAACTGCCTTGGTGGACACGGCAGTTGGCGGACGGATCGGACCGGCTGGCCGAGGGCGGGACGGTCGGCGGACAGCGGCGGACCCTCACCTTCACCCTCGATCCGGCCCTCAGCCACCAGGTGCTCTCCACCCTCCCGGCCGCCTTCAACTGCCGCCCCGACGCGGTGATGCTGACCGCGCTGGCCTCGGCGGCCGTCCGGCGCCGGGGCACCGGATCGGCGCTCGCCGTCCATCTGGAGGGCCACGGCCGGGAGGCCGTCTCCGCCCGGGTGGACATCTCCGGCACCCTGGGCTGGTTCACCACCCAGTACCCCGTGCGGCTGGACCTCGGCGCCGCGTCGGTGACCCCGGACGGACAGCCCGGCGAGGCGCTGAAGAACGTCAAGGAGCAGCTGCGGGCGGTGCCCGGCGGCGGGCTCGGCTGGGGTCTGCTGCGCTACCTCTCCCCCGAGTACGGCCCGACACTCGCCGCGCTTCCTGCGCCGGACGTCCGCTTCAACTACCTGGGGCGGTTCGACGCGGAGGGCACTGCGGGCGGGCGGCTGCTCGAATCCGGCCCGGGCGCCGTACCACTGGCGCACGCCCTGGAGGTGGACGTACTGGCCCGCGAGGAGAACGGCGAGCCGGTGGTGGAGGCGAGCTTCTCCTGCCCGGAGGGCGTGTTCACCGAGGCCGGGATCCGGGAGCTGGCCGGGGCGTGGACGGAGGCGCTCGGGGTGCTCGCGGACCACTGCGCGCCGGACGGCGGGGCCGTGCACAGCCCGTCCGACTTCCCGCTCGTCGACCTCACCGGCGACCAGCTCGAACTGCTCGGCCAGGAAATGGACTTCGACGGCCTGGACGACCTCGATGCCTTCGACGACTCCGACGACGGGGAGGGACGGCGATGAACGCGCGCATCGCGGACGTGCTGCCGCTCTCCCCGCTCCAGGAGGGGCTGCTCTTCCAGTCGGCCCGGGAGAGCGAGGGCCCCGACCCCTATCTGGTGCAGGCCCGGTTCCGGGCCGGTCCCTCGGTCACGGCGGCGGCGGCCCGGAGGGCGCTCACCGCGCTCCTGGACCGGCACCCCAATCTGCGGGCCTGCTTCCGCCACGAGCGTCTGGACCGGCCGGTCCAGGTCGTGCCGAAGGCGGCCCGGGTGCCGTGGACCGAGGTCGACCTGACTGAGCTGGGGCCGGACGCGGTGCGGGCGCGTACCGAGGAGGTGCTGCGCGAGGACGCGGCGCTCCGCTTCGACCTGGCCCGCCCCCCGCTGGTCCGGGCCACGTTCCTGCACCGGGCGGACGGCGCCGAGCTGGTCGTCTCCTTCCACCACATCCTGCTGGACGGCTGGTCGCTGGGGGTCGTCGAACGCGATCTGGCCGCGCTGGTGGCGGGCGCCCCGCTGCCGCCGGCCGCTCCCTACCGGGACTACCTGGTGTGGCTGGGCGGTCAGGACCGGCGGAAGGCCGAGGCCGCGTGGAGCGAGTCGCTGGCCGGCCTGGAGCACCCCGCGCTGCTGGCCCCGTCCGGACCGGGGACGGATTGCGACCAGGACCGGCGGTGGCTCCCCGCCGCGCTCACCGCGGCGCTGGTGCGGCGGGCCGCCGACACCGGCGTCACCCTCAACACCCTGGTGCAGGTCGCCTGGGCGCTGGTGCTGTCCCGGCTGACCGGCTCGCGCGACCTGGTCTTCGGCGCGGTCGTCTCCGGACGCCCGCACGATCTGCCCGGTGTCGAGTCCATGGTGGGCCTGTTCATCAACACCCTGCCGGTACGCGTACGGCTGCGGGACGGCGAGGAGGTCGGGGAGCTCCTCCGCCGCGTCCAGGACGAGCAGTCCCGGCTGCTGGAGCACCACCACGCGCGCACCGCCGAGGTGCAGCGCGCGGTCGGCGCCGGTGAACTCTTCGACTCGGTCGTCGCCTTCGAGAACTTCCCGCGCAACGAGCCCGCCGACGGTGCGGCCCCCGCCCTCCGCCTGGTGAAGGCGGCGGACGCCACGCACTACCCGGTCACGGTCGCGGCGGTCGCCGAGGAGCGGCTGCTGCTGTCGGTGAGCTGCCGCGGGGGGCTCGGGGCCTCCGGCATCGGTGCCCGCCTGGCGTGGGTGCTGGAGCAGCTCGCCGGTGCGGACCGGACGGCGGTGGACGACATCGCCGTACTGCCCCCGGCGGAGCTGGACCGGCTGCTGGCGCTGGCCGGCGGCCCGGTCCGGGAGCCCGCCGCACCGGCCTCCCTCGCCGGGGCGTTCGCCGCCCGGGCGGCCCGTACCCCCGACGCCCCGGCCGTGGACGAGGACGGCGAGGTGCTGAGCTACGCGGAGGCCGACGCGGCCTCGGACCGGCTGGCCGCCCGGCTCGTCCGGGCGGGCGTGGCCCCGGGGCGGACCGTGGCCCTGCTGCTGCCCCGCTCCGCCCGGCTGGTCGTGGCGCAGCTCGCGGTCCTCAAGGCGGGGGCCTGCTGGCTCCCGCTCGACCCGGCGCAGCCGCCGGCGCGGCTGGCCCGGCTGATGGCCGCCGCCGCGCCCGCCCTGGTCCTCGTCGCCGGGCCGGACCCGGCCGCCGGCCGGCTGCCCGCCGGCACCCCGGTACTGGACGTCGCCGAGGAGGGCGGGGACGCGCCCTTCACCGCCGTCCCCGTCCCGCCCGACGCCGCCGCGTGCGTGCTGTACACCTCGGGTTCCACCGGGGAGCCCAAGGGGGTGGTGGTCCCGCAGCGGGCCGTCGCCGAACTCGCCGCGGACGGCCGCTTCGCGGGCGGCGCCCACGCCCGGGTGCTGCTGCACAACCCGTACACCTTCGACGCCTCGACGTACGAGGTGTGGGTGCCGCTGCTGACCGGCGGGACGGTGGTCGTCGCCCCGGCCGAGGCGGTGACCGCCGAGCTGGTGGAGCGGATGGTCCGGGAACGGGGCGTCACCGCGCTGATGCTCACCCCCGAACTGCTGCGCACCGTCGCGGAGATCGCGCCCGGGGCGCTGTCCGGGCTGCGCGAGGTGTGGTCCGGCGGCGACGTCCTCGCCCCGGACACCGTGCGCCGGATCCGCGAGCACTGCCCGGACACCGTCGTCGTCAACGGCTACGGCCCCACCGAGACGACCGTGTTCGCCGCCGCGCACACCGCCGCCGCGCCGGCGTCGGCGGACCGGCCGGGCCCCGTCCCGGTCGGGCGGCCCCTGGACAACACCCGCGCCCGGGTGCTCGACGGGCGGCTGCGCCCGGTTCCCGAGGGCGGAACCGGCGAACTGTACCTGGGCGGCAGCGGCCTGGCCCTGGGCTACCTGGGCCGGCCGGCCGCCACCGCGGAACGGTTCGTCGCCGACCCGTACGGGCCGCCGGGCAGCCGGATGTACCGCACGGGCGACCTGGCGCGCTGGACGGCGGACGGGCTCCTGGAGTTCGCGGGCCGCGCCGACGACCAGGTCAAAGTGCGCGGCTTCCGGGTGGAGCCCGCCGAGGTCGAGGCCGTGCTGGCGGGCTGCCCCGGGGTGGCCCGGGCGGTGGTCGGTGCCCGGCGGGACGCGGCGGGCGGCAAGCTGCTGGCCGCCTGGCTGGTGCCTGCCGGGCCCGCGGACCGGGCGGAGCCCTGGGAGCGGATGCGCGACCGGGCGCGGGCCCACGCCGCGCAGCGGCTGCCCGCCCATCTGGTGCCCTCGCTGTGGACCCGGATCGACGAGGTGCCGCTCACCCGGCACGGCAAGGCCGACCGGGCCGCGCTGCCCGATCCCGTCCCCCACGGGGAGCCGACGGCCCGGCGGGAGCCGGCCACGGAGCGGGAACGGGAGCTGTGCGCCGTCTTCGGCACGGTGCTCGGCGTCCCCTCGGTCGGCCCCGACACCGACTTCTTCCGGGCGGGCGGCCATTCGCTGACCGCCCTGCGGCTGAAGTCGAAGATCGAGACGGTGCTCGGGGTACGGCTGCCGGTCTCCGCCCTGTTCGACGCGCCGACCCCGGCCGCGCTCGCCGCCCTCCTCGAAGCGGGCTCCGCCACCGCGCGCCCCGCGCCCCGGACACCGCTGCGGCGGGCCGCGGGCCGTGCGTCGCGCGCCCCGGACGCCGCCCGGCCGCACCACAACAGCCTGGACCCGGTCCTGACCCTGCGGACCGGTGGCCGCCGCACCCCGCTGATCTGCGTGCACCCGGGCCTCGGCCTGAGCTGGTCGTACATGAACCTGCTGCCGCACCTGGACCCGGAGCGTCCGGTGCACACCCTGCAGAGCCCGGCCCTCCTCTCGGGCACGGACCGGCTCCCGGCCACGCTGCACGAGATGGCCGACCAGTACCTGCACAGCGTGCGGGCGCTCCGGCCGAAGGGCCCGTACCTGCTGGCCGGCCGGTCCTTCGGCGGCCCCCTCGCCTACGAACTGGCGGTGCGGCTGCGCCGGGCGGGCGAGGAGGTCGCGATGCTCGCCGTGGTGGACTCGATGCCGATGCCCGAGGAGAGCCGGGGCACCGTACCGGACCCGGCCGCCGTCGAGGAAGAGATGCTGCGCATCCTGCACCACTCGCACGCACCGCGACTGCCGCTGCCGGACGGGCCGCTGACCCGGGACGCCCTGTTCGCCGCGTCCGGTCCGGGCGCCTTCGACGGGCTGACCACCGAGCAGTTGCACACCCTGGTCGAGATCGGGGCGCACCACACCCGGCTGCTCCGCGCGTGGCGGCCGTCCGGCTACGACGGCACGGTGACGCTCTTCTCCGCGACCCATGACGCATGGCCGACCACGGCCGAGAAGACCGGGGCATGGCAGCGCGTGACCGCCGCGCTCGACGTGCACGAACTGGACTGCGGTCACAGCGACGTACTCACTCCGGGCCCGGCGGCCGTGGTCGCCTCGGTCCTCGAATCCGCCCTCCGAGGGGACTGAACACCATGACCGTCGACGCCGTCGATCTCATCGACCCGTACGCAACCGCCACGGAGGCCGGCGGGGACGAGGAGTACGAGTTCCCCGCCTCCGACGCCCAGAGCCGCCTGCTCGTCCTCGACCAGCTGAACCCGGGCTCCCCGCAGTACAACGTGCCGGTGGCCTTCGCGGTGCGCGGGCCGTTCGACACGATCGCGTTCGGCCGGGCCCTGGACGCGCTGGTGGCCCGGCACGAGGCGCTGCGCACCGTCTTCCGCACCGCCGAGGACGGCACCCCGGTGCAGCGTGTCTCCGCCGGGGGCCGGGTGCCGCTCACCGTCCGCCGGGGTGTTCCGGCCGGCCGGGCGGACGACCTGGTCCGGGCCGAGGCCGCCCTCCCCTTCGACACCGGCAGGGGGCCGCTGCTGCGCTGCACCGTGTACGCCGTCGACGACGGCAGCCACCGGGTGCTGCTCGTCGCCCATCATCTGGTCTGCGACGGCTGGTCGTTGAACCTGATGCTGGAGGGGCTGTCCGAGGGGTACCGGGAGGAGTCCGGGGGTCGGCCGTACCGCCCGGCCGTGCTTCCGCTCCAGTTCCCCGACTACGCGTCCTGGCAGCGGGAGTGCGCCGCCGCAGGGGCGTTCGAGACGTCCGTGGAGCACTGGGTGGAGCTGCTGCGCGGCGCCCCCGCCCTCGTGGAACTGCCGCTGGACCACCCGCGCCCGCCGGTCCGCACGGCCGCCGGGGGCACCGAGCGGTTCCTGCTCGGCGCCGGGGTCAGGGAGCGCCTGGCCGAGGTGGCGGCGGCACGGGGCGCCACCCCGTTCATGACGATGCTCGCCGCGTACGCCGCGTTCCTCTCCCGGCTCTCGGGCGGCGAGGACCTGGTGATCGGCTACCCGGCGGCCGGCCGCGACCGGCCCGAGCTCCAGGAGATGGTCGGGATGCTGACCAACACCCTGGCGATGCGGGTGGACCTGTCCGGCGACCCCTCGCTGGACGAGCTGGTCCGTCGGATCCGGGCCTCGACGCAGGCGGCACGGCCGTATCTGGACGCGCCGTTCGAGGCGGTCGTCGACACGCTCGCCCCGGTCCGGGAGACCAGCCACGACCCGGTGGTGCAGGTGGCGCTCAGCTACGAGGACGACGCCGCGCCGGGACTGTCGCTGGCCGGGGCGGGCACCGAACGGCTCCCGCTGACCCTGGACACCGCCAAGTTCGACTTCCACCTGTTCATGGAGCGGTGGGACGAGGGGCTCGCCGCCCAGTTCATCTACCGCAGCGACCTGTTCGACGCCGCCACGGTCCGCCGCTGGACGGTCAACTTCCGTACGCTGCTGGACGGTCTGCTCGCCGACCCGTCGGCCCCGCTGTCCACCGTGGAGCTGGTGCCCGAGGAGGAGAGCCGCCGGACGATCGCGGGCGCCGACCGCCTGGCCGAGGCCGCGCCGCTGGACCGCCTGGTGCCCGACCTGATCGCCGACCGGGCCGCCGAACACCCCGATGCCACGGCCCTGGTCTTCGGTGAACTCCGGCTCAGCTACGCCGAGTTGATCGAACAGGCCGACGCGCTGGCCGCCCGGCTGCGCACCGCCGGGGTACGGCCGGGGTTCCGGGTCGGGCTGCTCCTGCCCCGCTCGGCCCACCAGGGCATCGCCGCCCTCGCCGTGCTGCGGGCGGGCGGCGCGTACGTCCCGCTGGACCAGGCCCACCCCGAGGCCCGGCTCCGTCACATGGTGACGGTCTCCGGCACCGGCCTGCTGATCACCGCCGAGGAGACCGCCGGGCGCGGCGAGGACCTGGGGGTGCCGTGCGTCCGGATCGACCGCCCGGCCGTCACCGACCCGCCGCCCCCGTCCGGCCTCCCCGCCGGCCGCACCGCGCCGGGCCCGGAGGACCTCGCCTATGTGCTGTTCACCTCGGGCTCCACCGGTGTCCCCAAGGGCGTCGCGATCGAGCACCGGGCACTGCTCAACCTCACCCGGGCGGTCCGGCACTCCTTCCCGGTCAACGCCGACGACCGGGTGCTCCAGTTCGTGTCGTTCGGCTTCGACGTCGCCGTGTCCGACCTGTTCTTCCCCTGGGTGGCCGGTGCCGAGCTGCACGTCCCGAGCGAGGACGAGCGGATCGGCGAGGCCCTGCTGCAACGGTTGCGGGACTCCCGGATCACCTATGTGTTCCTGCCGCCGTCCGCCGCGATGCTGCTGCCCGACCTGACCGGCCAGCTGCCCGAGCTGCGGACCGTCGCGGTCGGCGGCGAGGCCTGCCCGGCCGAACTGGTGGAGCGGCTCGCCGCGCCCGGCCGCCGGATCGTGAACGCGTACGGGCCCAGCGAGGTGACCGTCTACGCGACCACCGGCGACCTCTCCCCCGGCGGGCCCGTGGTGCTCGGCCGGGCGGTGCCCGGTTCCCGGGTCGCCGTGCTCGACGAACGGCTGCGGCCGGTCCCCGCCGGGGTCGCCGGGGAGATCTACGTGGGCGGCGCCTCGCTGGGGCGGGGGTACATCGGCCGGCCGGCCCTGACCGCCGAACGCTTCGTCGCCGACCCGCACGGCGCACCGGGCAGCCGGATGTACCGCACCGGGGACCTGGGCCGGATCGACGCGCACGGCCTCATCCACTACCTCGGGCGCTCCGACCTCCAGGTCAAGCTGCGCGGCGTCCGCGTGGAGCTCGGCGAGATCGAGACCCTGCTGGCGGGCGCCCCCGGCGTCGCCCTGGCGGCCGCCACCGTCCGCGGCACGGGCACCGCCCAGCGGCTGGTGGCGTACGTCGTGGGCCGGGACGGCCAGGCCCCGCCGGACGCGGAGCTGCGCGCCCATCTCGCCCGGCGGCTGCCCGGATCGATGGTGCCCGAGGTGTTCGTGCGCCTGGACGAGATGCCGCTCAGCAGCAACGGCAAGATCGACCGGGCCCGGCTCCCGGAGCCCGCCACCGTGCGGTGCCTCCCGGACGGCTCGACCAGCGTCGCGGGCACCCCGACCGAGCAGCTGGTGGCCGGTCTGTGGGCCCGGGTGCTGAACGTCGAACTCGTCGCCGTCACCGACCACTTCTTCGACCTGGGCGGCAACTCGATCCGCCTGCTGAACGTCCTGTCCGCCCTGCGCCAGCGGGGTACGTACGGCGAGCTGAGCCTGGTCGACCTGTTCCGCCACCCCACCGTCAGCGCCCTCGCGGCGTTCCTGGACCACTCGGCCGCCGCGGCCGCCGAGCCCGGCTCCGGGACGCCCGCCCCCACGCCCACCGCCGACACGGCCGCCGCGCGCGGCGGTGACCGGCACGCACGACGCACCGCCGCGGCCCGCCGTCTCACCTCCCGGAAAGGTTCCACCCGATGACCGAGAACATCAGCGCCAACGAGCCCCTCGCCGCCGACTCCGCGATCGCGGTCGTCGGGATGAGCGGCCGGTTCCCCGGCGCCCCCGACCTGGACGCCTACTGGGCCAACCTGCTCGACGCGCACTGCTCGGTGACCGATTTCACCGAGGAGGAGCTGCTCGCCGACGGCGCCGACCCGCAGGAGGTCCGCGGCCGCGACTACGTACCCGCCAAGGGCCATCTGGCGGACGCAGACCGGTTCGACGCGGAGCTGTTCGGCTTCAACCGCACCGAGGCGGCGGCCCTCGACCCGCAGCACCGGCTCCTGCTGGAAACGGCCTGGGCCGCGCTGGAGGACGCCGGCCGGGACCCGCTCGGCGGCGGCCGCACCGGGGTGTACGTCGGCGGCGGCCCGACCGAGCACATGCTGGCCGCGCAGACCGATCCGCGCCTCGCCGCGTCGATCGGCGCGCTCCAGGTCCGTATCCTCACCGACCGGGAGTTCCTCGGCCCGTGGCTCTCCTACCGGCTGGGGCTCGAAGGGCCGAGCATGTCCGTGCAGACGGCCTGCTCCACCTCGCTGACGGCGGTTCACCTCGCGGTGCAGTCGCTGCTGCTCGGCGAGTGCGACACGGCGCTGGCCGGGGGCGTCGCCGTGGACGCGGTCCACCGGCGGGGCTACGTCCACCAGCAGGGCGGGATCTACTCGCGCCACGGCCGCTGCCGCCCCTTCGACGAGCGGGCCGACGGCACCGTCCCCGGCAACGGGGTGGGCGTCGTCGTCCTGCGCCGGCTCTCCGACGCGCTCGCCGACGGCGACCCGATCCGGGCGGTCGTCCGGGGCAGTGCCGTCACCAACGACGGGGCGACCAAAGTCGGGTTCACCGCACCCGGCGTGGACCAGCAGACCGCCGCCGTCGTGGAGGCGTGGACGGCCGCCGGGCTGGACCCGGCCGACGCCCAGTACCTGGAGGCGCACGGCACGGCCACCGCGCTCGGTGACCGGATCGAGGCCGCGGCGGCCACCGCGGCGTTCAAGGGGGCGCTCGGCACCGGGCGCATCGGGATCGGCTCGGTGAAGTCGAACATCGGGCACCTGGACGCGGCGGCCGGCGTCGCCGCGCTGATCAAGTCGGTGCTCATGCTGGAGAACGCGATCCTGGTGCCCAACGCCGATCCGGGCCGCCCGCACCCCGAACTCGGCTTCGACGACTCGCCGTTCCACCTGGTCGAGCGGACGGCGGCCTGGCCGCGCCCGGAGCACGGTCCCCGGCGGTCCGGGGTGAGCTCGGTGGGCATCGGCGGCACCAATGTGCACGTGGTCCTGGAGGAGGCGCCGCCGCGCGGTGCCGGGGAGCCGGACGCGGAGAACGGCCCGGAGGTGCTGCTGCTGTCCGCCCGGACCAGGGAGGACCTCTCCGCGCTGGCGGGCCGGCTCGCGAAGGCCCTGCGCGCGCCGGACGCTCCGTCCCTCGCGGACACCGCGTACACCCTGCACCGGGGCCGCGCCCCGCTGGCCGTGCGCGGCTATGTCCGGGCCGGGGACGCGGCCGCAGCCGCGGAGCTGCTCAACGGGCTGGCCGCGGGCGGTCCGCTGGGCCAGGGCGGGCCCGACCCGCTGGGCGAGGCGTGGCTGGCCGGCGAACCGGTGGTGCGGGAGGGCGGCGGCCGCCGGGTCGCGCTGCCCACCTACCCCTTCGCCGGGGAGCGGCACGGCGCGTACCGGCTCGGCACGGCGGCGCCGGGCGGACCGGAGCCGGAGCGGAGCGACGCCTCCGGCGGTCTGGAGCAGGGGGTGCGCGCGCTGCTCGCCGAGGCCCTGGGGCTGCCGGACACCGACGACCCGGAGATGACGTACTTCGCGGCGGGCGGCGATTCGCTGACCGCCGTCCACCTGGTCGGCTGCCTGCGGGACGACTTCGGTCTCGACGTCCCCATCACCCTGTTCCTGGAGCAGCTGACCCTGCACGAGATGGCCCGGCAGATCATCGCGACCGGGCAGGGCGACGACTCCCTCGACGCCCTGCTCTCGGAGTTCGAGGCGGAGTGAGGGCGGCCGACGCGACGGGCTCGGCCCCGACCCGGAAAGGGGTCGGGGCCGAGCCCGTCGCGCGGTACGGAATGTCAGGCGCCGGTGGGAACCGTCCGGCCGGGCACCTGTGCGGTGATCAGCTCCGCGATGTAAGTCAGATGGTCGTTCAGGAAGAAGTGGCCGCCGGACAGCACATGCCGCTCGAAGGCCCCCTCGGTCTCCCGCTCCCACTCCTGGGCGCCCTCCATGCCGACCCGCGGGTCGTTGTCACCGGTCAGCATGAAGACCGGGCAGCTCAGCGGCGGCCCGGGCACATGGACGCGCGCCGACAGCATGGCGTAGTCGGCGCGCAGCGGCGGCAGCGACAGCTTGAGGATCTCCGGATGCGTCAGCAGTTCGCCGTCCGTACCGGACAGCAGCCGCATCTCGTCGATCAGCTCCTGGTCGGTGCACGAGCCGTTCAGCCGGGTGTGCCGGGGCCGCGCCGGGGCCTCGCTGCCGGAGACGAACAGCACGGCGGGCCCGCGCCCTTCGGCGGTGAGCCGGCGCGCCGTCTCGTACGCCAGCAGCGCGCCCATGCTGTGCCCGAACAGGAACAGCGGCCTGCCCTCGTCCACCGGGATCAGGGGCAGGACAGCGTCCACGACATCGCCGAGCCGTTCGGCGAACGGCTCGGCGAGGCGGTCGTGCCTTCCGGGGTACTGCACGACCAGTCCTTCCACCGACCCCGCGAGCGCGGCCGACAGCGCGTGGTAGCCGCTGGCCGCACCACCCGCGTGCGGGAAGCACACCAGCTGCGCTCCGGCCTCGGGGGCCGGGTGGAAGCACCGTATCCAGTTGTCCACGGCATCCCTTCTCTCGTGCTCTCGGCCGGTCCGTGACCGGCCGCGTAGGTCTTACTCCGCCCGGCCTTCGGCGGCGATCCAGCTCTCCAACTGGTCCCGGGTGGTCGCCGGGTCCGCGACGAGAACGGCGAGTTCGTTGTCGTGGGGTTCCAGTGTCGTGAGGGCGGGACAGCGGTGGCAGGCCTCGACACCGGCCTGGTTCCACCACTTGCAGTGCGGGCGGAGATGGCACCGTGGTACAGCGGCCGGACCGGGCTCGGCCGGTACGGTCCTGATCCGTTCGATCAGCCCGCAGGCCTCGCCGACCCGGTTCGCGCAGTCCGACACGCAGTGCGAGGCGAACCGGAGCACCCGGTTGGGAGCTATCCCCTCCGGAATGCTACCGAGAACATCGGCGGCGGGTACGGGTTCTGCCAGGTAGACAACCTGATCGTGTTCCCCGGAACGTACGCCGAGGACAACGGTCTCCGGGCGGCTCGCATCACCGCTCGGGCACCACCTGAGGGGTTCTTCCCGCCCGTCCGGGGCGCGATCCGCAGTGCTGTCCACGGTGCTCACCTCCTTCTCGTCAGCAGAGGCCGCGGACGTCCGACGGGATGCTGGCGACCATGCCGCCGATGACACCGCTGGTGACGGCGCCGCGCTCCTGCTCGGCCGCGACCGCCTGGGCGATGGACCGGGCGAGCTGATCCTGGCTGGTGATGCGCTCGGGCCGCTCGGCGGCCGCGGCACCGCTGGTTCCGGTGACCGTGACGAGACCGGCGACGAGAGCGGCGGCCGCGGCGGCCGTACGGATGTTGCTGTTCATACCTGTCCTCCAAGGCGTCGGTGACTGCTTCCAGGAACCGACGGTAGGACCGGGGTTCGGCGGCGACCGGCAGGAGCGGCGGCGGTTCCGGCGGCACGACGCACCGATTACTGTTGCCGCCATGGCGTCGAGCGTGCAGCAGAAGCGGATCCGCAAATCCCCCTCGGACCGGCGTGCGGAGATCGTCGAGGCGGCGGCGGCCATCGCCCTGACCGAGGGTCTGGAGTGCATCACGCTGCGGCGGATAGCCGAGCAGCTGGGGGTCCGGCCCGGTCTCATCGGCCACTACTTCCCCGCGGTCGAGGAGCTCGTCGCCGAGGCCTTCGGCACGGCGGCCGGCGGGGAGCTGGACTCGCTGCTGCCCGCGGAGCCGGCGGCACAGCGGCCCACGGACCGGCTGACCCGCTTCTTCGCGCACGCGACGGGGCCCGCGTACGACGACGTCAGCCGGCTGTGGATCAACGCCCGGCACCTGAGCCGCTACCGCCCCGTCCTGCGCGACCGGGTCGACCGGCAGGAGGCCCTGTGGCGCGGCCGCCTGGAGGAGCTGATCCGGGCCGGGGCCCGGAGCGGCGAGTTCCGCACCGACGACCCGTATCTGGCGACCATCCGGATCCTGGTCGTCATCGACGGCCTCGGCGCGCACGCCAACAGCTCGGCCGCCGAACGCCCCGAGGCGGTCACGAGCATGGCGGTACGCACGGCGGAACGGGAACTCGGCCTGGCCGACGGGGCACTCGGGTCCTGACCGCCGCTCAGCCCGAGGGGGCGACGGCCGCGGCGTCCTGGGAACGCAGGGCCGCCGCGACTCTGCCGCGCAGCAGCTCGTACTCCTCGCGGAGCCGGACGATCTCCGCGGGCCGTACGACCACCTCCCCTCCGACGACGACCTCCCCCGGGGCGAACTGCTCGCGGGTGAGGTCGACTTCGACGCCCATGCCCAGCCGGTTCCACCAGTGGTAGTCCACCCGTTCGCCGTCCACGTGCACCTCGCCGCGGACGAGGTCGCCGCCGAGCAGGTCGTGCACGACGAGCGCGGTGACCCCGCACTGGTCGCGCGCGGGGTTGTCCGGCGTCCAGTGCGGGCGGTGGACCGGCGTCGTGGTGTCCGCGCCCCAGCTGTCGCGGATGGCCCGTTCGAGTGCGTCGAAGCTCCTCAGTGTCATGCCGTTCACCCTCGCAGACGGCACTGACAGTCCGGGGCCCCGCTCATGCCGGTGCGCTCGTCTGCCGATGACCGGGTGCGGAAGCCGGAACACCGGAAGCACCACGGAAGGACGAGCCAGCATGAACACAGCACGAAGCCGCGGGGAGCACCCCGGGCGCCGGACCGTCGTCGTCGCGGCCGGGGCCGCCCCGATGGCCGCCCTGCTCGCCGCCTGCGGGAACACGAAGGAGTCGGGCACCTCGGCGACGGCCGAGCCGTCCGCGCGGACCACCGGTCCCACCGCCGCCGCCACGGCCACCGCCACCGGTTCCGTGCTGGCGGACACGGCCGACATCCCCAAGGGCGGCGGCAAGGTCTTCCCCGACCGGCATGTCGTGGTGACCCAGCCGAAGGCGGGCGAGTTCAAGGCGTTCTCGTCCACCTGCACCCACCAGGGGTGCACCGTCTCGCGCGTCGCGGACGGCACCATCGACTGCCCCTGCCACGGCAGCAAGTTCGACGCGTCGACGGGTGCCGTGGTCCACGGCCCCGCCACCAGGCCGCTGCCCGCCAAACGGATCACGGTCGCGGGCGGGTCGATCACACTCACTCCCTGACCGCGCCACCCGCCCAGCAGGCCAGTACGTCGTCGGTGCGGGTGACCGTGGCGACGAGTGCGAGCGTGTTGCGGACCACCGCCGGGGTGTAGTCGGCGGGGACGCCCGCGATGGCGTCCGACGGCACCACGGCGGTGTAGCCGAGATTCACCGCGTCGAAGACGGCGTTGGGGATGGCCACGTTGGCGGAGACCCCGGTGACGACCAGGGTCCGGCAGCCGAGGTTGCGCAGCAGCGCGTCCACGTCCGTGCCGGCGAGCGGCGAGAGGCCGTGGAGCCTGCGTACGACCAGGTCCTCGGCGGCGACCTCGATCGGTGCCGCGACCCGTACCGCCGCCGTGCCGCTGTGCTGCTGCACCGGCAGGCGCCCGGCGGCCCGGAACAGCCGGGCGTTGCTGTTGGCGCCCCGCCCGTCGGGGCGCCGTTCGGCCACCGCGTGCAGCACCTGGACGCCTGCCCGGTGCGCGGCCCCGACCAGCGCGGCGATCCGGTCCAGGGTGCCGGACGACCGGGCCTCCTCGGCCAGTTCGGGCAACGCGCTCCCGGGGCCCACCACCCCTTGCTGGCATTCGACCGTCAGCAGCACGGTGGTGGCCGGATCGAGTTGTTCGGCGAGTCGGTTCTGCGACGGCACGGCGGCCCCTTCTCCACGGCGGACGGGGCGCGCGAGGCTATCCGCCATTGCGCGACGAAGGAAGAGGCCGCATGATCTGACGCACAGTCAGCTCACGGGAGGAGACGCCCATGGCCACCACCCAGCGACGGGGCCGCCGGATCATGATGACGGACGCGGAGCGCGACAGGTACCTCACCGAGCAGCGCACCTGCCGGGTGGCCACGGTGGCCGAGGACGGCCGGCCGCACATCGGCGCGCTCTGGTTCGCCTGGGACGGTGATGCGCTCTGGCTGTACTCGATCACGCGCAGCCTGCGCTGGTCCCAGCTGCGCCGCGACCCCCGGCTCGCGGTGGTGGTGGACGACGGGACGGAGTACGGGGAGCTGCGCGGCATCGAGCTGTCCGGGGAGGCCGTCCCGGTCGGCGAGGCGCCGCGCACCGGCGAGCACTGCCCGGAACTCGACGTACCGGAAAGGCTGTTCGCCGCGAAGTACTTCGGCATGGACACCATGCCGCACGACGGCCGTCACGCCTGGCTGCGCCTGACCCCGCGGGCCATCACCTCCTGGGACTTCCGCAAGATCCGGTGACCCGGGCCGAGGCCGCCCCGGCGGGTCCCCGGCCCGCGGACCACCGGCCCCCCTCCCGGAAGGAGCGGCCGGAGGGGACCGCCGGATCACGGGCCCGGCCGAGGAGTCCCGGACGGACAAGGGCCTTTCGCCGGCCCGGCCCCGCCCGAACCTCCGGACGGAGGGCCCACCCGCCGGACCACCGGGCAGCGGCCCTACCGGCCCTCCACCTCCTGCCCGGCCGTCCGCAGCGCAGCCACCGCGGCCCTGACCGAGGGCCGCCGGTCCGCGTCGGTACGCCATACGGCGTGCACATGGCGCCGCATCCGCTGCCGAACCGGCACGAGCCGCACCCCGTCCGGCACCGGCCCGCGCCCGAGCCGGGGCGCCACGCAGACCCCCGTCCCGGCGGCGATCAGGGCGAGCTGGGTGTGGTGCTCACCGGCCAGGTGCGCGATGCGCGGCTCGATGCCCTTGGAACGGAGGGTGAAGACCAGCCAGTCGTAGCAGAACTCGCCCTCGGGCCAGGAGACCCAGTCGTCGTCGGCGAAGTCCTCCAGGTCCACCTCGCTCCGGCCGGCGAGCCGGTGGCCGGCCGGCATCGCGACGTCCGGCGCGTCCTCCAGCAGCTCGACCCGGGTGAGCCCGCCCGGCACGGGCAGCCGCTTGTTGCTCCAGTCCAGCACCACCGCGAGATCGACATCGCCCCGGATCACCGCGCGAATACCGTCCTCGGGCTCCAACTCCCTGGTGCGCACCCGTAGTTCGGGGTGGTCGCGGCGGAGCGCGCCGAGCACCGAGGGAAAGAGCCCGCGCGCCGCGGTCGGGAAGGCGGAAAGCCGGATCTCGCCCACCACCTCGCCGCGCTGCGCCTCGATGTCCGACTGGGCGATCTCGACCTGCGAGAGGATCCGGGCCGCGTGGTCGGCGAGCAGCCGGCCGGCATCGGTGAGCCGGACCCCCCGGCCGTTCCTGGCCAGCAGCCGCTGGCCCACTTCCCGCTCCAGTTTGGCCATTTGCTGGGAGACCGCCGACGTGGTCACATGCAGTCCCGCGGCAGCCCCGCTCACCGATCCGTGCCGGGCCAGCGCGTCCAGGGTGCGCAGCCGCTCCAGATTCAACATGTAAGCAATGCTACGCAGAGAGGCGCATGAAATCTCGCTTGTTCTACCTGGTCGGACTCGTCATCGTTGACCCCATGAACGTCGCCCGACCGAAGGCCGCGCCCCCTGCCGGACCGTCCGCCACCCCCGCCCCGTCCCCGCCCGTCCAGCCCCCGCCCGCCCCGTCCCGCGCGCTGGACTGGCGGATCCGGTTCGGGGCGCTCTCGCTGATCTGGGGCTTCAGCTTCCTTCTGATCAAGGTCGGCACCGAGGGGTACGCCCCCTTCCAGGTCACCCTCGGCCGTCTGCTGTTCGGCACGGCGGTGCTGGCCGTCGCGATGGCGGTCCGGCGCGAGCGGCTGCCCCGGGGTGCCCGGACCTGGGCGCATCTGGCCGTCGCGGCGTTCTTCCTGAACGCGCTGCCGTTCTCGCTCTTCGCCTACGCCGAGCTGACCGTTCCCTCGACCCTCGCGGGGATCTGCAACGCGACCTCGCCGCTGTGGGGCATGGCGCTGTCGCTCGTCGCGCTCTCCGAGGACCGGCCGACCCGGCGCCGGGTCGCCGGACTCGGGCTCGGCTTCATCGGCGTGCTGACCGTGCTCGGCGCCTGGCAGGGCTTCGCCGGTCTGGACCTCGGCGGTACGGCGATGGCGCTGCTCGCCTCCCTCAGCTATCCGGTCGGCTGGATCTACGTCCGCCGGACGCTGGCGGGCACCGGTTCGTCGACGCTGTCGCTGACCGGCAGCCAGCTCCTGATCGGCACGGCGCAGCTCGCCCTGGTGACTCCGCTGTTCACCTCGGTGCCCGAGAGCTTCCCCCTGCTCCCGACGCTCGCGGTGGTGGCCCTCGGGGCGCTCGGGACCGGGTTCGCGGTCCTCGTCCAGTACGGCCTGGTGACGGAGGTCGGCCCGACGACCGCGCAGATGGTCACCTACTTCATCCCGGTCATCGCGACCGCCGCCGGAGTGCTCGTGCTCGGCGAGCGGCTGAGCTGGAACACACCGGTGGGCGCCCTGGTGGTCCTGGCGGGGGCGGCCCTCACCCAGAGCAGACCCCGGCCCTCCCGCCGCCCGGCCGCCGGGCCCGGGAATCAGCCGTAGCTCAACGGCTCCACCGGCCCCACCGCCGCCGCCACCGCGTCCGCCAGCGGCCCGAGGTCGGCCTCGGCGAGCGAGGAGACGGTGAGCCGGATCCCCTGGGGCGTGGCCATCCGGAACCGCGCGCCGGGGGCCACCGCCCAGCCGGAGTGCAGGAGCCGCGCCACCGCACCGGTCTCGTCGGGGACCGGGACCCAGACGTTCATCCCGCTGCGCCCGTGGGCCCGCACACCCCGCTCCGCCAGTGCCCGCACCAGGCCGTCCCGCCGGACCGCGTACGCCCGCGCCACCTCGGCCGGTTCGACGGCGCCCGAGCGCCACAGGTGCGCCACCGTCCGCTGCAGCAGTCTGCTGACCCAGCCCGGCCCGAGCCGCTGGCGACCGGCGACCCGGTCCAGCGTGACCGCGTCGCCGGTCAGCAGGGCGACCCGCAGGTCGGGCCCGTACGCCTTGGCGACCGACCGCACGAAGGCCCAGCGGTCGGTGGCACCGGACAGCGGGTGGAGCGGCAGGTCGACGATGCCGTGCCCGTGGTCGTCCTCGACGAGCAGAACGCCCCGGTGCCCGGCGAGGACGGCCCGCAGCTCGACGGCGCGCCCGGCACCGATCGCCGCACCGGTCGGATTCTGCGCGCGGTCGGTGACCACCAGCGCCCGGGCCCCGGCCCTCAACGCCCCGTCGACGGCGTCGGGCAGCGGCCCTTCGTCGTCCACCGCGACTGGCACGGGGCGCAGCCCCAGCGCCGGGACGAGATCCAGCACGCTGCCCCACCCGGGGTCCTCGACCGCGACCGCGTCACCGGGTCTGAGGTGGGCGGCCAGCACGCGCTCGATCGCGTCCAGCGACCCGGAGGCCGCGAGCACGGGGCCGACCGCCACACCGTCCGCGTCCAGCGCGGCACGGGCCAGCGCGGCGAACTCCGCGTCCACCGGCGACTGCCCGTACATCCCGGGGGCCCGGTCGTACTCCGCCGCGACCGCCGCGAACACCGGGCCCAGCGCGGGCAGCAGGGCGGGATCGGGGTTGCCCGCCCCCAGGTCCCGCACCCCTTCGGGTGCCTCGACCCGGAGCGCGTCGCGCGCCGTACTCGCCGGGCGCGGCCGCACCCGGCTGCCCCGGCGCCCGGCCGTCTCGATCACCCCGCGCTCGCGGAGGATGCGGTAGGCGGCCGCCACCGTATTGGGATTCACCCCCAGTTCTTCCGCCAACTCCCGCATGGGCGGCAGCACTTGGCCGGGTTCGAGCTCGCCCGACCCGACCCCGCTCTCGACACTGGCGGCGATATCCGATGCACGCCGCCCCGCAATCCGATACTCTCCTAGCACAAACAAGATTATGCACTAGTGCAATGGAGTGCGCAATGCCGGACACCACTTCGCCACAGACCACCGCCCCGGGAGCCACCTACGAGCCGACCGGGCGCACCGTCCCGACCCGCTCACGGGAGCGCGCGGCGTACGACCGGGAGACGGTCCACGCGATACTCGACGAGGCGTACGTCTGCCATCTCGGCTTCGTCCGCGACGGAGCGCCCGTCGTCCTGCCGACGCTCTTCGGCCGGGTCGGCGACCGGCTCTACGTGCACGGCTCGACGGGCTCCCGGCCGCTGCGCGAGGCGGGCCGGACCGACCCCGGCCTCCCCGTCTGCCTGACGGTGACGCATGTCGACGGCCTCGTGCTGGCCCGCTCCGCCTTCCACCACTCGATCAACTACCGCTCGGTGGTGGTCCACGGCGTCGCGCGGGAGGTGACCGACCCGGCGGAGCGGCGCCTCGCCCTCGACGCCATCGTCGACCAGGTGGTGCCCGGCCGCTCCGCCGACGCGCGCCCGGCCGACGCGAAGGAGCTTGCCGCCACGGCCGTGATCCGGCTGGACCTGCGGGAGGTGTCCGCCAAGATCCGCACGGGCGGCCCCAACGACGAGGACCGCGACCTCGCCCTCCCCCACTGGGCGGGGGTCGTCCCGCTGGCCCGCGGGTACGCGGCCCCGATCCCCGCCGAGGACCTCGACCCCGCTGTCACGGTCCCGGACTACATCACCGCGCTCTGACCGCACGACGACGACCGCCCGCCACCGGAACACGCCGGTCGGCGGGCGGCGGGGCGGCGGAGCCGGGTCACGTCACGGTGCTCCCCGCGGACAGCTCCCCCTCGGCCCGGACCCCGGCGCCGGTACCGGACGCGACCGGGCCCGCAGGCGCCCGGGGCGTCGACGACTGGGCGATGAAGGCACCGAACAGGACCATGGCACCGCCGAGGAGCTGGGGCGCCGAAAGATGCTCACCGAGCATCACCCAGGCGAGCACGGTCGCGATGACCGCCTCCAGGCAGGCGACCACGCCCGCCACCGCGGGCGACAGCAGCCGCACCGAGATCACGCCGGTGACGTACGCGACCACGGTGGCCAGCAGCACGATCCAGACGAGCAGCAGCCAGGCCGGCACGTCACGCCCGCCCATTCCCGCGGTACCGGCCAGCACCGACCAGTCCATGCCCCAGGGACGGGCGACCGCGGTGAGTACGACCGCGCCGACCAGGAGCCCGTAAGCGATGACGCCCACCGGATTCGGCGGCTCCTCGCCCTCCGCCCGGTCCGCGCTCCCCTGGTCCGACAGGACGAAGTAGCCGACCTGGCAGCAGGCGGCACCGAGCGCGAGCAACAGCCCCACGGCGTCGAAGCTCAGCCCGGACCAGACCTCGACCACGCACGCCAGTCCGCCGGCCGCGAGCACCACACCGACCGCGGCGCGCCGGGTCACGGGCCTGCGCTGCACGAACCGGACCCAGCCCAGCACGAGCGCGGGCGCCAAGTACTCGACGAGCAGGGCGACACCGACGGGGACACGGGAGATCGCGGCGAAGTAGAAGGCCTGCACACCCGCAACGGCGAGCAGCCCGAAGCCGAGCAGCAGGACCGGCCGGCTCCGTACCAGCTCACGATGGCGCCAGGCCACCGGCAGCATGACCAGGGCCGCGCCGGCCACCCGCAGCCACACCACATGGAGCGGGTCGAGCCCCGCCTCGATCAGCGGCTTGGCCGCCACCCCTGAACCGCCGAATGCGAACGCCGAGGCCAGGGCTAGTCCCAGGCTGGCGCTTCTCCCCTGAGACGCGTACATCGGCCCATCATGACAGTTGCGGTCAGCAGCGTCACCCCGGTCACGCCTGACATGAACGCCACCGACCGGAAGGCTCCACTCCGCCCCGTCGCGCGGCGGATCCGCCGGGTTGTCAGCACTCCGCCCCCCACACTTCCTGATCGCGCACATCCGCGATCCGGGCGGCCAGCTTCTCCGTGTCCACCCCGGCCCGCGCCAGGACTTCGACGGCGCGGCACTCGTGGTCCACCGCCAGCGCCGCGAGCAGGTCGAGCCCTCCGGCCCGCAGGTCGCCGCGGGCCGCCGCCCGGCCGAGCGCCCCGGACATCGCCGCGGCCGCCGAGGGCGACCAGCCCTCCACTCCGGCGTCCCGCATCGCGAGGTCCCGGCGCGGGACGACCGGGAGTGCGCCGGAGTCCTCCACCGAGCCCTGCCAGCGCAGCCCGTACCCGATACTGCGCTGGACGAGGTAGCCGAGCACCCTGGCCAGCTGGGAGCCGCCCTCGAAGGCCGCCCGCACCTCGGGGTCCGATTCGATCAGGGAGTGCAGCAGATGTGCCGTGTCGATCTGGCGGTCACCGTCGCGCAGCGCACGCCTGCGGGCACCCGTCACCACGGCGGCCAGCTCCACGGTGAGTCCGGCGTCGAGCCCGGCACGGTCCGGAACGGGCTGCTGGGGAATCCGCGGCATCCGATATCGCACGCTTCCTACCCCATCAGCCCCGCGACGGCAATACATCCCCGGAGGGGTCCATCCCGTCATCCCACGCAAGTTGGGCACACTCGAACGGCTTCTCCTCCTTGCGGATGAGATCCTGCGGATTCCGGGTCGCGTCGGGGAAAAGGGCGCGCGCCGCCTTGCCACACGCTCCCCGGGCAACCGGAATCCTCGCTCCTACGTCCCACAGGCCATACCCCCACGCGAAGCCGGAAGGGAGAGGCGCGGTCTTGTCCTGGCTGGTCGCCCTGCCCGCACTCGACGGGCGGGAGTACGTGTACCGGGTCCACGCACCGCCCGACGCACTGCGGGCCGATCTCTTCTGGGCCGCCTTCCACTGCCACGACGACGGCCCGCACCCGCGCGCCTTCGACCGGTTCGACGGCGCGCTGATCTGGCGTGCGGGAACGGGCGGCACCGGCCCACAGATCTGACGATTCATCAGTATTGAATGTTCCGGCCGCTACGGCTACGTTCCGCTACACCGGGAACCCGTCGAGAAGGGGTGGTCGCATGGCCGAGGTCAGCGCGGAGGCACGCATCGAAGCACCGGCCGAGAAGGTGTGGGCCCAGCTGACGGACTTCACCGCCTACGGCCGGTGGAACGCCACCCACACCAGCTTCCCCAAGGGCGGCCCGACGACGCTGGAGCTCGCGGCCACCTACGAGGAGAACATGAAGCTGATGGGCTTCCCCGCCGAGGTGACCTGGACGGTGGCGGAGCTGGAGACCGCCCGGCTGCTGGCCACCCGGGGCAAGGGCCCGATGGGCGTCAACCTGGCGATGCGGTATTCACTGACCCCCGACGGGGAGGCGACCACCGTTCGGATCGACGGGGAGTTCACCGGAGCCGCGGTCTCCCTGATGGCGGGCAAGCTCAAGGACTCGGCGACGGCCGCGCTCGTCGAATCACTGCGCAAACTGGACGGGCTCGTCACCGCCTGACCGGAACCCGCCCACGGGAAGGGGCCTCGCGGCACGGCCGCGAGGCCCCCGACCCGTCCGTACCCACGGACTCAGCCCTCGTCGGCGAGGATCAGATACATCTTCTTCCTCGCCTCGTTGACGACCGCGAGGGCCTTCTCCCGCTGCTCGGCCGAGCCGGTCCTCCAGACCTGGCCGAACGCCTCCATCAGACCGGAACCGGCCTGCCGGATCTCGTTGACACTCTCCCAGTCGACACCGCGCCCGGCCTCCTCCCAGGGCGCCTCGGCCCCCGAATCCGCCTCGGCGCGGCCGCTGTCGGTGAGCGTGAACAGCTTCTTGCCGCCCTCGCTCGCGCTGACGATCAGCCCTTCGTCCTCCAGCATCTGGAGGGTCGGATAGACCGAACCGGGGCTCGGCCGCCAGGCCCCTCCGCTGCGCTCGCCGATCTCCTGGATCATCTCGTAGCCGTGCATCGGCCGGTCCTTCAGCAGCGCCAGGATCGACGCGCGCACATCACCGCGCCGCGCCCTCCCGCGCCCGCCGCCCCGGCCGCGCCCGCCACCGAAGGGCCCGCCGAAAGGCCCGCCCCCGAACGGCGGACCGAACGGCCCGAAAGCCGCCCGCCGCCCCTCGAAGTCCCCGCGCCCCTCGTGACCGGGCCCGCAGTGCCCACGACCCCGCCCGAATTCGTGCTCGTACCCATGTGAACGCATGACCGCGCCCCTTTCATCGTTGATCTGTCGCGATGCGTCAACGATATATCGGAACCGATCGCTCGACAAGGCCTGCCCACCGCACCGGTGTGACCGGCCCGGCGAGGATCGATGCGTGATGGTGTGTCCCAGTGGAGACCGGCCGGCTCGATGCCGACGGTCCGGGGCCGTGTCCGGCGGTCGGCCGCCCGGGCACTCGCGCGTGGGAAGCCACGACTACGCTCGTCGGCATGCTGAACCGTGTTCCGTTCGACGAGGCACTGCTCTCCACCGTGGGCACCCCCAAGCTGGCCAGGCTCCTGGACAGCAGCCCGCGGTCACGGGTGTGGCGGGTGCGGCTGACCGACCGGCGGCTGGTGATCGTCAAGCAGATCACCGACGGAGGGGACACGGGCGCGGACGCGAGCACGCGCTTCGCGCGGGAGGTCGCCGGGCTGCGGATGGCGGGGCGGTCCTCCGCCCCCGCCGTGGCCCCCGCGGTGCTCGCCACGGACCCGTCCTCGCGGGTGATGGTCCTTGAGCACCTGGACGACCTCGGCAGGACGGACGACTGGATGCCGGGGTACGCCGAGTCGCTCGCCCGGCTGCACGCCCTGACCGGGCCCGCCGACGCGGGCGCACTACCGGCCTGGTCGGGGCCCACGGCCGCCGACGCGGAGTCCTTCCTCGCCCTGGCCAGGGCGCTCGACGTGCCCGTACCGTCCGCGGTTCCCCATGAACTCGCCGGTCTCCTGGAGCGGTTGGACCCCACCCCGCACCATGCCCTGCTGCACGGCGACCCCTGCCCCGGCAACGATCTGCGCACCGCCGACGGCGTGCGCTTCGTCGATTTCGAGCGGGCCGCGCTCGGCAACGGTCTGGTCGAACTCGCCTACTTCCGCATCGGCTTCCCCACCTGCTGGTGTGCCATGTCGGTCGCCGCGGCCCCGCTCACGGAGGTCGAGGACGTCTACCGGGCCACCTGGCGCGGCCTCACCGGGAAGGATGTGCCGGGTGACCTCGCCGACGCGTGCGCGGGCTGGCTGATCCAGGGCGACGCGCTCGTGGAGCGGGCCCACCGCGGGACCGCCGACCAGCTCGCCCGGGTGCCCGCCGAGGACTTCGAGTGGGGCTACGTCTCCGCCCGCGAGCGGCTCGTCCATCGCCTGAACGTGGTCGCCGACATGACCCGCGACCACGATCACCTGCACGCCGTCGGCCGCCTCGGTTCCGCCCTGGCCGGCCGCCTGCTCGAACGCTGGCCGAAGCTGCGTCCGCTGCCCACGCATGACGCCCGTCCTTGGTACTAGGTGCTCCAACCGGACCAGGTTCATCGCGTTGGGCGGTGTTCGGGGGCCGGGTCGTCAAGGCAGGGCTGCCCTACTTCGGGGTGTTCTCCACCGCCCACGCCCGGAAGAGGGTGAGCGCCTCGGTGAGATTGACCGGCCCGCATGCGGCATGGAAGGTCATGCCGGAGGTCCAGGCCATGATCCAGTCGTCCTTGCCGCGCTTGAGGTCCTGCCGGGGGAAATCGTGTCCTTCGAGGTCGGTTTCCTCCAGATCGATACGGACGGACCAGCCGGGGTTGTCGAGCGTGTCGATCCTGACACCCCACTCGTGCTCCCAGTCCTCATTGCACTGGGCGGAGTACCACTTCTGCAGCCAGTCCATGACGTGCTCGGATTCGTTCATGGCACGAAATGCTAGGTCGGCCGCGCGACCGGGCCCGGACGCGGCTCGTACAACGTGCTCTGGACGTCGCGACGGCATCCACCGGCTCACCGGGATCGGTCCGGCCGCGCCGGCCCTCAGTGGAACGACCGGGGCGGGTGCGGCGCCCGGGCCGGGGAGGACGTGGCCGCGCCCGTCGTCACACAGTCCGCCACGGCTTGCGCCGCCTGGGCGAGGAACAGCGCCGGTAGTTCCTCCGAGGTCCACGGCGACCAGTCGGTCCACTTCTGTCCGGCGATCTCTTCCACCCGGTCGGCGGCCCTGGACGGCTTCATCCCGGGGAGTTGTAGTGCTGCCGTCGTCCAGCCGATCAGCTCGTTCACCTCCACGTACTCGTACCACTCGGCGTCGTCCCAGCCGAGCCGGTCGGCGTGACGGGCCCATGCCCACCGCAGGGCCTCAACGGTGGCATCGGCAGCCCGCTGCCGGGGAGTTCCCGTCGCCGTCCGGGCAGCGTGTTCGGCATGTCCGACCTGTTCCAGCGTCCCCCGGAAAGGGAACCCGGCGAAGAAGTCGAGGTTCTCGGCGATGGTGTGGCGGAAGGCCCTGCCCCGCCCGTGGCAGTGGGAGGCGTCCAGCCACGTCCCCAGCGGGGACGACCACGCCCGGTCGGCCGGGGAGCAGCGGACAGCGGGCCGGACCACGGCGTCGAACCAGCCCTGGACGTACGCGTTACTGGCGGCGACGATCGCGTGCACATCAGCGTCGGTAGCCGGTCCCTCCAGGTCCCTGTCGCCCCACAGCACCACGAGCGAGCGCTCCACGGCGGTCCGCACGGCACGGTGAAGACCGTCCCGCCGGGAAGGCCGCGCCCACGGCAGAAGGACGGGATAGCACACGGTGAAGGGATCTCGGTCGGGCACGGATAGAACCTAAGGGATCCTCGCGAAGACGTTCCCCCGGACGGAGTTCCCGACCGCATCCCTCACCCGGCACGACCCCGACAGGGCCGACGTCCTTGCCACCGCCCCGCGTTGGCCCGGCATCACTGTCGCAGGCCGGGCGTCGGCCCGCGCCAGGGACATGGTCGGTTCTCGTTCTGTAGTGTGCGGAAATGACACGAAGCGAGCAGCTCGCGGAGCAGTTGGATTGGTACTGGCGCAAGAATCTGCGGCCGCGGCTGCACGGCCTTACCGATGAGGAGTACTTCTGGGAGCCGGTGCGCGACTGCTGGAGCCTTCGTCCACTCGGCACGTCGACCGCGCCGCTCCCGGCCGGTCCGGAGGGATGGGTGATGGATTCCGCGTCCCCCGAGCCGGTGCCGGCGCCGGTGACCACGATTGCCTGGCGGCTGGCGCACATCATCGTCTCGTGCCTGGGCTATCGGGTCGGATGGTACTTCGGCGGCCAGGACATGGACTCCCGGACATTCGCCTACGCGGGGACCGCCGACGAGGCGCTCGCACAGCTCGACGAGATGTACGGCAGATGGAACGCGGGGGTCCGCGGCCTCTCGGACGCCGACCTGGAGAACCCGCCCGCGGTGGGTCCCGAGCGGTTCCCCATGGAGAACAGGATCCTGCACGTCAACAGGGAGCTGATCCATCACGGTGCCGAGATCTCCCTGCTGCGCGACCTCTACCGCCGGCAGGACGGGGCCGCACCGCACCGCATGTGACTTCCGGCGACCGGCCGGTGCCGTCGCACCGACACCGGCCACCACTCCGCCCGCCCGGGCCCGGTACCGGGACGCGGGAGCAGGGGCGGAGGGAAGAACGTCCGCCCGGTTCAGCCGAGATAGAGCGGGAACCTCGCGTCCGGGCCGCCCAGCGCGGCCCGTTCCGCACCGGTCGGGGCGCGCCGCCCGGTGCCGACCGGCAGGGCGTCCCGGTCCGGCATCGACGCGGGCAGTGCCGCACCGGCGATGCGCTCGAGGATCTCGCGGGTGCGGGCCAGACCCTCCGCGGGCGGTCCGGGCACATCGGGGAGGTGTGCGACCAGGTCGAGGTGGTGGAGCGTCCACTCCAGGACGTACGCGCCGAGGTAGTCGCCCGCCGTGAGCACCTGGTCGCGGGTGCCGACGCGGAGGACCGGGTCCGCGAGGGCGGCTGCCCGTCCGGCGGCGGAGCCGACGTCGTCGAGGTGGAAGAGGAGCAGCCGGGGGTCCTCGTACGCGGCGGCCAGCCGCACGGTCAGCGCGTCCAGCGGGTCGTCGCCGGTCGGTGGGGCGGCGGTGGCCTCCCAGTACGTGACCGCGTCGCGGGTCGGCTCCGCGTCGGTGGGGGTGGCGAGGGTGATCAGCACGTCCTGGGCGTCGATGACCAGGTGGCACACCAGATCCCGGACGAGCCAGCCGGAACAGCCGGACGGCCGGGCGAAGTCCTCGTCGGCAAGGCCCGCGACCGCCGTGCGCAGGGCCGTCCAGGAACGCGAGAAGAGGTCCACCCCGGCAACCTAGTCCGGGGCCTCGGAGGCGGACAAGCACCACGGGCCGTACGGGTGCGTTCCGGGGCCACTGACGGCGGATTGGCCTTGGCGGGCCGTCCCGCGCCATGCCTAGGGTCGGGGCATGAGAATCCGTATCGTCGACGCGTTCACCGACCGCCCCTTCGCAGGCAACCCCGCCGGGGTCCTGGTGCTGGATTCCGACGGCTTCCCCGATGACGACCGGCTTCAGCGGATCGCCATGGAGCTGAACCTCTCGGAGACCGCCTTCGCCCACCCGCTGCCTCCGGGCGGCGAGGCCGACTGGGCGCTCCGCTGGTTCACCCCGGCCACCGAGGTCGACATGTGCGGGCACGCCACGCTCGCCACCGCGCACGTGCTGCACACCACCGGGGCGGCGAGCGGCACGGTGCGGTTCTCGGCCCGGTGCGGGATCCTCGCCGCGACCGTCCACCCGGACGGCACCGTCACCCTCGACTTCCCCACCGCCCCGCTGACCCCGGAACCGGTCCCGGCGGGGCTGGCCGCCGCGCTGGGCGCCGAGCCGCTCTCCGTCCACGACACCGGCCCGCACATCGGAGACCTGCTCGTCGAGGTGTCCGACGAGGCGACCGTACGGGCGCTGGCCCCGGATCTCGCCGCGCTGACCGAGGTGTCCCGGCGCGGTGTCGTCGTCACCGCCGCCGCGGATCCCTCCCTCGGCCACGACTTCGTCTCGCGCTGCTTCTTCCCGCGCGTCGGGATCGACGAGGACCCGGTGACCGGCAGCGCGCACACCGCGCTGGCCCCCTTCTGGTCGGCGCGGTTCGGCCGCGACGAACTGACCGGGCTCCAGGCGTCCGCCCGCTCCGGCCTGGTCCGCACCGCGCTGCGGGGTGACCGCACGCTGCTGACCGGCCGCGCCGTGACGGTGATCGACGGCGAGCTGCTCCCGGAGCTCTGAACTTCCGTACGGAGGACGGGCCGTCCCGGGGGGGGCGGTCCGTCACGGAGGGGCGGTCCGTCACGGCGTGGGCAGCCAGTCCACCTTCCCGGCCAGCAGGGCGTAGCCGACGAACGCGCCGACGTCCAGCAGTGTGTGCGCCGCGACGAGCGGGCCGACCCGGCCCCAGCGCCGGTACAGCAGGACGAAGACGACGCCCATCACCATGTTGCCGATGAAGCCGCCGATCCCCTGGTACAGGTGGTACGAGCCGCGCAGCACCGAACTCGCGGCCAGCGCGGCCATGGGCGACCACCCCAACTGCCCCAGTCTGCGCAGCAGATACCCGACGACGATCACTTCCTCGACGACGGAGTTCTGGATCGCGGACAGGATCAGCACCGGGAACTTCCACCACACGTCGGGCAGTGATTCCGGGACCACGGTCAGGTTGAACCCGGCGGCGCGGGCCACCAGGTAGAAGGCGAGTCCGGCGCTGCCGATGCCCGCCGCGACCAGCGCGCCGCGTCCGAGGTCCGGCCACGGCCGGGTACGGTCGAAGCCGATGGCGCGCAGTCCGGTGCCCTCCCTGATCAGGAAGTGCGCGACCAGTGCGACAGGCACCAGCGCCGTCGTGATACCGAAGAGTTGCCAGGCGAGATCCAGCCATGGGCGCCCCGGAGCGTAGGAGCTGTTGAGCGTTGCGGCCTGCTCCTTCAAACCTCCTGGTTTCGTCAGCGATCCGACAAAACTGATCAGGGCAGACACCCCGCTGGCCCCCAGCGAGAGAGCCAGCACGAGGACCGTCTCGGACCGCAGAATCCTTCGCCCAGCGGCCTGTTGAGGGTAAGAATCAGCCATAAGCCCCACCTCCACCTGTACACCTGCCTTCAGTTGTGCATTCATGCCCCATCCCGCTCCCCGTCCGGCTAGGGTCTCGAATGCAGGTACGAAGATCATGCGCGACAGGCCGGGGGACGAGCACCATTCGCCGATGGTGTGGTCCCCCTTTTTCCTTGTACATCCTCAAGGAGGGGCACCACCGACATGGGACGTCACAGCTTGCCGGACGACTACGCCGACGACGGGAGCGGGGGCGGGTCGCCGCGGCGCCGGCGTACCGTCGTGATCGCGACCATGCTGGTACTCGCGATCGCCGGGGGGACGGCCGTCGCGGCCCAGGGCGGCCTGCTGTCGTTCTCGAAGAGCTGCGCGGACTCGGCCGTACGGCTGTCCGTCGCGGTCTCGCCGGACCTCGCTCCCGCCGTGCGTGCCGTCGCCGACAAGGCGCGCGAGGACGAGGTGCGGACGGACGGCCGCTGCCTGTACGTGTCGGTCCGGGCGCGCGACTCGTACAAGGTCGCCGAGTCCCTCTCCCGCGACACCCGCGCGCCGGACTTCCAGGTCTGGCTGCCCGATTCGGACCTCTGGGTCGACCGGGCCAAGGGCACCGGCGACGGCGTCCCGGTCACGCCCGGCGACTCCGTCGCCACCTCCCCCGTCACCCTGGCCATGGTGCCGTCGGCGGCCAGAAGCCTCGGCTGGCCGAAGAAGCAGTACACCTGGGCGGAGTCGACGGCCGTGGTCATGGAGTCGGGCAAGGTGCGCCTGGGCGCGGCCGACCCGGCCCGCAGCGCCACCGCGCTGATGGCGCTCGCCGGCATCGGCGCCTCCTCCGGGAAGGCGGGCGGCGACAGCGACACCCGGGGCGCGGAGACCGCCAAGCTGCTGGCGCAGCGCATGTCGGACAGCGACGCGCAGGTGCTGGAGACCCTGGCGCAGAACGACTCGGGTGCCGAGCAGGGCAATCCGCGGCGCAATCAGGCGGTACTCCTCTCCGAGCAGGCCGCGTTCGCGCACAACGCCGAGTCGTCCGGTGGCGGAAAGCTCGACCTCTTCTACCCGAAGGGCGGCGCCCCGCTCCTCAACTACCCGTACACGCTGGTGAACGAGGACGGGATGAGCACGTCCGAGAGCCGGGCGGCGCTGCGTTTCATGACTCTGCTCGACGAGCCCGGTCCGCGGGCCGTCCTGGCGAAGCACGGGTTCAGGAACGCCGACGGCGAAGCCGCGCCGGAGGTGGTATCCGCCGCGGGTGGCAGGAAACCCCAGCCGTACGCGGCCGCCGCCCGGACCCCGGACGCCGAGGCGCTCCAGCAGACGCTCGGCATGTGGACGATCACGGTGCAGAGCGCCCGGCTGACCACGGTCGTCGACGCGTCGGGGTCCATGGCCACGATCGTGCCGGGGCGCGGCCAGTCCCGGATGGACGTCACCAAGGCGTCCCTGATCCAGGCCCTGGACCAGTTCACCCCGAACGACGAGATCGGGCTCTGGGAGTTCACCACCTCGCTCGACGGGAACAAGGACTACCGCCGGCTGGTCCCGACCGCCCGGCTGGGAGATCCGATGAAGGGCGGCGGCACCCACCGCCAGAAGCTCTCCGCCGCCTTCGCCGCGCTCCAGCCGGTGCCGAACGGTGCGACGGGGCTGTACGACACGATCCTGGCCTCGTACAAGGACGCCCAGGCGACCTATGTGAAGGGCAAGTTCAACGCGGTCGTCATCCTCACCGACGGATCGAACCAGGACGACCTCTCGATCTCCCGCAGTGCCCTGATCACGGAGCTGCGGCGGATCGCCGATCCGGAGCGTCCGGTGCCGCTGCTGGCCATCGCGGTCGGCCCCGAGGCCGACCGCGAGGAGCTCGACGAGGTCGCGAAGGTGACCGGCGGCGGAGGCTACCAGGTCATCGACCCCGCCGAGATCCAGATGGTGATCCTGCAGGCCATCATGACGGCCGGCCAGAACGGGCACGCCGCTCAGGAGTAGCGGCGGTCCTGCCGGGGCGCGCCCGGGTCACGGCTTGGGCGCCCCGGTCGGCCAGGTGTGCACGGGCTCCCCGCTGTGCATCAGTTCGGCGTAGCGGCGGGTGGTCGCGGCCAGCGCCGCGTGCCGGTCGAGCCCGGCCTCCCGCGCCCGGTGGTAGGTGTCCGCCTGCCAGGAGGCACCGTTCACCCGCCGCCGGCACCGTTCCTCGATGACACCGAGGAAGCGGTCGCGGTCCGCGGGCTCGATGTTCCACGCGTCGAGCCCGGCCGCGGCGAGCGGCAGCAGTTCGTCGCGTACGAGCTTGACCGCGGGCACCCGGGTCAGCCCGCCCGCGCGGCCGGGGCGCGGCCAGACCAGCTCCGCGTCGATGCCCGCCCGGCAGGCGGCGTCGAAGTTCTCCTCCGCGGCGGCGAACGGCAGCCTGGTCCATACCGGGCGGGACTCCTCGGCGAGCGAGCGCACGAGGCCGTAGTAGAGGGCAGCGTTGGCGATCATGTCGATGACGGTGGGGCCGGCGGGCAGCACCCGGTTCTCCACCCTCAGGTGGGGGACGCCGTCGACCAGTCCGTACACAGGGCGGTTCCAGCGGTAGATCGTCCCGTTGTGGAGCACCATTTCCGCCAGCCGGGGTACGCCGCCCTCGTCGAGGACCCGCAGCGGCTCCTCCTGGTCGTGGATCGGCAGGAGCGGCGGGAAGTAGCGCACGTTCTCCTCGAAGAGCTCGTACGCCGAGCCGATCCACCGCTCCCCGAACCAGGTCCGGGGCCGTACGCCCTGGTTGCGGAGCTCGGGCGGGCGGGTGTCGGTGGCCTGCTGGAAGAGCGGCGGTCTCGACTCCCGCCAGAGCTCCCGGCCGAACAGGAAGGGCGAGTTGGCGCCCAACGCGATCTGGACACCGGCGACCGCCTGGGACGCGTTCCACACGTCGGCGAACCGGGCGGGCGTCACCTGGAGATGGAACTGGACCGAGGTGCAGGCGGCCTCGGGGGCGATCGATGCGGAGGTGGAGACCAGCCGCTCCACACCCTGGATGTCGAGGGCGAAGACCTCGCCCCGGGCAGCCACCATCTGATCGTTCAGCAGCGTGTAGCGCTCCGCGTCCGAGAGACTGGAGAGCACGAGGTCCTCGCGGCGCAGCGTGGGAAGAATACCGATCATCATGAGCCCGGCATCGACCTCGCCCGCCTTCCGGTGGGCATATCCGAGCCCGGCCCGCAGCTCTTCGGTGAGCTGATCGAGAACGCGGCCGCCCAAGTGGTGGGGCACCACGTTCACCTCCAGATTGAACATCCCGAGTTCCATCTGGAAATCGCGGCTCGCGATACGCGGGAGGACCTCCCCATTCATCATCTTCGGCATGCCGTCGGCACCCGCGAGATTCAGCTCGATCTCCACACCCATGAGGCTGCGCGGACGGTCGAACCGCCGCTCCGAGAGAAGTCGCTCCAGCCCCTCCAGGCACTCGTGGAGCTTCTTCCGGTACCTCTGCCGATCGGACAGGTCAAAGACGCCCGCCACGACCTTCTCCCCCATCGAAGCGTCCCTCCCTCGGTGGACGGTCCACGGCCCAGACCGCTCGTATCACGATCGATAATGCCCAGAGCAGATGATCCATAACGCCCCCGGGAACGCCACCGACCCACTAGTCTCATAACAGCCGCTCGGGGCACATTCCAAAGGCATGATGCGGGGTGTGTTTGCCGGTCGGCGGAGGGAAAAACAGGGACGTGTTTCAGCCGTCCGCGTTCCATGAAAAACGCCAGGCGAAGGCTGTGCAACCGTCAGGTAATCAGCACGTTCTCCGCATATTCGAGTCTTGATACCGCCTTGCTTCCATTGCCTGCGACGACTAGTGGAATCACTGTGTGAACGCGTTTCGTATAAACTTCGCGGACGAGGCAGAGAGTTGACGCACCGGCCCGGTCCCGGCCCCTCTGGCCCCGCATGCCGACAGCGCCGTCTGCACCCGCCCACGCACCACCGTGTCTCCGAAGCGAGAGGCGACCCACCATGCCGCTGCATCTCTTCCCGGCTCCCGCGCCCGCTCTGCGCAGCGTTCTCGCGGCCCTCGGTTCACCCACCGCCGTACGCGAAGCCCGCACCCCCGCCCTCCGGTCCGCCCAGGGACCGCTCAGCCCCGAACTCCCGCTCCCGGTCCACGTACTGGAGCGGATCGGTCCGAACGGCCCGGCCCCGGCGACCCGGCTCACCGGATGGCGGTTCCTGATCCGCGACGCGGAGCGGGCCGTCGCGGCGGCGGACACCATGATCACCGCAGACGGCTGGACCTTCTCGCACTTCTTCGAGGGCCCCTACATCGCCTCGACCGAGCTGGCCCTGCGCCAGGCGGAGACTGTGGCGCCGCGCTACCAGCCGCGGCTGCTGTCCATCCCGGAGCTGTACATGCTGACGCTGTGGCTGCACGGCGACGCCGAGGCGGACGCCGCCGCCGGGGAGCTCGCCCCGGCCGACCTCCTGGTCCCCCTGGCCCCCGCCCCACCGGGGATCGCCGCGCACCGCCCGCACCGGGTCGCCGATCTGCTGCGCGTGATGACGCTGCGCATCCCGCCCGGCCCGGGGCCGCTGCTCGGTTCCCCGGCCTGAGGTCCCGTCCGCCTTCTCGCTCCGTGCCCCGCCGCCGTCCCGGTGGCGGGGCACGGTGCTCCGACGGGGCCGAACGGGTGCCGGGGCCAGAAGGGTTCCGAGGTGGGGGCGCATTCCCCGCCCGTCCGGACTAGCCCGTACCGGCCACCCCGAACCATCCGAATTGACAGTGCAGTTGCGGTGAACCGTCCGCGTGGGTGACACGTCCTCCGGGTCAGGAGAAGTGCTGCTTCGAAATCCCTGCGGATTGACGCCCGTGGGGCAACACTGGGACCGGACCGATCGATACGGGGGACGGCCATGAACAGCTCATCCAGCCGCAGGACATTCACTACAACGCAGCGAGAGAACCCAGCCATGTGCCAACATCAGCCATCGTGCCCGACCGCCGACTCAGCCGACCGGGAGGCCGCCCGCCTGACGGCGCACCATCCGGAACAGGGCTGGAGCCTGCTGTGCAACGGCGTCCTGCTCTTCGAGGACACCGGCGAACTGCTCCCGGACGGTCAGATCATCGCCCCGCACCGGCCACTGGCGACCGACCGGGTGGTGAAGGCCGCCTGACCGCGGCCGACAACGAACGGGGGCCGGCCCGGAGAATCCTCCGAACCGGCCCCGGCACGCGTCCGCGTCACACGGCGGTGCTCACACCTCAGTGGTCGTACTCGTCCAGCGGCGGGCAGGAGCAGACGAGGTTGCGGTCGCCGAAGGCACCGTCGATCCGGCGCACCGGCGGCCAGTACTTGTCGGCGGCCACGACACCGGCCGGGAAGACAGCCGTCTCACGGCTGTACCCGTGCTCCCACTCCCCGCCGACCATCCCGGCGGTGTGCGGGGCGTTGCGCAGCGGGTTGTCGTCCGCGCTCCACTCGCCGGAGGCCACCTTCTCGATCTCGTCGCGGATGGCGATCATCGTGTCGCAGAAACGGTCCAGCTCCGCGAGGTTCTCGCTCTCCGTCGGCTCGATCATCAGCGTCCCCGCGACCGGGAACGACATCGTCGGCGCGTGGAAGCCGTAGTCGATCAGCCGCTTGGCGATGTCGTCGACGCTGACGCCGGTGGCCTTGGAGATCGGCCGCAGGTCCACGATGCACTCGTGCGCGACCAGCCCGGCCGGGCCGGTGTACAGGATCGGGTAGTGCGGCTCCAGCCGCTTGGCGATGTAGTTGGCCGCCAGCACCGCGACCTGCGTCGCACGCTTCAGCCCCTCCCCGCCCATCAGGCGCACGTACGCCCAGGAGATCGGGAGGATGCCGGCCGAACCCCACGGAGCGGCCGAGATCGGCCCGACCCCGGTCTCGGGGCCCGCCGCGGGCTGGAGCGGGTGGTTCGGCAGATACGGGGCGAGGTGGGCGCGCACGCCGACCGGGCCGACGCCGGGGCCGCCGCCGCCGTGCGGGATGCAGAAGGTCTTGTGCAGGTTCAGGTGCGAGACGTCGCCGCCGAACCGGCCCGGCCGGGCGAGGCCCACCAGCGCGTTGAGGTTGGCTCCGTCGACGTAGACCTGGCCGCCGGCGTCGTGCACCTCGGCGCAGATGTCGGCGACGTGCTCCTCGAACACCCCGTGCGTCGACGGGTACGTGATCATGAGCACGGCGAGCTCGTCGCGGTGCTTCTCGATCTTGGCCCGCAGGTCCTCGATGTCCACCTCGCCGTCGTCGGCGGTCTTCACCACGACGACCTTCATCCCGGCCATCACGGCGCTGGCCGCGTTGGTGCCGTGCGCCGAGGAGGGGATGAGGCAGACGGTGCGCTGCTCGTCACCGTTGGCCCGGTGGTACGCCCGTACCGCCAGGAGACCGGCGAACTCGCCCTGCGAGCCCGCGTTCGGCTGGATCGAGACCGCGTCGTACCCGGTGACCTCGGCGAGGCGCTCCTCCAGCTCACGGATGAGGGTGAGGAAGCCCTCGGCCTGCTCGGCCGGGGCGAAGGGGTGCAGCGCGCCGAACTCGGGCCAGGTGATCGGCTCCATCTCGGTGGTCGCGTTCAGCTTCATGGTGCAGGAGCCGAGCGGGATCATGCCGCGGTCCAGCGCGTAGTCCCGGTCGGAGAGCCGGCGCAGGTAGCGCAGCATCGCGGTCTCGGAACGGTGCTGGTGGAAGACCGGGTGGGTGAGGACCGCGTCGGTACGCAGCAGCCCCTCGGGCAGCGCGTCGGCGACGGTGGCGTCCAGCTCCTCGATGTCGCCCTCGGCGCCGAAGGCGGCCCAGACGGCGGCGATCTGCGTCCGCGTGGTGGTCTCGTCGCAGGCGACGGAGACCAGGTCGGCGTCGACCGGGCGCAGGTTGACCCCGCGCGCACGGGCCTCGGCGACGACCTCGGCCGCCTTGCCCGGGACACGGACGGTGAGCGTGTCGAAGTGGGCGCCGGTCACGACGTCGACACCGGCGGCGCGCAGCCCCGCGGCCAGGATCGCGGCGTAGCGGTGGGTGCGCCGGGCGATCGTCCGCAGCCCGTCCGGACCGTGGTAGACGGCGTACATCCCGGCCATGACGGCGAGCAGCACCTGCGCGGTGCAGATGTTGCTGGTGGCCTTCTCGCGGCGGATGTGCTGCTCACGGGTCTGCAGGGCCAGCCGGTACGCCTTGTTGCCGTCGGCGTCGACGGAGACGCCGACGAGTCGGCCCGGGAGGCTGCGGGCGAACTTCTCGCGCACGGCCATGTAGCCGGCGTGCGGGCCGCCGAAGCCCATCGGGACGCCGAAGCGCTGGGTGGTACCGATGGCGATGTCCGCGCCCAGCTCGCCGGGCGAGGTGAGCAGGGTCAGGGCCAGCAGGTCGGCGGCGACCGTGACGATCGCGCCCAGCTCGTGGGCCTGCTCGACGAGGGGGGCGATGTTCCGCACCTCGCCGGAGGCGCCGGGGTACTGCACCAGGACGCCGAAGACACCGCGCTCGGCGATCTCGGCCGGGATGCCCTCGGACAGGTCGGCGACGACGACCTCGACGCCGGTGGGCTCGGCGCGGGTCTCGATGACGGCGACGGTCTGCGGCAGGGCGTCGGCGTCGACCAGGAAGACGCCGTTCTTCACCTTGCCGACGCGCCGGGAGAGCGCCATGGCCTCGGCGGCGGCGGTGCCCTCGTCCAGCAGGGAGGCGCCGGAGGTGGGCAGCCCGGCCAAGTCGGCGACCATCGTCTGGAAGTTGAGCAGGGCCTCCAGGCGGCCCTGCGAGATCTCCGGCTGGTACGGCGTGTAGGCCGTGTACCAGGCGGGGTTCTCCATGACGTTGCGCAGGATCACCGGCGGGGTGAAGGTGCCGTAGTAGCCGAGCCCGATCATCGGGGCCAGCACCTGGTTGCGGTCCGCGAGGTCGCGCAGCTCGGCGAGGACCTCCGCCTCGGTGCGCGCGGCCGGCAGCCCGAGGGCCTCCGTGCTCTTGATGACATCGGGCACCGCGGCCGCGGTGAGCTCGTCCAGCGAGCCGTAACCGACCTGGGCGAGCATCTTCGACTGCGCCTCGGCATCGGGTCCGATGTGGCGCTGCTCGAACGGAATACCCTGCTCCAGCTGGGAGAGCGGAGTGCGACGGGGGGTCATGGTGGAGGCCTCCTGGTCTGTCACGACCTGCGAGGGGCACCCCGGCGCGGGTGCCCGAACGGCCTCCCCCTCTGTCATCTCGACCTGAGAGCTTCACCGGCGCGCTTTGCGGCGTACCGGCTTTCACCGTCGGTGAGGTCGGGATTCGTACCGGCACCCGGCCGTACGAAGCCCGTCCTGCTTTCCAGAGTGACCTCGTCCGTGCGGTACGGGGGCCTGAGAGATTCCGGGGAGGATTTGCTCCTTCGGCGCCCTCCGGATCAGCTCCGAAGGACTCTCCCGCACGGGGTCAGCGGCCATGACCAGCCTACCAGCGGGGTTCGTGGCCGATTTCTCAAGTGGCCAACCACCCGGATCTGGCCTTTTGTAGTGCTTGTGGAGTAGTTGCGACCAATGGGAGGGACCGTGCAGACCGACATCGATCCGCGGAGCCTGATCGGCCGCAAGGCGTTCGACCGCAAGGGCGTCAAGATCGGGACCGTGGACGAGGTGTACCTCGACGACGCGACCGGGGTGCCGGAATGGGCGGCCGTACGCACCGGGCTCTTCAGCCGGGACGCGTTCGTACCACTGGAGCCCAGTGAATTCGTGGCGGACACCCTCCGGGTCCCCTTCGACCGGGCGCTGATCAAGGACGCGCCCGACTTCGGCGTGGGCCGCCACCTCTCCCCCGAGCAGGAGCTCCAGCTCTACCGCCACTACGGGCTCGACTCCCCGCCCGGCGACGTCCCCCCGGACCGGGACTTCGGCAGGCTGGCCGGCCAGGACGAATAGTCCGGCGGATTCCTCACCAGCGGCAGCGGCTCGGCCGGTCCGAGCTCCGGATCGTCCGTGCGGAACGTACGCACCCGGCCGGGCGGCGACTCGGGCTCCTCGAACCGCACCGTCACCCGGCCGACACCGCTGCCCTGCACCCAGCCGTGGCCGTACTCGGCATGCTCCACGTCGTGTCCGGCGGACCAGCGCCGGTCCGCGCGCTCCTCGACGGTCTCCGGGGCCTTCGCCCCGGGCCCGCCCCTTTCCCCGGCACTGTCCTCGTCCGCCGCCGGTGGCTCCTCCAGCGGCTCTCCCGCCACCGCCCGCTCCTCTGCCGCCGCCTGGGCGAAGAGGTCCTCCTGCGTGTAGTCGGCGAGCCCCGTGACGCCCACACCGAGGAGCCGGACGCCCCCGGTGGTGTCCACGGCCTCCAGGAGCCGCGCGGAGGCCTCACGGACCACCGTGGGGTCGTCCGTGGGCCCGCGGAGCGTCTCGGACCGGGTGAGCGTCGAGAAGTCGTAGCGGCGCACCTTCAGCACCACCGTCCGCCCGGACCTGCCCGCGCCCCGCAGCCGCTGTACGCACCGGTCGGCCAGGCGCTCGACCTCCGACCGGATCCGGACCCGGTCGTGGAGATCGGCGTCGAAGGTGTCCTCCACCGACACCGATTTCGCGTCCCGCTCCGCGACCACCGGCCGGTCGTCGTGTCCGAGAGCCATTCGGTGGAGCGCGCCGCCGTGCGCCTTGCCGAGCAGCCGTACGAGCTCGTCCTCACCGGCCTCGGCCAGGTCGTCGACGGTGGTCATCCCGGCGCGGCGCAGATGGTCCGCCGTCGCGGGCCCCACCCCGGGAAGGATCCGCACGGGCTTGGGGGCGAGCAGCTCCCGCTCCGTGCCCGGCGCTATCAGCCGAAGCCCGTCGGGCTTGGCCTCCTCGGAGGCGATCTTGGCCAGCATCTTGGATCCGGCGAGCCCGACCGAGCCGGTGAGCCCGGTGACCGCTCTGATGGCCTCCCGCAGCCGCGCGCCGATCTCCAGGGCCGAAGCCGTGTCGTCGGCCGTGCCCCCGGCCTCCAGGTCCACGAAGGCCTCGTCCAGGCTGAGCGGCTCCACCAGCGGGGAGAGCCGTGCGAGCAGCTCCATCACCTGCTCGCTCACCGTCCGGTACAGCTGGAAGCGGGGCACCAGGTAGGCCGCGTTGGGCGCGAGGCGCCGCGCCTGGGCCATCGGCATGGCGGAGTGCACCCCGAAGCGCCGCGCCTCGTACGAGGCGGTGGCGACGACCCCGCGCGGCCCCAGCCCACCCACCACGACCGGTTTGCCGCGCAGGCTCGGCTTGGCCGCCTGCTCCGCCGAGGCGTAGAAGGCGTCCATGTCGAGATGGAGGATGGTGGGCGCGGCTCTCACACCCACCGATGCTGCCCTACGGCACTGACAATCGCCGTGACCAGGACGTCCGCCGGGTCAGCCGGCCCGGTTGCGCCGCCGCGCCAGTTCGTCGGTGGGGTTGTTCCGGACGAGGGTCTCGCCGGTGTCCACCCGCTCGCCGTGCAGCTGCGAGAGCGCGGCGTCTACGTCCTGCCACACCACGCCCACGGCGATGCCGAAGATCCCCTGGCCGCCCTGGAGCAGGCTGACGACCTCGTCGGGCGAGGAGCACTCGTACACCGTCGCCCCGTCGCTCATCAGCGTCATCCGCTCAAGATCCTGGAAGCCGCGGGCCCGCAGGTGCTGCACTGTGGTGCGGATGTTCTGGAGCGCCACGCCGGTGTCCAGGAAGCGCTTCACGATCTTCAGCAGGACGACGTCCCGGAAGCTGTAGAGCCGCTGCGTGCCGGAACCGTACGCGGGGCGCACACTCGGCTCCACCAGCCCCGTACGCGCCCAGTAGTCGAGCTGCCGGTAGGTGATCCCGGCCGCCGCGCAGGCGGTCGGCCCGCGGTATCCGATGTCGTCGGCCGATGCCACTGCGCCCCCCGCCACCGCCGGTTGAACCGGTTGCACGACGGTGCGGTCGGCTGTACTTCCCTGCTGCGAATACGACCCGCCCGCTGCCGTACCGTCGCCGCTGCTTCTCACGCCGACCTCCGTCCTTGACCTGCCTTATCGAAGGTAGGCAGTCACTCGGGGTGCGTCAACGATCGCCACACTCGGCACGCCGAGTGATAATCACCCCGAGGGTGGTTTCCTCTGCCCCGCAAACGGGAAAGGCTGGCCGGATGTGCTGACGGCGGCCCGAGGACGGTCACTGGCTGTTGGTGCCGAAGTCCTCCGGAGAGATCTGGTCGAGGAACTCGCGGAACTTCTCCACCTCGTCCTCCTGCTCGTCCGGGATCGCGATGCCCGCGTCGTCGAGCACCCCGTCGCTGCCGTAGATCTTCGTACCGGTGCGCAGGGCGAGCGCTATGGCGTCGGACGGCCGTGCGCTCACCTCCACCCCGCTGGCAAAGACCAGCTCCGCGTAGAAGACCCCTTCCCGGAGGTCCGTGATGCGGACCTCGGTGAGCTCCTGGCCCACGGCCTCGAGCACGTTCTTGAAGAGATCATGGGTCAGCGGTCTGGCCGGAGCCATGCCCTGCTGAGCGAAGGCGATCGCGGTCGCCTCCCCGGGACCGATCCAAATGGGGAGGAACCGGTCGCCTCCCACTTCACGCAGGAGCACGATCGGTTGGTTCGAGGGCATTTCCACCCGGACACCCACAACGTCGAGCTCGTTCACACAGCAACCCTAGGACGTGCCCGGCAGGTTTGGGTAGTCGGGCGCCCGCGCGACTCAGTGGAGCCGGATGTGCAGGGCGCTCTGGACGAAGGCCGAGTGAAGCCGTACGGACAGCTCCGCGAGCTCCTTCGCCGTGGCCTCCGCATGGGCTCTGGTCTGCGGATTCCGGTGTCTGCGCAGGGGTGCGACCACCTGCTCGATGAGCCCGACCTCACGGTCCGCGGCCGCCCGCATGGCACGCAGGTGACGCGGTTCGAGTCCGAACCTGCCCAGATCCGCCACAAGCTTGGCGACGGTGACCGCCTCGGCGTCGTAGCCGCCCTCGGCGGTCGGGGTGACCAGACCGTACGACTCCCACTCGTCGAGCTCGCTCTCGGTGACCTCGGCGGCGGCCAGCAGCTCCGCACGGCCGATCCGGGCCGCGGTGGGCCGTCCGGGCTCCGGGAGGGTCCCGTCGCCGGGATCCCGGGGGCCGCCCCCGGACGGCAGGGCGGCCTGTTCACCGCGGGCGAGGGCGTCCAGATGCTCGCGGATGACCTTCAGCGGCAGGTAGTGGTCTCGCTGCATGCGCAGCACCTGGGCCAGCCGCTCCACATCGGCACCGCGGAACTTGCGGTAGCCGGAGGGGGTCCGCTGCGGCTCGACGAGCCCCTCGGCCTCCAGGAAGCGAATCTTGGAGATCGTGACCTCGGGAAACTCTTCCCGCAGCCGCAGCAGCACCGTCCCGATGCTCATGGGGCGGTCGTCGCCGGTGGCGGTGCCGACCCCGGCACCGCCCGTCGGTGTTCTCAGCATGGCCCTTCCTGGGGTTCCCCCCGACGGCGTCAGGGAGCGGGTCAGATACCGCGCTGGCTCGCGTAGAAGACCAGCCGGTACTTGCCGATCTGCACTTCGTCACCGCTGGACAGGGCGACGGAGTCGACCGGCTCACGGTTGACGTACGTACCGTTCAGACTGCCCACGTCCCCGACCGTGAAGCTGCCGTCGACACCCCTGCGGAACTCCACGTGGCGACGCGACACCGTCACGTCGTCGAGGAAGATGTCGCTCTGCGGGTGACGGCCCGCCGTGGTCAGCTCGCCGTCCAGCAGGAAGCGACTGCCGGAGTTCGGACCGCGGCGCACCACCAGGAGCGCCGAGCCGAGCGGCAGCGCCTCGACGGCGGCCTGCGCCTCGGGCGAGAGGGACGGAAGCGCGGTCTGGCCGGTGGCCTCCGGGTCGTACGCCTCGAGACCGGAGATGGAGATGGTCGAGGTCGTCTCGGAGGCACGCTCCGGAATCCCGCCCCGCAGCGGCGTACCGCAGTTGGAGCAGAACCGGCCGGCCTCGGTGTTGCGATGGCCGCACCTCGGACAGACCGGCATGGGCGAACCCTCCTGGCTGGAGGCGAACCCTCCACCCGAACTCGAGGCCGACGATTCCCCGAAACCTATGCGGGCGGCACCGGCAGGGTCAACAGACGACGCGCCGGTTGCGCCCGAATTGTCACTCCCCGTACCCGATACCTGATCACGGAAGAGCGGGCGTTCCGAACCCTGCTCCTCCGCCTGTCCATGGCGCGGTGCGCGATGGCGGGCGGCCTCGTCGCGAGCGCTCTTGCCGAACAACTTCCCAAACAACTTCACGGGCGATTCCCCTTGACCGAAATAGACCCGCCCGTGGGGCAGGACGAACCCTGAATGAACACACCTGCCGACCCGGACATCTTCACAACGTCCGTATCCACCCGACAGTTTCCACCACGCACCACCAATACGGTGCGGCGACCCCCCGCAACCTCGCGCCCGTGTCCTTCGACCCCTCCGCGCCGCGATGTCACGGTGACGACGACCGAGCGTAGTCAGGCTGCTCCGCCCGTCGCAAGGCATCCACGACGATGTCGTCGGCCTGGGCCACCCGCACGGTGGCCTGCTCCTTCTCCAGGGTCTGCACCACACCGCCCGGGATGTTGAGCGCCGGCTCCAGGTCCTGGGGCTTGCCGATCACCTTGAAGACGTACGGCTCGGTGATCTTACGGCCGTCGACGGCGACGTGGCCGCCCTCACCGGAGAAGTAGGTGTTGGCGACCACCCGCACCCCGTTGACCTCGATCGCCTCGGCGCCCGCCGCACGCAGCTCCTGGAGCGCGTCCAGCAGCATGTCCGCCTTCACCCCGTCCCCGGGGTCGTGGACGGTGAGGGTGATCCCGGGCCCGTGGGCCGCCACGGTGCCCGCGAGGATACCGAGTTGCCGCTCCTTCTCGACCGTCTGCTTGCGCGCCTCCTCGGCCTGGTCGGAGCTGTTCTCCAGCTCCGTGCGCTGGGCGGCCAGCCGTTGCTTCTCGTCCTCCAGCCGCTGCGTCCGGTCGTCCAGCTCGTCGAGGATCCGGACCAGGTCCTCCTGCCGGGCACCGCGCAGTGCGCTGTTGTCGCTGGTGGACCGCACCTGGATGGCCAGTCCGAGCCCGAGCACGAACAGCAGCACCGCGACGGTCAGTTGGGCCCGTGTCACCCGTGGCGGCCAGAGACCGGCGGCCAGCCGCTGGCGGCCGGTGAGTTCCTGCGCGGGACCCTGTACCGGCTTCTCGGCCCTCTCGGGGCCGTCGGGAAGTTCTTCGTCGCTCATCGCCATCAGGCCCGGAAGACGTGCCGGCGGATGGCCGCGGCGTTGGAGAAGATCCGGATCCCGAGCACGACCACCACACCGGTGGACAGCTGCGCGCCCACGCCCAGCTTGTCGCCCAGGAACACGATGAGGGCAGCCACCACGACGTTCGAGAGGAACGACACGACGAAGACCTTGTCGACGAAGATCCCGTCGAGCATGGCCCGCAGGCCGCCGAAGACGGCGTCGAGGGCGGCCACGACGGCGATCGGGAGATACGGCTCGACCACGGCCGGCACCTCGGGCCGGACCAACAGCCCGACCACGACTCCCACGACGAGGCCCAGTACGGCGATCACGATGTGCCCTTCCCTGTGTCTGCCGCACCACTGCCGGTGTCTGCGGCACGATAAGGCTCTGCTGTACGTACGATCAGGCTCGGCGCGACCGGGAGGCTGATCTTCTGCTGTGCGGACAGGCTCGTCCGGATGTCGAAGGTGTCCTTGAGGGCCTGCAGGTACTGCCCGTCGGCAGTGTCCTGGAAGGCGGCGGCGAGCTGCTTCCCGTTCCCCACCGCCAGCACCGTGTAGGGCGGTACCAGCGGCCTGTTGTCGACCAGTATGGCGTCGCCAGCGGCACGGATCGCCGACAGGGCCGTGAGCCGCTGGCCGTTGATCGCGATGGCCTCCGCTCCGGACTGCCACAGTCCGTTGACGACCCGTTGGAGGTCCCGGTCCCGGACCCGCCCGGTGTCGGCGAACCCGTTGGTCTCCCTGGGACCGCCACCGCCCTGGTCGGTGTCCTTGGCGTCGTCGACGACGAGCTTCACGCCGGGCCCCTCGACCGGGGTCGCCCCGGCGAGCAGCGCCACCCGCTCCCCCTGGTCCCCGCCGTGCTTCTCCAGGGCCTTGCGCTGGCGCCTGCCCACGTCGTCCCGGAGTTCGTCCACCTCCGCCTCAAGGCTGTCGGCGGCCGCGGTCTCGTCGTCGATGCGCCCGATCAGCTCCTGCCGCTCCTTGGCGAGGACCGGTGCGGAGACCCGCGCCTCCGCGGCCCCGAGCGTCACCACGAGCGCGGCGAGCACCAGGCAGGCGGCGAGGCCGAGCCTGGACTTGAGCGTGCGGGGCATGCCCGCCGTCCCGTCGGCCTCGCGGCGCGCCGACGCCTCGGCGTATCCGTCGTCGAGGCTGTGGTCCATCACGTTGGTCAGCAGCGACATGGACGCGTCGGGACGCGCGGGAGGAGAGGCGGTACTCCGATCGGGGGGCTGCTGCGACATGCCGCACATCGTCGCACGTTGCCGAGGCTACCGCCGAATGGCCCCACCGGTGTGCCCGAGGCCGTCGCCGACCGCCGCCGGACACACCGGTGGCGGCGTCACCGGCCCGCACCCTCCACGACGGCCGCCCACTCGTCCAGCAGCAGCTGCGCGGAGGCGTCGTCGGGCCCCTCGGCCCACAGATGGGTGACCGCCTCGGCCGGGTCCGGGAGGACCATCACCCAGCGTCCGTCGGCCTCGACCACCCGTACACCGTCCGTCGTGTCGACGTCACGGTCCCCGGCGGCCTCCACGACCCGGCGCATCACAAGCCCCTTGACGGCCCAAGGAGTGGCCAGGTCACGGCGCAGGACATGGGCACGGGGGATGCGCGCATCGATCTGGCTGAGCGTGAGCTGCGTCCTGGCCACCAGCCCGAGGAGCCGCACGAAGGCGGCGGATCCGTCGAAGACACTGCTGAATTCGGGAACGATGAAGCCGCCGAGCCCGTCTCCACCGAAGATGGTGCCTTCCTCGCGCCCCACGCGCGTCAGATCGTCCGGTGACGTGGTCGTCCATTCGACCTGTGTTCCGTGGTAAGCCGCCACCTGCTCGGCGACGCGTGTCGTGGTGACGGGCAGGGCCACCCGCCCGCTGCGCCGTTCGGCCGCCACGAGATCGAGCATCACCAGGAGCGCCCGGTCGTCCTCGATGATCCGTCCCCGCTCGTCGACCAGGGAGAGCCGTTCCCCCACCGGGTCGAACCGTACGCCGAACGAGGCCCCGGCCGAGGCGACGATCTCCCCCAGCCGCACCATGCCGGAGCGCCGTGACTCGGCGGTCTCGGTGGGCCGCGATTCGTCGAGGCCGGGATTGATGGTGAGCGCGTCGACACCGAGCCGCCCGAGCAGGCTCGGCAGGACGAGCCCGGCACTGCCGTTGGACGCGTCGACGACGACCTTGAGTCCGGCGTCGGCGATGCCCGTGGTGTCGACGTTCCGCAGCAGCGATCCGGTGTACGAGTCGAAGACGCTGGACGGGAAGTGCAGGTCCCCGATCTCGCCCGGGAAGGCCCGGCGGTACTCCTGACGTGCATAGACCCGGTCCAGCTTCCGCTGGCGCGCCTGCGACAGGTCGGCGCCCCGTTCGTCGATGAACATGATGTCGACCGAGTCGGGGACCCCTGGAGAGGTGCGGATCATGATTCCGCCGGCGCTCCCCCGCGCGGTCTGCTGGCGGGCGACGGGCAGCGGTACGTTCTCCAGGTCCCGGACGTCGATGGCGCTGGCCTGGAGAGCGGAGATCACTGCGCGTTTGAGTGCGCGGGCGCCGCGGGAGTGATCACGCGCGGTGGTGACCGTCGCCCCCTTCTTGAGGGTGGTGGCATAGGCTCCGGCGAGCCGGACCGCCAGCTCGGGAGTGATCTCGACGTTGAGGATTCCGGACACACCACGGGCACCGAAGAGGTGCGCCTGCCCGCGCGATTCCCAGATCACCGAGGTGTTGACGAAGGCACCGGCCTCGATGGTCTTGAACGGGTAGACCCGGACATTGCCCTGAATGATCGATTCCTCGCCGATCAGGCACTCGTCGCCGATGACGGCGCCGTCCTCGATGCGTGCCGCTCCCATGACGTCGGTGTTCTTGCCGATCACGCATCCGCGCAGATTGCTGTGCTGGCCGATGTAGACGTTGTCGTGGATCACGGCCTTGTGCAGGAAAGCACCGCTCTTGACCACCACATTCGATCCGATGACCGTGTGTTCACGTACTTCGGCGCCTGCTTCGACCTTCGCGTAGTCACCGATGTAGAGCGGCCCTCGAAGCACCGCGTCGGGATGCACTTCCGCGCCTTCCGCGACCCACACACCGGGCGAGATCTCGAATCCGTCGATGTCGACGTCGACCTTGCGCTCCAGCACGTCGGCCTGTGCCTTCACGTAGCTCTCGTGTGTACCGACGTCCTCCCAGTAGCCCTCGGCGATATAGCCGTAGATGGGCTTGCCCTCCTTCATGAGCTGGGGGAAGACGTCACCCGACCAGTCCACCGAGACATCGGCTGCGACATAGTCGAAGACCTCGGGCTCCATGACGTAGATGCCGGTGTTGACGGTGTCCGAGAAGACCTGGCCCCAGGTGGGCTTCTCCAGGAAGCGCTCGACCTGGCCCCCCTCGTCCACGATCGTGATGCCGAATTCCAGCGGGTTCGGCACCCGGGTCAGACACACCGTGACCAGGCCGCCCTTTTCCTTGTGGAAGGCGATGAGATCGGTCAGGTCGAAGTCGGTGAGCGCATCCCCGGAAATGACCAGGAAGGTGTCGTCCTTCAGTGCCTCTTCGGCATTCTTCACGCTCCCGGCGGTACCGAGCGGCTTCTCCTCATTGGCATAGCTGAGCTCCATTCCGAGCTCTTCGCCGTCCCCGAAGTAATTCTTGACCAACGAGGCGAGGAACTGGACCGTTACGACGGTCTCGTTCAGCCCGTGCCGCTTGAGCAGCCGAAGCACATGCTCCATGATCGGCCGATTGGCGACGGGCAGAAGAGGCTTGGGCATGCTCGAAGTCATGGGGCGAAGGCGTGTGCCTTCGCCGCCAGCCATCACGACGGCCTTCATGTCGGAAACGTCCTCCTTGAAGAGACGACGGTTTAGCCGACTTCGCCCGTCAGGGCACCATCCTGGTCATCAGTGGCGGGCCGGCCACACTGCGCGGCACCGCGGTAACGAGCTCAATCGGCTTCTGCGTCCGCCTTGACGAGTCGGCGGACCTGAACGACGTAGAGGATCCCTGCCCACCAATAGAGCGTTGTACCCCAACCTGCGAACGCCCATCCGAAAATAGCGGCCACCGATGCCAGCCAACCACTTCCGTCGCTGAGCAGCAACAAGGGGAACGCGTACATGAGGTTGAACGTGGCCGCCTTGCCGAGGAAGTTCACCTGGGGCGGCGGATAGCCGTGGCGTCGCAGGATTCCGACCATCACGAGGAGCATCAGTTCCCGGGCCACCAGCACTGCGGTGAGCCAGAGCGGGAGGATCTCGCGCCAGGTGAGGCCGACAAGGGTCGAAAGGATGTAGAGGCGGTCCGCAGCGGGATCCAGGAGCCGGCCGAGGTTGCTGATCTGGTTCCATCGACGCGCGAGCTTGCCGTCGAGGTAATCGCTGATTCCGCTGAACATCAGCACGAGCAGAGCCCAGCCATCGCTGTGGGGTCCGCCGAACACGGGGCGAAGAATCAGCCACAGGAAGAGCGGAACGCCGACGAGGCGAGCCATGCTGAGGATGTTGGGGATGGTGAGTACCCGGTCCGTCTGAACCCGAGTCTCCTGAACCTCCACCCGGGGGCCTCCTGTGAAGAAAGTGCCAATGATGCCCCCTGACCTTACCCTCAGCCACCGTCGCCGGTTGCACAGGGGTGACGGCAATAGGCGTAAACGCAAAAAAGCCCCGTGTCCACAAGAGACACGGGGCTTTCCCGTAAAAGAAGTTCGGCGGCGTCCTACTCTCCCACAGGGTCCCCCCTGCAGTACCATCG
>NZ_JBIVPT010000025.1:28896-75850 GCF_044754785.1 Streptomyces sp. NPDC092952 | reverse complement strand
ACCGCATACGCACCGAAGGCATCGAGAAGAACACCCACGACAACCCCTTCGGCGCCGTCCTCTCCTTCCGCGGCACCGTCACCGACACCACCGTCAGCCACCCGCTCGCAGCCACGGTGATCGAGCTGACCGACACCTTCCCGGTCCCCGACGCCAAGGCGTTCCGGGTCGGCCAGTGGTGGACCGTCCAGGTCGCCCCGGTCGAGGGCGGCGGACGCGACGAACGCGAACTCCAGAAGCTCGTCGAGATCACCGAGATCGTCGACGCGACCCACGTCCGCGTCGGCTACCTCAACGGCTGGGAGCTCGCCGCCGGCCGCACCCTGACCTGGACCCGCGTCGAACCCGTCCGCAACAGCCATGTCCGCAACATGGTCTTCGAGGGCGCGGGCCCCGACGAGTACACCGGCTCGCACCCGGTCAGCTACGAGTACGCGGTGGGCTGCGACGTCTCCGGCATCCACGCCACCGGCACCTTCTGGCCGGTCGTCATGCGCCGCTGGTGCACCCGCTTCCGCACCGAGGAGTGCTCCCTGAAGAACCCGCCCACCGTCGAGTACGGCGGCGCCGGGTACCTCACCCAGCAGATCTACTGCCTGTACGGACGGGTCGCGGACTGCACCACCAGCAATGTGCGCCACCTCAACGACCTCACCGCCTCCGCCTACTGCACCGTCGTGAACTGCCACGGCGACGGCGACGACGCCGGCGGCAACCCCTTCACCACCCACGGGCAGTACGAGCACGACCTCCTCTTCGACGGCAACTCCGGACTGATGGACATTGCCAACTCCGGTGCCCAGTGGGGGATCTCGGCCAAACGGATCACCGTGCGCCGGCACGTCTGCTCCTGGTTCGTGGCCAACACGAAGATCACCGACCTGACCCTGGAGGACGTGACGGTGATCGCCCGCCCCACCTTCGACCAGGCGGGCACCCTGACCGTCAACGCCGACGGGGCCCAGGTGCGCGGCTGCACCGCGAAGACCTTCGCCGTCGCCCAGCGCTCCGCCCGCTCCACCCGGCCCACCACCGTCAGCGACTGCTCCTTCGACCTCCCCGCGGGCAGCGTGCTCGTCCAGACCCCGGTCACCGCCCCCGTCCACTTCGTCCGCTGCGCCTTTACCGGCGTCGACGGCGCGGTGCTGCGCGGGGCCGGGCCGGTCCGCCTCACCGACTGCACCGTCACCGGGGCAGAGGACGCCGCCCCGCTCTCCGTCGGCTCGGCCGACCTCACCATCGACGGCGGACGCTACGAGAACACCGGCATCGAACTCAGCGCCGTGCGCGACCAGCGGATCACCGTCACCGGCGGGGCCCGGCTCACCGGCCGCAACCGGGCCGGTGCGCTGCTCGGCCGCGCGGCCGGTCCGGGAAAGGTGACCTGGGACCTCACCGGCCTCAGCAGCACCACCGACACCGCGACCGCCCATGTCCGCATCGCCGACGGCACCAACCACTACCTGGCGACCGGCAACCGCTTCACCGGCGGCACCCTCCACCTCGCCCCCGGCGCGCTCGCCTCGGCCCTGCACACCGCCTGCGTCGAGGACGGCACGAAGCGCGTCGCGATGCCGGACGACGGCACCACGGCCCGCACGGAAGGAAACCTGATCCTGTGACCCCCGCCGCCGTCCGCACCGCCGTCCCGGCCGACGACCCGGCCCTGGCCGCCCTGTGGCGGCGGTGCTTCGACGCCCCGCAGATCACCGCCCTGCACGCCCTGGACCCGGACCGGTACCGGCACACCTTCGTCGTGCCGGGCGCCGGGGAGGGCGTGCTCGACGCGGTCGTCGTCTACGTACCGAGGACGATCCGCGACGCGGACGGCGCCCCGCACAGGGTCGGCGGCATCGGCAGCGTGGCCACCCGCCCCGAGGCCCGGGGCCGGGGACTGGTGCGGCTGCTGCTGGCGGCGGCGGAGCGCACCATGCGGGCCGAGGGCTGCGCCTGGTCGCTGCTGTTCACCGGCACACCGGGGGTCTACCGGGGCTCGGGATGGGAGGAGTTCGGCAGCGGGGTCGTCGAGGGGCGGCTCGCCCCCGCGCCGGCCACCGGGGAGTTCCGGGTCCGCGCGGCCACCGCCCCGGACGCCCCGGAGGTGGCCGCGCTGCACCGGGCGTACAACGCGGACCGGCCGCTCAGCACGGTCCGGTCGGCCGAGGACTGGGCGGTGCGGGTGCCCGCCTGGTACGGCCCGCTCGACGGGACACTGGTGGCCGAGGACCCCCGCACCGGGGCGCCCGCCGGCTGGCTGGTGGCCCGGCACGAGGAGGAGTGGCTGGAGGTACGGGAGTTCGCGGGAGCCCCGGAGTGCCTGGGCGCACTGCTGGCCGCCGCCGGGGAACGGGGCCGCGCGGCCGGGCTCGACCGGGCCCGGGTGCGGCTCCCCGACGGACCGGGCACCGCCGCCGCCCTGCCCCGCCTGCTGGCGGACGCCCGGCGGACGACGGAGTACGTGGGCATGGCCCGTCCGCTCCTCGCCCCGGCCCCGGCCGTCCGCGCCACGGTCACCGCGCCCGGCGCGGTCCACTGGTACGGCGACTGCTTCTGACCTCCGGCGCGGTAGGATCCCGCCGCCCCGGTCCTCCCGAGGACGGCGGACCCGGGGCCGGCCGTCCCGGCCGACGGCCGGATCCGGCTGAGTACGAGTGAGTACCAGCGCTCAGGTGGACCGTCCCGCGCCGCTCGTAGCATCCGGCCCATGCATATCGAACACGCTGTCTCCGGACCGGTGCGCCGGGCGGGCATCACGGCCGTGGCCTCCTGCCTTCCGGAACTCGAAGTGACCTCAGGACAGTTGCAGGAGCGGATCGCCGCGGCCTCCGGACTGTCCCTGCCGGCCCGGATGCTCGAACGGGCCACCGGCATCACCGCACGCCGGGTGGCCTCGGAGGACGAGTACGCCTCGACGTTCGCGGTACGGGCCGGGCGCACGGCGCTGGAGCGGGCCGGGCTCACCCCGTACGACGTGGACCTGCTGGTCTTCGCCTCCGCCACCCGGGACGTCGTCGAGCCGGCGACCGCCCACATCGTCCAGGCCCAGCTCGGCTCCCGGGCCCACGCGCTGGACGTGACGAACGCGTGCAACAGCTTCCTCAACGGCATCGACACGGCACGGGCGATGATCCTCGCCGGCCGGGCCCGCCGGGCCCTGGTCGTCACCGGGGAGACCCCGAGCCGAGCGGTCCGCCACGCCCCGTCCGGCCCCGGCCAGCTCCGCGACGGATTCGCGGGCTACACCTTCGGCGACGCGGGAGCCGCCGTCGTCCTGGAAGCGGTGGACCGGGGCGGCATCCTCGACGTGGACACCGAGACCCGCTCCGAGCACTGGCCGGTCGGCGGCATCTTCGGCGGCGGCTCGCGCCACCCCCGCGGGGACGAGCACACCTACTTCCACGGCGACGGCGGCGAACTGCGCGAGGTGTTCGAGAAGGTCGGCACCTCGGTGCTCGACCGGGTGCGGCACCGTACGGGGCCGGCGTGGGACGACTTCCGGTACGTGCTGGTGCACCAGGTCACCGTGGCCTACCTGGACCGGTTCGTGGAGCTCACCGGCGTCCCCCGCGACCGGCTCGTCGTCACGGTCCCCGAACTCGGCAACATGGCCAGCGCCACGCTCGGCGTGCAGCTCGACCGCGTCCACAGCCGGCTGCGCCCCGGCGACCGGGTCCTGTTCGTCGGCCTGGGCGGCGGCGTGAGCATCATGACGATGGTCTGGGAGAAGGCATGAGCACGCTGTGGGTGGTGGTCCCCGCCCACCGGGAGGCCACCCGGATCGGTGCCACCCTGGACGCGCTCGCGGACCAGCGCGACCGCGACTTCACCCTCGTCGTCGTGGACAACGCCTCCGATGACGACACCGCCGCCGTCGCCCGCGACTTCGCCCGCCGCGCACCCTTCCCCGTCCACGTCCTGCGCGAACCGGAGAAGGGCGTCGGCTGCGCCGTCGACACCGGATTCCGGTACGCGATCGGGCACGGCGCCACCCTCCTGGCCCGCACCGACGCCGACTGCCTGCCGCACCCCGGCTGGACCGCCGGTGCCCGCACGGCCCTGGCGGCCGGTGCGGGGCTGGTGTGCGGACGCATCGACGCCCGCCGCGACGAGCACGGGCCGCTCGGCCGCGCCGCCTTCCGCGCGCTGGTGCGCGTCGCCGCGTCCTTCGGCCGGATACGCCCCGCCCACCACCGCCGCCACGGCTACCTCGCCCCGTACCGGATGCACGCCGGCAACAACATGGCCGTCACCGCCGCGCTCTACGAAACCGTCGGCGGCATGCCCCGCCGCCCCTCACCCACCGACCGGCTCTTCCTCAACCGGGTGCGCCGCCACACCACCGCCATCGTCCACGCCCGCGACATGGTCGTGGAGAACTCCACCCGCCGACTGCGCGCCTACGGCCTCCTCGGCACCGCCCGCTGGTACCTCGGCAAGGGGCCCGGCCGCCACGGGGAGGACCCCCGCTGATGCTCGACACCCTCGCGCACACCCTGCGCCGCCACCCCGACCGGCCCGCCGTCCTCGGCACCACCCGGACCGGCGCCGTCCGCACCAGGGTCACCTCCGGTGACCTGGCCGACCTCGCCGACCTGTACACCGCCGCCCTGCACGGGCGGGGCATCGGACGCGGCAGCACCGTCGGCGTCGCCGTCCGGCCCGGCCCCCGGGCCCTCGCCGTGATGCTCGCCGTCCACCGGCTCGGCGCCCGGGCCGCCGTGCTCGACCCCGGCGCCGGACCGGACGTGCTGCGCGCCCGGCTCGCCCTGGCCCGCCCCGAACTCGTCCTCGCCGACGCCACCGCCCAGGCCGTCGCCGGCTGGGCCCGGCCGCTCGCCCGCCAGGCCCGCCTGGCCCTGCCCGACCTCGCGGAGCTGGGACCGGTCGCCACTCTCGGCCCCCGGCTGCCCGGCTGCGCCCCCGCCCTGGGGACCGGCCGCCGGACCGCGCCGCCGCCGCCCCCGGTGGACGAGGACGGCGACGCCGTCGTCGTGTTCACCTCGGGCACCACCCAACGGCCCCGGGCGGTCGTCCACACCCGTTCCTCGCTCGCCGCCGGGATGGCCACGGTGGCCGGACTGGTCCGGCCGCAAGCCGGGCGCCCCGTCCTCGGCGGCACCTTCTTCGTCCTCCTGCCGTCCCTCGCGAGCGGAGCCCCCGTCGCGCTCCCCGCCCGCTCCGCACCCGTTCTGCGCCGCCAGCTGAACCGGCTCGCCCCGCAGGCCACCTATCTGACACCGCCGCAGATCCGGCGGCTGCTGGCCGCGGGCGGACGGTTCACCGGCCGGGTGTGGACCGGATCGGCCCCGGCCGGCACCGACCTCCTCACCCGCGTCAAGCGCGCCGGCGCCGACGAGGCGTGGGGCGTCTACGCCCTGACCGAACTGTTCCCCGCCGCGGCCGTCGAGCAGGCCGACAAGGCCGCCTTCACCGGCGACGGCGACCTGGTCGGCCCGCCCCTGCCCGGAGTGGCGGCCAGGACCGACGCCGCCGGCGAACTGCTGCTGTCCGGCCCCGCCGCCCGCGACCGCTACCTCGGCGAGGACCCGGACCCCTGGGTCGCCACCGGTGACCGGGCCCGCCTCGACGACGGCCGGATCGTCCTCGAAGGCCGCCGCAAGGACATGGTCCTGCGCCACGCGGAGAACATCTATCCCGGCCTCTACGAGCCGGGACTGCACGTGCCCGGCGTCGAACTGGCCCTGCTGGTGGGCGTACCGGCCGGGGACGGCGACGAGCGCCTCGTCGCCGTCGTCCAGCCGGTGCCCGGGGCCGACCGCGCCGCGCTGCGGGCGGCCCTGGACGGACCGCTGGAGCGGATGGGAACCGCCCGGCCGGACGCGGTGCTGCTCGCCGACGTCCCGCTCTCCGGCCGCTCCCTGAAACCCGACCGCGCCGCGACCGCCCGCCTCGCCGCCCGGTCCCTGGCCGGACGGAGCCGGGGATGACCGCGCCCGACGCCGCGCCCCGGCTGTGGGCCGTGGTGCCCGCGTACAACGAGGAGGCCGGAATCGGCGCCACCCTCGCCGCTCTCGCCGCCCAGACCGACACCCGCTTCGCCCTCGTCGTCGTGGACAACGCCTCCACCGACGCGACCGCCGCCGCCGTCCACCGCTTCGCCGCGGGCGCGCCCTTCCCCGTGCACCTCGTCCGGGAGGAGGAGCGCGGCACCGGCGCCGCCGTCGACACCGGATTCCGGTACGCCGCCGCGCACGGCGCCGAACTGCTCGTCCGCACGGACGCCGACTGCCTGCCCGCCGCCGACTGGATCGCCGCCGCGCGCCGGGAGTTCGCGCGCGGCACGGAGATGGCCTGCGGCCGCAGCCTGCCGCGCCGGGACGAGCGGCCCTCACCCGCCGAGCGCTACCTCCTCCCGGCGGTGATCAGGGCGACCGCCCTGTACGGGCGCTACCGCGCCGCGCACCGGGACCCGCGCCACCGCGCGCCCTACGTGCTGTGCCACGGCCACAACCTCGCCATCACGGCCGCGCTCTACCTGCGCTGCGGCGGAGCGCCCCGGATCCCCCTGGAGGGACCGCCCGAGGACGTCGTCCTCCTCAACCGGGCGCGCGAACACAGCGACCGGATCGCACGGGCCGAACGGATGGTGGTGCACACCAGCCTGCGCCGGCTGCGGGCCTGGGGCGCCCGCCGGACCCTGCTGTGGTGCTGGGACCGCCGCTACCGACCCGCCGACCCGAAGGAGGTGCACGTCAGATGAGTACGGTCCCCACGACTCCCGGCACCGCCGCGCTCCGGGCCGCCCGGCGCCGCGACCGGCGGGTGTACACCCGCTCCCACCCCGTGCTGTTCGCCCTCCTCGCCGCCGCCCGCCGCCGCGCGGTCGTCCGGATCGGCGGCACGGTCCTGGTCAGCGGCACCGAGCCCTACCGGCAGGCCCTCACCCGCATCCCGCTGGACCGCACCGCCGCCGGCACCACCGGCGGCACCGCCCGCGAACTCTCCGAGGGCGGCACGCTGTTCGACCAGGAGGGCGCGGGACACCGCACCGCCCGGCGCGGTCTCGCCGCAGACCTCGGCGCGGCGGGGGTGGAGCGGCTGCGCCCGGTGTGGCGGGACGTCCTGGAGCGCCGCCTCGCCCCGCTCCACGCGGGCCGGGAGATCGACCTCGTACCGCTGGCCCGTGAACTGGCCGGGGCCACCGTCCGCGCGCTGCTGGACACGACCGGCGACCCGGAGGCCGTCGCCCGGGCGGCCGCCGAGGTGGCGGCCGCCGCCGTACGCGGCCACCTGCCCGGCCCCCGGCCGCCGGGCGCCGCACGGGCCGCCGCGGCGGCGACCGCCCGGCTGGAGGCACTGCTCGCCCCGGTCTCCGGCGGGACGGCCGAACCGGCCCTGCGGGCCGCGCTCGCGGTCGCCGCCGTCAACACCACCGTCGCCGTGCTCCCGCGCGCCGCCGCCTGGTGCGCCGACGCGGACCTCTGGGACGAGGCGGCCGACGACCGGCTGCGCCCGGCGCTGGTGGGCGAGGTGCTGCGGGTGACCGCCCCCTCACCGCTGCTGCCCCGTGTGGCGGCGGCCGACGCGGAGCTGGACGGCCGCCCGGTCCGGGCCGGGGACCGCCTGGTCCTGATGGCACGGCACGCCGCGCGGGCCCACGACCGGCTGCCCGACACCCGCGACCCGGCCCCGCCCGCCGTGGCCCGGCTCGTCTTCGGTGCCGGTGCCCACGCCTGCCCCGGCGCCCGGCTGGCCCGCGCCCAGCTCGACGACACCCTCGCCGCGCTCGCCCCGCACCGCCCCGAGGTCCGGCGCGCCCGGGTGGACCGGGCCGCCGCCCTGCCGGGCTGGCGCTCGCTCACCGTCCGGGCCGCCGCCGCCCGCCGATCCCCGGAGAACCCGTGACCACGATCGCCGTCACCGGTGCGAGCGGCTTCTGCGGCTCGCACGTCGCCACCGGGGCCGCCGCCCGCGGCTTCGAGGTCCTGTGCGTCGGCCGGCGCCCCGGCCCGGCCGGCCGGCACGTTCCCTGGGACGCCGCGTGCGGGATGCCGGACCTGTCCGGCGCCGACCTCGTCGTGCACTGCGCGGCGGCCGTCGGCGACCCCGTGCCCGGCTCCCCGGCCGAGGCCGCCATGCGGGCCGTCAACGTCGACGGCACGGCCCGGCTGCTCCGGGCCGCCGCCGGCCGGCCGGTGGTGTGGGTGAGCAGCGCCAGCGTCTACGCCCCCGGCCCCGGGCGCTCCAGGGTCGCCGAGGACCATCCCGTGCGCGGGCACCTGAACGCGTACGGCCGGACCAAGGCCGCCGGCGAGGCGCTGGCACTCGCCGCGGGCGCCGTGGTGCTGCGGCCGAGGGCGGTCTACGGTGCCGGGGACCCGCATCTGGTGCCCCGGCTGCTGTCCCGTGTCCGCCGCGGGCTGCTGACGCTGCCCGGCCCCAGCGTCCGCCTCAGCCTGACCGCCGTCGAGAACCTCGCCGACGCCTGCCTGCTGGCCGCCGACTGGCCGTCCGGCGCGTACAACATCGCCGACCCGGTGCCGTACGACCGGGACGAGGCGGTCCGCACGGTCCTGCGCGCCCACGGGGTCCGTGCGCGCGTCGCCCACGTCCCGCTGCCGGTGGCCCGCGCGGTCGCGGGCGCCGCCGAGGCACTGGCCCGGCTGCGCCCGCACGCGGACCCGCCGCTCACCCGCTACGCCGTGGACCAGCTGGCGCACTCCGTGGTCCTGGACGTGTCCAGGGCCGAGTCGCGGGGGTGGACGGCCGGGCGTTCCCTCGCGGACTACGAGCCGCTCCCCTGAGCGGGGGAGCGGGCACGCTTCGAGGCAGGGCCTAGCGGTCCGAGTCCTTCGACGACCCCGAGTCGTACGCCGAGGTGCCCGAGTCCAGCAGGGGCTCCTGGGTCTTGAGGTGCGCCGGGGCGAAGGCGCGCAGCACGTGGTAGCCGGTGATCACGACGATGGTGCCGAGCGCGATCCCGCTCAGCTCGAAGTTGTCGGTGATCTTCAGGCTGACCCCGCCGACGCCGATGATGATGCCCGCCGCGGCCGGAACCAGGTTGAGCGGGTTGCGCAGGTCGACCTTGGCGTTCAGCCAGATCTGGGCGCCCAGCAGGCCGATCATGCCGTAGAGGATGACGGTGATGCCGCCGAGCACCCCGCCCGGGATGGCGGCGACGACCGCGCCGAACTTCGGGCAGAGGCCGAAGAGCAGGGCGAAGCAGGCGGCGGCCCAGTACGCGGCGGTGGAGTAGACCCGGGTCGCGGCCATCACGCCGATGTTCTCCGAGTACGTGGTGTTCGGCGGGCCGCCCACCGCGGTCGACAGCATCGACGCGGCGCCGTCGGCGGCGATGGCGGTGCCGAGCTTGTCGTCCAGCGAGGCGCCGGTCATCTCGCCGACCGCCTTCACGTGCCCGGCGTTCTCCGCGATCAGCGCGATGACCACCGGCAGGGCGACCAGGATCGCCGACCACTCGAAGCTCGGCGCGTGGAAGGAGGGAAGCCCGATCCAGTCCGCCTTGGCGACCCCGGACAGGTCCAGCCGCCAGTGGTCCACCGCCTCGGCACCGCCCGCCGGGGAGTGGATCTTGCCGAAGACCCGGTCGAGGACCCAGGACAGCGCGTACCCGAAGACCAGGCCGAGGAAGATCGCGATGCGCGAGAAGAATCCGCGCAGGCACACCACGGCCAATCCGGTGAACAGCATCACCAGCAGGGCCGTCCACTGGTCCTGCGGCCAGTAGGTCGACGCGGTCACCGGCGCCAGGTTGAAGCCGATCAGCATCACGACCGCGCCGGTGACGACCGGCGGCATGGCCGCGTGGATGATCCGGGCGCCGAAGCGCTGCACGGCCAGACCGGCCAGGAAGAGCACCACGCCGACGGCGAAGACCGCGCCGGTGACCGTGGCACTGCTGCCGCCACTGGCCCGGATCGTCGCCGCGACACCGACGAAGGAGAGCGAACAGCCCAGGTAGCTGGGCACCTGGCCGCGCGTGGCCAGCAGGAAGATGGCCGTCGCGACACCCGACATCATGATCGCCAGGTTCGGGTCCAGGCCCATCAGGACCGGGGCGACGAACGAGGCGCCGAACATCGCGACCACGTGCTGCGCGCCCAGCCCGAACGTACGCGGCCACGACAGCCGTTCGTCGGGCCGCACCACGGCCCCCGGTGCGGGGGTCTTCCCGTCGCCGTGCAAGGTCCAGCGCACGCCGAGGCCCATGGTCGCTCCCTGATGTGTGTAGGCGCGGAACGGATTGCCTCGATGGGCACGTCGCTACCGCTGAAATGATCAGCGCCATGGTAATGCCGGTTCCCGGCGTGCTCGCGGCGGGGCGCCGCTTTCGAGCAGGCCGGCGCCGTCCGGCCGGGAGCGGACCGGCCGGACGGGCGGCTCAGCCGCGCGGTTCGGTGGCCGCCGCCTCCGGGGCACCGGCGTTCCCGGACGCCACCGCCCGGCGGTCGCCCGCCCGGAGCACCCCGGCCCCCAGCACCAGCCCGAAGGCCAGGACCGTCACCAGCCCGAAGGAGACCACCAGCGAGGTCGCCTGGGCCAGCGAACCGATCGCGGACGGGGCGATCAGCCCCGAGGTGTACGTGATCGTGGCGACACCCGCGATCGCCTGGCTCGGGTTCGGCCCGCTGCGCCCGGCGGCGGCGAAGGCCAGCGGGACGACCACGGCCACCCCGAGCCCCAGCAGCCCGAAGCCGCACATCGCGAGCACCGCGTCGGGCGAGGCCACCACGAGCAGCCCGCCGACCGTCGCGAGGGCGCCGCCGGCCCGCACCGTCCGGACCGCGCCGAAGCGGTCCACCACCTTGTCGCCGGCGATCCGGGCGACCGCCATGGTCAGCGCGAACGCCGTGGTGGAGGCCGCGGCGAGCCCGGCGGAGGTGTCCATGACGTCCCGGAGGTAGACCGCCGACCAGTCCAGGCTGGCGCCCTCGGCGAACACCGCGCAGAAGCCCACCGCGCCGATGATCAGCGCCGACCTCGGCGGCAGCGTGAAGCGCGGCGGCGGCTCCTCGTCCGGCTCGCCGCGCAGGTCCAGTACGTTCCGGCAGGCGATCAGGCCCAGCGCGGTGAGGACCAGGGCGGCCACCGTGTGGTGCAGCCGGGCGTCGGTGCCCAGATGCGCGGCGACCGTGCCCGCCGCCGAGCCGAGCAGCGCGCCCACGCTCCACATCCCGTGCAGCCCCGACATGATCGACTTGTCGAGGCGGTTCTCCACCTCGACGCCCAGGGCGTTCATCGCCACGTCCGACATGCCGGCCGTCGCCCCGTACACCAGGAGCGCCGCGCACAGCGTCAGCAGGTTGGGCGCCAGCGCGGGCAGCACCAGTGCCAGCGTCCACAGGGCGAGCAGCGCGCGCAGCGCGGTCCTGGCGCCCAGCCGGTGGCTGATCGCACCGGCCAGCGGCATGGCGAGCGAGGCGCCGATGGCGGGAAAGGCGAGCGCGAGGCCGAGCTGACCGGCGCCGATCCCGGCATGCTCCTGGATCCAGGGCACCCGGGTGGCGAAGCTGCCGGTCACCGCGCCGTGCACGGTGAACACGGCGGCGACGGCGTATCTGGCCCGTACCACCTGCTTCGTCCCGAACTCCGTGTCGGTGGAATCCGCTGTCATACCGCCGTGCCCTCCCTTGGAAACGTTCCGCTGCCGGTGGTCCGGTGCCCGTGTGCACGGTGCGGGCCGTAAACTATCAGGAACCCTGCCTGATAAATAGTGCGCCGGGCACTCCGGTGCTACGGAGATCTGGAAGGATCCCGGCATGCCCGCATCACCGAGCACCGCACGGGCCATCAACGACCGGCTCGCCCTGGGACTGCTCCAACAGGACGGCCCGCTGACGGCCGCGCAGCTGAAGACACTGACCGGCCTCTCCCGGCCCACCGTCGCCGACCTGGTCGAACGCCTCCAGGGCGCCGGGCTGATCCGGGTCGTCGGCGAGACCGGCGCCAGGCGCCGGGGCCCCAACGCCCGGCTGTACGGGATCGTCGCCGACCGCGCCCACCTCGCCGCCCTCGACGTACGCACCGGCAGCGTCGCGGTGGTCGTCGCCGACCTGCTCGGCACCACGCTCGCCGAGGCGACCCTGCCGATCGGCGGCGACACCGCCACCGAGGCCGCCGCCGAGCAGGCCGCCGCGCTCCTGGAGCGCACCGCCCGGAAGGCGGGGGCCGGGCCGCTGCACAGCGTCGGCATCGGCGCGCCCGGCCTGATCGACCCGGCCACCGGCGAACTGCGCGACACCACCGGGCTGCCCGCCTGGCACCGGCGGCTGGTCCGGGTGCTCCAGCAGCGGCTGCCCGCGACCGTGCTGGTCGAGAACGAGACCAACCTCGCCGCCGTCGCCGAGCACCGCGACGGCGCGGCCGTCGGCCAGGACACCTTCGTGCTCTTCTGGCTCGGCCACGGTGTGGGCGCCGCCGTCGTGCTGGACGGCAGGCTGCGCCGGGGGGCCTCCGGCGGTGCGGGCGAGATCGGCTTCATGCCGGTGCCCGGCATCACCGCCACCCCGTCGGCGCTCAACTGCGAGGGGGGCTTCCACTCGCTGGTGGGCTCCGCCCCGGTCTGCGAACTGGCCACCGCCCACGGCATCGCGGTGCCCCTCGACACCGGGGGGAGCGAGGAGGAGGGCAAGGAGCCGGCCGCGGCCTTCGCGGTCCGGGCCGCACTGGCCGGGGCGGGGGACGCCGACGCGTTCCTGGACGAGCTCGCCGGGCGCCTCGCGGTCGGGGCCGCCGCCATCGCCGCCGTTCTCGACCCGGGCTGCGTGGTGCTGGCGGGCGAGGTCGGCCACGCGGGCGGAGGCGCGCTCGCGGCCCGCGTCGAGGGGCGGCTGGCCGCCATGTCGCCGCTGCGCACCGAGGTCAGGGCCGGGCGGCTGGGTGGCGGCGCGGTCCTCCGCGGCGCCCTGCTGGCGGCCCGCGACGCGGCCCAGGACGACCTCTTCGGCTCGACGGCCTGAGCCGCGGGACGAGCCGCACGGCCCGGCCCCGGACGCGAAGGGGCCCGGCGGCGACCGGGGGCGAACCGGTCACCGCCGGGCGGTCACGGGGAGGCGGGTCAGCAGGCGCCGAGGTCCTGCCAGACCCCCCAGTCACCGGTGGAGCCGGGCGTCTCGCCCTTCGTCCACCACTTGGCCTTCCACTGGTGCCCGGCGTGGGCGACCGTCGTGCCCGTGCCGTACTCGGCGGTCGCGGACCAGGCGGTGGCGGTGCAGCTGCCGCCGCCGGGGCCCGGGGTCGGGCTGGTCGACGGGTCGGGCGTGGGCGAGGTGCCGGTGCCCGGCTCGACCACGGTGGTGCCGCGTGCCAGGTCGGCGGCGAGCGCGTAGGACTTCCCGCCGAAGGTCACCGTCCAGTTCGACGGGGTGGAGGTGGGCAGGTAGTAGACGAAGTCCAGCTGCACCGATGCGCCCGGGGCCAGGCTCTGCCAGCCGGGCAGCTTCAGCGCGACCCGGTTGTAGTCGCCCTTGAGCCCGCCCGCGTTGCCCGTGCCCGGGTGGTCGCTGCGCACGATCGTGGTGCCGAAGCCTGACTGGTCCTTGGCGTTGGCGGGCGCCGAGGTGGCGTAGTCGAACTGGAACTCCGTGCCGCCGGGCAGCGTCGCCTTCGTGTGGTTGGTGATCGTCAGCTTGGGGCTGATCGGGTAGTTGGAGTCGCCGAGCGGGAACTGGCCGAACGACACGTCGATGTCCAGCGCCTCGGTGGGCAGCTCGATGGTGGAGCGCTTCGCGCCGTACGGGGCCGCCGACTTGAACGTGTCGTACATCGTCGAGGTCAGCGTCGAGCCCGGCTCGTACTGGCCCTTGGCGGCGTTCCAGCCGTAGTCGCCCGCCAGCTCCCAGATCATGGTGCCGCCGATGCCCTGGTCGACGACGTACTTCACCTTCGCGGCGACCGACTGCTCGTCCTCGGTGGAGAGGAAGACCTTCTTCTCGGCGTTCCACAGCCAGGGCGCGACCAGCGTCGAGTCGTACTTGCGGGCGTAGGTGCCGGTCAGCTTGGTGCCGGCGGGGAAGCCGTAGTCCGTGACGTAGTCCCCGACGACGCCCTTCTCCAGGTTCTTCGCGTGCCACATCGGGTTGGAGCCGGCCGGCGACTCCTTCCCGTCGGCGTCCTGGTCGTGCCAGAGGTTGTCGATGCCGACCGCGCCGTCACCGCACTTGGTCAGCCCCGCGCCGGCCGGGCAGTCGGTGGTGGCGGCCCGGCCCCACAGTCCGTCGGTGCCACCCTGTACGTTCTTGAAGCCGCGGGTGTAGTACGGCAGCCCGATGTTGATCCGGCCGGCCGGCATCGAGCCGCGGAAGTAGTGGTACGCCCAGTCGGTGTTGAGGTAGCCGACGCCGCCGTACTGCGCGGTGGAGTAGACGCCCGCCTGGGCGAGCTCGGCGTCCTTGCCGTCGTCGTACAGCGCCGCGTTCGGGCCGACGTACTCGTTCCAGGCGCCGTGCAGGTCGTACGACATGATGTTGACGTAGTCCAGGTACTTCTGGACCTGGAAGGTCTCCATGCCGCGCAGCAGGTAGCCGGAGGAGGGCGCCGCCACGCTCAGCAGGTAGTGGGTGCCGTCGGCGGCCGAGGCCCGGTCGAGCTTCTCGCGCAGGGTCTTCATCAGCGCGGCGTAGCCCTTGACGAGACCGGCCCGGCGCGCGTTGGAGAGCGTCCAGTCCAGCGGGTTGCCCGAGTCCTTCATGGTCGTCGGGTACTCGTAGTCGATGTCGACGCCGTTGAAGCCGTACTTCTTGACGAAGGCGACGGCCGAGTCGGCGAAGGTGTCGATGCCGGCCTGGTTGACCGAGCCGTCGGCGTTGGTCGCCATCGAGTAGAACCCGCCGGAGTCGACCCGCTTGCCGCTGTCGTCGAAGTAGCCGCCGGTCTCGGCCCAGCCGCCCACCGACACCATGGTCTTCACGTTCGGGTACTTCTTCTTGAACTTCGTGAGCTGGTTGAAGTGGCCCTTGTAGGGGAGGGCCGGGTCCATCTCGGCACCGGCGACGCCCGGCCAGGTCATGCCGGTCGCGGGGTTGTCCGGGCCGTCCGAGCCGACGGAGAGCTTGTTGGCGCCGTCGACATGGGCGAAGGCGTAGTTCAGATGGGTGACCTTGTCCCAGGGGATGTCGGAGGCGAGGTAGGCGGGCTTGCCGTCCTTGCCGGTCCGCCAGCCGGTGAAGTAGCCGATGACCCGGCGCTGGTGGTCGGCGCCCATCTTCTCGCGGCCCTCGGTGTCGTACACGGAGCAGTAGGGGACCGAGACGCCGGGCGTCTCGTAGAGCCCGTCGGGGCGACAGGACTCCTGGTCGGCGGCGGCGGACGGGGTGGCGGTGAGCGAGCTCATCAGCAGTCCGGCGACGGCGGCGCCGGCGGCGAGCAGGGTGGCTCTCGCACGGGTGGGGGACAGCACGTTCGGTTCCTCCCGGGGAGGTTCGGCGGCACACAACTTGCAAGGGGGTGGGTCGTGTTGATGCCCCGGGTGTGCGCACACCACGGAACGGCTCCTCGGAGGTGACGCAGACATTAAGAGGACTAGACCAGTGCGTCAATAGGTCTGGACCATCGGGGGACGGGGAGATTCCGGAAGGGTGGTCTGTGAGGCAGTCCACAGGCACCGGCCGGTTGGCCCGCCGCGGTCCGTGGCACACTGGCCCTGTACCAGCAGCAGCGCACTCCGGGGTCGGTGCAATTCCGAACCGGCGGTTATAGTCCGCGACCCGTCCGCATCCAGCGGCCGGTTGACCAGGTGGGATTCCTGGACCGACGGTTAAAGTCCGGATGGGAGGCAGTGCGCGGCGGGCCGTTTCGCGGGTACGCCGCCGTCGGCGGATGGTTTTCGGGCGACCGATTCCATCCGTGTTTTCCGGCATTTCCGGCGTTCCTCCGTTGCGTTCCCGCTCTTTCTGTCGTCGTCGACAGGCCCCGGAGTCCGTGCCCGAAGAGGCAGGAGGACACCGGTGGACACCGCGGCCGACATCACCGCCATGCGTCGCGCGATCGCACTCGCCGCCCGAGGTCTCGGCTCCACCAGCCCCAACCCCGTCGTCGGCTGCGTCGTGCTCGACGCCGCGGGCCGCCTCGCGGGGGAGGGCTTCCACCGGCGCGCCGGCGGGCCGCACGCCGAGATCCACGCCCTGCGCGAGGCGGGCGACCGGGCCCGCGGCGGAACCGCCTACGTCACCCTCGAACCCTGCAACCACACCGGCCGCACCGGCCCCTGCGCCCAGGCCCTCGTCGAGGCCGGGATCGCCCGGGTCGTCTACGCGGTCGGCGACCCGAACCCGCAGGCCACCGGCGGTGCCGACACCCTGCGTGCGGCCGGGGTCACGGTCGGGCAGGGCCTCCTCGCCGACGAGGCCGAGGCGGGCAACGCGGCCTGGCTGACCTCCGTGCGGCTCGGCCGCCCGTACGTCCTGTGGAAGTACGCGGCGAGCCTCGACGGCCGGATCGCGGCCGCCGACACCACCAGCCGCTGGATCAGCTCCCCGGAGTCCCGCGCCGACGTCCACCGGCTGCGCGCCGAGGCGGACGCCGTCGTGGTCGGCTCGGGCACCGCCCGCACCGACGACCCGCAGCTCGGGGTACGCGGCATCGAGGGCGCCGTCCAGCCGCTGCGGGTGGTCGTCGACACCGCCGCCACCGCCGTACGCCCCGGCGCCCGGGTCCTCGACACCACCGCCCCCACCCTGATCGCCGTCGCCGAGGACGCCGACGCCGGGCACCTGCCCCCGGACGCCGTCCTGCGGCTGCCCCGCGCCGCCACCGGCCCCGGCCTGGACCTGCCCGCCCTGCTCCGGGCCCTGCACGGGCGCGGCGTCCGCTCCGTACTCCTCGAAGGCGGGCCGACCCTGGCCGGGGCCTTCGTCGCCGCGGGCGTGGTCGACAAGGTCGTCGGCTACCTCGCCCCCGTACTCCTCGGCGCCGGCCCCGCGGCCCTCGCCGACGCCGGAATCACCACCATCGCCGAGGCGTTGCGCCTCGATGTGACCGAGACCGTCCGCATCGGCCCCGATCTGCGCATCACCGCCGTCCCCGGCACCGACCGGAAGGGAAACTGAGTGTTCACCGGAATTGTCGAAGAACTGGGTGAGGTCACCGCCGTCGAGCAGCTCGCCGACGCCTCCCGCTTCCGTCTGCGCGGCCCCGTGGTCACCGAGGGCGCCAAGCACGGCGACTCCATCGCCGTCAACGGCGTCTGCCTCACCGTCGTCGAGCTCGGCGACGGGGAGTTCACCGCGGACGTCATGGCCGAGACCCTGAACCGGTCCAGCCTCGGCGCCCTCGCCACCGGCTCCCGGGTCAACCTGGAGCGCCCGATGGCGGTCGGCGGCAGGCTCGGCGGCCACATCGTCCAGGGCCACGTCGACGGCACCGGCCGCATCGTCGCCCGCGAGCCCTCCGAGAACTGGGAGGTCGTGAAGGTCTCCCTCCCCGCGGAGCTGAGCCGCTACGTGGTCGAGAAGGGCTCCATCACCGTCGACGGGGTCAGCCTCACCGTGGTGGACGCCGGTCCCGACTACTTCACCATCAGCCTCATCCCCACCACCCTCGCCCTGACCACGCTCGGCATCAAGAAGCCCGGCGACCCGGTCAACCTGGAGGTGGACGTCATCGCGAAGTACGTCGAGCGACTGCTCGGCCACACCACCCGGGACCCCGAGGAGCCGGTGTCATGACCTCTCTGCACTGGCTGAACGCGGAGGCGTTCACCCTCTTCGGCCAGCACATCATCTGGTCCGACATGATCGGCAACACCGTCGGTCTGATCGCGCTGACGCTCGGCTGGCTCCGCTCCGTCTGGACCTGGCCCGCGCAGCTGCTCTCCGGCGTCGTCCTGGTCGCCGCCAACGTCTCCGTGCAGCAGGCGGGCAGCGTCGGCAAGCAGCTCATCGTCATCGCGGTGGCCGTCTGGGGCTGGCAGCAGTGGACCCGGGGCCGGCAGCGGGCGCAGGACGGCTCCATAGCCGTACGGTTCGCCACCTGGCGCGAGCGCGGGCTGCTGCTCGGTGGCGCCGCGCTCGGCACCCTCGCGGTCGGCGGCCTGTTCACCGCGTTCCCCTCACTGTCCTGGAGCCCCTGGGCGGACGCGTACATCTTCGCCGGGACGCTCGTCGCGATGCTCGCCCAGGCCCGCGGCATGGTCGAGTTCTGGTTCGCCTGGCTGCTGGTCGACCTCGTCGGCGTACCGCTGAACTTCCACAGTGGGCTCGCCTTCTCCGGTCTCATCTACGTCGTGTACGGCGCCCTGGTCCTGTGGGGCATGCGCGACTGGTGGCTGCGTTCGCGGACACCCGCTCTGAAGGGAGCCACGGCATGACCGCCCAGCCCACCTGGCTGCACCGGGAACCCGGCGCGGCCGCCGAGGACCTGCGCCTGGACCCGGTCGGGCAGGCGATCCGCGACATCGCCGCCGGACGGCCCGTCGTGGTCGTCGACGACGAGGACCGGGAGAACGAGGGCGACCTCGTCGTCGCCGCCGAGAAGGCCACCCCCGAGATCGTCGCGTTCATGATGAGCGAGTGCCGCGGCCTGATCTGCGCGCCGATGGAGGGCGACGAGCTGGACCGGCTCGACCTCCCCCAGATGGTCGACCGCAACACCGAGTCGATGCGCACCGCGTTCACCGTCTCCGTCGACGCCGCCCCCGCCCACGGCGTCACCACCGGGATCTCCGCCGCCGACCGGGCCGCCACGCTCCGGCTGCTGGCCGGCGGCGAGGCCGGTCCCGGTGACTTCGTCCGCCCCGGCCATGTGTTCCCGCTCCGTGCCCGCCCCGGCGGCGTCCTGGTCCGCAACGGCCACACCGAGGCCGCCGTCGACCTCGCCCGGCTCGCCGGACTTCGCCCCGCCGGGGCCATCGTGGAGATCGCCGGCGAGGACGGGGTGATGCTGCGCCTGCCCCAGCTGGTCCCCTTCGCCCGCAAGCACGGCCTCACGATCATCTCCATCGAGGACCTGATCGCCTACCGCCGCAGCTCCGAACCGACCGTCCGCCGCGAGGCCGAGGTACGGCTGCCGACCGCCTTCGGCGCGTTCACCGCGTACGGCTACCGCTCCACGACCGACGGCGTCGAGCACGTCGCACTGGTCCACGGCGAGCTCGGCGACGGCGACGACGTGCTGGTCAGGGTCCACTCCGAGTGCCTGACCGGCGACATCTTCCAGTCGCAGCGCTGCGACTGCGGCCCCCAGCTGCACGCGTCCATGCGCCGGATCACCGAGGAGGGCCGCGGCGTCGTCGTCTATCTGCGCGGCCACGAGGGCCGGGGCATCGGCCTGCTGTCCAAGCTCCGCGCCTACGAGCTCCAGGAGCGCGGCGTCGACACCCTCGACGCCAACCTGGAGCTCGGCCTGCCCGCCGACGCCCGGGACTACGCGGCCGGCGCCCGGATCCTCGAGGACCTCGGCGTCCGCAGTCTGCGGCTGATGACCAACAACCCCGACAAGACGGCCGCGATCCTGCGGCACGGACTCGCCGTCACCGGCCGGGAACCGATGCCCGTCCAGGCCGGCGAGCACAATCTGGGCTACCTGCGCACCAAGCGCGACCGCATGGGGCACGACCTGCCCTGGCTCGACGCCGCCACGGCGTCGACCTGCGGCAACCAGTGATCTCGGCCATCTCGGCCACCTCACGGAAACGAACCACGGGAGAGACATGAGCGGCAAGGGCGCACCCGAACTGTCCGTACGCAACTGCGGCGACCTGCGCGTGGCGGTCGTCGCCGCGCAGTGGCACGAGAAGGTCATGGACGGGCTCGTCGACGGCGCGCTGCGCGCCCTGCACGACCTCGGGATCGACGAGCCGACCCTGCTGAGGGTGCCCGGCAGCTTCGAACTCCCGGTCGTCGCCAAGGTCCTCGCCGGCCGCGGCTACGACGCGGTCGTCGCCCTCGGGGTGATCATCCGCGGTGGCACCCCGCATTTCGAATACGTGTCCAGTGGTGTCACCAACGGGCTGACCCAGGTCGCCGTCGACACCGGCGTCCCGGTCGGCTTCGGCGTCCTCACCTGTGACACCGAGGAACAGGCGCTCGACCGGGCCGGCCTGGAGGGCTCCAGCGAGGACAAGGGCCACGAGGCGGTCACCGCGGCCGTCGCCACCGCCGCCACGCTGCGGACCGTCAGCGAGCCCTGGCGCTGAACACGGGCCGGGGACCCCGTACTCTAAGACCCATCATGGCGAACAAAACCTTCGAAGAGCTCTTCACCGAGCTCCAGCACAAGGCCGCCAACGGCGACCCGTCCACCTCCCGTACCGCCGAGCTCGTGCACAAGGGCGTCCATGCCATCGGCAAGAAGGTCGTCGAAGAGGCCGCCGAGGTCTGGATGGCGGCCGAGCACGAGGGCAAGGACGCCGCCGCCGAGGAGATCTCCCAGCTGCTGTACCACGTCCAGGTGATGATGGTCGCCCGGGGGATCTCGCTCGACGACGTCTACGCCCATCTCTGAGCACCACCCGCACCACCCAGCACCGCGCACACCCGCACCTCAGCACACACCCCCTCCTCGCAAAGGAATCCGACCTCATGCTGCGCATCGCCGTCCCCAACAAGGGTTCACTCTCCGGGCCTGCGATGGCGATGCTCCATGAGGCCGGATACCAGCAGCGCAAGGAGTCGAAGGAACTCGTCCTCGTCGACCCGGAGAACGAGGTCGAGTTCTTCTACCTGCGCCCCCGGGACATCGCGATCTACGTCAGCTCCGGTCGCCTCGACATCGGCATCACCGGCCGTGACCTGCTGCTGGACTCCGGAGCGGACTCCGAGGAGATCCTCCAGCTCGGCTTCGCCCGCTCCACCTTCCGCTACGCCACCAAGCCCGGCACGGCGAGCGGCCCGCAGGACTTCGACGGCAAGACGATCGCCACCTCCTACGAGGGCATCGTCGCCAAGCACCTCGCCGACGCCGGGGTCCACGCCTCCGTCGTCCACCTCGACGGCGCGGTCGAGACCGCCATCGAGCTCGGGGTCGCCCAGGTCATCGCCGACGTCGTGGAGACCGGCACCAGCCTGCGCAACGCCGGGCTCGAAGTCATCGGTGAACCGATCATGACGTCGGAGGCGGTCGTCATCCGCCGCACCGGCGCCCCCGGCGACGACCCCAAGGTGCAGCAGTTCCTGCGCCGTCTCCAGGGCGTCCTGGTCGCCCGCTCCTACGTGATGATGGACTACGACTGCCGCGTGGAGCACCTGGAGCGCGCCGTCGCCCTCACTCCCGGCCTGGAGTCGCCGACCATCTCGCCGCTGCACCACGAGGGCTGGGTCGCCGTCCGCTCCATGGTCGCCGCCCGCGAGGCCCAGCGGATCATGGACGACCTGTACGCCCTCGGCGCCCGCGCCATCCTCACCACCGCCATCCACGCCTGCCGCCTCTGACGGCACGGCAGGACACGGCACCCCGAAGCGAAGACCGAGAAGACAGAAGAACGACATGTCCGCCCCCGCAGCCCGGCCCGAACTCCCCGCCCTCCCCGTCACGTTCCGGCCGACCCGGACCCGGGTCGTCCTGCTGACGGTGGGCGCGGCGATGTTCCTCGTCATCACCGTGGTCGCCCTGACCCTGGAGCAGCTGGGGCCGGGCGAGCGGGCCAGCTTCGTCTTCACGGCGCTGCTGTTCTTCGGGGTCCTCGCCCTGCTCAGCCGCCCCAAGGTCGTCGCGGACGCGGACGGGGTGACCGTGGTCAATCTCACCCGGACGCGCCGACTGTCCTGGGCGGAGATCCTCCGGGTCAACCTGCGTGTCGGCGACCCCTGGGTCTTCCTCGACCTGAGCGACGGCACCAGCCTGCCCGCCCTCGGCATCCAGCCGGGCATCGCCAAGGAGCAGGCCATCAGGGACGCCCGGACGCTCCGGGTGCTCGCCGAGAACCACGGCACCGGAACGGATCTCGGCTGAGCCCCCTGCCCCGCACGGCCTGTTCTTGACTACTCTGGAGCACGGCGGTACCCCTGTGTACCCCCGCCCCGCACCGGAAGGTCCATGAACAACAGGACCGGCGGGGCCTTCCTGCGACCCAAGGAGTGACTCCTTCCAGCAATGGACGGATCGTCCGGTAGTACCTGCGCCGCCCCTTCCCCGGAGGCGGCGGCATGACCACCCCCCTGCTGCTCCTCGGAGCGGCGTTCCTTCTCATCCTCGCCAACGGATTCTTCGTGGCGGCCGAGTTCGGCCTCGTCACCGTGGAGCGGCCGGACGCCGAACGCGCCGCGGCCGAGGGAGACCGGCGGGCCCGTACCGTCGTCGGAGCCCTGCGCGAACTCTCCTTCCAGCTCTCCGGCACCCAGCTCGGCATCACCATCACCTCACTGGTCGTCGGCATGCTCGCCGAACCGGCCCTCGCCCAGCTGCTGGAGGGCCCGCTCAACGCGATAGGCCTCCCCGACGGTCTGGTCTCCGGCGTCAGCGTGCTGATCGGGATGATGGCGGCCTCCGCCGTCCAGATGGTGATCGGCGAACTCGTGCCCAAGAACTGGGCGGTCTCCCGGCCGCTCCAGGTCGCCCGGTTCGTCGCCGGCCCCCAGCGCCGCTTCTCCGCCGCCTTCCGGCCGGTGATCAGCCTGCTGAACACCGTGGCCAACCGCCTCGTCCGGATGCTGGGCGTCGAGCCCACCGACGAGCTGGCCTCCGCCCGCACCCCCGGCGAGCTGGTCTCCCTGGCCCGGCACTCGGCCGAGGCCGGCACCCTCGAACAGGACACCGCCGACCTCTTCGTACGGACACTGTCGCTCGCCGGGCTCACCGCCCAGCACGTCATGACCCCGCGCGTGAAGGTCAGCGCCCTGCAGTCCTCCGCGACCGCACAGGACGTCCTCAACCTCACCCGCGCCACCGGCCTCTCCCGCTTCCCCGTCTACCGGGAGCGGATCGACGAGGTCATCGGCATGATCCACCTCAAGGACGCGCTCGCCGTGCCCGCCCAGGACCGGCTGCGCACCCCGGCCGGCCGGATCGCCGTACCGCCGCTGCTGGTGCCGGAGACCCTGCCCGTGGAGCAGCTGCTCCAGCGGCTCCGCAACGAGCAGCCGATCGCCGTCGTGGTCGACGAGTACGGCGGCACCGCCGGGGTCGTCACCCTGGAGGACATCATCGAGGAACTGGTCGGCGAGGTCAGGGACGAGCACGACGCCGAGGGCGCCGACCGTCCCGAGCTGGCCCCCGCCGCCCCCGAGGACGGCCGCCCGGCCTGGGAGGCCGACGGCAGCTGCCGGGTCCTCACCCTGCGCCGGATAGGCCTCGACGTCCCCGACGGGCCGTACGAGACGGTGGCTGGGCTCGTCGCCGACCTGCTGGGACGCATCCCGGCCCCCGGCGACCGGGCCGAGCTGCCCGGCTGGCGGATCTCCGTCCGCCAGGTCGGCCACTACCGCGCCGAGCGGGTCCGCTTCGTCCGGCTGGCCGAACAGCCCGGCCCCGACGCCCCCCGGACGCACCAGGTCCTGGAGGGTGCCCGATGAGCCTGGCCCAACTGCTCTTCGCCGCGCTCCTCGTGCTGGCGAACGGCTTCTTCGTCGGCGCCGAGTTCGCCCTGGTCTCGGTACGCCGCAGCCAGGTCGAGCCGCTCGCCGCGGCCGGGTCCGGCCGGGCCCGCCAGGTGCTGTACGGCCTGGAGAACCTGCCGCAGATGATGGCCGCCGCCCAGTTCGGCATCACCGTCTGCTCACTGACCCTCGGCGCCGTCGCCGAACCGACCATCGCCCACCTCCTGGAGCCGGTCTTCGCGGCGGTCCACCTCCCCGAGGGGCTCGTCCACCCGCTCGGCTACGTCCTGGCGCTCGCCTTCGTGGTCTTCCTCCACCTCGTCATCGGCGAGATGGTCCCGAAGAACCTCGCGATGGCCGCGCCCGAGCGGACCGCGCTCTGGCTCAGCCCCGGCCTGGTCGGCTTCGCCCGGATCTGCCGTCCGGTGACCGCCGCGCTGGGCGCCTGCGCCCGGCTGGTGCTCCGGCTCTTCGGCGTCGAGCCGAAGGACGAGGTGGAGGCCGTCATCACCAGCGAACAGCTCAACCGGCTCGTCGAGGACTCCGGCCAGGCCGGACTCCTGGAACCGGATGCGCAGGAACGGCTGGAGGACGCGCTGGAGCTGGGCAGCCGGCCGGTCACCGACGTACTGCTGCGCCGGGCCGCCCTCGTCACCGTCGACCCGTCCGTCACCCCGCGCCGGATCGAGGAGCTGACCGTACGCACCGGCTACTCGCGTTTCCCGGTGTGCGCGGAGGGCGGTGGTCCGTTCATGGGCTATCTGCACGTCAAGGACGTACTGGACCTGGAGGACGGCGAACGGGCCGTCCCCCAGCAGCTCTGGCGGCCGATGGTCACCGTACGGGCCGAGCTGCCGCTCGACGACGCGCTGACCGTGATGCGCCGGGCGGCCACCCATCTGGCGCAGGTCGCCGACGCCTCGGGCCGGATCCTCGGCCTGGTCGCGATGGAGGACGTCCTGGAGACGCTCGTCGGCGAGGTGCGCGACCCGGCCCACCGGATCGCGGTCCCGCGCCGTGCCGCCGAGCCCGCCGCCACGGTGGCCGGCTGAGGGGTCCCGTGCTGCCGGAGCGGACCAGGTTCCGCGGTCCCTCCGGCAGCCGGGAGCCTCACAGCGCGGGCGGCGGCTCCTGCTGCCCCCGGCCCACCGGCCCCCGCCCGGACAGCACCTCGCCGTAGGCCTGCATCAGATCCGGCAGCCGCAGGGTCGCCAGGTCGTCCCGGCCCGGCAGCGACGTGTACCCCGAGAGCCGCAGATCGCGGTAGGCACAGCTCTTCTCGTACAGCGTGCGCAGGAACCGGCCGTTGCCCAGCTCGTCGATCCAGCCCTGCTCGACGACATGACCGCTGATGGAGGCGAGTTCCTCCAGGGACTCCTCGTCCCACAGGTCGCCGTTCTCCGCCGCGAGCACCTCGCCGATCGCCGTCAGCTCCGCCGGACGGTAGCTCGGGAAGTCGACCCGGGTGGTGAAGCGCGAGGAGAGACCGGGGTTGGTGGCCAGCAGCCGGTCCATGCCCTCCGGGTATCCGGCGAGGATCACGACCAGGTGGTCCCGGTTGTCCTCCGCCCGCTTGAGGAGGACCTGGAGGGCCTCGTCCCCGTACGCGTCACCCTTGCTGTAGCCGCTGTTGGCGAGGCTGTACGCCTCGTCGACGAAGAGCACCCCGCCGAGCGCCGAGTCGATCAGCTCATTGGCCTTGACCGCGGTCTGGCCGAGGAACTCGCCCACCAGGTCCGCCCGCTGGGCCTCCACCAGATGGTCGCCGCCCAGCAGCCCCAGCGCGTAGAAGACCCGGCCCAGGATGCGGGCCACCGTCGTCTTGCCCGTGCCGGACGGGCCGGAGAAGACGAAATGGCGCTTCGGCGGCTGCACCGGCAGCCCCTGCCCGGACCGCAGCCGCGCCATGTTCAGCTGCGCGGACAACGCCTTCACCTGGCGCTTCACCGGCTCCAGGCCCACCATCCGCTCCAGCTCCGCCAGCGCCTCGGCCAGCAGCACCGGATCGCTGGGCCCCGCCGGGAACGGCGCGGGCGGCTGACCGGGCACCGCCGACCGGTGCCGCGCCCCGCCGGACGGCGGCGGCATCCCGGCACCCGGGATCCCGGGCTGCTCGCCGTCCGGCCGCAGCTCCCGGCCGTCCGGCGGATCGGTGCCGGGCAGCGGCGGCTCCGGCTCCGGCTGCACCTCCGACACGGCGCCGTCCGTACCGAGCCCGGCCAGCGACACGGCGGCCAGGCTCGCCGCGTCGTCGGAGCCCTCCAGCCCGTCGTAGTCCGCGATGGCGGCGAGCCGCGCGGCGGTGTCCATGAACGTCGGGTCGATGCGGTGCACCGCCCGGTACAGCGGCAGGGCGGCGGCGCTGCGGCCGGTGCCCTCATGGGCGCGGGCCAGCCAGTAGCGCAGCTCCTTGCGCTGCGGCTGCTCGCTGCGGCACCGCATCAGGGCGGTGGCCAGCAGCGGCTCGGCCTGCCCGTACATCTCCAGCCGCACCCGCGCCATCCCGCCGAACAGCCCCGCCTCGATGCCGAGCAGCGGGTCGTCCGTCAGCTGTTCGGTGTTGCGGACCAGCTGATCCCAGTCCTTGACCAGGTACGAGCGGCAGGCGTGCAGAAAGCGGACCTGCGGGTCCGTGTCCACCGGGGGCAGGCCGGCGAGTGCCCGGTCCAGCTCGGGGACATGGCGGCCGTCCAGCCAGTGCGAGGCGTGCGCGAGCAGCAGATCGCGCCCGCTCTCCAGCACCGGCTGCACCCACCAGCCCAGCCAGTACCAGGAGTTGAGCGTGCGCCGGTGGCGGGTGCGCTGCTCGCCGAAGCGTTCGCGGTGGCGGTACATGCGCAGCAGCGCGGTCGTCGTGTCGACCCTCAGGGCGTGGAGGCCGAGCCAGCCGTCCGCCATGCCGGGGTCGAGCCGTACCGCCGCCCTGAACTCCTCCTCGGCCTGCGGATAGGCGCCCACGGTGTAGGCGTCCACGCCGCGCAGCCAGGCGAGGTCGGCCGGGGCCTGTGCGCCCTGCGTGCCGATGTCCATCTGGTCCCCCACAAACCGTGCCCCCAGGATGTCCCGCCGCACGATTCTGCCCATCGGGGAGCGTCGAATCACTTGGCCGCGAACGGGAATTGACCGCACCGAGAGGCATCGTACCTGCGCAGGGAGTATGCGACTAAGGGCTCCGCAGACGGAACGAAGACTGTGACCCAGGGTGATCGGAACCCCCTCGAACCGGCGCGGGGGAGGGGTGCGAGGGCAGAACGAAGCCCCCGATCACGGGGGAACAACCGGGGGCTTCGCGTCTGTCGGGGCTCCGAAAAGCCGCACATTGAGAACGTAAGACCTGTACCGTCCCCGGGTCAAGCCGAGTTGGGGTACTTCCGGGGCGATTTCCCACCATTCACCGGGGCGCCGCACCGCACTCACGCTCGGTGACGGAATGGTTCATTCCTGCTGCCGGGGCGGGGCCGTCCAGCAACGCGTATCCCACCGGCAACTGCCGCACCAGGGTGTCCGCGTACGGGCGCGAAGGATCGGCCGAGAAGTGCTCCGCCTCGGCCGCCGTCCACCCGTCCCAGAACTCCGTGAGCGCCGGCCCGTCCCGGCGCCGCCCGCGCTCCCAGGACTCCGCCGCGTCCAGTTCCATCCACAGCAGCCGGGCCAGCCGGGGCCGCACCGCCCGCCGCCCGGCCCCGACCCCCTCGACCAGCACGACCGGGGCGGGCCGGAGCGTCCGCGGCGCGCCGAACCGCCGGGCGGTCCAGTCGTACGGCGCGTACCGCGCGCATTCGCCGCGTCCCAACGGCTCCAGCACCTGCTCCCGCAGCCGGTCCGTCCAGGCGAAGCAGGCGTCGTGGCTGGCCAGGTCGTCCAGGTGCAGGACCGGGGCGTCGCCGAGGGCCGCGGCCAGGCGGGCGGCGAAGGTGCTCTTGCCGGAGCCCGCGTGGCCGTCCACGGCGATCAGCCGCACCGGTCCGCAGGACGGGGCCAGGGCACGCAGCCGCGCGGCGAGCGGCGAGAGGTCGGTCATGCCCACCAGCCTACGAGCCGCTCCGGAGCATCCGCAGGTCACGTCAGTGGACCAGACCAATATTGGTTGGTCGGCACGAGTCGAATCCCTGGCCGGATCCGGTCGCGACCGGCGATAGTTGGCGCACTGCCGTGAACCTGTAGCCGCATTCCGCCGACGACCGGGGGTCTCGCCCATGAACCGACCGACCTCACGCAGAACCGTGCTGACCGCCGCGCTCGCGGTGGCGGCCACCGCAGGCGCGGTGTCCTCCGCCGCGTCCGCCTCGGCCGCCGTTCCCGCCGCCCCGTCCGGGGCGGCCCCGACGACGGGCCCCGCCGTGGACAACCACTCCTGGCACGGCTTCACCGACTGGCGGTCCGGCTCCGGCGCCGGGACGCGGCCGGTCGCGGGCCGGCGCCCCGGACTGGTGATCGGCCACGCCGAGGGCCGCACCGACTACACCGACCCGCACACCGGCACGACCGCCAGCTGGGAGTACGCGAGCTGGACCTCGCCGCTCCACCGCCCCGCCGTCCCGGCCACCGAGGTCATCGCCTCCTGGAACGCCCACACCCCGGCGGGGACCTGGATCCAGATCGAGCTCCAGGGCCGCTACTCGGACGGGACCACGGCCCCCTGGTACGTGATGGGCCGCTGGGCCGCCGGCGACGGCGACATCCGGCGCACCTCCGTGGACGACCAGACCGACGGCCGCAGCTCGGTGTGGACCGACACCCTCTCGGTGGACGACCCGGCGAGCGGGCTGCGGCTGGCCGCGTACCGGCTGCGGCTCACCCTGTACCGCACCCCCGGGAGCCGCCTGACGCCCACGGTCTGGCGGGTCGGTGCGATGGCCTCCGACGTCCCGGACCGCTTCACCGTCCCGGCCAGCACCCCCGGACTCGCCCGCGAGCTGATCGTGCCGCGCTACTCGCAGAACATCCACGCCGGCCAGTACCCCGAGTACGACAACGGCGGCGAGGCCTGGTGCAGCCCCACCTCCTCGCAGATGATCATCGAGTACTGGGGCCGCCGCCCGACCGCCGAGGACCTCTCCTGGGTCGAGCCCGGCCTCCCCGACCCCCAGGTCTGCCACGCCGCCCGCTTCACCTACGACTACCAGTACGAGGGCTGCGGCAACTGGCCGTTCAACGCGGCCTACGCCTCGACGTACGAGGACATGAGCGCCGCCGTGACCCGGCTGGGCTCGCTCACCGACCTGGAGACCCTGATCCGGGCGGGCATCCCCGCCATAACGTCGCAGTCCTTCCTCAAGGAGGAGCTGACCGGCGCGGGCTACGGAACCTCCGGCCACCTGATGACCGTCATCGGCTTCACCGAGGACGGCGACGTCATCGCCAACGACCCGGCCTCGCCGAGCGACGAGGCGGTGCGCCGGATCTACCGACGCCGCGAATGGGAGAACATCTGGCTGCGCACCAAGCGCTACGACGCGAACGGCAAGGTCAGGAGCGGTACGGGCGGGGTCTGCTACCTCTACTGGCCGGCCCGGCCGACTCCGGCGCAGCGCCGGGTGCTGGAGTCGTTCGGCCTGCTGTGAGCATGTGCGGCCCGACGGCCGTCTCCACGACTCGGCGGCAGCGTTTCCGGCCGTCCTGAGCGAGGTGGCCGTACCGGTCCACCGTGACCTTGACCGAACGATGTCCGAGCCGGCGGGACACCTCGTGAACGGAGACTCCGTTGGTCAGGGCCACGGTGGCCCCTCGGCGGCACAAGTCGTGCGGTCGTGTGCGGATGATGCGCTCGTACCCTTCTTCCGGTCCCGCGGCCGTCGGCCCTGGAGACGGCTCCGGATGAGGTAGGGGCCGAGTCGTGACGGGACGTTCGACCGGGGCAAGTCTCACGACCGGCTTACGGGTGGTGATCGCTGGATGTCACAGTGGGGTCATGCGTAGTGACGAGGCCGGCGTGCGGGGATCGGTCACCGACCTGGTGCGGGAGCGGTGGGGAGTCACGCTGGGCGGAGAGTTCCCCGCGCGGTTCGCGGAGCCGGGGTGGAGGTATGAGGCGACCGTCGACCGTCGCTGTCCGGTGTGTGGCGGTGAACTGCACGCCCTGCGCAGACCGTACGGGTCCCAGGGGCGCACCTATCAGTACACGGCGCTGGTCTGCCCCGCCTGTCCCGCCGCCTTCACCCTGGCGGACCTCGGTGTGAAGCGATACGACCAGCTGACGGACGCCGTGCCATGCCGGTCCGGGCAGTCGGCCCGGACCCGTCCTGCTTCCGTTCCGCTCGGGGCCCGCCCGGGCGGGCCGGGGGTCACCGTGACCGCGATCATCAGGGTTCCGGCGCAACCGCGTCCGGGCGCGGGCACGGGCCGTGGACCGGCGTGGCCGGAGGACGTGGTCATGCCCGATGGGACGGAGCAGCGCGCCTTGTTGTGGTGCACGGTCGCCGATCCCGAGTGGCGTCCGGCCGAGGCGGCGCTCGCGGTGGCCGAGGACGCGCGGGTGATCCTCCCCGAAGGCCCGGAGTACGAGGCGCTGCGGAGCTGGCTGAAGGAGCGGGACGTCCCGTACCGGGTCGGCCGCTACTGGGAGGAGGCCGGTCAGGTCGGCACGGTCGGCGACACCGGCGGCCGCACCGAGCTGGTCGCGGCCGGTCCGGACGGATCGGCACCCGCCGCCGGCCCCTGGGCGGTGGCGGCCCGGGACGCCTTCGCGGCCCAGTGGGACGCCCTGGAGGAACTGCCGGACGGCGCCGCCGACGCATACGTGCCCGTGGGAGAGCTGGTGCCGGCCGAATGGGCCGGGCTGCTGCCGCACCCGTCGTTCAATCCGGTGCAGGCCGCCGCCGTACCGGCGGTGCTGAAGGACACCGGGCATCTGGTCGTCGTCGCGCCGACGGGTGCGGGGAAGACCCCGATCGGGATGGTCGCGGCCCTTGAAGCACATTCCCGCGGACGCAAGGCGGCCTGGCTGGTGCCGCAGCGCTCGCTCACCGACGAACTCGACCGTGAGCTCGAGCTGTGGCGCGGCCATGGGCTGCGGGTGGTGCGCCTGACCGGTGAGGCGGCGGTGGACACGGAGCTGATCCGGTCGGCCGACGTATGGGTGGCCACCACCGAGAAGTTCGAGGCGATCTGCCGCTCGGGCTCGCTGCGGGAAGCGCTTGCCGAGGTCGGCTGTCTGGTGGTCGACGAGATCCACCTGCTCGGCGACCCGGCGCGCGGCGCCGTACTGGAAGCACTCCTCGCCCGGGTACGGGAGGACGGGGCGGCCACCCGGATCGTCGGCCTGTCGGCGACGGTCGCCAACGCCGACGAGGTCGCGGACTGGCTGGGCGCCCGGCTGGTCCGCACCACCTGGCGGCCCACCCGGCTCACCTGGCAACTGCCCCTCCTGCCCCCGGTCGACGAGACGGACTGGGTGAAGCGGGCCACCGTCCGCACCGAGGCCGCCGTACGCATCGCCCGACAGATCACCGGGGACGGCGGCAGCGTCCTCGTCTTCTGCGGCAGCAAGCGGGGGGTGCGGTCCACGGCACTCGCGCTGGCCGCCGACCGGGGCGTGCCCACCACCGGCGTGGACGCCGACGACGCCGAAGAGGTGGAACGGCTGTGCACCAAGGCGGGTGTACGGCTGCACTACCGGGACTGGCCGTACAAGCGGGAGGCCGAGCAGGCGTTCCGCGCCCGCGAGGCGGAGGTCCTGGTCGCCACCTCCACGGTCGCGGCCGGCGTCAACCTCCCCGCCCGCGCGGTGATCGTCCGCGACACGACCCTCGGCCTGGACCGCGTCGAGGTGTCGATGGTCCAGCAGATGTTCGGCCGCGCCGGGCGTATCGGTGCCGGGGAGCGCGAGGGCTGGGCGTTCCTGCTGAGCGACCCGGCGGAACGGGCGCACTGGCAGGCCCGACTGGCTGCCGGGTACACCGTACGGTCACGGCTCGACGAGCACCTGGCCGACCATCTCCTCGCCGAGACCGTGCAGGAGCGGCTGTCCACCCTCGACGAGGCGGAGCGCTGGTGGGCCGGGACGTTCGCCGCGTACCAGGGCCACGACAGCGTCGAACCGCTGCACGAGGCGGCGCGGTTCCTCGCCGAGGTGGGCTGCCTGCGGCCCGCTGCCGACGAGGAATGCCTGGAGCCCAGCCCCCTGGGCCGGCTGACCAGCCGCTTCATGGTGAACGCCACGATCACCGACGACCTGGCGACGGCACTGCGGCGAGCACCGGTACCCGAAGACCCCCTCGCAGCGGAGCAGTTGCTCGCGTTCCTGCTCAGCACCCGCCTGCCCGTGCTCGAACAGGCGCCGTTCACCGAGCGGGCGAAGGCCGCTCTGCGCCGGGTCCTGCGCGAGACCGGGGGTGCGGACGCCGAGCAGGACGACCCGTGGGGGATCGGCCTGGAGGAGGGGGCGACGCCGGGCGACGACGAGCAGCAGCCGCAGGCCGGTGACCTGGCCCGCGCAGTCCTGTTGCTCGCGGCAGCCCGCCCGCACCTCTTTCGCGGCCGGCCCTCCTACGTCCTCGGCATCCCCGTCGACTCCATGACCGGCATCCTGGAGGAGGCGCAGCGCTATCTGGCCTGGCTGGGCGCGCAGGGCTCCCTCGGCACGGTCCATCCCTGGGTCGCCGTCGTCGCCAGTGACCTCGCGCTACGCATTCGCTGGCGCACCCTGGGCCCCGGCCGGGGAGCCGGACGCCTGCTGTGGATGTGCGAGCGCATGGCCACGGCCCCGCGCGCACCCCATCTCGTCCCCCGCATGTGGCACGCGGCCCGGGCCCGCGGCATCGACGCACCCGACTGGAACGGCACGACCCCGCCGAGCGACTGCGTCCTGCCCCCGGACCGTTACCACGCCCTCCTCGCGGAGCGCGTCACCGGCACGCGCCTCACCGTCGAGGACGACATGGTCCGGGTATGGGCCCCGCCCGGAGCCGTGATCCGCCTGTGGAACGGTGTTACCACCACGTTGCACCTCTCCGACGGTGAGGAGACCACGCTGCTTCTGCCACCCGCCGACCCGGCCGACGCGTCGGCGGGAGCGCGCGGCGCGGCCGCCTTCACCAGTGCCGACCGGTTGGCGACGGGGTGGCTCGGGGCGTACGCGTCGATCCGTGCCTGACCGGGGCAGCGGGCCCGCGATCGGACGGTGGGTGAGGCGGGCATTCTGCCCGTGCCGCCCCACCCGATCGGCCCGCGCGTCGGGCGACCGCTCTCGCCGTCGCCCTGACCCACTCGGGCCCGATCGCCCGTCGCATGCGGCATGCCGCGCAGGAAGGCGCTCCTGGCCCGGTTCGGGGCTTCGAGGGCTTTCGCGAGAAGGTCCCGGACGGGCTCCTCGGGCTCCTGTGAAGTGAGACCGGCGGGGATGCGGACCCACACCTTCCCGCCCGGGTCGGTATCCACGAGTGCGTATCCCGTGGACCGGGGCGGTGTCCCAGTGCCCGCAGTGCGACCGTGCGGTCCTCCAGCTCGGCGATGGCGGACTCGAACTGTGGCGGATCCGGTTCGGTCCAGGCGCTGCCGGTGCCCGGCCGGATCTCGGGCTGCTGCCCGTCCTGGCCGTCTTCGATCACCGGTATGGAACCTACAGGGGGGCGGCCCGGTCCTTGATCCCGGCAAGCACGGTGTCGAGCATCCGGTCGAACTCCGCCAGGGATCCGAAGTCGGCCATCATCGGGCTGAGCGCGGCCATCGCCGGGTACGCGGTGGCGTCGAATGCCGGCACAGCGATGGGTCCGTCGCTGGTGCGTGCCAGCAGGTGGCCGTTGAGGAAACTGAACAGCACCATGGGCGCATCCGCGACCGTCTGGTCGGGCAGGCCGGCCTCACGCATCGCGGTGACCAGTCCCTCCAGGGCGGAGACGGCCACTGGCGAGGTCTGGGCGCGCGTCACCAGCAACGGGAACACCTGGGGGTGCCGGTAGGCCATCTCGCGGTAGCCGTGTGCCGTCCGGCGGGCGATTTCCTCCCAGTGGTGGGACGCGTCATCGTCCGCGGCGGCAGCCACCTCGGCGAGCACCGCCTCGGACATCGCGTCCAGCAGTGCCGCCTTGCCCTTGATGTGGTGGTAGATCGACATCGGGTCGACCTCAAGCTCTTGTGCGAGTCGTCGTACCCCGAAGCGCTCCAGCCCGTCGCGGTCGACCAGTGCTACGGCGGCGGCGGCGATCCGTTCGCGGTCGAGTCCCGCCGAAGTGCCCTGAGTGCGTCTGGCCATGTCCACTCCCTCCCTTGCAAACCTACGCCGTAGAAATTACCGTACGGGAAAACAAACCTACGGCGTAGGTTTCAGGTCGCCGGTCCATAGACCTGACGGAGGGGGAGACATGGGCGGGGTCGCTGACACGGAGGGGCCATCGACGTGACCGAGACGATGTACGACTGCCCGTCGATGGTCGAGTACGCATACGGCCCGCCCCCATTTCTGACGCGACCGCGGTTCTTGCGGCGGCCCGCCGTCCCGCCGGGAACCGGTGCCGGCGCGCTCTCGCCCCCGTACACCGGCAACCTGGGCGGAATCGCACCCGCGCTCGTGGTGGTGCCCACCCGGGACGCGGTCGCCGATCACGACCGCCGCTACGCCGAGCGGCTTCACGCGGCCGGGACGCCTGTGAGGCTTTCCGGATACCCGGGCGCGAGGCACGCGTTCCTCGCCATGCCTGCCGTGGAACCACGGGCCGGGGCTGCCCGGGCGGAGATCCTCGCGTTCCTCCGCACGGCGCCGGTCAGGTGACGGAGGAGCGATGCACCCCACCACCCCGGAGACGGAGATCCTCAAGCATGCGCATGACCGAGCGGACCGACGGGCTGACCGAAACCGACCTGGTGGAGGGCTGGCGCAAGGCCGGGGTCCAGGAAGGCATGTCCGTGATCGTGCACTCTTCCCTGTCCAGCATCGGCCACGTCGACGGCGGAGCCGCCACCGTGATCGGCAGCCTGCGCACCGTGCTCGGCCCGACCGGAACGCTCGTCGCTCCCACCTTCACCTGGCAGGTCACCGATCCCGACCCCGACCGCGTCGGTGTCCCCGATGCCGAGGTGATCGAACGGCGCGCGGCCGTGCCCGCCTTTCATCCCGACCTGCCGTCCACCGGCATGGGCGCCGTCCCCGAACACCTGCGTTCCTTGCCCGGGAGCGTGCGCAGCTCGCATCCGCAGGCGTCCGTCGCCGCCATCGGTGCGCGGGCAGCCGATGTCGTTCGCCGTCAGACGCTCGGATTCGCGGTCGGCCCCATGTCGCCGTTCGGCCGTCTGAACGACCTCGGGGGCCACATCCTCCTCGTGGGGGTCGGCCACGACCGCAACACCTTCCTGCACTACGCCGAAACACTCACACCCAACCCACGCCTGAAGGTCCGTCGCTTCCCACGGGACCTCGACGGAGAGCGGGTGTGGGTCGAGACGCTCGACGTGGGCAACGACAACGGGAGGTACTTCCCCGCCGTCGGCCGCGAATTCGAGGAGCAGGCCGGCATCGAGGAGACGATGGTCGGCGACGCTCCCTGCCGGCTGATCCCGGTGCGGCCGCTGGTCTCCTTCGCGGTCCGCCGCCTCACCGAACTGCTCGACGCGGACCAACAGAACCCGTGAACGAACCCGTCCGTTCCACAGGTCCTGACGACCGGCCCCCGGCAGTTCCCGTTGCCCGCGCCTGCGCGACAACACGGTCGCCCGCGACCCGCGACCCGCGCCCGACCGCGACCGGCCTCGGCGGTATTGCAGCCGCCGTCCCCGGCACCGGGGCCCAGCAGACCCGGTACGGCGACCACCGCACCACCCTGACCTGCCAAGAAGAGAGAGAAGCACCCTGATGAAGAAGCCACTCTGTACGCGAGGGGCGCTCGGAGCGATGTACGCAGGCGTGGTGCTCACCGTCCTCGTGACGATCGCCCCGTACGTCGACCACGGCACCACCCATCTGCTGGCCGACCACATCCGCGCCGGCTATCCGATGTACCCCCGGGCGCGGGTCGACTCGGCCGTCACCACCTACCTGGTCGTGCTGTCCGTCATCGGAGCGTTCGGCGTCCTCGCCTGGCTCGCAACGGCCTGGGCCGTCGGAGCAGGCAAGCGGTGGGCCCGTCCCGCCGCGACCGTGATGCTCGTGCTCGGCACCAGCATCGGGCTGGCCGGGCTGCTGACCAAGGACACCTCCGGCGCGACCGGCCTGCCGCCGGAGCTGGGCTGGGCCGGGATGATTCCGTGCCTGGCGGGCATCGTCGCGGTCACATTGCTCTGGAGGAGACCCCGACTGACGTGACGTCGGTCCGGCGGAAGTCGGCACCAGCTCGGTACCAGCGCGTTCGCGCTCGATCCGCCCCACCCGGTCCGAATCTGTGACCTGCGCCCTCCCGCATGGAGATCATCATTCGCCTACTGTGAGCCTGTGAAGCGAACCGGCCCGTACCCCCGTGACCCCGGCCGGGCGATATCCGTACAGACGGGGTGCCTCGCCCGCCGAGGGCGCGGGGGTCGCGGGGCCGGGGCTGTTCTCGTCGCCGTGCTCGCCGTGGTCGGATGCGCCGGGGGCGGCGCGGGGGCGGCGGACGGGATGTCGCCGAGGGCGAGCGCCTACCTCGGCTCGGCGCTGGACGTGATGGAGGAGCACTCCCTCGTCACCGCGGACGTGGACTGGCCGAGGGTCCGGCGGGAAGCCGTCGTCCGTGCCGGGGCGGCACGGACTCCCGCCGACACCCATGAGGCGGTCCGGCAGGCACTGAGGGACCTGGGCGACGGGCACAGCACCTTCTTCGATCCCCGGGAGGCGTCCCGGGCCCTGAACGTGCCGGCCGGTGACCTGATGCTGCCCGAGGGCCGTCGGCTCGCCGGTGGCATCGGGTATCTGACGCTCCCTCCGGTCCCGTCCGACCGCGTCGCGGGCCCGTACGTCCGCTCGGCACGCTCGACCGTCGAGGGCATCGACCGGCGGGGCGCCTGCGGCTGGGTCGTCGACCTGCGGAGCAACAAGGGCGGGGACATGTGGGGGCCGCTCGCAGCGGTGGGGCCCGTCCTCGGTGATGCCACCGTCGGTGAGGCCGTGTACGCCGACGGCAGGAGGACGCCTTGGACGATCGAGAAGGGCACGCCCCGCCAGTACCTGGAGAAGTGGGGCCCCGCGGCTCCGCTGGCCCGGCCGATGCCGCCGGTGGCCGTGCTGACCAGCGGGCGGACCGCGAGCGCCGCGGAAGCGGTCGCCATCGCCTTCCGGGGCCGGCCGGACACCCGTGCCTTCGGGCAGCCGACCGCCGGTGTCCCCACCGCGAACGCCCCGTACCGGCTCTCCGACGGCGCGCTGGTCATCCTGACCGTGGCCCGCGAGGCCGACCGGGACGGACGCCTGTACGACGGGCCCGTCGTACCCGACGTGACCGTTCCGGAAGGGCTGGGGAAGGACGGGGCGCTGGCGGCCGCCACGGACTGGCTCAGGACCCGGGAGGGGTGCCGGAGTCCCCGCTGACCTCCTGTCGGTCGGGAGGAGGCCGGGTGCCCCGGTGGGCCTCATCCCGGGATGAGGCCCACCGGGGCACCCTGGCGCTGTGCCGTCTCAGCAGCGGGGCAGGTCCACGTTGTAGTCGGCGGCGCTGAGGTAGACCCTGCTCACCCAGACGTTGGGGTTGCCGCTGTCGTCGTCGGTCTGCAGCCAGACGGTGCTGGTGTGGCCCTTGTCGGTGTAGTTCTCACCGTTGGTGAAGCAGTAGACGTAGTTCCTCCCCGCGTACAGGGTGCCCGCGTGGGAGGAGTCCCGGGAGTCCGGAGTCCAGTGGGACCACGAGGAGTAGGCGAAGTTCACGTAGTACTTGGTCCGCTGCAGCGTGGGCTGCGCGGCCGGGGACGACGGCGCGCTCGTCGAGACGGCCGGGCTCTGGACGGCGTGGGCGGGGGCGGCAGTGACGGCCAGTCCGGCCCCGCCGAGGAGGGCCGCGGTCAGCACCGCGGTCGCGGAACGCTTGAGCTGCTTCATTATTGATTCCTTCCGGTGTGTTGCCTGTCGGGTGTGCTGTTGGCGTTACGCGCGGGTCCGCCGGGGGACCGCGCGCGGGCCGGCTCGGGTCACGGGCCGGTCACCTCCCCGCCGGCCCGCGCCGATGCGGTGGACCGTCGATCGTCCGGTCTTCGCGAAGGCGGCGGTTCCGGGGGAGCGGTGGTGTGCGTGATGCGGCGGCCTTCATGCCGGGCCGCGTCGGGTTTCTCGGTCCGTACCGCATGCTGCAGTCAGCAATGGGGCAGGAGCGCGTCGTAGTCCTCGGGGCTCAGGTAGACCCTGCTCACCCAGGTCTTCGCCTCGACGGGGCTGGAGGGGAAATCCATCAACAGCCAGACCGTGCTGGTGCGGCCGCGGTCCGTGTACGCCGGACCGTTGGTGAAGCAGTGGACGAGGTACGAGCCGCCCGGCAGAAGCCGCCCGCCCGAGGTTCTCCCGGAGTCGAACTTCAGCATGCTGCCGACTCTGTTCACCGCGGAGGGCGGTGTGCTCGATGTGGCGTCCGGGGCCTGGGTGGCGCGGGCCGGGGCTGCCGTGGCGGCGTGACCGGTTCCGCCGAGTACGGCGACGGCGATGGCTGCGGCTGCGGCTGCGGCTGCGGCCAATGTGCACAGGGGTTTCCTGCTCAAGGGGCGTCCTCCTCGGTCGTTCGCGCTCCCGGCCCTCGACCGGGGCCGGTGCTGGCGCTGCACCGAGTCTTCGCCGTCCCGGCAATGTCTGGCAGGCCCCATTCATCACGTCAGACAAAGCTGTTGGGCCCGGTTGCCGGTGTGTCCCGACAGGCCGACCGGCGGACACCCCTGGCCTCTCGCGGGGCCGGCACATGGCGCGTGGCCAGGTCATGCCGGTACGAGCCGGGGGTGGTGGGGCGTGTCGAGCGCGCGCCGGATCCGGCCGAGGGGCGGTGGTCCTGTTCGCTCGCGAATGACAGAAGTTGTGTAAGAGGCCAGGCCTTACGCACCGGGCGAAGGGCGACTACTCGACCGCGGCACGGGCCCGCACGGCCGAGTGCGCGATGGCGACGCGGAGGCGTGGACCGGGCGGGGAAGTGCGGCGCGGCAGGAACCGGCGGACCAGGTGCTTCGCTGCCTGGGGACCAGACCAGGAGGTGCGCATGTGGGGGTGTCGTGTACTCTCCGATGGCTTCCGGCTCCGGGCACGGCGAGCGCCTCGGCGTCGCCGAAGGCGGATCGAGCCATCCGTGAACGCGGTGGCCGTGCCGGATGGTCAACTGCCCGCCGAACCGCAGGTGGGCGGCATCCGCGTAGCCTCCCCAGTAGGTGAAATCGGCGAGGCCGTCCGTTGTTGACGGGTGACCGTCTCCGGTCCACGAGTCGAGGGCGACCGCGTCACCGATCACCTGCCGCACCGGTCGACCGGCAGATCACCGAGGAGGATCGGTGTCCAGAGGGGACACCGTCGTGCCGGCCGGACCGCCGACTGCCTTTCTGCCGCTGCGGGAACCGCGACCATCTCGCACGGCCAGTCGTGGACGTGTCCTCCCCCGACGGGCGCCGCGGCGCCCGCGCGCTCGGACAGCGGCCGACCCAGCTGCGGCCAGTAGCCGATCCAGGGCGCCGTCCCGAGGACGAGGACCCCCGACGGCGCTCGTACGACTCCCAGGTCGGTGCCGGCCTCAGCCATGCGCCGATTGGACCTTCGCTCACCGTTCGGACCAAGGTCCGAGGTGTCAGCGACTCCGGTTGCCGGGGGCGTCTCGGTTCCAGGTTCCGCCGGCCTCGGCGGGCGCGGCGACCGGCGTCGGCATCACAGCGCTCCACAAGGGGCTGGCCTGGCCGCGGTTGCGGGCGCTGAGCTCCTCGAAATACCAGTCCTGGCCGAGCAGTTGCTTCACGCGGGGGATGGCCTCGCCGTCCGGGCCCGAGTAGTAGTGGACCTTCTTCCGGTCGCCGTCGGTGACCATGCGGAACATGACCTCGGCCGTGCCGGCGGGATCCGAGCGGACGAGGTTGAGCGAGGCGAAGGCCGCCCAGCCGGCGTCGTAGTCGACGGGTACGTTCTCGGCGCGGTCCACCTTGCTGAAGATCTTCGTCTCGTGGCTGCCGGGGTGCAGCGCCTTCACGACCGCCCCGAACTCCGCGAGCTCCGCGTGCAGGCCCTCCGTGAGGGACGCGACGGCGGCCTTCGATGCCTGGTAGACGGAGGTGTACGGGTAGCCGCCGTCGGCGCTGATCGAACTGACGTTGACGACGACGCCGGAGCGCTGCGTGCGGAAGAGCGGGATGAACGCCTTGTTCAGCGCGATCAGCCCGAAGACGTTGGTCCGGAACTGGCGGTGCACCTGGTCCATCGTCGTGGCTTCCAGCGGGCCGCCCTGGAAGTACCCGGCGTTGTTGATCAGGGCGTCCACACGGCCGAACCGGGACAGGGCGAGGTCGGCGAACGCCAGGTCGGCCTGTTCGTCGTCGACGTCCAGCAGGAGCGTCTTCACATTGCCGAGGCCGGCGTGCGCGTCGAGGTCCGTCTCCTTGCGGACGGTGGCGACGACGTTCCAGCCGGCTTCGGCGAACCGTCGCACCGCGAGGCGGCCGAAGCCGCTGCTGGTGCCGGTGATGACAACGGTCTGGGCTGACATGGAGTGCCTGCTTCCACTGAGGCGATGGGGTCCGCGCCGGGGCGCACCTCTAGTGAAACGCTGTTGTGCTAATAGCACAACATGGTTGCGCTAAAGTGGGCGGATGACCCAGCCGAAGTTCGAGCGTGCCCGTAGTGCCGAGGCCAAACGCATGCGCGAGTCCGCGATCCTCGGGGCGGCCGAGCGCCTGGCCGTCGAGCACGGCGTCCGCTCGGTGACCCTCACCGACATCGCCGCCGCCGTCGGCATGCACAAATCGGCGATGCTGCGGTACTTCGAGACCCGGGAGGAGATCTTCCTGCGCCTGGTCGCCGTCCAATGGAAGGAATGGTCCGAGGAGGTCCGCGACCGGCTCGGCCCGCAGACCCCCCGGGGCGCGGGCGACGCCGAGGCACGGCTCGTCGCGGTCGCGGGCACCCTCGCGCGGACGCTCGTCGCCCGGCCGCTCTTCTGCGACCTGCTCGCCCACACCCCGCTCAACCTCGAACGCGGCGTGTCCTTCGACGCCGTACGCACCTTCAAGGTCATCGCCGTGGCGGAGGCGGCCGCCGTGGGCTCGGCGCTCGGCGCGGTGCTCGGTCTGACGCCGGACCAGGCCGGCAACACCGTGGCCACCGCGACGGCGATGGCGGGCGCACTGTGGCAGATGGCCGCGCCCGGCACCGAACTGCGCCGCTTCTACGAGGACACTCCCGAGCTCGCCCACGCCGTCGTCGACGTCGCACCCCGTCTCACCGACATCCTCACCGCCCTCCTGCGCGGCTACCGCTCCGCCCGGGACACGGCCTGACACCGGCAGGACCGTCCACGGCCGAAAGCCCCGGGCCCCGTCGGCGAACTGCTCATGCCGACGGGGCCGCGGTGCGGATCTCCGATTGGTCAGCGCAGGCGGAGCGCCTCGCGGATCGTGCCGAACAGGTCGGTCTGGTCGGTGACGCCCAGGACGCGGTAGGCCTGCGGGCCCTGCGCGGCGATCCGGACCTCGGTGCCGGTGTGCTCCTGGGACTGGCCGGGCGCGTTGGTCGAGTAGTTGACCTTGATCGGCTGGCCCTCGTCGGTGATCAGCGTGGAGCTCAGGCCGGGCGGCTGGGCCTCCAGCGGGATGATCTGGCTGGTGTGGCCGTGGTCGGCGGTGGTGACGACCAGGGTGTCGGGGTGCTTGGCCGCGTACGCGCGAGCCGTCTTCACCGCGCGGTCGAAGGCGGCGGTCTCACCGATCTGGCCGCAGGGGTCGGCGGCGTGGTCCTGCTTGTCGATCGACGCGCCCTCGACCTGGAGGAAGAAGCCCTGCTTGCCGTGGTTCCGCTTCTGCTTCGCCTCCAGCAGCTGGATGGCCTTCGCGGTCTGGTCGGCCAGCTCCGGGGTGCCGGCGGGCCGGTTCGCGTTGGAGGTCACGCAGCGCTGCGGGTCGGTGCCGCCGAGCGCGGCGGGCTTGCCGGTCCACTCGGTGGGGACGTTGCCCGGGGCGAAGAGGCCGAGCACCGGCTTGTCGCCCTTGGTCGCCTTCAGGGAGGCGTCGTCGGTGACGACCTGGTAGCCGAGCTTGCGCGCCTGCTCGGTGACGGTCAGACCCTTGTACGGGCCCTCTGTGATCTTCTGGTCGAAGCGCTGCTTGCCGCCGCCGAGGAGGACGTCGACCTTGTGGTTCACGCTCTGCTCGGCGATGGAGCCGGGGCCGCCCTTGCCGATGGTGTCGACGGAGCACTTGGCCATGTCGGCCGGGCCCTGGCAGGAGCGGTCGGTGACGTGCGAGGCGAGGACGGCCGGGGTGGCGTCGGTCAGCTCGGCGGTCGTCACCGAACCGGTGGCGAAGCCGCCCTTCTGCGCCAGCTCCAGGATGCTCGGGACGGCCTTGTTGGTGCCCGGCGTCTTGGAGATCCGGCCGTTGACGGTCTTCACACCGGTCGCCCAGCCGGAACCGCTGGCCGCGGAGTCGGTGACGTAGTCCGGCGTGCCGTTCTCGTGCACGGCGTACGTGGTGTACGCGCCGGTCAGCGGGAACTTGTCCATGTTCAGGCGGCCGGCCGCGCCCACGGTGTAGTTGCGGGCCAGGGTGATCTCGGAGTCGCCCATGCCGTCACCGATGAGCAGGATGACGTTCTTCGCCTTGCCGCCCTTGATGGCGCTCTTCGCGTAGTCCTTCGTGTCGTGCGCGCCGGCCGTGGCGGTGAGCGCGACGGCAGCGGTGGCGGTCGCCGCGAGGACGGCACCGGTGGCCATCAGATGCTTGCGGGACAGGCGCTGTATGGGCATGCAAATCTCCTTGATCCGGTCGGCGGGCAGCACCGACGACACACAGCCCATCAGCGCCGGATGAACCGCCGGTGACGTCCTGGCTGCTTCCGTCCTGCCGGGACATGGCATGCGGAACGCCCGGGACATGACATGCGCAACGTTCGGGGAGCGCCCCGCGTGCGGAGCGCCCGCGCCCCCCCCGGTACGGCGACGGGCCCCGGCGGAAGGGAATCCGCCGGGGCCCGCCGGGTGACGGCCGGTGACCGGTGTCAGTCCGTGCCGGACTCCATCGCGGCACGGTCCAGCATGGCCTCCTCGTCCGCGGCCTCGCCGCGCGAGGCGATCGCCTGGGCGCCGCCCTGGTCCATGGCGCCGATCAGCCCGGTCGAAGCGGCCTGCGCCGCACCGATCGGCGTCGGGTGGCCGCTGCCGACCAGGCCGAGCCCCGCGTACTGCTCCAGCCGCGCCCGCGAGTCGGCGATGTCCAGGTTCCGCATGGTCAGCTGGCCGATCCGGTCCACCGGGCCGAACGCCGAGTCCTCGGTGCGCTCCATGGAGAGCTTGTCCGGGTGGTAGCTGAACGCCGGGCCCGTGGTGTCGAGGACCGAGTAGTCCTCGCCGCGCCGCAGCCGCAGCGTCACCTCGCCGGTGACGGCCGCGCCGACCCAGCGCTGGAGCGACTCGCGGATCATCAGCGCCTGCGGGTCCAGCCAGCGGCCCTCGTACATCAGCCGGCCGAGCCGCCGGCCCTCGTTGTGGTATGCGGCCAGCGTGTCCTCGTTGTGGATCGCGTTGACCAGGCGCTCGTAGACGATGTGCAGCAGCGCCATGCCGGGCGCCTCGTAGATGCCGCGGCTCTTCGCCTCGATGATCCGGTTCTCGATCTGGTCGGACATGCCGAGGCCGTGGCGGCCGCCGATCGCGTTGGCCTCCATCACGAGGTCGACGGGGGAGGCGAACTCCTTGCCGTTGATGGTGACCGGGCGGCCCTGGTCGAAGCCGACCGTCACGTCCTCGGTGGGGATCTCCACCGACGGGTCCCAGAACCGCACGCCCATGATCGGCTCGACCGTCTCGACCCCGGTGTCGAGGTGCTCCAGCGTCTTGGCCTCGTGGGTGGCGCCCCAGATGTTGGCGTCCGTGGAGTACGCCTTCTCCGTCGAGTCCCGGTACGGCAGCCCGTGCGCGAGCAGCCACTCCGACATCTCCTTGCGGCCGCCGAGCTCCGTGACGAAGTCCGCGTCCAGCCAGGGCTTGTAGATGCGCAGGTGCGGGTTGGCGAGCAGCCCGTACCGGTAGAAGCGCTCGATGTCGTTGCCCTTGAAGGTGGAGCCGTCGCCCCAGATCTGCACCCCGTCCTCGAGCATGGCGCGGACCAGCAGGGTGCCGGTCACGGCCCGCCCCAGCGGCGTCGTGTTGAAGTAGGGGCGCCCGCCCGAACGGATGTGGAACGCGCCGCAGGAGAGCGCGGCCAGCCCTTCCTCGACGAGCGCGGCCCGGCAGTCGACGAGCCGGGTGATCTCGGCGCCGTACGCGGAGGCGCGGCCGGGCACGGACGCGATGTCGGGCTCGTCGTACTGGCCGATGTCGGCGGTGTACGTGCAGGGCACGGCGCCCTTGTCACGCATCCAGGCGACGGCTACGGAGGTGTCGAGACCGCCGGAGAAGGCGATGCCGACGCGCTCGCCGGTGGGGAGGGAGGTAAGGACTTTGGACATGGCAAGACTATGCACCACTTCGCATGATCATGCAACATGAGGTGTGTCGTGCCTGGTGGGGCGCGTCCGGTGGAGTGCGCCTGGTGGGTGCTTCGGGCCGAAGTGATGCGCCTGGTCGAGGGTGCCGTCCCGGGCGTCTCGGGGGCGCCCGGGACGGCGGGCCGTCAGGAGTTGCAGGTCACCTTGATCTGGGCGGCGGCATGGTGGGCCTTCTCCCAGCCCTTGGACCAGTCGTCGCCCCGGTCCAGCATCTTCACCCCGATGGTGGCGCCCTTCATGGCGAAGGTCCCGGCGTTCACCCACTGGCCGCGATGGGCGACCTGGTTGATCGTGAAGCTGCTGTACATGGTCGAACGGTCGTTGGCGTTCACCAGCACGTGGTACTTCGTGGGGTGCCCGCCCACCAACTTGGTGCTTCCGTTCGGTATGTACACCGAGATCTGGCAGCTGCGGGCCCGGGTGCCGGGTGTCCACCACCACCGGACCCGGCTCTTCGCGTCCTCGGTGGTGGAACCGGACATGGGGACGGCGACGTAGCGGCCGTTGCAGCCGCCCGACGCCGAACCGCCGGACGACTGGGTGAGCCATCCGGCGTCGCCCTCGGAGAAGTAGCCCTCCTGCTGGTAGCCGCCACCGGAGGGAGTGGCGCAGCCCGGGCCCGCGACACCGCTGTAGACCGTGCTCGACGGCGGGGTGGTCTTCTCGGTGGTGCCCGAGCCGCCCGACGCGCCGCCGGACGTGCTGCCCGCCGGTCTGCTGGTTCCGGTGTCGCTCGTGGTGGTCTTTCCGGCCTTGGTCGTCGTGTTGTCGCCGGACTTCTGCGTGCGGGTGCCGCCGGCCGTGCCGCCGCCCTCGTCGAGCGGGGTGGAGCCGCCCTCGTTCAGCGGGGTGGAACCGTTCTCGCCGTCGGTGGAGGGGGCACCGCCCTTGCCCCTCCCGTCCTCATTGCCGCCGAGCCCCTGCTTGTCGCCGGGCTTGCGGGGCGAGGGCGCCGCGGACGCGAACGCGCCGGGTACGTCCCCGTTGCCGGAGCCCAGCAGGGTCCCCGGAACCTCGCCGCCGGCCGAGCGCTTGCCGTCGTCGCCGCTCCCGCCGACGTTGACCAGGAAGGGAATCGTCACGAGCAGGGCACCCGCGATGGCGGCGCCCGCCAGGAGCGCCTTGTTCGGCCGGCCCGTCCTCTCGGGGTCCTCGGTCGTGGTGGTGGCGGTCATGGACGCGGTGGCCTCGGCCTCGGCATCGGAGGCAGCCTCGGCCTCCGTCTTCGTCCGGGCCTCGGCCTCGGCAGTGTTCGCCTCCGGCGCCTCCGCAGCTGTCTCCGCCGTGTTCGCCTCCGCCTCCGGTTCGGCCGTGGCAGTGGTGGCGGTGGACGTCTTGGCAGCGGGCTTCGGGGCCGTCTTCTCCGCAGGCTCCTCCGGTTCCCCCGGAGTGGCGGGCTGCTCCGCGGCCGTTGCCTCGGTGGAAGTCGCGTGAGCGGCGGTGGACGCGGCTTCTTCGTTCCTGGACGTGGTCATGGGGTCCTCTGGATGACGGGACTGGTGGGGAGTGGACGGGATGGAGCGGTGGGCGGGAGTGCGTCGCGGATCAGGCGCGCCTCCAGCCGGAGGTGGGCCGGGCCCGCCGGGTTGACCGAGAGATGGACCCGGTCGGTGGCGAGGCCGCTTACCAGGTCGGCGACGACGACCGTGTCGTGCGCCAGGACGCCCTCGAAGGACTGGTGAGGTACGGAGGTGAAGAGCGGGACCGTCGGCGAACCGTCGGCCCCGGCGACGGTCAGCGGGCCGCCGTCCGGCGCCCGGAGCACGGCCACCTCCGCGCCCGCCAGCGCCTCGACGACATCGCTCAGCGGACCGTACCCGGTGACGGCCAGCTGCACGGCGGCATCGACCGGATCGGTCGGCTCGGGCCACTCCAGGGCGAGCGGGGACGGCCGGTAGTCGTCGTTGGGCCGCCACTCCACGACCTCACCGTCGGGCGCGGACCGCCACTCCCCGGTCACCGCCCAGGGCGGCGGGGCGGCGGCGTCGGTCCAGGCGGGGTCGACGACGCCGATCCAGTGGTCCGGCGCGTCCCGCGCGACCGCGCGGACGTGTTCGGGCACGGGTGGCGATGCCCCATCGGCCGACCCGTCGGTGTGCTGCATCTGTGTGCCTCGGTTCGATTCCGTCATTGCTCCGTCCCATGTGCCGACACCGTGGGTCACCCGACCTCGCGCCGCATGATCGCCTCGTACTCCGGATGCCCGCGCAACTCCTCCGCCGCTTCCGGGGCCAGAGCATGGTGGCAGGCGAGGACCCGCAGCATCTGGAGGTCCGTCAGTCCTAGGTCCCGCATGGACTGCCCTTGGGGCAGGAGTTCCAGCGTTGCCCTCGTGGCCAGGGGCAGATCGGTGAGCCGACGCAGGTTCACCAGCTGTACGCGAATGTCCCGCACCCCGTACCGGTCGAGGATCTGGGCGAGGACGTCGGGGGCGGCCTGACCTGGTTCCGTCGTGTTGTTGCTGTTGCTGTTGCTGTTGCTGTTGCTGTTGCTGTTGCTGTTCGTGCTCGTGCTCGTGCTCGTGCTCGTGTTTGTGGGGGAGGACTGGGGAGGGGGCGGCGGTGCCGATGTCCCGTCCGCCGCGCCGTCGTCCTCGGAGTCGTCGCCTTCCAGGTCGCTTTCCCGGATGCTCTCTTCGTCGTCTGCTTCGTAGCCGTTCTCCGAGGCGTCGCTGTCGTTGTCCGACTGGTCGTTGTGGTCGGACGTGTCGTCCTCCGAGTTGCTTTCCTCGTCGTCCGCCACGTATCCGATCCCTGACACGTCGCTGTCGTTGTCCGTGGTGGTGTCGGTCTCCGAGTCCTCGTCCTCGGTCGCCGACTCCTCGGTCTCCGGGTTTTCGTTCTCGGTACCCTTGTCGCCGAGGTTGTCGCCGAGGTTGTCGCCGAGGTTGTCGCCGAGGTTGTCGCCGAGGTTGTCGCCGAGGTTGTCGCCGAGGTTGTCGCCGAGGTTGTCGCCGAGG
>NZ_JBIVPT010000025.1:0-28799 GCF_044754785.1 Streptomyces sp. NPDC092952 | reverse complement strand
CGGTTGTCGCCGACGTTGTCGCCGACGTCCATATCCTCGTCCGTTACGTTCCGCTCGGACTTCGGGCGCGTGGGTGGCAGGGCGGCCTGGTAGTGGCGGTCCTTCAGGTACAGCACGACGTGCCCGGTGGTCTCGGTGAGGGCAGGGGGCGCGAACTCCTGGAACGTGCCGTCGTCCCGGACGACCGTCACCTTGACGCCGAAGGTCCGGGCGGCGAGTGCGGGCAGCAGGTCGGCGGCCCCGTGGTCCCAGCCGGTGCGGTTGGGTGCGTCGCCGGGACGCCGTAGCTGCGCCAGCGCGAGGGCGGTGCGCTCGCTGGGTGACAGCCGCGCGTACAACGGCAGGGTGTGCGCGGAGTCGGCGAACTCATGCGCCTCGGGGGAGTCCTCGGCGAACGCGGGGCCGCCGTTCTCCAGCTCCTGCGGGGTGAACGGGTCGAGCAGGTCCGGGGTCATGAAGTCCAGCAGATCGCCCGGATCGTCGGTCAGGGTATCCGTCATCCGGTCGAGCAGGCCGGAGACGGGCGACGTGCTGCTCCCGGAAGCAGCGGCCGCAACCGGCGGCGGTGTCCCAGTTCGCCGGAGCCCCTCCGCGAGCGCGTGGAAGAAGGCGTTGCCGTCCTCGGGCACGTCGTGCAGCGTGTACGTGTCGCCCTCCGGGGAGACGAGTACCTGCGCGGCGTCCGGGGAGCCCTGTTCGGACGCCGGGACGGTGAACTTGGGGGGCTCCGGCGTCGACGGAGTTGCGGGGGCGGGAGCCGTGAAGACCACCGGGGGCGGCTGGGTGCCGGTGCGCGGTGTGCGGTGGTGCCACTGGGTGAGCCGGTCGGCCGCCGCCCGTACCTCGCGGAACCGCTGCATCGCTTCGTTCGAACGTTCGGCCAGCTCTTCCAGCCGCTGGAGCTGCTCGGGTGTAGCCGGACCGTCCTGCACCAGCGCCGTGACCGTGCGCCGGTACTTCCAGTACGCCTTGTCCGCGTCCACCCACGCCTTGCTCGCCGCGGCCACCGAGGTCCAGGCATCGGTGACGGCGGTGGGGAAGGTGTCGTCGCCGATCAGCCCGAGCTCGTGGGCCACGTCCTCACGGACCCAGGCAAGGACGTTGGTCCGGTACTCGACGACCTGCGACGTCTCCGCCTTGATGAAGGTGCGGGCGAGCTTGCCGCGGGCGACCGTCGCCTCGCCGAGCCAGTCCGTCGGGATCGAGAACAGCAGGGCCCGGCCCGTCTTGGGCTTGATGTTCTGCTGTGTGCCGTCGGCCGCCGCGACCTTGAGGGCCCCCGCGTCACCGGCGTTGGCCCCGCTGCCCGTCGGCGCGGGCGACACCGTGCCGGCCGGCGGCACGGAGGTGCCGACGGTGGCACCGAGCGTCGTGCCCTGTGTACCGCTCGCCGTGACCGAGGTGTCCGCGCTCGTGGTCTGCCGCTCGGGGCTCTCCATGGTGGCGTCCGGCGCCACGCTCAGCAGCACCGCCTGATTCAGCAGGGGGCGGGAGAAGAGCCGATAGCTCCCCTCGGTGTCCAGGGCGATACCGGCGTCGTGCACCGTGGCCGCCAGGTAGCCGCCGTCCGTCGCGGTACTGGCGAAGAAGGCCGCCGTCTGGGAGCTGGAGAGCCCGTCGGACAGGGCCTGACCCGAGGGCCGTCCCTGATGGACGAGACCCGACGTCCGCGCCTTGGCCACGGCGTTCGTGAGCTGCGTGCCGGTCAGCCGCAAGGGGTGCGCGGACCCGTCTGCCCCCGGCTTGTACCAGTCCGGGCGCTGGATGGCGAACGCCTTGGCCAGGGCGAGATGGGCGGCGTCGAGCGCCGTGCCGGCGCCGGTGATCCGGCGGGGCATGAACCCGTTGGACGGCATGGTGAACGCCTGCGGTGTCCCTCCGCCGCTCCGCCACGCCGCGATCTCCGCGTCCGTGAGCGGCCCGGGTCGGCGGAAGGAGACCATGGGCGGTGTGTTCTGCGGCGCCGAGTACGAGAAGTCGTTCTGCCCGGTGCTGGTGCTGGTGCTGGTGCTGGCAGTGGCGTTGGTGGTGGCGGGGTTCACGGCCGGCGGCGGTGGTACGGCCAGGCTGAGCGGCAGCTGCTCGCGCAGGGTGCCGACCGGGAACTCCTTCGACGTGATCTCCTTACCGTCGGCGGTCACCAGCACCATGCGGATCCTGTACGGGGTGCGGAAGTCGGCAAAGGGCTCGTTGGAGTAGAACGTGTAGTTCTTCGTCCGGCTCACCGACGTGGTGACCGTCTTCTGCCTGGTCGAGGCCAGTGATTCGGAGAGGTTCGGCCCGGCGGTGGGAGCGACGCTGTTCTGGGTGCGTACCGCCTCGGTGACCGAGAAGCCGGTCGTCGAGGTGAACGCCTTGGCGCTGTTGACCTCGATGGTCTCGGTCGTTCCCAGGGTCTCCTGGAACGTGACGCCGTGGTCGATCCCGTCGAAGACGGAGGTCCCCCGTGTCAGCTCGATACGTACCGTCGCGGGGCGGGAACCGATGGACAACGGGCCGCTCTTGATCCAGGCGGTACGGGTCACCGTCGTCACACCACGTCCGGTGGCGGCGGACATCTGCTGCCGGAGGGCGAGCAGGGCCCGCGGCGACATCATGTCCAGGACGTGGTCCCGCCCGGCGTCGTCGATTCCCTGGGCCTTCAGCTCCTCGACGAAGGCCTGGGCGGCCGCGGTCGAGTCCAGTGAGTTGACCGGGAACGAACCGAAGGGCGTGGCGTCCAGCCAGGCGGCCGGTGACCAGCTGTTCTGCTCGTAACGGGGGGCGGCGGGAAGTTGGTTGCCGATCAGCCCGAGGCGGTGGGCGGTCTTCTCCGGGACGTGGCCGAGCCATCCGCCGGGGACGTTGAGCTTGAATCCGGCGTGGTGCTTCGCCTTGGCCATCAGTGGGCCGGCCAGGCCGTTGGCCTTCGTCGTGAAGCCGACCTCGTGCGCGATGTCGGCGACGACCAGGTACTTGAGGCTCTCGTCGTCCCGGTCGTTGTCCGCCGTGACCGTTCTCGTCACGGTCGCCGTGCTTCCCTTGGACCACGCGCCGTTCAACAACAGCCCGTACGTACCGACCAGCGAGGGCCCCTGGTCGTGGCTTCGCGCGTAGGCGACCGAGAAGTTCACCTTGGCGAGGGCCACCGAGGTTCGTGCGTGGGTGACCTGGGTCTCGGCACCGAGCGTCACCTCGGTCTCCACCGCGACGGGCTTCGAGCGCACGGCTGGATTCCCGAGCGAGACCCGGTGGACGAGCTGACCGATCCGGTTGTAGTACGGGCCGGAGCCGAACAGCTCGACCATACGCATGCCGGTACGGCTGATCGCCTGGTCCAGGAACGAGACGAGGACCTGCGGCTGGAACTGGCGTATCACCGCGTCGTGCGGGGCGGCCCCGTACAGGCTGAACTGCCAGGCGTTCCCGGAACCTTCCTCCAGCATCCGCTCCACGGACCGGATCAGCTCGCTGTCACCGGCGACCGCGATGACCTGGTGGGGCAGGTCCTGGAACGGGCTCGGGAGGAGCGTCAGGTCGTTGAGCTCAATGATCTCCTCGGCGTTCTCGGCGTTCTCGGCGTTCTCCGTGGTCGCGGCCACGTCCGTGTCCTCCGCCGCGTCCGTCTCCGCGATCGGTTCGCCGTTCAGCAGGTTCTGGACCTGCCCGGTGTTCAGGGGCCTGTGGACGGAAGGGCTCGGATTCCGCTCGGATTCCGCCAGCGGGCCCGCCGGTATGTGCTCGTCGGGCACGTTCAGCAGCACCCGTCCGACCACCGCCGGGCGGGTGCCGTTGCCACCGATGAGTTCGACCGGTGCGTTCCGGCCCACGAAGGTCCCCGTACCGAGCACTCCGAGAACGCGCAGTGGTTCACGGAATCGCGAGTAGCCGCCGCTGGTGACGGTCACCGACAGCTGGTAGCTGAACACATGGGACGGGCCCGCGGTCGCGTGCAGGGGCTCGTTCGAGACGGTGGTGCCGGAGCCGGTCTTCCGGGTCTTCTGCCAGGCGGCCCTGGCCGAGGGGGTGAACACACCGCTGTTGATGGGCTGTTTGAAGGCGTCCGCGCTGTTCTGCCGCGGCGACACCCCGAGGTCGATCCCGAGCTCCCGGGTGTGGGAGACCGTGCCGGAACTGTCGAGCCGCTGGGCGCTGGGGGCGCTGCTGCGGAGGATCAGCTCGTTGCGCGTCCTCTCGTAGCGGCGCTTGGTCAGCTGGCCCTTCACCCTGATCCAGTGGAACTTCCGCTTGGTCCGGGTGTGGTCGACCAGCCGGATGTACAGCCCGTCGGTCGTGAACGACTCCAACTGCCCCGCCAGACTGTGGTGACTGAGGGCGTCCATGATGTTCAGGGTGTTGTGCAGGGCGGTGTTGAAGTGGTTGATGCCCCGCCACCCGTTCGACGTGTCGTCGGGATGGGTGAAAGTTGAGAGCGGGGCGACGAGACCGGGGTGTGCTTCGGCGACGGCCGCGATCACCTGGTCCGTCAGCCCGGTGAGGAACGGAGTGTGGTTGTCGGTGTCGGTGTCGTCCTTGACGAACGCTTCGGGCCTGACCATGCCGAGCATCGTCGGGTTGCTTTCCGGGAGGTAGACCGGGGCCTCCGGCTCGCCCGGCCTCTCCACCACGGGTGTGATGGCGTCGTCGTCCGTCGAGGACTGTGTCTGGATCCGGGCCGATTCGGTGCGCAGCTTCGAACCGTCGTCCCAACCGGCGAGACGACGGGCCTCCGCGCGGGTCATCCGGTCGAGGGTCCACACGGCGAACGTCCGGTTGCCCTTCCCCCCGGACCTGCTGACGTGGACCGTCTTCTCCACGAGGTACAGCTCGGTACGGACCTTCTTGGCACGTCCCGCGATCTTGCGGCTGCCCGAGCCACCGAAACCGGTGGTCCGGGTGGAGCGGTTGCTGAACTGCGTGAACCCCGCCACCTGGAGTCGCGGCTGCACCGGACCGGCCGCGTACTGGTCGAAGGAGATGCTGCCGCCGAGGGTGAACTGGAGGTCCTGGCTGTACGCGGTGGAGGTGCTCCGGTCGTTCTTGATGACCCGCTGGATGGCGTTCCGCAGCTCGACCGCGTTCGTCCCGGTGACATGGGTGGCCCGGCCCGGCACGATCTTGTCTACGACGAAGACCCCGGCGGGCTCGTTGGATTCCGTGAACATGGGCTGACCGGTGACCGGCCCGTGTGCCATCCGGTCCGCGGTGCGTATGAAGTTCTCCGAGCTGAAGAACCGGGTGATCTCCTGGTGCATCGCCGAGCCGACGACGGCCCCGGTGTTCTCCAACGCCCACTTCTGCATGGCCGCGACCGAGCCGTACCCCTCGGTGTGCACCGTGCGGTAGTCGCTGTTTTCGTCGAGCGTCATCTCCTCGGGTGCGTGCTCACGGTTGGGCTGGGCGGTCAGGTTGTCCGCGAGGCGCAGCAGCAGGCCGTTGTTCACACCGAACGTCAGCGTGTTGCGTGTGCTGTCCCGGTGCTGGGCCGTGGAAGTGGTCTGCGGCCCGGTGAACGCCTTGGTGATCGTCTTCAGCAACCCGTTCTTCTCGGGCGCGGGGTCCAGCAGTTGGACGGTGTACCTCACATTGCCCAGGTACAGGTGCGACGCGTCGGAGTGGCGGCTCTCGACCTGGCTCAGCGTCTGGTCCTGGAGGTTGAAGTCGACGGACTTCGTGAAGCCCAGTGTGAGGCCCACCCGCCCCAGCAGGTTCCCCGGCGCGCCCCAGGGCAACGAGAGACCGATCTGCCGGGAGGAACTGGCCGTCTCGGACTTTCCGGTGGTGTTCTGGCTGCGGTGGATCTGGTCCACCTTCACCGGGTCGAGCGAGACCGGTCCGACCGGCTCGTGGGTCACCGTGGACCAGGTTCCCTGCGGGCGCTGGGAGACCCGCAGCCGGCGGACGCGGCCTGCGGTGTCCTTGAAGGGAGCGGAGAGCCAGCCGTCCCCGTGGAACATGTGGGGCGTCTGCGTCAGGGCCCGTTCCAGCTCGCCGAGCGGGTCGTTCCCGGGGCCGCCGGAATTGCGGGCGGGGATCGGTAGCCCGGACGTGGCGATGTGCCCGAGGACGTTGCCGATGCCGCGCTGGGTCACCTCGCTCGCGCCGTAGGTGAAGGCCGAGCCGGCGGTTTTGCCGTCCCCGGTGATGTACGTGGGCAGGGACAGGCCGTTCGGGAACGTCTGGACGGCGCCTTCGGGCGGTGCCGGCTGCATCAGGCTGTCGATGGTGGCCGGGCGGTCCTCGGCGAGCTGGGCCAGGACGAGCTGATGGACGTCGTTCTCGTTGTTGTTGTCGTCGTTGTTGTTGTCGTCGTTGTTGTTGGAACTCGTGGCGTTCGAGGTGGTGGTCGGCTGTGTCTCGATCGTTTCCCGGGTGAGGCCGTGGGAAGGGGTGCCGAGGTCGTCCGGCCGGGTGCTGGTCGTCGGCTCGTCCCCGATGGACGCCTCACCGACGCGGTCGAACAGCGCGGTGTACCGGTCCAGGCCGGGTGCGCCGGTCCCGGCCAGCCCCGCGGTGATTCGGCGCAACAGGTCGGGCGTCATCCGCCCGTCGCGGTACGGGGCCCAGACCGCGTCGTCGCCGCCGAAGCGCTCGCGGTCCAGCTCGCCGAGCGCGGCCAGCAGGGCGTCGTGATCGGGGGACTGCCCGACCTCCGTCCCGAAGGTGCCGCGCAGGGTGCGGACCAACTGGAGCGTGCGCATCGCGACCCACGGGTCGAGGGTGCCGTCGGCGGGGTCGGCGGGGTCGGCGGGGTCGGCGTCGGAGGGGACCAGACCGGCGGTACGGGCGAGCGCGAGGAGGTCGGCGCCGGTCGGTTCGGGGGAGTAGGTGACCCACTGGCCGGGGTTCTCGTCGTCGTCCCGGACGAGCACCGGGCGTACCTGCTGGTCGGGGCCGATCACCGTGCCCGCCACCGTGGTCGGTGCGTACACCGTTCGGCCCGTCACGTTCGCGACGTGCTGGGCGACGGAGAGCCCGCCGTGCGTCGGCGCGGCACCGGTCGAGCAGGAGTACAGCACGATCGGCCGGTCCGCCGGACCGAGGTCGGCGGAGTGCTCCAGGTACCGGCCGAGGTGTCGGCCGCTGACCATCACGGTCGTCCCGTCCGTCTTCGTCAGCGCCACCTGGGTGGCGGTGCCGTGCGCCGCGAACAGGGACACCTTCCTGCCTCCCCAGGGCAGGCTGCGCTTCTCGCGGTAGACGGACGCCTTCTGGTGGTGGTGGTCCTGGAAGGTGGCGGAGGTGACGACGCTGCCGAAGCGCCCGCTTCTTCCGGACCAGTCCTTCTGCGAGTACGAGGCCAGCACCGACGACTCGCCCGTGTCGTCAGGGACCGTCTGCCGGACGATCTCCTCCGTGTCGAACGACCCGTCCGCCGGAAGAACCGACTTGAGTACGAGCCGGGGCGGCGGCGGAGTGGTGGTGAGGTCCGTGTCCGTGTCGTCGACCGGCGGGGCCTGCGGTGCCGTCCTCTCGGGGATGTTGTCCAGGAGGCTGAAGATCACGTCGTCCTCGTCACTGCCCCCGTCCTCGTTCCCGCTCTCGTCCTCGTCCTCGTCCTCGTTTCCGTTCTCGGTCTCCGTCGCCGTCTCGGGTTGGTTCTCGTTCGTCTCCGAGGTGTGGACCGGCTCACTGCTGGACGTGGTGACGACGACCGGTGGGGACGCGACGTCGGAAAGGTCGTCCGTGTCCGACTCCGTGTCCGTCTGCTCCTGTATTTCCTCGCTTTCGTCCTCCGTGTCCTCCTGCGCGTCCCAGTCGGTCTTCCAGCGGGGCGTGGCTCCCGGCTCGCCCGGATACGGGCCGGTGGACGTGGTGGGGTGCGGGAGCGGCGGCAGGTCGAAGGCCAGACGGAGGGCCTGCAGGGTCTGGTCGTTGCGGGGGTCGTGCGCCTTGTTCCGGAGGTCGCCGAAGTAGGTGTGCAGCGGGGAGCCATTCCGACGCAGTTCCCTGATCGCCTCCGCGATGACGTCGGTCGCGCCTTCCTCCGGAGCGACGGACCGGTGTTCCATCTTCTGCTCGACCGCGGTGACGCGTGTCCTGCGCAGTTCTTCGAGCCGCTTCCGGATCGAGTCGAACTGCTCCTGGGTGAGGGTCGTCGAACGCTCGCTGGTGATCGGGGCTTCCGTCATGGCCCGGACGTTCGCGTCGTCGCCGAGCAACGTGTCCAGGTCTTCCTTCAGCAGCCCCGCGCGCAGCAGGCGGTTCATCTCGTCCTGTGCCAGGACACGTCCCTGCTCGTTCCTGGGCAGCGACGCCATCACGGACTGGGCGGTGTGCACGTTCTGCAGCGCCGTCCACGTCCGGTCCGAGTAGCCCGACAGTCTCTCGGCGGTGCGGCCCCACTGGCTGGGATGCGTGATGGCTCTGGTCACCGTCGCGAGGTGCGCTGCCGGCTCCTGTGCCCGCTGGTCGAGATCGTCGTACGGGGTGTGGTGGGTCTTGGCGGAGAAGTACGGGCGGCCCACCAGTTGCAGCAGGTTCGTGGTGTTGGCGCCCTCCACCACCGCCGGAAGCGTGCCGAGCTGGAACACCTGCCGGAAAACGTCCTGGGGGAGACTGGGGGACTGGATGACGAGGACGTCACCGGCCTTCAGTTGGGCGATCCGCTCGGGGAGGTCCTGGTCGGTGATGTCGGCCCGGCCCAGGTGCGTGCCGGTGTGGACGGGGGCGAAGTCGACCGTGGTCCTGCCGAACGAGAGGATCACGGCGGGGCGGTCGATCCCGGCCTTCGTGATCCCGGCGGCCAGGGAGCTGAGCGCCGAGGCCCGGCCCGACTCGGTGACGTTGTGCAGGCCGTAGACCGGCATGACCTCCAGGCCCGTTCCGTGGACGGCGCTGACGACCGCCTTGAGCCCGTTGGCGAGGGCAGGAGTGTCACCGACGGTTTCGATGACGGTCTCCACGGAGACGTCACCGGTCGTGACGGTTTCCACGGAGGTCGCGACGATTCCCTCGGTGGTCTCGGTGACCTGCTGGTCGATCAGCTCCATGAGCCGGTCCGGGGAGAGGAGCGGGGTGTGGAAGTTGAAGAGCGCCTTGGGTGCCACCCGGTCGGCGTCCTCCCCGTCGTTCCCGGACGACTCGGACTCCTCCAGGTCCCTGACGTGGACGGGGTCCGTCGAGGACGTCCTCCGGTACAGGTAGCGGTGCGATGTCTCCCACGCATAGGGCTTGAGGACGATGGCCTGGTCGGTGCCCAGGAAGTCCAGGAACTTCTGTGCCTCGCCCGGGTCGTCGTCCAGCCGGTCGCTCGCCGCGACCATGACCAGGCCCGGGGTGCCGGGCCCACCGGACGTCCGGGGATCGACCACGTGCTGGGCCGGGTCGAAGGTCCGGGTCTGCCAGACGACACGGGACCTGAGGTCCTCGCTCAGCAGGAGCGCGAGCTTCTCCTGGACGTTCTGGGGCGCGATCGCGGTGATGGTCCCCCTGTAGCCCAGCTCGTTCAGCGAGTCCATCAGCATCGTGGCGGCGGCCTGGTGCCCGAAGTTGGCCGCGTCGTCGATGAAGATCGTGACGCCGTCCGCAAGACCGTTCAGTCTCTGGTGCACCGACCTGCGGAGGTCGACCTCCTCCCGTGTCGGGGGAACCCCCTGCCGCTGGTCGGTGATGGCGGTGGGCACGAGGTGCGAGGGGCTGCCCGGATGGGCGAAGAACTCGTTCCACAGCTCGTGTTCCGGCCGTGCGGCGGGAGGCGTGGTGGTGGTCTGCGCGGGCTGGGTGGTGGTGCCGTCCGTGGTCTGGGACGACTCGGCGCCGGACGAGCCGTTCTCGGTGAGCAGGCCCGTGCTGGGCTCGGACTCGTCGTCGTTCCGGGTGTCGTTGTCCTGGAGGCTCTCCTCCTGGAGGTTCCCGTTCTGGAGGTTCTCGTTCTGGGTGTCGTCGTTCCGTACGTCGTTGTTGAGTCCGTCGCCGCCCGTCGACGAGGTCGGCTCCGGGGTCTTCAGCTCCGGGGCGTCCTCGGAGTCGGGGTCCGGGTCGGCCTCCGGGCTCCCGAAGTCGACGTCGTTGTCGTTGCTGGAGGTGTTGACGGACCCCTTGGCGGGTGAGCCGGACGGTCCGGAAGTCCCGGACGGGCCCTTGGGATTCGACGAGGGCGACGTCGTCCCGGGCTCCTTCCGTTCGGACTCGTCCTTCTGCCCGGTGTGCTCAGCCGAGTCGGCCGGATCGGCCGGGTCGTTGGGGTCCGAGGAGCCGGTGCCGTTCGTCGTACCGTTCTTCCCGCTTCCCGAGCCGGTGCTGACACCGGACCCCGCGCCGGAGCCCGACCCCGCGCCCGTACCGGAGCCCGACCCCGTGCCGGAACCGGACCCTGTGCCTGTACCGGTCCCCGTGCCTGTACCGGTCCCCGTGCCCGTACCGGACCCCGTGCCGTCCCCGCTCCCGGACTTCGTTCCGGTGTTCTTCTCGTCCGACAGGCTCGACGTCGGCACCGTCGGCACCGTCGGCGGCTTCGTCCCGGCGAAGTTGTTCTTCACCCATGTACCGGGCTTGGCCGCCCCGCTGCCGAGCACCGATTCGGCCTTGCTGCTGATCCCGGACCCGAGGAAGGTGTCCCAGCTCGTCGTCCAGTTGCCCGTCGTGAGCCCGCCGGCCACGATCTCCGCGACGGCCTCCGAACCGCCCGAGGTGAGGAAGTCCTTCACGTCGTTCACCACGGTCTGACCGATGTTCTTCGGCCGGGGCGCCTTGCCCGTGACGTCCTTGGTCAGGTTCTTGGTGACGTTCTTGCCCGGCCCCTGCTTCATGAAGTTCTTGAGCAGCTTGTCGAACCCGGACGAGAACGTACCGTGGAAGAACCCGGCGAACGCGCCGAAGACGCCGTCCTGCACGATGGCCTTCCAGTCGAACCCCTTGGGCCGCCGCCCGTCCGGCCCCGCCGCCATCATGGCGAGACGCACCGCGAAGGTCTGGAACGCCTCCTGGAACGCCTCGCTCAGGCTCGGCATCAGGTGCGTGCGCTTCAGCAGGGTGTCCAGCACCGTCAGCAGCACCACTCTGCTGCGCGCCTTCGCCACCGCGGCGTCGCTCGCCGAGGTCCCCGCCGTGAAGAACGACATCACGAAGATGACCAGCAGCTCGATCATCAACCGGACCAGCTCGGCGATGATCTGCCACTTGGACTCGATGATGTTCATCGAGGTCTCGGTGCGCCCGTCGCCGATCGTCCTCAACTGGTCCGAGAAGTCGCGGAGATGGTTGGTACCCCCGTTGTCGATGAAGAGCTTCATCGACTGGAGGTAGTTCGCGCCCACACTGGGTGGGAGCGACCGGCTGATCCCGACGACCGACTTCTCGATCTCGTCCGACAGGTCGGTGAGACGGCCGGAGAGCCGGTGGTACGGGCGCCGGCTGGCGTACGCCAGGTCCTCGTCGGCCTGCAACAGCCGCTCGCCGATGAGGACGAACAGCAGGTTGTTCAGCTCGGGCGTCGCCTTGATCGACATGGGGCCGTGCTCTCTGCCGTCAGCGCTTTCCGCTGGTGTTGGGTTTGATCCGGTGGTCGCGGATGGCGTCCAGGATGTTGTTCTGGTTGGACCTGATCGCGGTCAGGTTGACCTGTGTGCCGTGCGCCACCCCGTAGACCGCTTCGGACAGGGCTATCGCGGTCTCGCTGCTGCTCTCCCGCTCCTTCTGCTCCTGCGGGATGACCTCCTTGGCGAAGCTGTCGTCCTGCCCCGGCCAGTCGCGTGTCGCCCGTACGTCCATCACGAAGTCGTCCACCATCGCACCGAGCGAGGTGCTGATCGAGAGCATGTGCCGCACCCCGGCCTGGATGCGGGCCGGTTCGGCGAAGTAACCATCGGACATCGTGTGCTCAGCGCTCCTCGTCCTCGTCGATCTCGTCCCGCAGGCGGCGCCCCGCGGCCTGCCTGGCCCGTTCCTCCGGGTCCTGGAGCACCTCGGGGCCGAAGATCCGCGCCCAGTCGATGTCCACGCCCGTCAGCTCGGGCACCGCATCGCTCGGCCGGGTGAACGGCTCGAAGGTCTCCATCACCTGCCGGGCCATCTCCGCCCGGGCCCTCCCGAACGCCTCCAGCACCGCCCCGGACAGGTCGTCCGGCGACATGGTCCGGTACTTCTGCTCCAGGAACCGCAGCTCGGTCAGCTCGCCCTGCGGCCCGACCGTCACCTCCACCGACCGGTCCGCCGACCGCACGGTGCGGGTCGCCCGCCGCAACTCGGCCTCCGCACGGGCCACCCCCTTCTCGGTGGCCTCCAGCTCGGCCATGGCCGCGGCGAGCCGGGCCTCCACGGAACGGGCGTACGGCGACACCTCGCCGCGGCCCGTGCCGTCCGTCGTCATCTCGTCCATCGCCCCGCTCACCGTCCGATCACCGTGGGCGTGCCGCCCTCTTCCGCGCCCCACACGTCCTCGTCCTCGGCCACCCAGTGCACCCGGTCGCGCTCACCGCTGCCGGTCGCCCGCCCGTCCTGGGTCGCACCGGCCGCCCCGCCGGGGACCGGCGCGGAACTGGTGGCCGTACGGACCCTGCGGGCGCCGCGCTCCTCCTCGGCACCGCGGCGTCCGCCGCGCGACGCCCCGCCACGGGCACCGGGGCCGTTCTCCGCGAGGACGTTGCGCACCCGCTCGCCCGACGAGCCACCCGCCTGGCCACCGGCACCCGCGCCGCCCATGCCCCCCATTCCCATGCCGCCCATGCCCATCCCGCCCATGCCGCCCATCGGCATCGTGGGGTTGAGCGGGGTGGAGCCGTCCGACGACGCGCCCGTTCCCGTCCCGGTGCCCGACTCCGCACCGGTCGGGAGGGCCCCGGTGGCGCCGGGGGGCGCGCCGAGCGTCCCGCCCGGGTGGAAGGTGCTGTCGTACTCCTCGTAATCGCTCCCGCCGCGGCGGTTCTGCCCGCCGCCGGACCCGGTGCCGTCCGCGCCGGAACCGGAGCCGTTCAGCAGCGAGGTGCTGGAGTGCGAGCCGAGGTCGCGGTGGAGGCTCCGATCGAGGGCGTCGCGCAGATCCCGGTTCAGGTCGTGGCCCAGGTCCCGGTTGAGGTCCTCACGGGTCGGCGGCGGCACCGTGCTCGTGTCGCGCTTCGGCGGCCATTCGAGCTCGGACCGGGGGTTGAGGTCGGTGACCGTCTCCTTGCCGTCCTTGTCGATGGTCCTGACCTTGCCGGTCTCCGGATCGACTATCTGCCGGCTGCCGTCCTTGAACGTGGTGGTGAGCGTGCCGTCCTTGTTCAGCGTGGTGACACTGCCGTCCGGGTTGGTCACGCTCTGGCCCGGATTCAGGTCCTGCACCGTGGTCTTGCCCTGGTGGGGGGTGACCGTGTACTTGCCGGTCTTCGGGTCGTACGTCACCCGGTCGCCATTGGGGTACGTCGTGACCAGATTGCGGTTCTTGTCGAGGGACGTGGTGCCGCCACCGGGCCCCAGCACCGAGCCGCCGGGGAGCGTGCCCGGCGGGAACGGGTTCAGCGGGCCGGTCTGCGTGTTGTCCCCGGTGCCCTGCGTCGGGTCCTGGCCGCCCGGATTGAGGATCTTGTCGATGCTGTCGGGCAGGCCCTTGCCGGTACCACCGTCGAGACCGTTGCCCGCCCCCGGGTTGAGGTCCTTCGTCGCGCCCCCGCCGAGCAGGTCCTTCAGACCGCCCGGGCCACCACCGAAGTCGTTGAGGGACTGGGTGATGCCGTCCCCCATGCTCCCGATGCCCTTGTTGAGGTCCTGCAGGGTCTTGTTGAGGTCCTCGGACGCCTTGTTGGCGTCCTCCTTGGCCTTGTCGGCCTCCGCCTTGGCCTTGTCGGCCTCCGCCTTGGCCTTCTCGGCCTGCTCCTTGGTGTAGAACTCCGTCAGCGTCCCGGTGTTCTTGGTGGTGATCGGCGTCTCGAACGGTGTGGTGGCGTCGAGCCACCCGTTGTTGAGGTCGGACAGCGCCGTCTGCGCCGTCCCGTTCAGGCCGAGTTCGAGCCCCGGGACGTCCGGATGGGGTGTGTCGATGTACTGGTTCCAGCGCTGCACCGCCGCCTCGCCCACCTTCGCCCAGTTCTGGATGTCGGTGAGGTCGCCGTAGTCCGGGTGGGCCTCCTGGAAGCCCGGCTTGGTGCTGTACGTCGTGGTGGTGGTGGGGGTGAGGACGTTTCCCGTGCTGGTGGTCGCGGAGATGTACGGGATGTTGTTGGCCACCAGCCACGTGAGGATCTCGTCCAGGACCTGGATCAGCAGGTAGTGCGGGTCGTGCTCGGACCTTCCCATCCACGCGTTCCACGCCGTCCGCAGCGATTTCGCCTGGGTGAGCAGGGTCTCCTGCGCGGCCATCAGCTGCTTGGAGTGGTTGGACTTCGGGGTGAACGGAGGATCCCCGACCGCGTCGAACGTGCCGGTCGCGCCCAACTGTTCCTTGTAGCTCTCGTAATTGCCGTTCAGCTGGTGGATCAGCTGCCAGAAGACCCCGGCGGCCTGGCCCTTCCAGGCCGACTGCTCACTGCCCAGCGACTTCTCCCATCCGGCGAGGACCGCCGACTGGTCCACGAAGAACTGGGTGGCCCGGTCGAAGGCCTGGGCGGTCCTCAGGAAGGAGTTGAGGTCCACCACGTTGGCGTCCGGGACCGAGGCGCCGTTGAAGCCGGCCCCCTGCGTGGTCCGCGCGTTGATCAGGGCGTCCAGCACCGTCCCCGGACCACCCATGTACTGGCCCAGGGGGCCGATGTCGAAGTCGTCGCCGTACGCCCCCTTGTACTTGCCGCCGCTCAGGGTCTCGTTGGGGTTCAGCCCCCGGCTGCGCCCGTTCTCGGACATGAAGGAGCCGATGAAGACGAGCCGCGCGTGGTACATCTCCACACGGCCCTTCTTGTTGGTGTAGAAGTACAGGTCGTAGTCCTGGCCCGAACTCTTCAACGACCCCTGCTTCGCCGCGTCCACGACGGACTGGACGGCGATCGTGTCGAGGCTCATCCGGAAGAGCGGGCTCTTCTCCTTGCTGCTCAACCCGGTGAACAGGCCCTTCCGGCTGGGCATCGGATAGCCGGTCAGCTTGGTGACCGCCTGCCCCCAGTAGTCGTCGGCGTCGTAGCTCTGCGAGGTGGGGGTCGACATGCGGAACGCTCCGGGAACGAGGAGGAAGGGAGAGGAGGAGACTGGGACGGGAACGTACGGAGACGGACCGGCCCGGACCGCCGGAAGCGGTCCGGGCAGGTCGCCGGAGACGGGCCGCCCCCGGGAGGGCGGTCGGGATCAGGTACCCGTCTTGGTCGGGCCCAGGTCCTTGTCCACGTCCGAGAAGATGTCGAGGAGCGCGGCGCCGTCGATCGATTCGAGGCTCTTGCCCTGGGTGTTGAGCAGCTTCTCGATGGTCGTCAGCAGGTCGCTCTTGATGTGGGTGAAGAGCGTCTGCTGGTTCGCGAAGATGTCGTCGACCGAGGCCGCGGCCGTCTTGACCGCCTTCACCAGGGACTGGCCGTGCACACTGTCGTCCGTCCCCAACAGGCCGATGGCCAGCGCCGGGTCCTGCTGGAGCGTCGTGGGCGTGGTGCGTCCGTCGAGGATGCTCTTCAGCGCCTTGAGACCGTTGGGATCGTCCTTGCGGATCTTGTCCAGCGCGGTCTGGAAGTCCGTGACGTCGTGGTCGGCGAACGTCTTGAGGCTCTTGCCGTCGAGATGGGTCAGATCGGCCATCGGATGCCCGCGCTCAGCGGCCGATGGTGATCTCGGACCACATCTGCGACAGCGAGTTCTCGCTGTACTTGTAGTTGCCCGAGATGTCGGTCAGCAGGGCCGCGTGCGAGTTCAGCAGCGTCTCCATGTTCCGCACCGCCTGGTCCCAGGCCGCCTGCTTCTGGCGGTAGGTGTCTGCGTCGGAGCCGTACCACGTCTTGCGCAGCTCGGCGAGCTCCGCCTCCAGGGACGAGAGTGTCCGGGCTATCGCCTGGGTCTGGCGGACCATGTCGTCACCGGCGTTGTTCATGTGGCCGTAGTCGACCAGGATGTAGCCGTCTGTCAGGTTGTCGGGCATCGGGGGAGACCTCGCTTCGCTGCTGCCTGGGGAGGATGCCCCGCCGCGGATCGCGGCGAGGAGTGCCGGACGGCCGGCGGAAGGGACGGCTGGAGCGCCGTCCGTGACGGGCCTACGCCATGAGGTCGTCGAACGCCTTCTGCGAGGCGCTGTACGCCTGGTTGATCGCGTCGTTCGACGAACCCTGGGTCTTGCCGTGCTCCACCAGGCTGGTGTTGAGCTTGTCGACCATGTCCTCCAGGTTGCGGAGGATGATGTTCACCTGGTCGTCCCACTGCTTCAGCAGGACGCCGTACTGGCCACCGTCACTGCCCTGGTAGCCCTTGCTCAGGTTGTTCCTGGTGTTGTCGACGTCCTGACGCGACTTGAGGATTCCGCTGTACGCGGCCTCGAGCGCCTGGATGCCGTTCCGGGTCGAGGTCTCGCTCGACTGCTGGACATTGCCGCCCGGACCCGCCTGAGCATCTGTGTCTGCCACGGTCTCTCCCATGCTTACACGCTGGATGAAGCGGATCATATGATCCTGTGCTCGGCGTTCTCAACGGGGCGTGGAGAGATCTGAGTTTCCTCTGAGGATTCCTCAGATCCGTTTGTCCCACGGCAATTTCCCGTTGCCCTCCCGGCCTTCTGCCCTGCGGCCCTCAGGGCCTTCCGTCCGTCCCCGCGGTCCCGTCGCACGAAGGCGCCGTCGTGCCCGGGGTCCGCCCCGCCAGGGCCGCCTCCGGACTCAGGTCGGGACCGGACGGAACCATCGCCAGCAGCGGGGACGGCAGGGCCTGGGCCGAGACCCCGTCGTAGCCGAGCGCCTTCTGCGCCGCCCGGGAGAGCAGCCGGTACTTCACCCCGTTGTCGGAGACGAAGTAGGTGGTCGAACCGACGTCGGTGCCACCCGCGCCGAGCGCCTTGACCAGTGCGCCGTGCCCCGGCCGCACCACCGTCGCGTCCACCGGGAGGCAGGCCGCGGCGATGTGCTCGGGCGCCGCGGCGGACGCCGGGGGCAGCGCGGAAAGGGGTACCAGCACACCGGTCACCTGCGTGCCGTCCCCGTGGTCGGGCCGCACCCGGGCACAGGCGGCCCACCCCGCCGGTACGGCCCCGGCGCGTGGCGGCGTCCGGGGCAGCCCGGCCGGAACGGGCTCACTGCCCTCCGCGCCGGGCGCCATCCGGGCCTTCACCTCGGCCGCTCCGATCACCGCCGCGACGGGCTCCGCACCGCCGTACGCCCCGGCCCTCGTCCCCGCGGAACCCAGCACCAGCGCGGCTCCCGTCTCCGACAACGGGACCAGTCCCTCCTTGCGCAGCAGGTAGTACTCGCGCCCGCCCCCCGGCGTGAGGGACTGGAACACCTGCCCGAGCTTCGAGGGGTGCCCGCCCAGCGACGGCCCCGCCCCACCGAGCCCCGGCACGTCCGGCGGAGCCAGATCCGGTCCCCGCACCAGCGCGTCCAGGAACGCGGCGGACACCGGCCTCGGCGTCACCGACCCGTACCCCAGGGACACCGCGGCGTTCCCCCTCCGGTCCAGCCGCAGCCGACTGCCCTGCCAGACCAGGTACCGCACCCCGTCCGGCCCCGACACCAGCAGCCCCTGCCCGGCCCCCAGACCCCGCCCCCCGACCGGCGCACCGGCCACCAGCGCGGTGAAGGCCCCCGTCCTGCTCCCCGAGTTCCCCGCACCGGCCTCCGAGGCCAGCACGGAACACACCTGCCACGGGTCCTCCTCCAGATCGCCCGCCGCCGGCACGGAGTCCGGCGCGCCCGGTATCCCGACCGGAGCACCCACCGGAGTGCCCTTCAGCGAGGCCGTGCCCACGTCCCGCGACTTCAGCCCGCCGTCGCCGACCAGCAGCGCGGAGGCGTAGTTGCGCACCGGACGCAGCAGGCCCCCCACGTACACGTACCGGGCTCCCGTGTCCCGGTTCACCACCAGGGTCCCCGACGCCCGCCAGGAGTCGTTGCCCCCGGGGGACATGAAGCCGTACACCAGCGAACCGGCGGCCACCAGCACCGCGATCACCACACCGATCACCACCCCGCGGGTGGTCCGGCCCAACGGGCTCTCCGGGGCGTCCGGGTCGGCGAGCAGCATCCCCGAGGTCAGCCGGCCCATCACGAAGGTGTGCGCCTGCACCTGGTCACGCTTGGACTGCATGGGGCAATACCCTCCGGATCAGCCGTTGATCGCCCGGAGCGCGGCGAACACGCCGAGCACCCAGAGCGCGAGCGGCAGCAGGCTGATCGCCAGTGCCGAGTGCAGCAGTTCGGCCGCGCGGCCCCAGTACGGCACCAGCCGCCGCCCCGGCACCGTCCAGGACACGATCGCCAGCAGTGCGGTGAGCGCCACCAGGCCCCCGACCAGCAGCGGCCGCTCCTCGGGGGTCAGCGCCGCGGCCAGCGCCCCGGTCAGCAGCAGGGCGCCCCAGACGCCGGGCAGCAGCAGCGCGAGCCGCTGCGGCACGTTGACCATCCCGCGCCCGTGCAGCAGCAGGAGCAGCGAGAGCACCGAGGCGGTCAGGGCCTCCGGGAGGTTCGGGCGCATGGCCAGCACCACCAGGCAGACCGCGCAGACGGTGCCCGCGGCCCCGTACAGCGCGGTCATCCAGCCGCTCGCCAGCTCGGTACGGGTGGTCACGTCACCGCCGGAATAGGGCTCGATGCCCTCCTGCAGCTGCTGGGAGTTGGTCGGCAGCGCGGGCATCCGCATCCCCGCCAGCTTGAACGCCAGAGCCGGTACGAACCCGCCCAGCACCACGGCAAGCGCGGCGAGCACCGTGGCCGTGCCGTCCCACGACAGCCCGGCCGGCCCGGCGAGCGCCCCGCCCAGCGCGACCACGCCCCAGAACACCGCCGTGGCCAGGAAGAACGGCACCGACACGGCCGAGAGCGCCAGCCCCAGCACCGCGGCGCCCGCCCCGGCCGCCCCCGCCGCCAGCAACCGTGCGCCCAGCACCCGGTGCGCGTCGGGCCCCGCCAGGTCGCCGCCCGGCATCAGCCACCCCGCCAGCGCGAGGTACGGGCTCGCCATCGCCCCGAGCACCGCGGCGGCCGCCGCGTCGCCCACGGCCCGGCTCGCCGAGGCGGCCCCGGCCAGCAGCAGCGCGGCGACCGCGCCCGCCCCGGCCGCCCGCACCCCGGCCGGGCCCCCCGGCAGGGCCAGCAGGACGAGCCCCGCCAGCAGCGTCAGCACGCACAGGGCCCGCAGCAGCTTCCGGCTGGAGCCGGCGTCCCAGCCGTGCAACCGGTCGCGCACCACACTGGCGATGCCGTCGACCAGGTCGTCCAGCCGGACTTCGGGCAGGGCGTCGGTGTGCGGGCGCAGGTACAGCACCTCACCGTCCTTGAGACCGACGGTCTCCAGGGTTCCCTCGTCGTCGAGGGCCGGTCCGCCCAGCCGCTGGAGCACCCAGCCGCCGTGGTCCAGGCCGTTCTCCTCCAGTTCCGCGCCCGCGTAGCGCAGCACGGTGGGAAGGAGGTCGGCCACCGGCACATCGGCGGGTACCGCCAGATCGATGGTCTTCTCGGGGGCACGTATCGTGAGGCGGCACAGGCCCGCCACGGAGCTTTCGGTCAAGGTCGGGGCTCGCGTTCTCGGGAACTTGTCGGGTGCGACGTGGACGCGCTTGGTGATCGGATGCAGACTACTGATCATCATCCGGTTCGCGTCAACGTGCCGCTTCCGCATCCCCATTGGTCCGCGACCATCCGGTTCGCCCACTTCGTCGGTGTCCCGTGGCCCGTCGGACCGGCCCACCCGTCACGGCGGGCGGTCCGCCGCTGCCCGCGGCCCTCCGCCGCCGTCGTCGAAGGAGTCCGTTCGTTGAGTCTGGTCCTCTTCCGCCGCCCCGCCCGCCGCCGCGGCCCGGACATGCCCGAAGGAGAGCTGAACCTCCAGGAACCGCCGACTCTCCCGGAGACGGTCCCCGACTCCTCGGCGATCTGGACCTATCTGCCGATGGCCATGATGTCGGTGTCCATGATGCTGATGTTCATGCGCCCGGGCGGCGGCAGCAGCGTCTTCACCTACCTGGCACTCGGCATGATGGTCACCGCCTCGGCCGCCATGCTCGTCGGCCAGATGATGCGCAAGGGCGGCGAACGCAAGCAGCGGCTGCGCGGCGAGCGCCGCGACTACCTGCGCTACCTCTCCCAGATCCGGCGCACCGTCCACGAGGCGGTCGGCGACCAGCAGGAGGCCCTCGCCTGGCGGCACCCCGAACCGAGGGTGCTGCGCACCATGGTGCGCTCCACCCGGCTGTGGGAACGCCGGGTCTCCGACGACGACTTCGGCGAGGTGCGGATAGCCGTCGGCGACCAGCAGCTGGCCCTGCGCCTCACTCCCACCGCGACCAAGCCGGTCGAGGACCTCGAACCGCTCTGCGCCCACGCCCTGCGCCGCTTCATCAAGGCGTACGGGGTCGTCCCCGACCAGCCCACCGGCCTCTACCTGCGGTCCTGGACCCGGATCCTCCTCCGCGGCGACGACCGGGCCGTACGGGACACCGCCCGCGCGGTCCTGGCCCAACTCGCCTTCTTCCACCCGCCGGAGGAACTCTGGATCGCCCTCTGCGTGGCCGACGAACGCCGCGCCGAATGGGAGTGGGTCAAATGGCTCCCCCACGGCCGGCACGCCCACGAGCAGGACGGCGCGGGCGCCACCAGACTGGTCGCCTCCACCTTCCGCGACCTGGAGACGCTCCTCGGCGCGGAGTTCACCGAACGCCCCGTCCACGACCCCGAGGCCGTACCCGGCCGCGACGAACCCTTCACCGTGATCGTCGTCGACGGCACCACCGTGCCCGCCGGCCACCGCATCGACGGGCCGGGCCTGCGCAATGCCGTCGTGCTCGACCTGTCGGGCGCCCTCGGCTGGCGGCCCGGCCGCACCACCCTGCGCCTCGACGTCCAGCCGGACAGCCTGCATCTCGTCCGCACCGACCGCAGCCGCAAGGAGCAGACCACCCTCCTCGGCCGCCCCGACGCCATGGGACCGGGCGCGGCGGAGGCGCTGGCCAGACTGCTCGCGCCGTACCGGATGAGCCTGTCGTCGGACGCCGCGCAGCCCCTGGACACCGACGTCGAACTCACCACCCTGCTCGGCATCCCCGACCTGTACCGACACGATCCGGCCACCCTATGGGAACGCGCCACCGGCGCGGCACGGCTCCGGGTCCCGGTCGCGGTCGGCGCCGACGGAATCCCGGTGGAACTGGACATCAAGGAGTCGGCCCAGGGCGGCATGGGCCCGCACGGCATGCTCATCGGCGCCACCGGCTCCGGCAAGAGCGAACTGCTGCGGACCCTGGTGCTCGGCCTCGCCCTCACGAACTCCTCCGAAACACTCAACTTCGTCCTGGTGGACTTCAAGGGCGGTGCCACCTTCCTCGGCCTCGACGAACTCCCGCACACCTCCGCGGTGATCACCAACCTGGCCGACGAGACCGCCCTCGTGGAACGCATGCAGGACGCCCTGCACGGCGAGCTGATCCGCCGCCAGGAACTGCTGCGCAGCGCCGGCAACCACACCTCCGCCCTGGAGTACGAGAAGGCCCGCGCGGCCGGGGCCGACCTCGAACCCCTGCCCAGCCTCTTCGTCGTCGTCGACGAGTTCAGCGAACTGCTCTCCGCACACCGTGAGTTCATGGACCTCTTCGTGATGATCGGGCGGCTAGGCCGCTCGCTCGGCGTCCATCTGCTGCTCGCCTCCCAGCGCCTGGACGAGGGCCGCATGCACCAGCTGGAGAGCCACCTCTCCTACCGGGTCGGGCTGCGCACCTTCTCCGCCATGGAGTCCCGGGGCGTGCTCGGCGTCCCCGACGCCTACCAGCTGCCCTCCCAGCCCGGCAGCGGCTTCCTCAAGAGCGGTGTCGAGGCACTGACCCGATTCCGGGCGGCCTACGTATCCGGCCCGTACCACAAGCGCCGCGGCGCCGCCGTCCAGGCCAGGGTCGCCAGCCAGGTGATGCCCTGGACGACCGAGTGGGTCGTCCCGCGCACCCCCGCCAGCGCCCCCGAACCCGTCGCCGAGGAGGAGACCGACGGCAACGAGAGCCTGCTCTCCGTCGCCCTGGAACGGCTCCGCGGCGCCGGTCCGGCCGCCCACCAGGTGTGGCTGCCGCCCCTGGACCTGCCGCCCGCGCTCGACGTGCTCCTGCCGTCGCCCGAACCCCATCCGGAACGCGGCCTCACCCCGGCCGGAAGGACCGGACCGGGCAACCTCAAGGTGCCCCTGGGCCTGGTGGACATGCCGTTCGAGCAGCGCCGCGACCCGCTGGCGGTGGACCTCTCCGCCTCCGGCGGTCACATCGCGATCGCGGGCGGCTCCCAGAGCGGCAAGTCGACCGTCGTACGGACCCTGATCGGCGCGCTCGCCCTCACCCACACCCCGCGCGAAGTGCAGTTCTACTGCCTGGACTTCGGTGGCGGCGCGCTCTCCGCCCTCTCCGGGCTGCCGCACGTCGGCGGCGTCGCCGGACGGCTCGACACCGAACGGATCAGCCGTACGGTGGCCGAGGTGACCGCCGTGCTCAACGAGCGGGAGCAGTTCTTCCAGGACCGGGGCATCGACTCGATGGCCTCCTACCGCCGCCGCCGGGCCGCCGGGGAGTTCCCCGAGGAACCGCACGGCGACGTCTTCCTCGTCGTCGACGGCTGGGCCACGGTCAAGCAGGACTTCGACTCGCTGATCCCCACCTTCCACCAGATCGCCTCCCGCGGTCTCAACTACGGTGTGCACCTCGTCGTCACCACCGCCCGCTGGATCGAGCTCCCCGCCCAGGTCCGGGACCAGGCGCTGACCCGCCTGGAACTCAAGCTCGGCGACCCGATGGACTCGATGATCGACATCCGCAAGGCGGCCACCGTGCCGCGCAGCCCCGGGCGCGGCCTGACCATGGAGGGCAAACTCCACTTCCTGACCGCCCTGCCCCGCATGGACGGGCGGGACGGCGCCGACGACCTCGCCGAGGGCGTCGCCGACCTGGTCGGCCGGATCGCCGAGCACTGGTCGGGACCGCCCGCCCCGCCGGTACGGATGCTCCCGCACCACCTCCCCGCCGCCGACCTTCCCGCACCCGAACGCATCGAGGGCCTGCGGGTGCCGATCGGCCTCGACGAGGAGACCCTCTCCCCGGTCTGGCACGACTTCGGCCGCACCCCGCACCTGATCGGGATCGGCGACGGCGAGAGCGGCAAGACCAACCTGCTGCGCCTCCTGGTCCGCGCGATCACCGACCGGTACACCGCGGCCGAGGCCCGCATCCTGGTGGTCGACTACCGCCGCGAACTGGTCGACGCCGTCCCCGAGGAGTACCGCCTCGGACACGTCGTCGCCGTCGACGCCCTGCGCGAACTGGTCGGCGGCGCGGCCCGCGCGATCAAGACCAGGCTCCCCGGCCCGGACATCGCCCCGGCCCGGATGCGGCAGTGCGACTGGTGGAGCGGACCGCGCCTGTTCGTCCTGGTGGACGACTACGACATGGTCAGCGGCACCGGCTCCTACGACCATCCGTTCGCCCCGCTCATGGACCACCTCGCGCTCGGCTACGAGGTCGGCCTGCACGTGGTCGCGGTCCGCTCGGCCACCGGCGCCGGACGGGGCCTCAACGACCAGCTGCTGCGCCGCCTGGACGAGGTCAACACCCCCGGCATGCTGCTGTCCTGCCCGCCGTCCGAGGGCTACGTGTTCGGCAACGTGAAGCCGCGCAACCTGCCGCCGGGCCGCGCCCAGTACATCGTCCGGCGCAAGCCCACCCTCGTGCAGACCGCGCTGGCCGGAGAGGCCGGATCGCCGCTCGGGGGCTGAGCGACGGCGAAGGGCCCCGGGGACGGCCGACCCCGGGGCCCTTCGGCCGGCTGCCGCCGGATCAGGCCGTGTCCGCGCCCCCGGCCGTCCGGCGGGACCCGGCGGGGCGCCAGCCGCGCGCCCGGCCGCGCGGGGCCGCCAGCGCCGCCCACGCCACCAGCAGCACGAGCGAGACACCCGCCGCCGCGATCCACACCGCCCGGCGGGCCGCACCCTCGCCGCGGTCCCCCGACGGCAGCACCACGGAGTCGTCCCGCACAGCCCGGGGGGCCGCCGCCGCGTCCTGCACGGAGGTCACCGCCGCGTACGGGTCCAGCCGCGGCACGTCCGCCGGATAGGCGGTACGGGCCAGCCGCCGCGCCGTCCCGGCGGCCGACAGCTCCGGATGCGCCGACCGTACGAGCGCGGCGGCGCCCGCGACGTAGCCGGCGGCGAACGACGCCCCCGACCCGATGAAGTGTCCCGTCCCCCGGGGGCCCACGCCCACCACCCCGTCACCCGGGGCGGCGAGGTCCGCGCTCCGCGCGGCCGGCGCGGAGTCGGGTCGGCCGCCCCGCGCGTCCATGTCGATCACGGAGAGGACCCCGGGCGCCGCGGCGGGCCAGTAGTCGCGCGGCGGCACGGGCTCCCGGCCCGCCGGCGAACCCGCCGGGTCGGGAGCCGCGGCCGCCACGATCAACGCGTCCCGGGAGGCCGCGTACCGCACCGCCGCACGCAGTCCCGCCGAATCGGCGGCCAGCGCGGGGGAGACCTGGACGACCTTCGCCCCCGCGTCCACCGCCGCCCGGATGCCGGCGGCGACCGATTCCGCGGTCGCCGCCCCCCGCTCGTCGGTGCCCCGCACCGCGATGATCCGGGCCTGCTGGGCGACCCCCGCGACCCGCACGTTCCGCGCGGGCGCCGCCGCGATCAGCCCGGCCACGAACGTCCCGTGCCCCACGCAGTCCGTCCCGGCCCCGCCCACGGCCGTGACCCGCCCCGCGAGCGCCGGCGCCCGCGTCGAGACCCCGGTGTCCACCACCGCGACCTTCGTCCCCGCCCCCAGACCGGACTCCCAGGTGCGGGCGAGCTGGAGATTCCGCTGCTCCCACGGCACCGCCGTGGCCCGTGCCCCCGACGCGCCGGTGCACGGATCACCGGCGTCGAGGCGCGTCGGCACCACCGGCAGCCTGACCTTCTCGCCGTCGGCCGCGATGGACGGCCCGGCCGCCGGCAGCACCAGGGCCGCGGCCAGGAACATCGCGGCCGGAGCCCGCCCGGCACGGCGGCCGGTGCCGCTCCGCGCCCTGCCGACCGCCCTCACTCGGACCCCTCCCGCGGGCGTACGACGTCGTCCGGGAGCAGCAGCCGCAGATCGTCCAGACCGGGCACCGCCATGGCGCTGACCCGGCCCGCCTGACGCGTCATCATGCCCTCCAGGACCTGTCTGGCCAGCCGGGCGTTGCCGAACGAACGGTCCCGCGGCAGGGAGTCGAAGTACTCCCGCAGGACCGTTCCCGTTCCCGCGCCGCACTCGTAGCCGGAGGAGGCCGCGTGCTGGCGGACGATGGTGACCAGCTCGTCCGAGGAGTAGTCGGCGAACTGCACCCGCCGCGAGAACCGCGACGAGAGGCCGGGGTTGGAGGCGAGGAAGCGTTCCATCTCGCCCGTGTAGCCGGCGACGATGACCACCACCTCGTCGCGGTGGTCCTCCATCAGCTTCAGCAGGGTGTCCACCGCCTCGCGCCCGAAGTCGCTGCTGCCGGCGGAGCCCTCCGGTGTCAGCGTGTACGCCTCGTCGACGAACAGCACCCCGCCCCTGGCCCGGTCGAACACCTCCCGGGTGAGCTGGGCGGTGTGCCCCACGTACCGTCCGACCAGGTCCGCCCTGGCCACCTCGACGAGCTGGCCGCGCGGCAGCACGCCGAGCGACCTCAGCAGCTCGCCGTAGAGCCGGGCGACCGTGGTCTTGCCGGTGCCGGGCGGGCCGGTGAAGACCAGGTGGTGGCTGATCCTGGGCGCGGGCAGCCCGGCCGCCTCGCGCTTCTTCGCGGTGGCCAGCAGGTTGACCAGGTCGGTGACGTCGCGTTTGACGGCGGCCAGGCCCACCATGTCCCCGAGCCGGGCCAGCGGGTCGTCCTCCGCCGCACCCTCGCCCGGCTGCCCGGACACGGCGGCGGCAGCCTCCTCGCCGACGTCCTCGGGAAGCAGCAGGGTGAGGTCCTGCTCGTCGGCGTCGGGCAGCGCGGCCAGCCGGTACGCCTGGCGGTCCACCATCTCCTCGAACACCTGCCGGGCGGCCCGGCCGTTGCCGAAACCCGCGTCCCGGGGCATCCGCTCGAAGTGCGCGGCCAGCGCGCCCAGCGTCGAATCGTCGAGCTCGTAGCGGTGCCGGGCGCACATGGCCTCGACGATCGCGACGAGTTCGGGCACCGCGTAGTTCTCGAACTCGACCGTCCGGGAGAACCGCGAGGCGAGCCCCGGGTTGGAGCCGAGGAAGTCCCGCATCTCGTCGGCGTACCCGGCGGCGACCACGACGACGTCGTCGCGGTGGTCCTCCATCAGCTTCAGCAGGGTGTCCACCGCCTCGCGCCCGAAGTCGGCCCCCGAACCCCGCCCGTCCGACAGCAGGCTGTACGCCTCGTCGATGAACAGCACCCCGCCGAGCGCCCGTTTGAACGTCTCGGTGGTCTTGATGGCGGTGCCGCCGACGATCTGCGCCACCAGGTCCGCGCGCGACACCTCCACCAGATGGCCCGACGGCAGCGCCCCCAGCTCGGCCAGGACCGCCCCGTAGAGCCGCGCGACCGTGGTCTTGCCGGTGCCGGGCGGGCCGGAGAAGACCAGGTGCCGGCTCATCGGAGGAGCCGGCAGACCCAGCCGGGCACGCCGCTGGGCGAGTTGGATCAGGTTGACCAGGGTCCGCACCTGGTGCTTGACGTTCTCCAGGCCGATCAGCATGTCCAGTTCGGCCAGCGGGCCGTCCTCGCGGGGCGCGCCGGGGCCGGCCGCGTCGCCCGTTCCGGCGGGATCGGTGCCCTCGGCCTCGCCCAGCCCCCAGGCGTCCCGCCTGCCGTTGCCGCCGCTGGTCAGGTTCTCGACCGCCAGGCGCTCGCCCGGCAGGGCCTGCACCAGGCCGCCGCCCTCGTTGTCCCGCGCGGTGCAGTTGACCAACGACACCGCGGCCGTGGTCTCCACCCGGAAGCCGTCCCGGCCCGATCCGGTCGCCTCGCAGCCGGTGAAGGAGCCCCGGCCGCCCTGGGCCAGCAGCACCCCGTGCCCGGCGGCGGCGGTGACCCGCAGCCGGTTCGCGGTCAGTTCGCCGCCGTCCTCGACGGACACGCCCGTGTCCGTGGACTCCCGGACGTGCCAGTCCCGGACGGCGACGCTGCCGCCCGCGGCCACGGACAGGCCGTGCGCGGCACCGTGCACCCCGCCCCCGCCGACGTAGACGTCGCCGTCGTCCGCGACCCGGATGCCGATGCCGCCGGGCCGGTCGATCTCGCAGTCCTCCAGCCGGCCCCGGCCGCCCTTGACGACCTCCACGCCGTGCTCCTTCGCGGTGCCGATCCGGGCCCGGCGCACCAGCGGATTGGCGCCGCCGCGTACGCGTACGCCCACCTCGCCCGCGTCGAGGACCTCCAGCCGGTCCAGCTCGGCGACCGAGTCCTCCTCCAGCAGCACGCCCGCGCGCACGCTGTCCCGGACGGTCAGCCCGATCAGTACCGGGGAGGCCGATCCCCGGACATGCAGCGCGGCCTCCTGGGCCGAATCGAGCCAGCAGTCCTCGAAGGTGCCCCGGGCCCGGTCCGAGACGAGCAGCCCGGGCCCCTTCGTGCGGGCGGTGCGGCAGCGGCGCAGCAGCGGGTCGGTGCCGCCGGACAGGACGATGCCGGGCCCGCTCGTGCCGGTCACCCGGATGTCCTCCAGCACCGTGCGGGCCGAGGAGGAGAGGTGGACGCCGACGCCCGTGTCGTGGACCACGGTCCGCAGGATCCGGGTGGTGCTCTGCTCCTCCAGCGCGATGGACGGCTTGTCGGTGGAGGAGATGTCGCACTCCTCCACCGAGCCCTGCCCCTCGCCGTTGGCGAGTACCCCGTTGGCCCGCGCGTCGCGGATGGTGCAGCCGCGCAGCGTGATCCGGCCGCGCTCGCCGATCACCACGCCCGAGGTGCCCAGGTGCTCGACCGTGCAGGACTCCGCGGAGCTCTCCACCGACGAGGTCACCACCAGTCCGGCACCGCGCGGATTGCGCACCTTGCAGTCCCGGAGCGCCATCGAGCCGGACCCGCGGGCCAGCAGGGCGGTCCACGACGAGCCGGTGACGTCGCAGCCGTCCATCGCGATCTGTCCGCGCGGCGCGTCCACCGCCGGTAGCTCTTCGTCCCGGCCGCGCAGCACCAGGTCGGTGAGCATCACCGCCTCGGCCTGGAGCACCACCGCGCTGCCGTGCGGCGGGCATATCTCGACGCTGCCGCGGGACTGCTCGGCGACGACGGTGACGGGAACGGTGATGACCAGGCTCTCGGCGTAGGAGCCGGAACGGACGCTGATCACGGCGCCGTTGCGTGCCCGCGTCAGCGCGTCACCGATCGTTCGGAAATCGTCGGACCGTTCGGGACCGACCGTCAGAACCTGGCGTGACAAGCGGAATCCTCCTCCTCGGGGCCACACCGCGGTCCTGGGAACACATGATCGGAACGGGTGCGCTCCCATCATGCCGGAGTGATCCGCGTGAGCTCCTGCCGGAGCGGGAACGCCGGGTGGAGCATGACCCGGTGAGTCCGTGCGGATCACCCCAACGCAGACGAAACGGGGCGGCGGACCGACCGGCCCACCGCCCCGCTCCTGCTCTTCCGTCCGCGCCCGGAGGCCGATGCGTGCCTAGTTGATGGCCTTGATCAGCTCACCGTCGGCGGTGTCGCCGCTGAGCTCCCAGAAGAAGGTGCCGCCGAGCCCCTGCTGGTTCTTCCAGGCCATCTTGGAGGTGATGGTGGCGGGGGTGTCGTAGCTCCACCAGTTGGTGCCGCAGTGGGCGTAGGCGGTGCCGGCGACGGTGCCGGTGGAGGGGC
>NZ_JBIVPT010000024.1:0-77045 GCF_044754785.1 Streptomyces sp. NPDC092952 | reverse complement strand
CGTCATGGCCAGGGCCCACCGTTCGGTCATGCCTTCGAGTCTGGCACCCGGCACTGACAACACCCGGGGGCCGGGGGCCCCCCCCCCGGGGGGGGGGGGGGGGGCGGGGGGGCGCCGGGGCCCCCCCCCCCCCCCCCGCCCCCCCGGGGGGGGGGGGGCCCCCCCCCCCCCCCCCCGGCCCCGGGGGGCCCCCCCCCCGCCCCCGGGGCCCCCCCCCCCCCCCCCCCGGGCGGGGGGCCGCCCCCCCCCCCCCGCGGCCCGGGCGTGCGGCGGCTCAGCCGGCCGCCGGCTGCGACGGCTCGGCCATCGCCACCGCGATCCTGCGCGGGCCGGTGAACGGCTCACGGGCGTGGGCGGCGAGCATGTTGTCCACCACCAGGATGTCGTGGCGCTGCCAGTCGAACCGGGTGGAGGCGTCGCGGTAGCACTGGCGCAGGTGGGCCACCACGTCGTCGGGGATGGGGGCGCCGTCACCGTAGTAGGAGTTCGTCGGCAGGTCCTCGTCGGCGAAGATCTCCTGAAGGCCCTCGCGGACGTCCGGGGCGACCGTGCTGACATGGAAGAACGTGATGTGGTTGAACCACACGTCCTCGCCGGTCACCGGGTGGCGGTGCACGGCGTCGCGGATCGCCGTGGTCCGCAGTCCGCCGGCGGTCCACTCGACACCCAGCCCCTTGCCCTCGCAGTACGCGGTGACGGCGGCCCGGTCGTCGGTGTTGAACGCCTGCTGCCACGGCACGCCGAAGTCCTCGTGGAAGTTGCGCACCACGCGCCAGCGGCGGCGGGTGAAATCCTCCCGCACGTCCGGGTCGATGGCGCGGAACACCTGGCGGATGTCGGCGAGCGGGGTCGCGCCCAGGGTGTGGGCCGGCTCGATGCAGTAGAAGTACAGCGCCTGCGGCCAGACGGCCTGGTAGGAGTTCTCGTTGTGCAGGAAGATCTCCTCGTCCGCCGGGTAGTCGGTCGAGGTGTAGACCTGGCCCTTGATGGTGGAACGGGGTGAGGAGCGCTCGGCGTACGTCAGCGGCGGCGTGCCCGAGAGGGCGTGCACGGAACCGTTGAAGCCGTCGACGCCGTCGACGTCGAAGCCGCGCAGCAGCACGGCCCCGCGGGAGTGCAGCGCGGCACGGAGCGCGGGGCGGTTGTTCCCGATGAACTCCGAGACCGCGATGCCGGGGGCCGGTGCCTCGTACACCTGCGGCAGGTATCCGGCACGGACGGTGGGGCCGAGCAGGGGTGTGGTGGTGGTCATGGTGACGGCTCCTTCAGGAACGGAAGGGTACGAGCAGGGCGGTGTCGGCGGTGTCCCGTGCGGGGACGGGGACCGCCTCGGTGCGGGGGGCGGCCACCGTGGCGCCGGTCGGTGAGCGCAGGGTCACCGGGCCGGTGCTGCCGGCGGGGCGGGCGAGGGCGACGAACAGGTCGCCCGTGCCGGGCAGGTCCTGCACCAGCCAGTCGCCGGTGCCGCCCTGCCCGGTGCCGTGCACGGTCAGCGGGCCCTCGTGTTCGGGACGGACCTCCAGGTCCCTGAGGTCCGCCATGATGCCGGTGCCGATCGCTTTCACCACCGCCTCCTTCCTGGTCCAGCACCGAAGGAGGGCCGCGTCGCGCGCGGGGCCCTCCGTCAGGCCGTTCACATGGGTCAGTTCCGACGCGGACAGCACCAGGGCCGCGTCGCGCGCCAAGATCCTGGAGCGTCCGTCCTCGATGTCGATGCCGACCGGCCCCGTGGCGCTGACCGCCAGGGCCCAGTGCGGACCGGCGTGCGAGAGGTTGAAGTCGAGGCCGGTCGGGGGGCCGGTGACGACCGGGCGGCCGTGACCGGGGTCGGAGCACCACAGGCAGGGCCGGGTGCCGAAGCGCAGGCCCGCCGGGGGGACGCCCAGGTAGCGGGAGAGGATCTGCCGCACGGCGATGTGCGCCCCCGCGTACCGCAGTCCGTCGGTACGCGGCCTGCGCAGCATCACGGTGTGTTCGGCGGCGGAGAGCAGCCGCAGGGCGGCGGCGGGCGGCGCGGCGCGGGTCGAGCCCTGCCACACGTGCACACCGCGGTCCGCCGCCAGCGCCCGGTACTCCGCCGGGGAGCCGCTGTCGTTCATGGCGCCTCAGTCGGACATCGCCACGAGCACCCGGCGGGTGCCCGTGAAGGGGCGGCGGCCGTGCGACACGAGCATGTTGTCGATGAGCATGAGGTCGCCGGTGTTCCAGTCGCAGTCGCGGGCGTGCTCCAGGCCCCGGTCCCGGATCTGCAGGATGTAGGGGTCGGGGATCGGGGAGCCGTCGGCGAACGTCACGGACTGCGGCAGCTCGTCGGCGGAGAGGATCTGCGCGAGGGCGGCGGCGGTGTCGTCGCCGAGCCCGGCCGGGTGCCACTGGTCGGACTGGTTGAACCAGACCTCGTCACCGGTCACCGGGTGGACGGCGGTCGCGGGCCGGATCTGGCGCACCCGCAGCGAGCCGTCCCGCTGCCACGCGTACTCGGCCTCGGTCCGGGTGAGGAACTCCTCCACCACACCGCGGTCGGTCGTCTCGAAGGTGTCCTGCCAGCTCTTGCCGAGGCCGAACCCGTCGTGGAGGTTCTGCTGGTAGCAGACGCCGCCGGCGAACGCCTCGCGCACCTCTTCGTCGAGCGAGGCCAGCCACAGCGCGGAGTCGGTGACGGGCGTCGCACCGCCGGTCTCGGCCGCCTTCTGGCAGAAGAACAGCAGCCGGGCCGGCCAGGCGGCGGCGTAGGACATCTCGTTGTGCATCGAGATGGTGAACTCCTGCGGGTACTCCGTGGAGGTGTAGACGTTCTTGCCGACCTTGGTGCGGGGCGAGTTGCCGTGCACGTAGGCGAGGCGGTTGGGGAGCAGCTCGTCCATGACGGGGTCGAGCGCCTCCTCGGTGACGCCGAAGCCCCGGAAGATGAGCGCCTTCTCCTTGACGAGCTGGTCGCTGATGGCGGCGGTGTCGCCGACCACGCGGAGCAGTCCGGGCGCCGACGCCTCGACGCCCGCGTCCTGCGGGGTGATGACGAGCGGGGACCAGCTGGGCGTTGTGTTCATTCCTGATCTCCTTGGGGAGTGTTCCGGTGGTGTCGTGGTAGGTCGATGAGAAGTGCGGTGAGCGCGAGCGCGGCCATCGCGGCACCGAGGACGGCGGCCGTCCCGGCCGCGCCGGTCGCGTCCAGGAGCAGCCCGCCGAGGAGCGCGCCGAGCGTGTTGGCGCCCGAACCCACCAGTTGGAAGGCGCTGTTGACGCGGCCCTGGAGTCGGTCGGGGGTGGTGAGGACCTGGTGGACGCCGCCCGCGACGTTCACGACGCCGCCGACCATGCTCATCACGGCGAACAGCGCGCCGAGCAGCCAGGGCGAGCGGGTCAGCGCGAGCGCGGGGACCAGCACCGCCCAGGCGAGCAGCGCCCAGCGGACCAGGGACGGCAGGCCCATGAGCTTCATCGCCCGGCCGCCGCCCAGTGCGCCGAGCGCCCCGCCGGCCCCGCTGATGGCGGTGATGACGCCGACCATGCCGGGCGACAGCCCGTCCTCGTGCAGGACGAAGGCGGGGAGCAGGGCCAGGGCCTGGAAGAGCACGTTGCTGCCGGAGACCAGCAGCATGACCAGGCGCAGGAAGGTGTTGCGCCACAGCCAGCGCAGCCCCTGGGCGATCTGCGGGCCCAGCCGCCCGCGGGGCGGCCGGTCCTCGGCGGGTCCCTGGAAGGGGGAGCGGATGAGCAGCACCGTGGCGAGCGAGAGCAGGTGGGCGACGCCGGCCAGCAGGAACGGCGACCAGCGGGCCAGCGCGAACGCCGTGCTGCCCAGGGGCTGGCCGAGCAGTCCGGCGGCCCGGCCGCGCGCCTCGCTGCCGGAGAGCGCGGCGGTGAGCTGCCCGGCCGGAACGACGTGGCGCACGGTCGCCCGTTCGGCGAGCCGGTAGCAGACCATCAGGGAGCCCTCGATGAACGCGGCCGCCGCCAGGTGCGCGAGCCACACCCGGCCGCTCGCCACGGCGGCCACCACGCTGAGGGTGCTGAGCGCGCAGCCCACGCTGCACAGCACCATCAGCCGCCGCCGGTCGCAGCGGTCGACCAGGACGCCCGCGGGCAACTGCACGAGCAGTTGCGGCAGTTGCGCCGCCGCTGCGGCCACCGCCCCCGCCGTCGCCGATCCGGTGGACCAGATCAGCAGCAGCGGGTAGGCGACCATGGAGGCGCGGGAGCCGAGCAGGGTGAACCCGGCCCCGCCCCACAGCAGCAGGAAGTCGCGGTTGCGGCGCAGCGGCGGGGACGCGGCGGCCGGCGCTTCTGCGGGGGCGCTCATGCGGTGGCCGCTGCCTCGGAGCCGGTCCGTGCGCCGCGGGCCCAGGCGAGGACCGCCATGGCGCTGTGCATCTTGTTCTCGGCCTGCTGGAAGGCGAGGCTGTGCGGCCCGTCCAGAACCTCGCCGGTGACCTCGTCGCCGCGGTGCGCCGGCAGGTCGTGCAGGAAGACCGCCTTGGGGCTGGCCTGCCAGAGACCGGCGGTGACCTGGAAGGGGGCGAAGACGCGCCGCCAGTCGGGGTCGGCCTTGGTGGTGCCGGTGGTCTGCCAGCGGGTGGTGTAGACGGCGTCGACGTTCTCCGGCAGGTCGGCCATGTCGTGGCGTTCGGTGACGGTCGATCCGCAGCGGGCCGCGGTGCGCCGGGCGCGGTCGAGGAAGGCGCTGTCGAGGCCGTAGCCGGGCGGGGTGCGCAGGTCGAGGTGCGCGCCCTCGAAGCGGGTGAGGGCCAGGGCGAGCGCGGAGGCGGAGTTGTTGCCCTCGCCGACGTACAGGACGCGCAGGCCGTCCAGGCGGCCGAAGTGCGCCTGGAGGGTGGTGAGATCGGTGAGTGCCTGGGTGGGGTGCTCGTCGGCGCTCATGGCGTTGATGACGGACATCCGCCGCTGGTTCGCCCAGGCCCGCATCTCGGCCGGGTCGTCGGCGGTGCGGGCGACCAGCACGTCGAGCATCCGGGAGAGCACCTCGCCGGTGTCCTCGCTGGTCTCGCCGGTGTTGAGCTGGAGGTCGCCGGCTCCGTACGTGATCAGCCGGCCGCCCAGGCGCAGCGCGCCGCTGGAGAAGGCGGTGCGGGTCCGGGTGGAGGTCCGCTTGAAGTAGACGCCCACCACCTGGTCGGCCAGCGGGCGCCGGGCGCCGGGGCCGGCCTGGGAGAAGGTCACGCCGTCGTAGACGATCCGGCGCAGGTCGGAGTCGGAGAGGTCGTCGATGGAGATGAGGTGGCGGGCGGGCGGGTGGTTCACGGGGTCCTCCTGGAGGGGATGGAAGTCGGCCGGGGGAGGGCCGGGCCGCCCGGTCGGGGCGGCCCGGCCCCGGATCAGGCCAGCTCCTCCTCCGTCACCACGGGGGTGAGCAGAGGGTGGTCGGCCGGGGCGTCGGCGCCGGTGCCGGCCGCCGCCCAGTCGGCCATCAGCTCGCCCTGGCCGAAGGCGTGTTCGCGCTTGCTGAGGGCCGCCGTGAGGAACTTGACGACGTCCTTGCCGCTGTCGGAGTTGGTCAGGACGACCAGCCCCACACCGCTCCTGAGATGGGTGAGCGAGAGGTTCCAGTAGCCGGCCGGTTCACCGCCGTGCCCGAACTCGGCGTCGTCACCGGTGTCGTCGACGATGGTGCCGAGTCCGTAGAAGCTGCCCGGATGGGTGTGGAGCAGCTCGGCGGCGGTGTCCCGGGGGATCAGGGCGCCGTCCAGGCCGAGGAGTGCGGCCCGGAAGTGGCGGGCGACCTTGCCGAGGTCCTCGGCGGTCGTCCACAGCCCGGCGGCGGCGAGGTGGGCGCGTTCGCGCCAGCCGCCGTCCAGGTGCTTGCCCTTCACGTGGTGGCCGAGCGCCACGGGGCGTCCGGCGGTGTGCGGGAAGGACTGGTCGAAGCTGCTGCCCGTGAGGCCCATGGGCGTCAGCACGAGTCGGTCCATCAGCTCCTGGAAGGATTCGCCGGTGACGTCCTCCAGGAGCTGCTGCAGCACCCAGTAGTGCGTGCTGCTCTTGCGGAAGACCTCACCGGGGACGAGCTGCCGGGCGACCCGGGGCGTGGACACCGGCCCGGTCCCGTCGAGCAGTTCCCGCAGGGTGGGCACGCGCTCGCCGGGCCGGAACCCGACACTGCGGTGGCGTGCGAAGCCCGCCGTGTGCCCGAGGAGCTGGCGGACCGTGACCGGTCCGGGCGCCTCGGGCAGGTCGGCGAGCTGCCACGAGGTGAGGTGCCGGTCGATCGGGTCGTCGAGGCCGATGAGCCCCTGGGCCACGAGTCGCAGGGTGGCGAACGCCGTGACGTGCTTGCTGATCGAGCCGACCTGGAACAGCGTCCGGGGGGTCACCGGCGCGTCGTCCCCGGCCCGCAGGCGGCCGACGCCGTGCAGCTCGGTGGAGCCGTCGGCGCCGAGGACGGCGACGCTCACGCCGGGCACCTGGTGCTCGGCCATGAGAGCTGTCAGCTCGTCGAGGGGGAACGCCGGCGCGGCCGGCCGGCCGATCAGGGCGGCCACCTCCGCGAGCGGCCCCTCGGCCAGCTTGGCGCTGTCTCCGCCGCTCGCCCGTTCGAGCAGCGAGGCCAGCAGATCGGCGGAGACCTCCACGCGGGCGGGGGGAGCGGGGGCCGCGGGGGCGGCCTCCGCCTCCGCCTCGCGGGTGTCCTCGTCGATGGCCGCGGCCAGGTCGACGAGGGTCCCGTGCTGGTACATGCGCCAGACGGAGACGGTGAGGCCCGCCCGCCGGGCGGCGGCCAGTACCTGGATCATCAGGATGGAGTGGCCGCCGAGGTCGAAGAACCGGTCGTGGATGCCGACGGTTTCGACGCCGAGCACGTCCTGCCAGATCGTGGCGAGGAGCTGCTCGGTGGGGGTGCGCGGGGCGACGTAGGGGTGGTCGTCGCCGCGCAGGGCGGAGCGGTCGGGGGCCGGCAGCGCCCGCCGGTCGACCTTGCCGTTGGCGTTGAGCGGCATGGCCTCCAGGGCGACGAACGCCGAGGGGACCATGTACTCGGGGAGCCGCAGGCCGCATTCCTCGGCGAGGGCCGAGGCGTCGGGGAGCCGCTGTCCTTCGTGCGGCACGCAGTGGGCGACGAGGCGCTTGTCGCCCGGGGTGGGTTCGTGGACCGTGACCACGGCGTCCCGCACGGCGGGGTGGGCGGCCAGGACGGCCTGCACCTCGCCGAGCTCGACGCGGTAGCCGCGGATCTTGACCTGGTCGTCCAGGCGGCCGAGGAACTCGACCGCGCCGCCGGCGAGCATCCGCACCCGGTCGCCGGTGCGGTACAGCCGCCCGCCCGCGGGCCCGTACGGGTCGGGCACGAAGCGCTCGGCGGTCAGGTCGGGACGGCCCGCGTAGCCGCGTGCCACCCCGGTGCCGCCGACGTACAGCTCGCCGACCACGCCCACGGGCACTCGGCGCATGGCCCGGTCCAGGACGTGGGTGGTCATGTTCGGCAGGGGCGTGCCGATCGGCACCACGTCGAGGGCGACCGGCTCGGTCACCGGGTGGACGGTCGAGCCGACGGACGCCTCGGTGGGCCCGTACTCGTTGATCATCCGTCCCGCGCCCAGGAGTTCGAGCGCCTGGTTGCCCGTGGTGGCGGGCAGCGCCTCGCCCGCGACGACGAACACCTGGGCGAGCCGGTCCACCTCGTCGGTCGCGAGCTGCTCGGAGAGGACGTCGAGGTGGCCCGGGGTCAGCTTCACGAAGCTGTACGGGGCCCGGTCCATGAGCGCCTCCGCGAGGTCGCCCGGCACGGTGTCCTGCGGGACGACGTGCACGGCCTGCCCGGTGACCAGCGGACCCCACAGGTTGGGGACGACCAGGTCGAAGGCGACGGACGAGAACAGCGGCGCGCCGCCGGTGCCGCGCGCGGCCAGCTCCACGGCCGCCCAGGCCACGTGGTTGGCCAGGCCCCGGTGCGGGATCTGGACGCCCTTGGGCCGGCCCGTCGAACCGGAGGTGAAGATGACGTACGCGAGCCGGTCGGGGTCGTCGGTCCGGGCGGGGGCCCGCTCCTGCCCGGCCAGGCTCTCGCCGACCAGGAGCGGGGTGAGGCCGCCGAAGAGCGCCGCGTACTCGGGCTGGGAGACCGCGTGCGACGCTCCGGCCGTCTCCAGCATGGAGGCGATGCGCTCGGCGGGGTAGGACGGGTCGACCGGCACGTAGGCCGCGCCCGCCTTCCACACCCCGAGCAGCGTCGCGATGAGCCGGGGGGAGCGGTCGAGGAGCACGCCGACGGCGGACTCCCGGCCGACGTTCTCGGCGATCAGGCGGTGGCCGATCGCGTTGGCCGCCTCGTCCAGTTCCCGGTAGGTGACCTCCTCGCCCCGGAAGGTGACGGCGACCGCCCCGGGGGTGGCCCGGGCCTGCTGCTCGAAGCGCTCCAGGACGGACAGCGCCGGGTACTCCTCGGCGGTCTCGTTGAGCGCCCCCAGCCACTCCGCCTCGCCCGCGGGCAGCGGGGCGTACTCCGCGCTGCCGTCCGGGTCGGCGGCCATCGCCTCAAGGACCTGCCGGTACAGGCCGGTCAGCCGGTCGGCGTGCTCCCGGGCCAGGGCGTGGGTGTGGGTGGTCAGCAGCAGGTGTCCGGAGACCGCGGAGACCGCGAGGGCGAACTCGGTGCCGCCCTCGCCGCTGCTGGCCTCGGGGTCGACCAGTCCGGTGTCGACGTGGTCGAAGTCCTGGTAGCTGAAGCGGACGTCGAGGAGCCGGCCGGCCCTGGCGTCGCGCTGGATGACCGGCATCGGGAAGCGCCGGCGGTCCCAGACGCGCCCCTCGGCGGCGAACACCTCCCGTACGAGATCGGTCCAGGTGCCGCGGGCACCGGCGAAGGCGAACGGCAGCGTGTTGAGGTACATGCCGTACACCCGCTCGGCGCCCGGCGACTCGGGGCGCGCGCTGTACACCAGGCCGCTGTGGAAGACGGTTTCCTCGGTGAGCAGGGAGAGGACCTTCAGATGGGCGGCGAGCAGGACGCTCTTCAGCGACACCTGGGCCCGCGTGGCGAGCGCGCGCAGCCTCGGCTGGAGGTCGAAGAGCTCGACCGCCACCCGGTACTTCTCGCGCGCGGCGAGGGGGTCCCCGGCCCACGGCGCGGGCAGCGCGAACGGGGCGTGGCCGCTCACCACGTCCTTCCAGTAGGCGCGGTCCTCCTCGGAGTCCAAGGAGGCCAGTTCGGCGGCGATGAAGTCCGCGTAGCGCACCGGCGGGGCGGTGTACGGTGCCGGCTCGCCGCCGTCCCGCAGCGCGCGGTACGTCTCCAGGAGCTCCATGAGCAGGGCCCGGTGGCTCCAGCCCTCGGTGATGGCGTGGCAGACGGTGACGACGAGCCGCCAGGCGTGGTCGTCCTCCAGCTGCGCGGTCATCCGCAGCAGCGGCGCCTTCGCCAGGTCGAAGAGGACTGCCCGCTCCTCGGCGAGGATGGCGCGCGTCCGCTCCTCCCGGTCGCCCGCGAGCCTCAGGTCCTCGACCACCAGCGGCACATGGGCGGTGGGCGCGACGATCTGGAGGGGCGTGCTGTAGCCGTCGAGGTCGAAGGAGGTGCGCAGCATCTCGTGGCGCCGGGTGACGATGTTGAGTGCCTGGCGGAACGCGGCGACCTCGAAGGGGACGCCGTCGGTGATGCGGAAGGACGCCACGTTGAGATAGGCGCGCTTCTCCTCGTCGGCGAGCATCTCCACGATCATGCCGAGCTGGACCTGCGACATCGGGTAGGCGTCGACGGTCCCCTCGGGCAGCAGGGCCCGGTCGTCCGGCCCGAGCAGTGCGAACGGCTCGACGGGCGGTGCCGTCACGGCCGGCGCGGGACGCCCGGTCAGGAACTCGCTGAGCTCGGCGACCGTGCGGTGCTCGAAGACCTCGCGCACCCCGACGTCGAACCCGGCGGCGCGCAGGGCGCCGACCAGGGCGACGGCGCGGATCGAGTGGCCGCCGAGGTCGAAGAACCCGTCCTCGACGCCGACCCGCTCCAACTGGAGGACCTGCGCCCAGATCTCGGCGACGCGCGCCTCGGTTCCGGTGCGGGGGGCGACGTAGGGGGTGCCGGAGTCGCCCTCGGCGGTGTCGGGGTCGGGGAGGGCGCGTTTGTCGGTCTTGCCGTTGGCGTTGAGCGGGATGGTGTCGAGGGCGACGTAGGCGGTCGGCAGCATGTAGTCGGGCAGCCGCTCGGCGGCGTGCTTTCCGAGACCGGCCGTGTCGAGTTCCTGGTCCGCCACGTAGTACGCCACGAGGCGGGTCTCGCCGGCGGTCGTCGTACGGGGCACCACGACCGCGTCGCGGACGGCGGGGTGGTCGGCGAGGACGCTCTGGATCTCGCCGGGTTCGATGCGGTAGCCGCGGATCTTGACCTGGTCGTCGAGGCGGCCGAGGAATTCGACGGCGCCGTCGGGGCGGGTGCGGACGAGGTCGCCGGTGCGGTAGAGGCGGTCGCCGGGGGTTCCGTAGGGGTCGGGGAGGAAGCGGTCGGCGGTGAGATCGGGGCGGCCGGCGTAGCCGCGGGCCACGCCGGTGCCACCGACGTACAGCTCGCCCGGGACACCGGTGGCGACCGGCTGGAGCCGCCGGTCCAGGACGTACATCGTCATGTTCGGCAGGGCGTGCCCGATGGGCAGTACCTCGGCCGGCTCCTCGGCGGGCACCGGGTAGGTGCAGGTTCCGACGGACGCTTCGGTGGGTCCGTACTCGTTGATCAGCCGGGTGTGCGGGGCGAGGGCGCGCCAGCGTTCCAGGGTGGTGCGGGTGAACGCCTCGCCGGCGACCACGAGGACCGGGGCGATCGAGGCGGCCTGCTCGGCGGTCAACTGCTCGGCCAGCACGTCGAGATGGCCCGGGGTCAGCTTGATGAAGCTGTACGGTCCCGCCGCCGCGACCGCACGGCCGAGGTCGGCCATGTCGGTGTCCTGGGCGATGGCGTGGACCTTCTGGCCGGTGATCAGCGGGGCCCACAGGTTGGGGACGACGAGGTCGAAGGCGACCGAGGAGAACAGCGGCGCGCCGCCCTGTCCCTGGGAGGCCAGCTCCCGTGCCGCCCAGGCGACATGGTTGGCCAGCCCCTGGTGGGTGACCTCGACGCCCTTGGGGCGGCCGGTCGAGCCGGAGGTGAAGATGGTGTACGCCAGCGCCTGCGGGTCCGCGCTCCGCTCCGGCGCGGTGGCCGGCCGCACGTCGATCGCCGCATCGTCCACCCGTACCGTCGTGAAGCCGCTGAAGCGTGCCTCGTACGCCTCCTGGGTCACCGCGAAGGCGGCACCGGCCGTCTCCAGCATCGAGGCGATGCGCTCGGCGGGGTAGGACGGGTCGATCGGTACGTAGGAGGCGCCGGCCTTCCACACGCCGAGGAGTGCCGCGAGGAGGTCGGGTCCGCGGTCCAGCAGGACACCGACCGGGGTCCGCGGGCGCACCCCCCGGGCCAGAAGATGATGCGCGAGCCGGTTGGCGGACGCGTCCAGCTCCGCGTACGTCAGAGACGTGCCGGCCAGCGAGACGGCCGTCGCGTCCGGGGTGCGGCGGGCCTGCTGCTCGAACCGGGACGGTATGTCGGCGGTGCCGAAGTCGGCCCGCTCGCCGGTGCCTTCGGCCAGCAGGCGGTCCCGTTCGGCCGTCGGCAGGCAGGAGGCGGCGGCGTCGCCGAGCGGGTCGGAGGCCATGGCCTCCAGCACCTGCCGCAGGATGCCCGCGAGGTGCCGAAGGGCCTGCTCGGTCAGGTGCTTGCGTCCGCCGGTGAGGAAGAGGTGGCCCAGGCGGGCGGAGACGCCGAGCGGGAACTCGGTGGGGCTGTCGTCGATGCTCGCCAGGTAGTCGACCTGCTCGCGGTCGACCTGGTCGAAGTCGTGGTAACTGAAGCGGACCGAGACCAGCCGGCCGGCGTCCTGCGCGGCACGCTGGATGTCGGGCATCGGGTAGCCGCGGTGCGGCCACAGCTCCACCTCGCGGTCGAAGACCCGTGCCACCAGGTCGGTCCAGGTGCCGTGGACGCCGTCGAAGGCGAACGGCAGGGTGTTGAGGTGCATGCCGTAGACGCCGTCGGCGCCCAGTGCCTCGGGGCGCGCGTTGCAGACCAGGCCGGTGAAGAACCTCTCCTGGCCGGTGACCGCGCTCATCGTCCTGAGGTACGCGGCGTGCAGCACGCTCTTGAAGGACGCCCCGGCCGCCGAGGCCAGTGCGCGCAGCCGGTCCTCCAGGTCGTGCACGGGGACCTTGACGCGGTGCGGGTCACCGGCCTCCCCGTCGCCCGCCCACGCCTCGGGGAAGGCGAACGGCTCGTAGCGTTCGACGATGTCCGTCCAGTACGCGTGGTCCGCGCCCTCCTCGCGCGAGGTCAGCTCGGCCGCGACGAAGTCCGCGAACCGGACGCCGGGTGCCTCGGGGCGCGGGATCGCGGCGCCGCCGCGTGCCCGGTCGTACCCCTCGACGAGCTCCATCAGGAGGGAGTGGTGGCTCCAGCCGTCGAGGATGGCGTGGCACTCGGTGATCGTCAGCCACCAGCTCCCGTCGTCGCAGGCGTGCCCGGTCAGCCGCAGCTGCGGGGCCGCGTCCAGCGGGATGAGCGCGGCCCGCTCGCGGGCGGTGAACTCCCGCAGCGCGCTCTCGACGCCGGCGGCGTCCAGGCCGCCGAGGTCGTTGCCCGCGACCGGCAGCTCGACGTCACGGTGCACCAACTGCATCGGTACGTCGTAGGAGTTGAGGTCGAAGGAGGTGCGCAGGACCTCGTGGCGTGCCACGGCGGCCCGGACCGCCGTACGCAGCGCCTCGACCGAGAAGGGCCGGTCGTCCCGGACCCGGAACGACGTGGAGTTGTGGTACGGGTGGCGGTCGTCGCTGAGCATCTCGACGACCATGCCGATCTGGACCTGCGACATCGGGTACGCGTCGGCCAGGCCCGCCGGCATCCGCTCCCGGTCGGCGGCCGTGACCATCTCGAACGGCTGGACACCGGCCGTGCGGACCACCGGCGCGCGCTCGGCCAGCCGCTCCGACAGCCGGGCCACCGTGCGGTGCTCGAACAGATCGCGCACGGACACGTCCAGACCGGCTTCGCGCAGGTGCCCGGCGAGGTTGATGGCGCGCAGCGAGTGCCCGCCCAGGTCGAAGAAGCTGTCGTGGACGCCGACGGACGGCACCCTGAGGACCTCGCCCCAGATCGCGGCCACCCGGCGCTCCAGCTCGGTGCGGGGCGCGGTGTACGTCTGGCCGGCGGTGCGCACGGCGCCGGGCTGCGGGGCGGGCAGCGCCTTGTCGTCGAGCTTCCCGTTCACGGTCAGCGGCAGCCGGTCGAGGGCGACGAAGTAGGCCGGGACCATGTACTCGGGCAGGTCGCGGCCGAGCGCGGTGCGCAGTGCGGCGGCGTCGAACTCCGTACCGGGCGCGGGCACCACGTAGGCCACGAGCTGGCGGTCGCCGGGGGTGACCTCACGGGCCAGGACCACGGCGTCACGGACGCTCTCCCGCGCGCCGAGCGCCGCGTTGATCTCGCCCAGTTCGATGCGGAAGCCGCGGATCTTGACCTGTTCGTCGTTGCGGCCGAGGAACTCCAGGCTGCCGTCGGCGAGTCGGCGCGCCACGTCGCCGCTGCGGTACAGCCGGCTGCCGGGCTCCCCGAACGGGTCGGGTACGAAGCGCTCGGCGGTCAGCTCGGGCCGGCCCAGGTAGCCGCGCGCCACACCGCGCCCGGCGACGTGGATCTCGCCGAAGACGCCGACGGGGACCGGGTTGCCGCGTTCGTCGAGGACGTGGACGGCCAGGTCGTCGAGGGCGACGCCGACGGGGCTGACGCCCGCGTCCAGGTCGGCCGCCGTCAGCTCGTGGTGGGTGACGTGCACGGTGGTCTCGGTGATCCCGTACATGTTGACGAGCGTCGGCCGGGCGAGGCCGAGCCGGTCGGCCCACGGCCGCAGGTCGGCGACCTCCAGCTTCTCCCCGCCGAAGACCACGGTGCGCAGCGCCAGCCGCTCCACGCGCGGGTCGCCCTCGCGGGCGGCGGCGACCAGGGCGCGGAACGCGGACGGCGTCTGGTTGAGGACGCTGACCCGCTGGTCGACGAGCAGGTCGAGGAAGGCGGACGGGTCGCGGGTCACCTCCTTCGGCACGACGACCAGGCGCCCGCCGTGCAGCAGCGCGCCCCACATCTCCCACACGGAGAAGTCGAAGGCGTAGGAGTGGAACAGCGTCCACACGTCGTCGGCGCGGAAACCGGTGCGCCGGTCGGTGACGTCGAACAGGCGCAGCACATTGGCGTGGGTGAGGCAGACGCCCTTGGGGCGGCCGGTGGAGCCCGAGGTGTAGATGACGTAGACGAGGTGGCCGGAGTCCGCGACGGGCTCCGGGTCGTGGGCCGGCGCCGTCTCCCACGCCCCGTCCGTGTCCAGGACCAGGGTCGTGCCGGAGTGCAGCGGGGCGAGCAGTTCCGCGTGCGCGCCCTGCGTGACGACGACCGGGACGGCGGCGTCGGCGATCATGAAGCCGAGCCGGTCGGCCGGGGCCGCCGGGTCGAGCGGCAGATAGGCGCCGCCCGCCTTGAGGACGCCGAGCAGCGCGGGGACCAGGTCGGCCGAGCGCTCCAGGCAGACGCCCACGAGGGTCTCCGGGCCGACGCCCGCCGCCCGCAGCCGGTGGGCGATGCGGTTGGCCCGTTCGTTGAGCTGCGCGTACGTCAGCTCCTCGGCCCCGAAGGTGACGGCGACGGCGTCCGGGGTGCGCCGGACCTGCGCCTCGAAGGCGCCGTGCACGGTGCCGTTGACCTCGCCGGTGACGGCGGCGCCCGCGGTGAGCAGGGCGTACTCGTCCGCACCGAGCAGGCCGAGGGCGCCGACCTCGCGGTCCGGGGTGGTGACGGCCGCGTCCAGCAGCCGCACCAGGTGTCCGGTGAGCCGCTCGGCGGTGGCGCGGTCGAAGAGTTCGACGGCGTACTCCAGGTTCCCGTGCAGGGTCCCGTCGGCGTCCTCGCGGAACTGGAGGTCGAGGTCGTACTTGGCGGCGTCGCCCTCGCCCTGGAAGGGCTCGGCGGCGATGCCCGGCAGGGCGAAGGCGTCGGTGCGCTCGCCGTGCATGGTCAGCGCCACGTCGAACAGCGGGTTGCGGGCGAGGTCGCGTTCGGGCTGTACGGCGTCGATGAGCTGGGCGAAGGGCACGCCCTGGTGGTCGAAGGCGCCCAGAACGGTGTCCTTGGTGCGGGCCACCAGCTCGCGGAAGGTCGGCTCGTCCTCCCAGTGGCCGCGCAGGACCAGGCTGTTGATGCCGTAGCCGACCATCCCCTGGAGCTCGGGGCGGCCGCGCCCGGAGACGACGGTGCCGACCGCGATGTCGGCGGTGCCCGTGTACCGGGCGAGCAGGCCGTGGTAGGCGGCCAGGACCACCATGAACAGCGTGGCCCCCTGGTCCTCGGCGAACGCCCGCAGGCGGGTGGCGAGTTCGCCGGGCAGGGAGAAGGCCACGGTGGCGCCGGACGCGTCACGGACGGTCTTGCGGGGGCGGTCGGTGGGCAGCTCGATGGGGGTGAGCCCGACGAGCTGGCTCTTCCAGTAGTCGAGGTGGCGCTCCAGCGTCGCGCCGGACATCTCGGCGCGCTGCCAGGCGGCGAAGTCGGCGTACTGCACGGGGACCGGCGGAAGGGCGGGCTCCGTGCCCTCGGCGAGGGCCGTGTAGAGGGCGCTCAGCTCGCGGGCGACGACCTCGGTGGACCAGGCGTCGCAGGCGATGTGGTGGAAGACCAGGGCCAGGACGTGCTCGTCGTCGGCGAGCCGCAGCAGCCGGCCCCGCACGGGCAGGTCGCGCTCCAGGTCGAAGGGGAGGAACAGCTCGCGGTCGATGACGTCCTGGACGGCGGCCGTCCGCGCACCGGGGGCGGTGCCGGTCAGGTCGACGACGGGCAGGGTGACCCGCTCGTCATCGGAGACGACCTGGACCGGGCTCTCCTGGTCCAGGGTGTAGCGGGTGCGCAGGATCTCGTGGCGGTCGGTGAGGCGCTGCCAGGCGGTGCCGAGCAGACCGGCGTCGAGGGGCCCGGTCAGGGTGACGACGAGCGGTACGAGGTACTGGGTGCTGTCCGGGTCGAGGCGGCTGAGGAACCACATCTGTTCCTGGCCGTAGGAGAGTCGCAGGGGGGCCGTCCGGTCGGCCCGCGGTATCGCAGGTCTGCGGCCGGTGCCCCGGCCGGCCAGGCGCCGCCGGATCAGCTCCTGGCGGGCCTGCTCGGCGGCCCGGGCCGCCGGGTCCGCCCCGGGCTCCTCGGTGCCGAGGCCGGCGGGGGTGATCGCGTCCGTGCTCATGCGGTGAACTCCTTCGCCAGGGCCTGGCCGTTCGTCGGGGTTGCGTGCGGGGGTGCGGTGGGCGGGAGCGCGGCCAGCTCCGCGTCGATCTCGGCGGTGATCGCGGCCTCCACGGCGAGGGCGAGCCGGGCCACGGTCGGGCTCTCGAAGACGGTGCGCACCTTGAAGTCGATGTCGAACTCCTCCTGGATCCGCGAGATGAGGCGGATGGCGAGGATCGAGTTGCCGCCGCTCTGGAAGAAGCTGTCCTCCACGCCCACCCGGGTGCCGAGGAGTTCGGTCCAGATGTCGGCGATCCGCTCCTCGGTGACGGTGCGGGGCGCGGTGCCCGCCCTGGCGCCCTCGGTGGTGCCGGGGTCGGGGAGGGCGCGTCTGTCGGTCTTGCCGTTGGCGTTGAGGGGGATGGCGTCGAGGGGGATGTAGGCGGTGGGGAGCATGTAGTCGGGGAGCCGGGCGGCGGCGTGTTCGCGGAGGTCGGCCGGGTCGAGGGCGCTGTTGGTGGTTACGTAGTAGGCGACGAGGCGGGTGTCGCCGGTGGCTGTGGGGCGGGCGATGACGACGGTGTCGTGGACGGCGGGGTGGTCGGCGAGGACGCTCTGGATCTCGCCGGGTTCGATGCGGTAGCCGCGGATCTTGACCTGGTCGTCGAGGCGGCCGAGGAACTCGACGGCGCCGTCGGCGTTCCAGCGCACGAGGTCGCCGGTGCGGTAGAGGCGGTCGCCGGGTGTTCCGTGGGGGTCGGGGACGAAGCGTTCGGCGGTCAGGTCGGGGCGCCCGGCGTAGCCGCGTGCGACCCCGGTTCCGCCGACGTACAGCTCACCGGGGACACCGACCGGGGTGGGTTCGAGGGCCGCGTCGAGGACGTACATCGTCATGTTCGGCAGGGGGGTGCCGATGGGAAGGATCTCGGCCGTTTCGTCGGCGGGTACGGGGTAGGTGCAGGTCCCGACGGACGCTTCGGTGGGGCCGTACTCGTTGATGAGGCGGGTGTGGGGGGCGAGGGCGCGCCAGCGTTCGAGGGTGGTGCGGGTGAAGGCTTCGCCGGCGACGACGAGGACGGGGGCGAGGGAGGCGGCCTGTTCGGGGGTGAGTTGTTCGGCGAGGACGTCGAGGTGGCCGGGGGTGAGTTTGATGAAGCTGTAGGGCCGTGATCCGGTGAGTTCCCGTCCGAGGTCGGCCATGTCGGTGTCCTGGGCGATGGTGTGGACTCTTTGGCCGGTGATGAGGGGGGCCCACAGATTGGGGACGACGAGGTCGAAGGCGACGGAGGAGAACAGCGGCGCGCCGCCCTGTCCCTGGGAGGCGAGCTCCCGTGCCGCCCAGGCGACGTGGTTGGCCAGTCCCTGGTGGGTGACCTCGACGCCCTTGGGACGGCCGGTCGAGCCGGAGGTGAAGATGGTGTAGGCGAGTGCCCGGGGGTCCTCGTTCCGCTCCGGTGCCGTGCGGGGGCGGGCGTCGATGGCGGTCCGGTCCCGGTCGACGAGCACGGTGGTGAAGCCGCTGAAGCGTGTCTCGTAGGTCTCCTGGGTCACCGCGAAGGCGGCGCCGGCCGTCTCCAGCATCGAGGCGATGCGGTCGGCGGGGTAGGAGGGGTCGATCGGTACGTAGGAGGCTCCGGCCTTCCACACGCCGAGGAGTGCCGCGAGGAGGTTGGGTCCGCGGTCCAGCAGGACACCGACCGGGGTCCGCGGGCGCACCCCCCGGGCCAGAAGATGGTGCGCGAGCTGGTCGGCCCGCAGATCGAGCTGCTTGTACGTCACCGAGGCGTCGCCGAAGGACACCGCGGGCGCCTCGGGTGTGGCGCGGGCCTGCTCCTCGAAGCGCCGGACGACGCTCGCGTCCCCGAGATCGGCCCCGGTCGCGTTCCACCCGTCCAGCACGAGGGCGCGCTCCTCGGGGCGCAGCAGCGCCACCTCCGACAGGCGCACCCCGGGCCGGGCGGTGACCTCCTCCATGACCCGGACGAAGTGGTCCTTGAAGCGGACGACCGTGGCCTCGTCGAAGAGGGCGGTCGCGTACTCCAGGACCCCTTCCAGGGCACCGTCGGCGGAGCGGCCGACGAAGACCGACAGGTCCGTCTTGGCGACCGTCCACGCCTCGGCGAAGGCCGCGAGGTCGGCGGTGCCGGTGGCGACGCTGGTGACGCCTTCGCTGTGCATGTCGAAGGCGACCTGGTAGAGCGGGGTGCGCGACAGATCGCGCTCCGGCGCCAGCTCGTCCACGAGCCGGTCGAAGGGCAGGTCCTGGTGGGAGAAGGCCGCCACGGACGCGGCCCGCACCCGGCCCAGCGCCTCGGCGAAGGTGGGGTCGCCCTCCAGCGCGCAGCGCACCACGAGGGAGTTGAGGAAGAACCCCACGGTGCCGGCCACCTCCGGCCGGCCGCGTCCCGCCACCGGTGTGCCGACCGGGATGTCCCACCGGCCGCTGTAGCGGGCCACCACGGTGGCGAAGACCGTCAGCAGGGTCATGAACGGGGTCGCGGAGTGGGCACGGCCCAGCTCCTCCACCCGGCCGTACAACTCCGGCTCCACGCGGATCGGCACGACCGCGCCGCGCGGGTCCCGCTCGGTGGGCCGGGGCCGGTCCGCCGGCAGCTCCACGGGCTCGACGCCGTCGAGTGCGGCGCGCCAGTGCGCCAGCTCCCCGGCCAGGAACGTGTCGGTGAGCCGCTTGCTCTGCCAGGCGGCGTAGTCGGCGTACTGGAGGCCCGGCGCGGCCAGCCGGGTCGCGCGGCCCTCGACGGAGGCCGCGCACAGTTCGCGCAGCTCACGCTCCAGGACGACGGTGGACCAGCCGTCGCAGGCGATGTGGTGCAGGGTGATGAGCAGGACGTGGTCCTCGCCGGGGACGCGGGCGAGCAGCGCCCGCCACAGCGGTCCGGCCGCCAGGTCGAAGCCGCGCGCGAACTGCTCCTCGAAACGGCCGGCCAGCTCCTCGCGGCCGGTGTCGGCCACCCGCAGCTCTACCGGGGCGGGGGCGCCGATCACCTGCCGGGGCTCGCCGTCCCTCTCCTGGTAGCGGGTGCGCAGGATCTCGTGGCGGGCGGACAGCTCGTCGAGGGCCGCCTGGACGGCGGCGACCGGGGTCCCGGCCGGCAGACGCATGATCAGCGGGGCGACCCACTCACGGCTGCCCGGGTTCATCCGGTCCAGGACCCACAGGCGGCGCTGGCCCGAGGAGAGCGGGAGCTCACCGGTGCGCGGGACGGCTGTCGGGGCGTCGGCGTCGGCGGTCGGCGCGTCGATCAGGCGGGCCTGCGCCTCCACGGTGGTGGCGCTGAACAGGCCGCGCATCGAGATCGTGACGCCGGTCGCGCGCAGGCGGGCGGCCAGTCGGGTCAGCTGGAGGGAGGTGCCGCCCAGCGCGAAGAAGTCGTCGGTCGCGCCGACCTTCTCGCGGCCGAAAAGGGCCGCCCAGACGTCGGCGACCTGCTGCTCGGCCGGAGTGCGCGGGGCGACGTACGCGTCCTGTCCGGAGGTGGTCGTCTCGTCCAGGAGGGCGGTGACGGCCTTGCGGTCGGCCTTGCCGTTCGCGGTGAGCGGCAGCGCGTCCAGCGGCAGGAAGAGCGACGGTACGTGGCTGTCGGGCAGCCGGGTGCGCAGGTGGCGGCGGAGGTCGGCGGAGCCGATCCGGGAACGCGCGGTGACGGCCGCGCCGATCCGCCGGCCGCCGTCCGCGGCGGTGAAGGCGACGACGGCGGCACCGGTCACCTCGGGGTGGGCGGTGAGCGCGGCCTCGATCTCCCCGGGCTCGACGCGCACGCCGTTGACCTTCAGCTGGTCGTCGAGGCGCCCCAGGTACTCCAGGACGCCGTCGGTGTTCCAGCGCACGAGGTCACCGGTGCGGTAGAGCCGGCTGCCGGGCGGCCCGTACGCGTCGGGCACGAAGCGCTCGGCGGTCAGGTCGGGGCGGCCCGCGTACCCCTGGGCCAGGCCGGTGCCGCCCGCGTACAGCTCACCGGCGACACCCTTGGGGGCCGGGGTGCCGTCGGCGCCCATGACCAGGACGCGCATGCCCTTGAGGGGGCGGCCGATCGGGACGGGGCCGGACTCCTGGGCGGGGTCGGCGGGGTGGGCGGTGATGTCGATGGAGCACTCGGTGGGCCCGTAGGTGTTCCACACCTCGACCGGGCCGGGGACCACCTGCCGCAGCCGCGAGACCAGTTCGGCGTGGAGCGGCTCGCCGGCGCTGAACAGCAGCCGCAGCCGGTCGCAGCCGGCCCAGCCGGACTCCTCGGCGAGCAGCCGCAGGACGGACGGCACGGCCTGGAGCACGGTGACCCCGGCGTCGGCCACGGCGCCCAGCAGGGCGCGCGGGTCGCGCTCGGCGCCCTCGGGGGCGCAGACCACCCGGCCGCCGCTGATGAGCGGAGCGTGGATCTCCAGGCCCGCGGCGTCGAAGCCGGCGGAGGTCTTGAACAGCCAGCGGTCGTCGGCGTCCAGCCCGTGCTTGCGCACGGACCAGGCGATCCGGCCCGCGAGGCCGGCGTGGGTGACCTGGACGCCCTTGGGCAGGCCGGTCGAGCCGGAGGTGAAGATCGTGCAGACGACGGTGGCGGGGTCGGGCGCCGGGAACGGCGCGTCGGACAGGCCCGTGGCGTCGATGTCGGCGGGGGTGAGGGCGCGTACCCCCGGCGGGGCGATGTGAGCGGCGAGCCGCGGCTCGGTGACGACGAGGGCGGCGGCGCCGCCGGTGAGCAGCGTGGTCAGCCGCTCCTGGGGGTGGGAGGGGTCCAGGGGCAGGTAGGCGGCCCCGGCCCGTCCCACGCCCAGGAGGGTGGCGATGAGATTGCTGCCCCGTTCCAGGCATACGCCGACCAGCGTCCCGGGGCCGGCGCCCGCCGCCCGCAGGAAGCGCGCGACCTGCTCGGCGGCGGCGTCCAGGGTGCGGTAGTCGACCGTGCGGCCGTCTCCTTCTACGACGGCGATCGCGTCGGGGGTGCGGGCGGCCTGCGCGGCGAAGAGCGCGGGCAGCGACTCCGGTTGTGCGGTGGAGACGGTTCCGCTCAGGGACGTCCCCGGCAACTGTGCGGCGTTCAACAGGTACTCCTTAAATGACCTGGCGCCAGGTGTGAACTAGGCATGGGATGGAGGGAACGGGCCCTGAGCGGGGCCCTCGCGGGGCGGTGATCAGGCGGCGAGGCGTTCGCGCAGGCTCAGCGGACGCATGTCGGTCCACACCTGGGCGATCCGCGCGAGGCACTCCTCGCGGGTTCCCTCGGTGCCCTCGGCCTGCCAGCCGGCCGGCAGGGCGCGGTCCGCCCACCAGATCGAGTACTGCTCCTCCTCGTTGAGGACGACGCGGTAGGAGGTCTGCTCGCTGGACATGGTGGTTCTCCTTCGGGAATGGGTGGTGGGTGCTGTCCGGCGCCGGGGCGCCGTGGTCGCGCTCGCGGTGGCCGCGGCGCGCTCAGGCGAGGAAGTCGGTGATGTCGACGCCGAGGCCGAGCTCACGGGCCGCGGTGTACACCTCGACGGCCAGGGCGAGGTCGAGGACCCCGAGGCCGAACGGGGAGAAGACGGTCACCTTGTCCGGGGCCGGCGTGAAGGCGCGGTTCCCGGCGATGAGCTGGCCGATCGAGGCGTCGATGAAGCGGCGGTGGCCGGTCATGCGTTCGGCCAGGTGCAGCGAGGTGAGCTCACGGCAGACGTGATCGGCGTCGTCGACGATGTTGTGCGTGTGCAGCAGGGTCTCGGGGTCGATGTCGCGCAGCGAGACGTGCAGGACGACCGAGCCGGGTGCCACCGCGGTCAGATCGGTGTGCGGGACGCCGGCGGAGGTCGCGAACGACACCAGCCGCTGGGCGGCGAGCGCCTCGTCGAGGGAATCCACCACGGCGATGCGGGCCTGCGGAATCAATTCCGCGCAGCGGCGCGCGAATTCCTCGGCACGAGCCGTGGAACTGTCGTGGATCGTCACTTCTCCGAGGGTGTCGATCGCCGCGTTCACATAACGCAGGATCTCCAGGTTGATGACACCGCAACCGACCAGCGTGATTCCGGTGGGGCGGCTCTCCCGGGTGAGCATCTCGGCGGCGAGCGCAGCGGAGGCAGCCGTGCGCGCGGCGGATATCAGAGATCCTTCGAGCAGCGCCTCGGGATGGCCGGTGCGCAGGGAGTTGAGCAGCATGGCGGCGCTCGCCCGGGGAATTCCGGACTGTACGTTTCCGGGGAACGAGGATATCCACTTCATCCCCGCCGCGGGGTGCTCTCCGCCCCGGAAGGCCGGAAGCCCGATGATGCGGTCGGACGGCTGGTCGGGAAACCGCAGGAAGACGGAGCGCGGAATGACGGTGGCGCCCTGCTCATGGAGCAGATAGGTCGCCCTGACGGCATCGATGTGTTCCCGCTCCTTGTTGGCGAGGAGCTTCTCCACATCCGCTTGCCGGATTACGAGCATGAGGGGTCAGCCTTTCCACAGGTGTGAGACTTCGCCGAAGTGGTCACGCACCCATTCGTCGGAGTAAATGGTCTTGAGATAGCGGTCCCCGCCGTCGGGGAAGATGACGGCGCACACCGATCCCGGCTCTATCCGCGGCAGGAACTTGTCCACGGCGGCGAGCACCGCGCCGGACGAACCGCCGGCCAGGATCGCCTCGCGCCCGACCAGCCGGCGGCAGAACACCACGCAGTCGAGATCGCAGACGTGGACCACCTCGTGTGCCGCCGACGGATCCATCAGGGCCGGCCGCACCGACGCCCCGTGGCCGGGGATCAGGCGGCGGGTGGGCGACTGGTCGAAGATCGCGCTGCCTTCGGCGTCGACCGCGACCACCTTCGTACCGAGCCCCGCCTTGCGCAGGTAGTCCGCGCAGCCGCGCAGCGTGCCGAAGGTGCTCACCGAGGCGAAGAGATAGTCGACGCGGCCGCCGAGGGCCTCGACGATCTCGTGCATCGTGTTCTCGTGCGCCTTCGGGTTGAACAGGTTCGCGTACTGGTTGGGCGAATACGCGTGCGGAATCCGGGCCATGAGTTCGCGCACCCGGCGCAATCTGTTGGGCAGGAACTCGCCTGTCTCCTCGTCCCGCTCGTCGACGACCTCCACTTCGGCCCCGTAGGCCCGGAGAATAGCCAGGTTCTGTTCCGTGGTCTTGGCGTCGACCACGCACACGAAGCGCAGGTTGAAGTACCTGCATATCTGTGCGAGCCCTACTGCGAGATTTCCCGAACTGGACTCCACGATCACCGAACGTCCGGGCTCTATATCGCCGTTGCGCAGGGCTTCGAGGAGCATGTTCAGGCCGCTCCGGTCCTTGATGCTGCCCCCTGGATTGAACCGCTCGATCTTGGCGTAGACCTGAGCGCTCTCGCCAGGAAACATGCGGTCCAGCTTCACCAGAGGTGTCTTGCCGATCGTCCCCAGAATCCCCGAATGCGATGTGCTCGGCATGGATTCCCCCTCACCTGTTGGGCGTGCACTGAGGACACTAGAGCGCGACTTCGCCAGGGAACGGTTTTGGCCATGGCAGGGAAGTGTCACCGCAAGGTCCTGACAGCCCGGGACCGCCACAGCGGCCCCTTGTTGGCCAAGACTGAGGGGCATCAGAAACAGCCGTGAACCGTTCGCAGATTCAGGTGGGGGCAGTGGATTCAGGTCAGTTCGTGGATTCCGGGAGGACCGTCGTTCCCGGTGCGGTGGTGGAAGCGGAGAGGCGCGTCGGGGCGGGGGAGGGCCAGGACGTGATGACGCGGGAGGGGTCGCGGCCCGCACCGGACTACCCGCCGTACGCGCTGGCCGGTGCCCTCGACCGGGAGCTGGGCGACCCCGCCCGCACCGATCTGCCCTTCTTCCCGGGGCGGCTGCGCGAGCTGGACGCGGCCGAGGAGTTCCCGGCCGACCAGGTGCGCCTCCTCGACGCGGCCGGCCTGCCCGCGTACTACGTGCCGGCCCGCCACGGCGGCGCCCTGCACAGCTACGAGGACCTGCTGCACCTGGTCCGGGTGGTGGCGCGGCGGGACCTGACCGTCGCCATCGCCCACACCAAGACCTATCTCGGCGCGGTCAGCACCTGGGTCGGGGGCTCGCCCGAGCAGGCCCGTGCCCTGGGCGAGCGGGTCGCGGCCGGCGCGGTCGTCTCCTGGGCCCTGACCGAGCGCGAGCACGGCAGCGACCTGCTGTCCGGCACCCTGACCGCGACCCGCACCCCGGACGGCGGCTACCGGCTCGACGGCGAGAAGTGGCTGATCAACAACGCCACCCGCGCCGACCTGATCTGCGTACTCGCCCGCACCGCACCCGCGGGCGGCACCCGGGGCTACAGCCTGCTGCTCGTCGACCGGTCCACGCTCGCCGACGGCACCCACGCCCCGCTGCCCGCCGCCCGCACCCACGGCATCCGCGGCGCCGACATCAGCGGCATCTCCTTCACCGGCGCGCGGGTGCCCGCCTCCGCCCTGCTCGGCGCGGAGGGCGGCGGCATCGAGACGGTGCTGCGGGCCCTCCAGATCACCCGCACCCTGTGCGCCTCGCTCTCCCTCGGGGCGGGCGACCAGGCGCTGCGCATCGCCACCGGCTTCGGCCTGGAGCACCGGCTGTACGGCAAGTGCCTCATCGACCTCCCGCAGGCCCGCCGCTCCCTGACCGAGGCGTACGCGGACCTGCTCACGGCGGAGGCCGTCACCCTCCTCGCGGCGCGCGGGGTGCACACGCTCACCGAGGAGATGAGCGTCACCTCGCCCACGCTGAAGTACCTGGTGCCCGCGACCGTCGACCAACTGGTCACCGACATGGGGCAGTTCCTCGGTGCGCGGTCCTTCCTCAGCGAGGACTTCGCGCACGGGGCGTTCGCCAAGCTGGAGCGTGACCACCGCATCGTCGGCATCTTCGACGGCAACTCGCTGGTCAACCTCAACGCCCTGATCAACCAGTTCGGTTCACTCGCCCGCGGCTACCGGACCGGGCGCACCGACGCCGAGGCGCTCGCCGCCGCCGCCGACCTCGGCCGGCCGGTCCCGGAGTTCGACCCCGTCCGGCTCGAACTGACCTCCCGGGGCGGCAACAGCGTCACCGCGTCGCTGCCCGCCGGGGCCGACGCGCTGCGTGCGCTGGCCGACGCCGGCGAGGTGCCCGCGTCCCTGGCCGACCGCGCGCAGCACCTGCGCGAGGTCGCCGACGAGACCCACGAGCGGATGGCGGCCCACCGGCCCACCCCCCGGGACGTGCCCGCCGACGCCTTCGACCTGGCCCACCGGTACACGCTGTGCGCCGCCGCCGCGGCCTGCGTACAGATCTATCTGCACAACCGGGCCGCCCACACCGGGGGCGTCTGGCGCGGCGGCCTCTGGCTGGAGGCGTGTCTCGCCCGGCTCGCGGCCCGGCTGGCACCGGGCCGGCTGCCCGCCCAGGGGGCCGGGGACGAGGAGGCCGTCCTGGACGACCTGCTGCCCCACCTCCTCGACCAGCACGCCGACGGGCACATGTTCTCGCTGCTGCCCTTCCCCCTCGCCCCCTCCCCGGACACCTCCGAGTGGGCCGTCCGGTCCGCCGCCGTATCGCAGCTCCAGGAGACGTCGTGACCCCGACCGCCCCCGCCCCCGCCACCGGCCGCCCCTCGACGGCCGACCTGGAAGCAGTCCTCGGTGATCCGCACGACCCGGCCAACCCGCTCGGCCTGCAGGCGGTCCTGGCCGCCGACGAGCGCGCCGAACTGCTGCCCGAGGGCGAACGGGCCCTGGACGACTGGGGGCTGAACGCCGAGTTCGTACCGGCCCGGCTCGGCGGCCGGCTCACCGACATCGAGCGCCTCATGCACGTGATGCGCGCGGTCTCCCGCCGCGACCCCACGCTGGCCCTCGGCTACGGCTTCACCAACTACATCTCCGGCTCGGCCATGTGGACCTCCGGCAGCCCGGCCCAGCAGCGCCGGATGGCCGACATCCTGCTCGCCGGCGGCAAGACGGCGGCCGGGTACAACGAACTGCCGCACGGCAACGACTTCACCCGGACCGACCTCACCGCCACCCCCGGGGGCGGCCGGCTGCTGCTGGACGGGCACAAGCAGGTCGTCAACAACATCGGGCGGGCCGACGCCGTCGTGCTGCTCGCCCGCACCGGCGAGGGCCCCGGCAACCGCAGCCACTCGCACATCTTCGTGGACTTCGCCGAGGGCCACGCCGACCGGGTGCGGCGCGACGAGCGCTTCCCCACGGCGGGCCTGCGCGGCTGCCTCATCGGCGGTGCCGAGTTCACCGCGTTCCCGGTCCCCGCCGACGCCCACATCGGACCGGTGGGCGGCGCCATGGAGACCGTCCTGCGCGCCTTCCAGACCACCCGCGCCGTGGCCCCCGGCATGATGGCCGGAGCCTTCGACACGATCCTGCGCACGGTGACCCGCTTCGCCCTGGAACGCCGGCTGTACGGGCGCCGGGTCGCCGACCTGCCGCACGCGCGGGCCACCCTGGTCGCCGCGTACGCCGATCTGCTGGCCACCGACGCCCTCACCACGGTCTCCTGCCGCGCGCTGCACGTCCTGCCCGGCCAGACGAGCGTCCTCACCGCGGCCAACAAGTACCTGGGCCCCAAGCTCCTGCACCGGGCGAGCCGTGACCTGGGCGCGATCCTCAGCGCCAACTCCTTCCTCCGCGACGGCAGTTACGCGATCTACCAGAAGTTCGCCCGCGATCTGCCCGCGATCACCTTCGCGCACGCCAACGCCTCCGTCTGCCTGGCGACGATGCTGCCCCAGCTGCCCCGGATGGCCGCCACGAGCTGGGGGCTCGCCGAGCACCCGCCGGCCGGCCTGTTCCGGCTGGACGCGCCGCTGGGCGACATCGACTACCAGGCCCTCGAACTCACCGCGCGCGGTGCCGACCAGCTGACCTCGGCGCTGAGCCACCCGGGCGTGGCGGAGCTCCTGCCGGACGCCGCCGCCCGCCTGGTCGCCCTGTTCCGCGCCGACCTGGCGGACCTGCGGGAGCGCTGTCTCGCCCTGCGGCCCACGGACACCTCCGTGATGGCCGGCCGGGCGGGGTACGCCCTCGCCGACCGCTACGCCCATCTGGCGGCCGCGTCGGCCTGCCTCGGGATCTGGTTCCACAACCAGCACGCGGCGGACCCGTTCCTCACCTCGCCGCACTGGCTGACCGCCGCCCTGACCCGTCTGGCGGCCCGCCTGGGGCACACCGTCGCCCTCCCGCCGGAGACCGAGGCCGTCCTCTTCGACGCCCTCACCGGCAGCGACACCCCGTTGTCGCTCACCCGCACCTGACCCGGGCCCGCCGACGGCCCGCGATCCGCAGCCCCGCACCACCTCGCAACCCACCAAGGAGCACCCATGAGCACCGACCAGGCCACGACGACCGCCACGACCACCGTCCGGACGCAGGAGGAGGTCCGTGCGTGGCTCACCGAGCGGGTGGCCTACTTCCTCGACGCGGCGCCGCAGGACATCGCCCCCGACGCCCTCCTCGTGGAGATCGGCCTCGACTCGGTCTACGCCCTCACCCTCTGCGGCGACGTCGAGGAGCAGTTCGGCATCGTCGTCGAGGCCACCCTCGCCTGGGACCACCCCACCGTGGACGCCCTCACCACCCACATCCACGCGCAGATCGCCGACCCGCGATGACCACGGCCCCCGGCAGACCCCTGTCCGTGGGCCAGGAGGCCCTCTGGTTCCTGTACCGGATGGCCCCGGAGAGCCCCGCCTACAACGTCCAGGCCGCCCTGCACGTGCGCGGCGCCCTGGACGAGAGCCGCCTGCGGCGCGCCCTGCACGCCCTGGCCGAACGCCACGACGTCCTGTGCTCCACCTTCACGGAGGGCCCCGGCGGCCCCGAGCGCGTGCCCGGTCCCCCCGCCCTGTTCCCCCTGGAGGTCATGGACGTACCCGGGTCCACCGACGACGACCACCTCACCAAGCTCGTCACCGAGTTCGGCAGACTGCCCTTCGACCTGACGGCCGAGGGCACCTCCCGCGCCCTGCTCGTACGCCGCTCCCCGACGGACGCCGTCCTCGCGGTGTGCACCCATCACATCGTCTCGGACGCGACCTCCCAGTGGCTGCTCCTCCAGGACCTCCTGGACCTGTACGCGCACCAGCCGCCACCCCCGCTGAAGAGCACCTTCGACGACTACGTGGCCGAGGAGCAGCGTGTCCTGAACGGCCCCCGGCGCGCCGAACTCGCCGCCTTCTGGGCGGACTTCTGCGCCGGGGCACCGGCCGGTGAGCTGCCCACCGACCGGCCGCGCGCCGCCACGGAGGCGGGCGTCCTGAACGGCGCCACCTGCGAACTGCGGCTGCCCGACGAGCTGGTGCCGCGCCTGCGGGAGACGGCCCGGCGCACCAAGGTCACCGGCTTCGCCTTGCTGCTCGGCGTCTTCCAGAGCCTGGTGCACCGCTACGGCGGCCGGCGCGACTTCCTCATCGGCACCCCGACCACCACCCGCAGCGGCCCCGGCATGCGCCAGGTCGTCGGCTATCTCGTCAACACCCTGGTGGTCCCCGCGCACTTCACGCCGGAGACCACGTTCGCCCAGGCGGCGGGTGCGGCCCAGCGCCAGGTGATGACGGCGATGCGCAACATCGCCTTCCCCTACGCCCTGCTCGCCGGCGAGGACCCGTACACCGCCCGGAACCCGCCGGTGCGGATGGCTTTCACGATGGTCGCGCCCACCCGGCTGGAGCCGCTCCTGCAACGCGTCACCGAGGCCGCCGCCACCGGCACCACCGCCCGGTACGCGGGCCTCGACGTCGCCTTCGTCGACGTCCCCATGCTGGAGGGCCAGTTCGACATCTCGGTGGAGATGCGGCAGAGCGGTTCGACCCTGACGGCCGTCTTCCGCTACGCCACCGACCTGTTCGACGAGAGCACGGTACGCCGGCTGCTCGACCACTACGTCCAGCTGCTCACGGCCGCCGTCGACCGGCCCGGGGACCCGGTCACCGGCCCCGTCCTGGTGCGGGCGGGCGAGCTGGACTCGCTGCTCGCCCTCGGCTCGGACGACGACTGGTGACCCCGCCACCACGCCCCCGTGCGCCCCGCCCCGCCCGCTCCACCCGATCCAGCCGACCCCTTGGGGGAACCATGTCCAGGCAGCCCAGCGCCCTGCTGTCCGCGTCGAGCGCCACGGCCCGCATCCGCGAGAACGTATCCGCCACGCCCGACGGGACCGCCGTCGTCTTCGTCCGCGACCCCGCCTCCCCCGGCCCGGAGAGCCACGAGCGATGGTCGTACGCACAGCTCGACCACGAGGCACGGAAGATCGCCGGCCGGCTCCAGGAGCTGTGCGCGCCGGGCGACCGCGTCCTGCTCCTCTACCCCGAGAGCCTCCAGTTCGCCGCCGCCTTCGTGGGCTGCCTGTACGCGGGTGTGGTCGCCGTCCCGTCGTCGCTGCCGGGCGCCTACGCCCACCAGCGGCGCCGCGTCGACTCCATCGCGCGCAGCGCCACCGTCTCCGTGGTGCTCACCAGCGAGGCGGTCGCACCGTCCGTCCTCGACTGGGCGGCCGCCTCGGACGCCGCCCCCGCCTGCCTGGTCACCGACGGCCCCGGGCTGACCGACGCGCACGCGGACGCCTGGGTGATGCCCGGACCGATCACCCACGACGACCTGGCCCTGCTCCAGTTCACCTCGGGTTCCACCTCCGACCCCAAGGGCGTGATGGTCACCCAGGGGAACCTGCTGCACAACTCGGACGGTCTCAGCAGGGCGTTCGGCCTCGACCGCACCACCCGCTTCGGCTCGTGGATACCGCAGTACCACGACATGGGCCTGCTCGGCATCCTGCTGCCGCCGCTGCTGCTCGGCGCCTCCTGCGTCCTGATGAGCCCGACGAGTTTCCTCAAGCGCCCGTACTGGTGGCTGAAGGTCATCGACGACTACGGCATCACCTGGTCGGCGGGGCCCAACTTCGCGTACGAGCTGTGTGCCCGCCAGATCACCGACGAGCAGCTCGCCTCGCTCGACCTGTCCCGCTGGCGGTTCGCGGCCAACGGCTCGGAGCCGATCCAGGCCTCCACCCTGACCGCGTTCAGCGAGCGGTTCGCCCCCGCCGGCTTCCGCGCCGACGCGATGCTCCCCTGCTACGGCATGGCCGAGGCGACCGTGTTCGTCTCCGGCACCGGACCGCGTGAGCTGACCGTCACCCGGGTCGACGAAGAGGCCCTGGAGGAGCACGCGTTCACCCCCGTCGGCGCGGACCGGCCGGGCCGCCCGGTGGTGAGCTGCGGCGCCGCCCTCGACTACGACGTCGCGGTCGTGGACCCCGCCACCCTGGCGGCGCTGCCGGCCGGCCGGGTCGGTGAGCTGTGGCTGCGCGGCCCGAGTGTCGCCCGCGGCTACTGGGACCGTCCCGAGGCCACCGCCGCGACCTTCGGCGCCCGCACCGCCCAGGGCGACGGCGGATACGTCAGGACCGGCGACCTGGGCACGGTCCACGACGGCGACCTGTACGTCACCGGCCGCATCAAGGAGCTGATCATCCTGCGCGGCCGCAACATCTACCCGCAGGACATCGAGCACTTCATGCGCGCGGGCCACGAGGACCTGGTGGGCCTGTTCGGCGCGGCGTTCCTCGTACCGGTGACGACGGCCGACGGCGAGGTGGACGAACAGCTCGTCGTGGTGCACGAGGTGCGCGGCGGGGTACGGCCCGGCGAGCTCGGGCCGCTCGCGGAGCGGATCAGGGCCGACATCACCCGCGCGTTCAGCGTCCGGCCCGGCGCGGTCGCCCTCGTCCGGCGCGGCGCCGTACTGCGGACGACCAGCGGGAAGATCCAGCGGGCCGCGATGCGCGAACAGTTCCTGGCGGGCGGCCTGAGCGCTCGCCACCTGGCCGCGAACGACGCCCTGGCCCAGGTCGTCGCGGCGGCCGCGCGGTCCGTTCCGGTACCGGCCTGACGGGAGGGGCAGGGGCGGCCCCGTCCTCCGGGCCGCCCGCCTCTGCCCGCCCCGCTCACAGCAGCCGGAAGACCAGTCCGCGCAGCGGCTTGGGCTCGAAGGACGTCGACTTCCAGGGCAGCGTGACACCGGCCTGCGCCAGCTCGCGCACCACGTCCTCGCTCACCGGACGCATCAGGACCGCCGCCCCGCCCTCCGCCCGCCGCACCGCCTCGTCCGCGTCGTGCGCGTGCCCGACCTGCCGCGCGTCGTCCGCGGGCACCTTCCACAGATGGCCGAGCAGCGTGTCGCGCAGCACCGTGGCGTCCAGCTCCCGCCAGCGCGCGGGCCGGTCGTGGCGCACGGTGTGCCCGGTCAGCTCCGGCGCGGGCGCGTCCAGCAGGTGGAAGGCCCGCCCGTCCGTGACCACGAAGGCGTTGCCCCGCACCTCCAGGCCCGCCGCCCGCCCGTCCAGCGCTTCGAGCGCCTCCGCACAGCCACCGGACAGCCGCCGTACGCGGAAGAGGCCCGCGACCGCCTCCAGCGCGTCGCGGAGCGGCAGCCCGGGCAGCACCCGGTGGATGGGGCCCATGGCGAACGGGTGGCGGCCGGTGTCCACGAGGAGCGCCAGCCCGAACTCCCCGGCCGCCGCGTCCACCTCCCGCAGCTCCCGGTAGGTCGCCCAGCGGTGGTGCCCGTCCGCGATCAGCGCCTGCCGGACACCGAGGTCCGCACGCACGGCCCGCTGGTCGGCGCGGCCGGTGATCGCCCACAGCCGGTGCCGTACGCCGTCCGGGTCCCACGCGTCCAGCAGCGCGGGCTCCTCGCGCGCGGTCCGCTCCAGCACTCCGGCGGCGCCGCCGTCGCCGCCCCGGTACCCGAGCAGGACCGGTTCCAGCTGCGCGCGCCCCGCCCGCAGGAACGCCACCCGCTCCTCCACGGCCTCCGCCGCCACGTCCTCGTGCGGCACCACCGCACCGGACAGCCGCACCGCACCGATGATCCCGCGCCGGCCGCCGCCCCACTCGTACCCGTACAGTGCGGGCCGCTCGTCGAAGGCGAGGATTCCTCCCGCGCCGACCCGCACCCCGCGGAACGGCACCACGTCTACCCCTAGGCGTCTCATCCCCCGAACATAGGAAGCCCGCCTTTCACCCCGATTTCCCCGGCGCCCCGCCCCCGCTACCGCGCGGCGAGCTCCCGGGCCAGCACCGCGGCCTCCACGACGACGCCTTCCCGCTCGCCGGCCAGCACCTTCTCCAGCGCGCGGCCGACCCGGCGCTCCCAGCTCCTGGCGTCCATCCCGCGGAAGACCTCCCGCGCCCGGCGGAGCCGGCCCACGGCCGCCCCGCCCCGCCGGGTGGCCTCCGCGCACGCGAGGTCCACCTCGGTACGGGCCTGGAGGAACCGGTCCCCGACCTCCTCCGCCACGGCCAGCGCCTCCTTCAGCATCGCCTCCGCCTCGTGCGGCCGGCCCTGACGCCACTGGGCCTCGCCGAGGGCGCGCAGCGCGTACGCCTCACCGAGCCGGTCGCCCTGCACCCGGGTGAGGGCGACGACCTCCCGGCACGACTCCTCGGCCGCCCGCACCTCTCCCGCCCGCAGATACGCCTCCGCGAGCCGGTAGGTGTTCTGCGCCTTGCCCCGCCCGGACCCGGCCGCCTCGCCCGACCTGATCGCCTCCCGGGTGAGCGCGATGCCCGCCTCCGTGTCGCCGCGCTCCAGCTCGATCTGGGCCAGCAGCCCGAGCGCGTGCGACCGTTCCGCGAGGTCGTCGCTGTGCCCGAAGTGGTCGAGCGCGGACCGGCAGAGGTGGGCCGCCCCGTCCAGATCCCCCTTGAAACGGGCGCACAGGGCGAGGTTGCGCAGCACGAGCGCCCGCTCCCCGCTGCCGCCCGCCGCCCGCCCGTCGAGCAGCTCCATCGCCTGCGACAGCAGCTCCTCCGCGTCGCCGTACCGGCGGCGGGTGATGGCGAGCGTGCCGAGCGAACGCAGCATCACCGCCGCGCCCAGGCCGTCCCCGGCGGTCCGCGCCGCCTCCAGGGACACCAGGGCCGCCTGCTCCCAGTCGTCCAGGTAGTTGCGGGTCTCGAACAGCGGGACCGTCCGCGCGATCAGCTCCCAGGAGTGCCCGAGCGCCGGGTTCTGCGCCGCGTGCCCGGTCAGGCCGAGAACCGCGGTGCGCTCCGACTCGAACCACTCGATCGGGTCGGCGAGCAGCCGGGCCACCGTGGTCTCGGGCAGGGCGACCGCGTGCCGCGCCCGGTGCGGCAGGAGCGTGCCCCTGCCGTACAGCCTCCGGTGGGCCTCGTCGGCCAGGCTGAGCAGCGTGCCGAACGCGCGCGCCACGGCGGCCTCCCGCTCCTGCTCGTCGTCCTCGACGTGGGCCCTCTCCCATGCGAACAGCCGGAGCAGTTCCTGGATGCGGAAGCGGCTCTGCAGGGTGCCGGTCCCGGGCGTCGAGACTTCGAGCAGCTGCGCGTCGACCAGTTGCTCGATCAGGTCCTCGGCCCGGTTCACACCCACGTCGAGCACGGCCGCTCCCATCCAGCCGGTGAACGTGGTCACCGGCAGGAGACCGAGCCGCCGGTACAGCTGCGCCGCCTCCGGGGACAGTTCGCGGTAGCTGAGCTGGAATCCGGCCCGTACCCCGCCGTCGTTCGGGCTCAGCACGTCGAGCCTGCTGAACCGGTCCTCCAGGCGGGACGTGAGCTGGTCCAGCGACCAGTGCGGCCGGGTGGCGAGCCGGGCCGCCGCGATCCGCAGTGCCAGCGGGAGCCGCCCGCACAGCTCGACCAGCCGGGCCGCCGCCACCGGGTCCGTGGCCACCCGCTCGGCCCCGATCACCACCGCCAGCATCCGGTCGGCCTCGTCGGGTGTCATCACCTTCAGCGGGATGTGCACGGCCGCGTAGTCCCCGGCCAGTTCGTCCAGCCGGTCGCGGCTGGTCACCAGTACGACGCACTGGCCGCGCCCGGGCAGCAGCGGTCTGATCTGGGTGGAGGACCGCACATCGTCCAGGATGATCAGCAGCCGTCTGCCGCTCAGCACGGACCGGTACAGCGCCGAACGCTCCGGCAGCCCCGCGGGTATCTGCGCGCTGGGCACCCCGAGGGCGCGGAGCGCCTGGTCGAGCACCGTCATGGGCGACAGGGGCTGGTCGTCCTCGCGGTAGCCGTGGACATCGATGAAGAGCTGCCCGTCGGGGAAGTGCCGGGCCGCCCGGTTCGCCCAGTGCACGGCCAGGGCGCTCTTGCCGACCCCGCTGACCCCGGACACGACGGCGACGGCGAGCACGCCGTCGTCCTGCCCCGGCAGCAGCCCGTCCAGCGTCGTCAGTTCGGGCTCGCGGCCGGTGAACGCGGCCGGTGCCAGCGGAAGCTGGGCCGGCACCGACGCCCTCGCCGCCGGAGCGGCCACCGCCGGCGCCGCCCGGGCCTCCCCGAGCGGAGCGGCGGCGGGCCCGTCCTCCTCCTGCAGCACCTGGCGGTGCATCTCCCGCAGCGCGGGCCCCGGTTCCACCCCCAGCTCCTCCACGAGCGCCTCGCGGCCGAGCCGGTAGAGCTGCAGTGCTTCGGCGCGCCGCCCCGCGAGGTGGTGCGCGTGCATGAGGTGTGCGCGGGCCTGCTCGCGCAGCGGGTGCTCCCTGACCAGGGGAGTCAGCCGTGCGATGACGGGGCGGTGCCAGCCGAGCCGGAGCTGGAGGGCGGCGTACTCCTCGTTCACGTCGAGCCAGAGCTCGTTGAGCTCGGTGACCGTGTCGTCGATCCGGCCGCCGCCGAGGCCGTCCAGGACCCGCCCCCGCCACAGCACGAGGGCCTGCTCGAACAGTTCGGTGGCCTCGCGGGCCCGGTCGTCGTGCGCGGCCGCGAGGCGGGCCCGCCCGATCAGTTCGCCGAGCTCCTTCAGATCGATCCGGCAGTTCCGCGAGGACAGGATGTACCCGGGATGGCTCGTCTCGATGAGCCCGTCGTCCGCCCCCGCCTCCCGGAACGTCTTGCGCAGCGAGGTGACGCAGATGGCGATCTGGTTACGGGCGGTGGCGGGCGGCGTCCCCTGCCAGACCGTCTCGGTGAGGGCTTCCACGGAAACAACCCGGTCCGGGGAGATCAGCAGCATCGCCAGCACCGCCCGCTGCCGGCCACTGCTCACCCGTACCTGGCGCCCGTCCACCTCGATCTCCAGTGGCCCGAGCAGACCGAACCGTATCCGCTCCTTCATGCATCCCCCATGTCCCCCGCCGTACCGTGCTCTCCGGAGCCCCTCGCGTCCGAGGAGCGCCGTGGGGCACGGTGCTCAAAGTTCGATCGATCAACGATTGAAGCACGAAGTCAACACAGAGCGATTGTGTGTCTTTACGAAGCGTTCACATCGCCGCGGCCGCCCTGGTTCGCCGCGGAGCCGCCGGCCGTCCCGGGGCGCCACGCGCAGGTGAGCGCGTCATGCGGACACCCCCGCCCCCGAACCGTTCGGCATCGCGCCGGGCCGGGCGGCGACGCCCCTCGGCCGTGGTCGTGGCGGCCCCGCCGTCACCGGTGCCGGCCACGGTCCGGGCAAAGGCGTCCAGGGGCGGGCATCGCCGACGGACGGGGCGCCGCCCCACCGGGCTGTGGAGCACGGGTGAAAACTCTGTGGAGGCGATGTCGGTGGTGCGGCCTATGCTGCACCCGAAGACGGCGGTTCCAGGGGAGGGTTCTGCATGCTCGGCAGGTTGTTCGGCAGAGGTGGGGCGGGGGCGGAGGCCGATCCGTACGCGTTGCCCGTGCCGTTCCACAAGAGGGCGTCGGTGTACGAGTTGCGGGCGCTCGGGGACCGGCGGGTCCTCGCGCTGGTGGAGGCGGCCGGGGCGGGGGACTGGGCGGCGGTGAAGGCGGCGCTGGCCCCCTTCGACCTGGGCCGGGACCACGCGGTGCTGGGCCAGTTGGCCGAGCTGGCCGGGGTGGAGGAGTGGATCGGCCGGGCCGCCGAGGAGGACGGGGAGCACCGGGCGACGGCTCTGCTGATATCCGGGGCGCGTCAGATCACGTGGGGCTGGGAGGCCCGTACCTCGGCCCGTGCGTCGGACGTATCGCGGGACCAGTGGCGGGTCTTCCACGAGCGGCTGGGCCTCGGCGAGGCCCAGTTGCTGGAGGCCGCCGAGCTGAGGCCGGAGTGGATCACGCCGTGGCGCCAACTGCTCACCTCGGGGCGCGGCATGTCGCTGGGGCCCGTCGTGAACCGGACCCGGCTCGACGCGGCCCTGCGCCGCGACCCGCTCGACCTGGACGTCCACATCGAGTGGATCTCGCAGCTCCAGCCCCGATGGGGCGGTGAACCCGGTCAGGCCCTGGCGTTCGCGCGCGAGGCGTTCGCCCGCGCCCCGCACGGGAGCAGGCTCGGCTGCGCGATCGCGATGGCGCACATCGAGGAGGCGGTCGAGGCGGGGCATGCGAGCAGCATCGAAACCCCGGAGATCCGTGCGGAGTTGAGCATGGCGGCCGAACGCAGCATCCTGCACCCCGACCATGTACGGATCCCCGGGTGGCAGTACGACTTCAACACGTTCGCCATGGCCCTGTCGATGGCGGGCGAGTGGCGCACGGCCCGGCGGGTCTACCAGGTGCTCGACGGCGCCTGCACCACCTGGCCGTGGGAGTACTTCGGCAATCCCCGAAGACAGTACGCCCGCGGCCTGCGCCGGACCTGACCACCTCTCCCCTCTTTCTCCTCCACCGGACTGCCGATGACTCTGCACGACACCCCGGCGACCCCGCCCGGCGCCGATCGCACCTTCCAGGTGGATCTGCGCGGCCTCGTCGACCTCCTCTCCCACCACCTCTACTCCAGCCCCCGCGTCTACCTGCGTGAACTCCTGCAGAACGCGGTGGACGCGCTGACCGCCCGGCAGGGCCTCGCCCCGGCCGCGCCCGCCGGGGCCTTCGGGATCCGGCTGTACGCCGACGGCTCGGTGGTGCGCGTCGAGGACGACGGGGTCGGTCTCAGCGAGGCCGATGTGCACACCTTCCTCGCCACGATCGGCCGCAGCAGCAAGCGCGCCGAGCGGATCGCCGAGCAACGTGCCGACTTCATCGGCCAGTTCGGGATCGGGCTGCTCTCCTGCTTCCTCGTCGCCGACGAGATCCACGTCCTGAGCCGCTCCGCCCGCACCCCCGACGCGCCCGCCGTCGAGTGGCGGGGACGCGGCGACGGCAGCTACACCGTCCGTACGCTGCCCGCCTCCGCCCGGACCCGGCCCGGTACGACCGTCACGCTGACCCCGAGGGCCGACACCGGCGAGTGGACCGGCCCGGAGCGGGTGCACGCGCTGGCCCGGCAGTTCGGCTCCCTGCTGCGCCACCCGGTGACCTTCGACGACGGCTCCGGCGGCCCCGCCGTGCCGGTCAATCCCGAGCCCGCGCCCTGGGAGCGCGCGTATCCCACGCCCGGGGCGCGGTCCCGGGCGCTGGCCGGGTACGGGGAGGAGGTCTTCGGGTTCACCCCGCTGGACACCATCGAGCTGGACCTGCCGGCCGTGGGGCTGAAGGGCATCGCCTGCGTGCTGCCCGAGGCGGTCCCGGCCGGGCGCCGCCACGGCCACCGGGTGCACGTCAAGGGCATGCTGCTGTCCGAGCAGGCCGAGGAGATCCTGCCCGAGTGGGCGTTCTTCGTCCGCTGCGTCGTCGACGCGGAGAGCCTGCGCCCGACGGCCTCCCGCGAGTCCCTGTACGAGGACGACACGCTCGCCGCCGTCCGCGACGCCCTCGCCGAGCGGCTGCGGGCGTGGATCGCCCGGGTCGCCGCCAGCGAGCCGGAGCTGCTCGAACGCTTCCTCCACGCCCACCACCTGGCCGTGAAGTCGCTCGCGGTGCACGACGACGAGATCCTGCGGATGCTGCTGCCCTGGCTGCCGTTCGAGACCACCGACGGGCACACCACGCTCGACGAGTTCGCGCGCACCCACCGCACGGTGCTGGTGACGTCGAGCGTGGAGGAGTTCCGGCAGGTCGCGGCGATCGCCTCGGCCGCCGGGCTCGGCGTGGTCAACGGCGGTTACACGTACGACCGCGAGCTGATCCACCGGCTGCCCGAGATCAGGCCCGGGGCGGTGGTGGCCGACCTCGACCCGGAGACCCTCACCGCCCATCTCGACCCGGTCGACCGGGAGACGGAGCTGGCCGCCACGGCCTACCTCGCCCTGGCCCGGGACGCGCTCGCCGTCTTCGACTGCGACGTCGCCCTGCGCACCTTCCACCCGGCCTCCGCCCCCGCCCTCCTCGTCGACAGCCGCGAGGCCCGGCACGAGCGGACCCGCTCCCGGCTCGCCCGCGAGCAGGAGGGCGGGGTGTGGGGCGACATCCTCGGCGCCCTGCGCCGGGAGGCACCCCGGGCCCAGCTGATCCTCAACCAGCTCAACCCGCTGGTCCGCGCCGCCGTCGCCATCGAGGAGCCCGAACTGGCCCGCACCAGCGCCGAAGCCCTCTACGGGCAGGCCGCGATGCTGTCCCGGCGCCCGCTCCGGCCCGCCGAGTCCAGCCTCATCAACCGCTCCTTCCTCGACCTTCTCGCCCACGCCCTCCGCAAGGACAGCCGATGACGCCGAACACCCCCCGGAACACCGACGAGCTCTACGAGGCGCTGGGGGCGAACGACGAGCGCCCCTACGGCCGCACCCGTACGCTCACCGCCGAGGAACTCGTGGACGCGGCCGAGCGGTTCGAGGAGCCGGCCCCGCTCGTCGACGCGCTCTTCGAGCTCCAGGAGGCGTACACCTACGGCTCCGAGCCCCGGAAGTCGCCCGTCGTCTTCGCCCGGCTGCTCAACCTGTTCGACGAGCAGCCCGACGTCTTCGACGAGCGCCGCCGCCACACGCTGTTCTGGCGGTTCAAGTGGGTGGCCAACGCCCTGCTGGTGCTGCCCGAGGTGCCGCTGACCGGTGTGCGGCAGTGGCTGACGGAGATGCGCGACCGGTACGAGAAGGCCGGGCTGGACCTCCAGCCCTACTACGGCCAGGCGTACCAGCTGGCCGCGCACACCGGTGAGGGCGCCGACCTCGCCTACGAGCTGTGGGCGAGCCGCACCCGCAGCCGGCTCAGCGACTGCGAGGCCTGCGAGATCTGCGAGCAGGCCCGGTACCACCTCGCGGCGGGCGACGACGGGCGGGCCCTGGAGGCCTGGGAGCCCGTCCTGAAGGGGAAGGCGTCCTGCCAGGAGGAGCCGGCCCGCTCCGTCTCGTACGCGCTGCTGCCGCTGGTGCGCTCCGGGCACACCGACCGCGCCCGCGAGCTGCACCTCTCCGGCTACCGCATCTGCCGCCGCAACCCCTCGATGGCCGGGGAGATCGGGCGGCACCTGGAGTTCTGCGCGCTGACCGGCAACGAGAGCCGCGGCCTGGAGCTGCTCGCCGAGAACCGGAACCTGTTCGCCGAGGTGGACTCGCCGCTGGACCTGCTCCAGTTCCTGACCGGGGTGGAGGTGCTGCTCCGGCGCGTCGAGGCGCTCGGCCACGGCGGGCTGCCCGCCGCCGGATACGCGGGCCGGTCCTGGACGGTGGCCGCGCTCCGCGCCGAGGTGGGGGAGCGGGCCGACGAGCTCGCCGCCCGCTTCGACGCCCGTAACGGGACCCCGGCCCACACCGACCGGCGCCGGGCCCGCCTCGACCGGGCCCCGCTCGTCGACGCGCTGGAGCTCACCCTGCGCACCCGAGGCCTCGACGAGGTGGCCCCGGCCGCCGCGCCGGCCGCCCCGGCCCCCGCCGCGCTCCCCGACACCCCGGCCGAACTCGTGCTGCGGGCACGGGAGCTGGACCAGCAGGGGCATCCGGAGGCGCGGGCGTACTGGGCGCGGCTCCGGGCCCTCGCCGCCGCCGGTGACTACACCCACCCCGACGACCCGGCCGTGGGCCCGCTCGCCCGGCTGCGCGCGGACCTGCTGGGCGACGAGGCGGACCGGGCGAACGAGCAGGACGCGTTCGCCGAGGCCACCGCCCTGTACGAGGAGGCGGCCGGGCTGTACGAGGACGCCGGGGAGCCGGGCGCCGCCACGGAGGCCCGCGCCAGTGCGCTGCTCACCGCCGCGGAGAGCGCCGCGGGCGGGGCCGGTGAGGCCGGTGGGGCCGAGGGGGATGAAGAGGACGGCGGGGCCGGGGCGAAGGCCGCCGCGCTGACCGCCGCCCACGCGTCGATGGTGCGGCTCCACGAGGAGGCGTCCGGGCTCGCCCCGTACCAGGAGGCGCGCCTGCTGCGGCTGCGGGCCACCGCGCTCGGCATGCGCCTGCAGGCGTCGGGGAGCGGGGACCACGTGGAGCCGGTCCTCGCCGAGGCCGAGCTGCTGCACGCGTTCGCCACCCGGCACGACATCCCCACCCAGATATCCGGCGCCCTGATGCTGCGGGCCACCACCCACGCCCTCGCCGGTGACCTGCCCGCCGCGGTCGCGGTGCTCGACGGCCACGTCGGCCGGCTGCGGGAGCACGGCCCGGCCTGGCACCTGCCCCGCACGCTCGCCCTGCGAGGCAGGATGCGGCTCGGCCTCGGGGACGTGGAGGAGGCGCGGGAGAGCCTGGCCGAAGCGCTGCGGCTGACCGCCGACTGGCCGGGCGACATGTCCGCGACCGCCCGCATCCACGCGGATCTGGCCGAGGTGGTCATCCGCCTGGGCCGCCCCGACGAGGCGCTGCGCCATCTGACCCGCTCGGCGGAGCTGGAGATGCGCGAGGGCCGCCGGTTCGACGCGTACTGCACGTACAGCGGCGCGGCCGGGCTCTGCCTCGACCTGGGCCGTTTCGAGGACTGCATCGCCCTGCTCGACTCACTGCTGGCCGAGCCGGACATCGCGGCCGGGGAGGTGGACGACCGGCTCGTCGCCCAGCTCCGGCTGACCCGGGCCCGCGCGCTGTACGCGGGCGAGGACCTCAAGGCGGCCACGGAGGAGTTCATCGCCCTCGCGGCCGAGTCGGCCGGCTGGGACGACGATCCGGGCAGCCATGTGATGATCGCGGCGGAGACGGCCGTGGCCCTCGCCGAGTCCGGGGAGGCCGACCGGGCCCGCGAGGCCGTCGACCAGGCGCTCGCCGCCCATGCCCTGGCCCCGCGCTACGAGCGGATCAGCGGCTGCCTGCGCGAGCTCGCCCGGCTGCGGGTCCAGCAGCAGGGCGAGGACGGGCTGCCCGGCGCCCTCGGCCTCCTGGCCGACGCGGGCCGGATCGCCGACGAGGCCCGCGCCGCCGGCTTCGAGGCCCAGGACCGTGCCCTCGACACCGCCCTGGCCTACGAGTACGGCCGGGTCCACGCCCACGCCGGTGCGTACGAGGAGTCCCTGGCGGCGCTGGAGCGGGCCGCCGCGCTGGCCGGCGAACCGGCGGCGGAGGGGGACGAGGCGGAGGAGTGGGCCGAGTGCGTCCGGCTCGCGGCCGCGGTGGAGGGCATCTACCTGGAGCGTACGGACGCGGCCCTCGCCCGCCTCGGCGCGGCCGTGACCCGGCTGACCGGGCTGGGCCGGGCCGAGGACGCCGAGCCGCTGACCTCCCTGGCGGCCCACCTGCGCGGCGAGGAGTAGGCCCCGGCCGACGGATCCGCCCCCGGCGGGCCCGTCAGCCCGTCAGGTCCCGGACCAGGGCCGCCGCCGGTCCGACGAGGGCGCGTTCGTGCGGGCTCATCGTCGGATTGGCGGTGCGGTGGCGGGCGGCTTCGGCGAGGTCGGGGTCGGGGAGGGGGCCGGCGGCGGCGAGACGGGGGGCCAGGGCGCGCAGCAGGCTGCGCGCCGGATCGGCGAGGGGGGACGCGGTGTCCACCGCGACCTGGGCCAGGATCAACGCGGACATCGCGCGGTCCAGGGCCGGGGCGCCCTCCGCCGCGTTGCTCCAGTCGATCACCACCGGCCCCCGGTCCGTCAGCATCACGTTGCCGGGGTGCAGGTCCAGGTGGAGGATCCGGTCCCCGGGGTCCGGGGAGAGCCGGGCCGGGACGGTGTGGAGTTCGGCGAGGAGCCCGGCCAGCAGGGCGCCCGCCTCGTCCGCCGACACCTCGCCGGCCAGCAGCGCGTCCAGCATCGTCGGGCCGGTCAGCCGCTCCAGCACCAGGTCGCCCGGGGGCGTCTTCGCGTCGCGCGGGCCCAGCCGGGGGACCGGGCAGCCGTGCGCGGCGAGGTAGGCCATGACGATCCATTCGGGCGTGGCGTCCATGCCGTCCCGGTAGCGGCGCAGGACCCACTCCCCGTCGAGCGCGTACACATCGGCCGAACGTCCGGCGCCGAGCAGCTCACCTATTCGCATGAGGCGAACCTACGGGCACCGGCGGCGGATTGGGACGGCCGGGGCCGTCCGGAAGGGTCTTCCGGGCGGCCCCATAACGTGAAGTGAGGGGGAGAACGGGATCTCCTGGGGATGACGTGTACGCGGCTACGTTGTCGGCAATTCCCCCGAAGTCAAGGAGAGTTCCGTGGAGAGCTCCACACTCCGCAGACGTGCCCTGGCCGCGTGTACCGCCACCGTGGCCGTCGGGGCGCTCGCGCTGGCCGGCCTGTCCGGCAGCGCGTCCGCCGATCCGGCCCCCCAGCTCCGCACCCCCACCGCCGCGGGGACCGGGCAGCTCTCGCCCGGTCTGCTGGAGGCCATGAAGCGCGATCTGGGCCTGAACGAGGCCCAGGCGCTCAGCCGGATCGGTCACGAGACCCGGGCGGCGGCGATCGCCTCCGCGCTGAAGCACACGCTCGGCGCGGACTTCGCCGGCGCCCGGGTCACCGGTGACGACGCGGCCCTGACCGTGTCCACCACCGACGCCGCCCACGCCGAGGAGATCCGCCTCGCCGGGGCCCGGCCCGTGGTCGTCACGCACAGCCAGGCCGAACTCGACTCCGCCAAGGGTGCGTTGGACCGGGCCGCGCTGCGCGGTGCCCCCTCCGGCGTGCCGGTCTGGTACGTCGACGTAGCGAGCAACCGGGTCGTCGTCGAGGCCGCCGGTGCCAAGGCCGCCAAAGCGTTCCTGGCCGAGGCCGGGGTGTCGCAGAAGCTGGTGACGGTCCACCGGTCCACGGAGCGACCGCGCACGTTCGCCGACCTCCGGGGCGGCGACGCGTACTACATGAACGGTCTGGGCCGGTGCTCCATCGGCTTCCCCGTTAAGCGCGGCACCCAGGGCGGTTTCGTCAGCGCCGGCCACTGCGGTACGCCGGGCGTCACCACCAACGGCTCCAACCAGCAGGCGCAGGGCTCCTTCCAGGGCTCCACCTTCCCGGGCCGCGACTACTCCTGGGTCGCCACCAACACCAACTGGACGCCGCGCCCCCTGGTGAACGGCTACGGCAACGGCGACATCACCGTCACCGGTTCGACCGAGGCCGTGGAGGGCTCGTCGGTCTGCCGCTCCGGCTCGACGACCGGCTGGCACTGCGGGACCGTGCAGCAGCGCAACTCCAGCGTCACGTACCAGGAGGGCACCGTCTCCGGCGTCACCCGCACCAATGTGTGCGCCGAACCCGGTGACTCCGGCGGCTCGTTCATCTCCGGCAGCCAGGCGCAGGGCGTCACCTCCGGCGGCTCCGGCAACTGCTCCCAGGGCGGTACGACGTACTTCCAGCCGGTGAACCCGGCGCTCCAGGCGTACGGGCTGACCCTGATGACCAACGGCACCGGCCCCGACCCGAGCGACCCGCCGACCAACCCGGGCGGCACCTGGAAGGAAGGCACGACGTACGCGGCGGGCGACGTCGTGACGTACGGCTCCGACAGCTACCGCTGCCTCCAGGCGCACCTGGCCCAGCCCGGCTGGACCCCGCCGAACGTGCCGGCCCTCTGGGCCCGCGCCTGAGGGAACCGCTCCGCAGCGAGCACCGGCGGCCCAGGAGGCCGCCCCGGATACCGCGCCCGCCCGGCTACCGCTCCGGCCTCCCGGCCGGGCGGCGCGCACCCCGCACCGCTCCGTGTCATGAACGTGCCCTTCCCCCACCCCGAGGAATCAGCCATGACCCCAGAACCGACCGAGGGCCAGACCCCCGGCGACGGCAAGATCAGCCGCAAGACCCTGCTCAAGGCCGCGCTCGTCGCCGGTACCGTCCCGCTGCTCGCGGGCGGTGGCGTCGCGCTGGCCCGGGACGCGGGCTCCGGCGGCAAGCCGCTGGCCCCGACGCCGAACTGCGACGACGGCGACGGACCGACCCACGACCAGATCGAGGGCCCCTACTTCAAGCCCAACTCCCCGCTCCGCACCAGCCTGATCACCGACAGCACCCCCGGTGTCCGGCTGACCGTGAGCGGCTACGTCTTCGGCCGGGCGTGCCGGCCGATCTCCGGAGTGCTCCTGGACTTCTGGCAGGCCGACACCAACGGCGCCTACGACATGAGCGGATTCGCCTTCCGCGGGCACCAGTTCACCGACCAGTCGGGCGCGTACAGCCTGACCACGATCGTGCCGGGGCTCTACCCGGGGCGCACCCGCCACATCCATGTGAAGGTGCAGGCGCCCGGCTCGTCGATCCTGACGACCCAGCTGTACTTCCCCGGCGAGCCGCGCAACAACACCGACATGCTCTACGACCCGGCGCTGCTGATGAACGTCCGGGACGCGGGCTCGGGCCAGCAGGGGACGTTCGACTTCGTCCTGAACATCGCCCAGAACCCGACCGACCCGCCGACCGACCCCACCGACCCGCCGACCGACCCGCCGGGCTCCACCTGGAAGTCCGGCACGGCCTACAAGGCGGGGGACCGGGTCACCTACAACGGGGTCGCGTACCGCTGCACCCAGGCCCATACGGCCATGGCCGGGTGGGAACCGCCGAACGTCCCCGCGTTGTGGGAACGCGGGTAGGCACGCGGCACGGCGGGCGACCCCGCCCCGCAGGTCCGGGCCGGGTTTCCGCCGGCCCGGACCTTCCGCTGTCCGGTACTCGTCCGAGGGGGGTGGGTGCCGGGCAGCGGAGTAACCTGGACGCGTACGGCTCCCGGTGGGCCGCACCGCTCGGCCTGCGCGTTCGAAGGGGGCCGGAATCGTATGGACACCCTGGTCACCGTCGTGGTCGTTCTCGCGATGATCGCGATCACGGCGTACGTCATCCATCTGCTGAACGCCCGCCACCGCCACCACCATCTGCGCCCGGCGCACTACGACCACGGGCTCGCCGGGTTCGGCGACGCCCCGGGGCCGGGGGGCAGTTCCTCGACGGTGGCTACTTCGCGTCGGAGTAGCGCTCCACCACCGCCGTAGTGAACGGGAAGCGGACGGGGGTCTCGCCGAAGACGGTCCGCCCGGCCAGCTCACCGGCCGCCCGGATCGCCTCCACCACGGCCGCCGCCTCCTCCTGCGGGCAGTGCACGATCACCTCGTCGTGCTGGAAGAAGACCAGCTCGGCGCGGAGCCCGGCGGCGCGGACCGAGCGGCGCAGGGCGGCCAGGAGCAGCAGCGCCCAGTCGGCCGCGCTGCCCTGGACCACGAAGTTGCGGGTGAAGCGGCCCCGCGCGCGGGCGTTCGACGAGGCGTAGCCGGGGGTGAGGCCCGGACCGGAGCCGTCGTCGGAGCCGTCCGGCCCGGCGCCCTCCTGCGGGATGCCGGCCTCCTCGTACTCCCCGCTCCCGGCGGCCGGGGGGCTCGTCCGGCCCAGCCACGTCCGCACCAGGCGGCCCTCCTCCCCGGCCTTCGCGGCGTCGTCGACATAGGCCACGGCCTGCGGGAACCTCCGGCGCAGGGCGGCCAGGTTCTTCAGGCCGTCGCCCGAGGTCTGGCCGTAGACGGCGCCCAGCAGGGCGATCTTGGCGTGGTCCCGGTCGCCCTGGAACGCCCGGTCGGAGAGGGCGGTGTACAGGTCGCCCTCGTGGCCCGCCACCTCCATCAGGCCGCGGTCGCGGGAGATCGCGGCGAGGACCCGGGGCTCCATCTGGTCGGCGTCCGCGACGACCAGGCGCCAGCCGGGGTCGGCGACGACCGCCCGCCGGATCACCTTGGGGATCTGGAGCGCCCCGCCGCCGTTGGTCGTCCAGCGGCCGCTGACCGAGCCGCCCGGCTGGTACTCGGGGCGGAAGCGGCCGTCGCGCACCCAGTCCTGGAGCCAGGACCAGCCGTGCGCCGTCCAGATCCGGTACAGCTTCTTGTACGCGACGAGCGGGGCCACCGCCGGGTGGTCCAGGCCCTCCAGCTCCCAGCGGCGGGTGGACCGGACCGTGATCCCGGCCTGCGCGAAGGCCCGCACCACGTCGGCCGGGAGGTCGGGGCGGACCCGTCTGCCGAAGGCGGCGGACACCTCGTCGGCCAGCTCGGCCAGCCTGCGGGGCTCGCCGCCGCCCGCGTACCGCTCGCCGAGCAGCTCGTGGAGGACCTCGCGGTGGACGTCGGCCCGCCAGGGGAGGCCGGAGCGGTGCATCTCGGCGGCGACCAGCATGGCGGCCGACTCGGCGGCGGTGAGCAGCCGCATCCTGCCGGGGTGCTCGGTGGCGTCGTGGCGGCGGAGCTGGTCGGCGTAGACCTCCAGCAGGGCGTCGAAGGGGAGCGGGGCGGCGGGCCGGGGCTCGAAGAGGGAGGACTGCGCGCCGGGCTCCGCCGGGCGGGGCGGCGGATCGGCCGGCACCGGGGCGCCGTGCAGCCGGGCGTGGGCGGCCGCGGCGGAACGGGGCTCGCCGAGGCGGCCCTCATGGGCCAGGAGCAGGGACTCGGCCACCTCGATGTCGTAGCAGCGGTCCACCGGGACACCGGCGGCGAGCAGCCGGGGGTACACCTCGGCCGTGGAGCGCCAGACCCAGCGGGTGACCTTGGGGCGGGCGCGGACCGCCGCCACCGCGTCGGGCTCGGCGACGACCGGCCCCGCGGGCAGGCCGTCCGGGGCCAGCGGCGCGAGGAGCGCACCGCCGGTCTCCGTCATGGCCAGGGCCCACCGTTCGGTCATGCCTTCGAGTCTGGCACCCGGCACTGACAACACCCGGGGGCCGCGCCCCGTACCGGGTACGGGGCGCGGCCGTCCGTGGACCTCGGGACCTCAGAGCCCCGATTCGGACGCGGAGGTCCAGGTGCCCAGGGAGATCTCGGCGGTGATGCCCGGACCGAACCCGGCCATCAGCCCGCGGTGGCCGTCGAGCGCCGAGGCCTCGTCGAACATCCGGCCGAGGGCGTCGATCACCACGGCGCTGGCGATGTTGCCGTACTCGGTGAGCGTGGCGCGGCTGAAGCGGAACGCCTCGGGCGGCACGTCCAGGAAGTGGCTCAGGTCGTCCAGGATGCGCGGGCCGCCCGCGTGGATGATGTAGAAGTCCATCTTCCCGGCGTTCCACTGGTTCTCCTCGGCGACCGCCTCCAGGGCCGGAGCGAGCGGTTCCATCGTGCCGGGCACCCGCTTGTCGAGCTGGAAGTGGAAGCCGGTGGACCGGACCGCGTAGGAGATCCAGTCCTCGGTGTCCGGGATGATGAACGAACCGTTCCGCTCCAGCCGTACGCCCGTGCCGCCGTTGCCGCGCAGCACGACGGCGGCTATGCCGTCGCCGAACAGCCCGTTGGAGAGCAGGGAGCCGACACCGAGGTCGGTGGGCTGGTAGCAGAGCGAGCAGAACTCGCAGGCCACGATGAGCACATTGGCGTCGGGGTACGCCGTGCAGTAGTCGTGGGCCCGGTTGACGGCGGCGCCGCCCGCGGCGCAGCCGAGCTGGGCGATCGGCAGTTGGCGGGTCTGCGGGCGGAAGCCCATCTCGCCGATGAGCCAGGCGGTCGGCGGCGGCATCATGAAGCCGGTGCAGGAGACGTACACGATCAAGTCGATCTGGTCCGGCTCCAGTTCGGCCTGGTCGAGCGCCTGGCGGACGACCGCGGGCACCCGGGCCTTGGTGTGTTCCTCGTACGTGATGCTGCGGGCGTCGAAGCCGGGGTGCTGGAGCACCTTCTCGATCGGCTGGATCAGGTGCCGCTTCTGTACCCCGGTGTGCTCGATCAGGCGCAGGACCAGGTCGAGCTGCGGGTGGTCGCCGTGCAGCCGTCGGGCCAGCTCAAGGGTTTCCTCGTTGGTGATGACGTGCTCGGGAACCGCGATCGCCGGCTTGCAGAGAACCGCCATGGAACTCCTCCTAGCGGATTTGGTCCACACGGCCGGGCCCGTACGGGGATCAGGGGCGCCGGCGGGCCGGAGGCGGACAGCTCCGCCGCACGCAGGCACCACGGTGTGCTGCGCGGAGAGGGCGGGCTGGTGGTTTCCGGCGCCGGGCGGGTGCTCCTGAGCGCGGGCGCGGACGGGCCGACCGTCGAAGACTTTGTCCCGGGGGCCTCTCCGTCCGGAGGAAGAGACCCGGCCGTTCGTGGGCGGAATTCGGATCCGCCACGGCTTGGGTGGCCGTCGGGATCACGCTACGGCAGGCGGGTGGGCGCCGCACGTCGAGCGATCGTCGACGATCGTTCACCCGGCGCGCGCGGCCCGTGCGGCGCGGGCGGTGGGTACGGCACGGGCACGGGGCGGGTACGGCACGGCCGCGCCCGCCCCGGTTGCCGGTGGCCCGGGGCGGGCGCATCATCGAGCTCGGCCGGTCGGCGGCCCGTCGCTCACCAGGTGACGGGCAGTTCGAGCGGGTAGCGCCAGATCGACGTCCTGTTCCAGCGGATCTCCTCGGCCGGGGCGGCCAGCTTCAGCGCGGGGAACCGCTTCAGCAGCGTCCCGATGGCGACTTCGAGCTCGGTGGCCGCGAGCGGGGCACCGAGGCAGTGGTGCCCGCCCCAGCCGAACGTCATGTTCGACGGCCCCTGCCGCTCCAGGTCGAGCACGTCGGGGTCCTCGAACTTCCGGGGATCGCGGTTGGCGGTCAGATAGGAGACGTGGACGATGTCCCCCTCCTTGATCCGCACCCCGCTCAGCTCCACGTCCTCCAGGGCGACCCGGGGGATGCCGACGCCCTTGCGGAACGGGATGAAGCGCAGCAGCTCGTCCATGGCCTGCGGGAGCATGTCGGGGCGCTCGCGCAGCATGGCCAGCTCGTCGGGCCTGGTCAGCAGCGTGTACGCGATGTTCCCGATCTCGTACGTGGTGGTGTCCTGGCCGGTGATGAGCAGCACCATGGCCATCACCGTCAGCTCCTGGTCGTCCAGGATCTCGTCGCCGTCGCGGGCGGTGGCGAGGGCGCTGATCAGGTCGTCGCCCGGGTTGGCGCGCCGTTCGGCGGTCAGTTCGGCGAAGTAGGCGCGCAGGTCGGCCTTGGCCTGGATGGCGTTGGGCTTGTTCTCGACGGTGGTGTCCATCATGGTCCGCGCGTAGGTGCGCAGCTGGGCCTGCTCGGCCTCCGGGATGTCGAGGACCTCGCAGATGGTGGTCAGCGGCAGCGGGGCGGCCAGGTGCGCGAACAGGTCGGCGGGGGCGCCCTGTTCCTCCATGCGGTCCAGCAGTCCGTCCACCACGTGCTGGGTGCGCACCCGCATGCGCTCCATGTGGCGGGGGGCGAACCCCTTGGAGATCAGGCTGCGCAGCCGGCTGCTGGCCGGCGGGTCCATGACGTTGATCGCCTCGTCCTGGACGATCGGCTCGGGGGTCATGCGCGGGAAGTCCCGGCCGATGATGGCGTGGCGGCTGAACCGCCGGTCGGTGGTCACCGTGCGTACGTCGTCGTAGCCGGTGACGAGCCATGCCTCGCCCTCGCCGTGCGGGAGGCGGATGCGGGAGACGGGCTCCTCGTTCATCAGGTGCCTGAGCACCGGGTCGAATTCGAGGGCCTCGGCGTAGTCGAACGGGCAGAGCCGGGCGCCGGTGGCTGGTTCCATGCGGAGCTCCAGAGGGTCTGGCGGGGTGGTTCGGGTGCGTGGGGTGGGAGGGGCCGGGACGGGGACATGGGTGCCCGGTCCTCGGCCGGGCCACGCGCCGGGCCGGGCCGATTGGTCCATATGCAGAACGGAATCGGTGCCGCCGGTCGCTGGACCGGCGCAACACGGCCCGGCCCGGCAGGCTCTCAGCCGCCCGGCACGACGTTCGTGGCGTCCACGGCGGCCCGCAGCGTGCGGGCGAGCCGTACCCCGTCGTCCACCGCCCAGAAGTGGGTGAAGAACAGCCGGGGGCTCTCCGAGAGATGGTGGTTGTGCAGCTCGACCAGCTTGATCCCGCCGCGCCGCAGGGCCCTCAGCACGTGGGGGACCTCCTCGGCGAGCATCGCGCAGTCGCCGCTGAGGGCGGCCCGGCCGCCGCCGACCGGCTGGAAGTTGAACGCGCTGGTCGAGCCCAGTCCGGGCGGCAGGACCAGCGGGCCGTCGGCGATGGTCTCGCGGCGCCAGAAGAGGACCTTGAAGAGCCCGTCCTCGACGCTGCCCGGGGCGCCCAGCGCCGCCTCCATCCCGGCGATGTCCAGGTCGACCGGGGTGCGCCGGTCGGGCGGTGCGGGCGGTGGGGTGCCGGTGCGGTCGAGCCCGGCGCGCAACCCGCGGGCCAGGGCCACCGGATCGCGGCCGTGGCCGTGCACATGGACCCACCAGAGGTCGGGGATCTGGGCGAGCAGGTGCTTGTGGAGGGCGGTCTGCTCGATGCCGTGCGCCTGCCAGGCGTCGACCACCCCCTGGAGTTCGCGTTCGGTGACCACCATGTCCCCCATGAGCATCGTGGTGCCGTCGGCGTAGCGGATGAAGGCCACATGGGTGCCGAGGGCGAGGCCGGGGGTGACGACGACCCCGTCGGAGACCACCAGGAGGTCCCGCCGGGGAAAGCCCGTGTGGTACGTCGTCTCGCGCAGCATGTTGCCGGGGCGGCCGAGCGCCTCCGCCACCTCGGCCCAGTCCTCCGGTTCGGTGGGCACCGGCCGGACGAGCGGCCCGTGCGCCGTCCCGTCCGCGCGGGCCGTCCCCGCGGTGCCCGCCGCGGCCAGGACCGGGGTGAGCGCGGCGGCGGTCAGTAATCCCCGCCGCGACGGGGCCGCCGCGGCCGCCCGTACCCGAGGTTCCTGGGGTCGTTTCCCGGTCATCGCACCATCGCCTCCGCCTGTTCGATCGGATCCATGGCGCGATGAAAGCATGCGAAATCTGGATGAAAAGATAGAAAGCGGATACACCGTCAGCGGGTCCGGCCGGACGGGTGAGGCCGAGCGTCGTACAGAAGTTCGATATCCACAGGGTGTGGACGGCCGGGCCCGGCCCCGGCCCGCCGCGCCGCCCTGCCTACCCTGGCTCCATGGAACCGGTGATCGACCAGGCGTGTGCGGCGGCCCTCTACGCGGACGGCGACGCCGGGCTCGACGCCGGGGCCTCCCTCCTCGCCGCCGACCCGGCGTCCGACGCGGAGCTGTTCCGGCGCGGCGAGGAGTTCGTCCGCCGCGCCTGGGAGCGCGGCTGGCAGCCCGCCGACGTCGTCCGCACGGTCCGCCGCGAGCTGGACGAGACCGCCGCCGGGATCGCCGCCGGGCTGATCGGCGCGGAGACGGCGCGCTACGAGCGGCTGCCGCCGCGCTGGCGGGCCCAGCTCGACGCGCTGCCCGAGGCCCCGCCCCGCAACCGCCCGGACCGGTTCTCCTACGCCTTCGCCGTGCTCGGGCTCTACCGGCTGCTGCTCGGGCTCCCCGCCATCGAGCCGGTCGGTCCTCCGCCCGGTGCCGCCGAGGACGCGCTCCGGCGTGCGCCCGCGCCCGGCGAGCCCCGGATGCTGACCCGTATCCGCGCCCTGCTCGCCAAGGCGGAGGCGACCGGTTTCCCGGAGGAGGCCGAGGCGCTCACCACCAAGGCGCAGGAACTGATGGCCCGGCACTCCATCGACGAGGCGCTGCTCGCGGCCCGCACCCATGGCACGGACGCGCCCGGCGCCTGCCGGATCGGGGTGGACGCGCCGTACGAGACGGCCAAGGCGATCCTGCTCGACGCGGTCGCCACCGCGAACCGCTGCCGCTCGGTGTGGAACAGCGAGCTCGGCTTCTCCACGGTGGTCGGCTTCGATCCCGACCTGGACGCGGTGGAGCTGCTGTACACCTCCCTGCTGGTCCAGGGCACCGTCGCGATGACGAGGGCGGAGGCGGGCCAGCGGGCCGGCGGACGCAAGCGGACCAAGACATTCCGGCAGTCGTTCCTGATGGCGTACGCCCAGCGGCTCGGCAGCCGCCTCGCCGCCGACACCGCCCGGGTCACCGCCGAGGCCGAGGCCGGGGGAGGTGCGGAGGCGGGTGCCTCCCCCGCCCTGCTGCCGGTCCTCGCCGCCCGCGACGTCGCGGTCACGGCCACCGCCGAGCGGATGTTCCCGAGGACGACCACCACCCGGGTCCGGGGCGCCACCGACCTCGACGGCTGGACCCACGGCACGGAGGCGGCGGACCGGGCGCGGATGGCCGGCCGCGACCCGCAACTGCGCGGCGGGCGCGGAAAGCGCTGAGGGGGGCGAGGGGGCGCGAAGGGGTGCGAGGGGCGCCCCGCGCCCCGTACGCGACGGCGCCCGCGCCCCGCCCCCTTCACGCCCCACCCCCTCCCGCACTCCGAAACCGGCAATTCAGGTCAATGGGTCATCAATCCGGCTAGGCTCAAGCCATGAGCTGGCTCCGGGCGCTGAAGGAGACCGCCCGCTCGGGGCTCTCGATCGAGCGACGGCGGCTCGAACCGCTCATCGCGATCCGCGGCGCGACCGGGCTCGCCCTGGTCATCGGGGTCGCGCTGGCGTTCTTCGGGCCGGTGGTCGCCGCGAGTTCCGCCTTCGGGGCGTTCCAGGCTGCCATCGCGACCTTCCAGCGCAGCTGGCGCCCCCGCCCGGTCCTCGCCCTGGTCTCCGGGGCGAGCCTCGCCGTGTCGACCTTCCTCGGCTATCTGACCGGCTCGCGGGCGGTGCTCTTCCTCGCCCTGCTGGTGCTCTGGACCTTCGTCGCCGGGCTGTCCTGGGCGGCCGGGCCGACCGCGGGCATCATCGCCGCGTCCAACGTCGCGATCATGCTGGTCACCGTCACCCTGCCCACCTCCGTCGCCGACTCGGCCGTGCACGCCGGGATGATCCTCTTCGGCGGGGTGGTGCAGGCCGTGCTCATCGTCCTGTTCCCGGTCCGCAGATGGGGCGCCCAGCGCGACGCGCTCGCCGACGCGCTGGCCGCCGAGGCCGACTACGCCCGCCGGCTGCGCCACGACCCGCTCGCCCCCTTCGACCCCGTCCCCCTGATGACGGCCCGCAGCGCCGCCGCCGTCACCCCGCGCCAGGCCCGCCGCCGGCCGCCCGAACTGCGCGGCCCGCGCGGGGTCGCCGAGCGGATCCGGCCGGTGCTCGCCTCGCTCGCCGACCCGTCCCTGGGCGTACCGTCCGAGGGCCCGGAGCGGGAGCGGGTCCGCGAGCTGCTGGCCGCCGCCGGATCGCTGCTGGACTCGGCGGCCCGCGCGATCCGGCACGGCGACCCGGTCGAGCTGGACCCGTCCGCCGTGGCCGCCCTGCGCACCCCCGACACCGGGACCCTGCTCACCGGCCCGCCGCTGCGCGCCGCCGACCGCTTGGCCGTGCTGCTCTCCGACGTCATCGAGACCGCCGAGGGCGAGGGCACCAAGGAGCAGGACGACCGGGCGGCGGAGGCCGCCGAGGAGCTGAAGGCCCGCGCCGACCACCGCCCCGCCGCCCCGCACCGCCACCGCAACCGCCCCCACCGCCCCGGCCTGCTGCGGCTGATCCCGGTCGTGGTGAAGGCGATGCGCGCCGAGGTCCGGCCCGGCTCCCCGATCCTGCGGCACGCGATCAGGCTCTCCGTCGTCGCCGCCGTCGGCTACCTCATCGGCACCACGCTGCCCTTCGGCCACGGCTACTGGGCGCCGATGGCCGCCGTCATGGCGATGCGTCCGGAGTTCACCCAGACGTACGGGCGGTCGATGGCCCGGTTCGGCGGCACCGTCGTCGGCGTCTCGCTGGCCACCGCGATCGTCCAGACCACCCACCCCGGCGTGACCACGGCCGCGGTCCTCTCGGTGGTCTGCGCCCTGCTGATGTACCTGCTGATGCGCACGGGGTACGTGGTCGGCCAGGCCTGCGTCTCGGCCTACGTCGTCTTCCTGCTCGGCATGGCGGGCGACGACTGGTCCCAGACCGTCCCCGAACGCGTCGTGCTCACCCTCGTCGGCGGCCTGCTGGCGATGGTCTCGTACGCCCTCTACCCGGCCTGGGAGACGCCCCGGCTCCGGGGCAGGCTCGGCGACTGGCTGAAGGCGGACGGCCGGTACGTCGCCGCGGTCGTCGAGCAGTACGCCGATCCGGCCGAACGCGGCCACGACGACGTGCGCGCCGCGCTGCTCGACACCCGCGATGCCCGGGTCGCCTGGCAGGAGGCGCTGGAGGCCGCCCGGCACGAACCGGTCCGCAACCGCGGCCTGTCCCGGGCCGCCGCCGACGACACCGAGCACGCGCTCGCCCAGTTCGGCCGGGCCGCGATGCTGCTGGAGGCCCATCTGCCGAGCGGCGGCGCCACCCCCGTACCGGGCGCGGGGCGGCTGGCCGACGCGCTGCGCCGGTCCACCGAGCGGGGCGCGAAGGCGGTACGCGAGCGCCGGGTGCCGGACTGGACCGAGGTGCGCGAGGCGCTGGCGGAATGGGACGCCCGGGTCCGGGCGGCCGAGGGCACCGACCGGGCGGAGGCGGACCCCTTCGTACGGGAAGGGGTCCACCTCCTCCTCGACTCCCTGGAGGAGTTCTCCCGGGGCCTGGACGGCGGCCCGGACACCGGCCGGGACCGCGACGGGCGTTCCGGCGCCGGGAAGTGACGTACGGTCAGGACGTCGGCAGGTCCGACAGGTCGGGCAGTCCGGACGGAAGCGCGCCGGCCGCGGTCTTGGCCAGCGTGTCGCGGACCCCGCTGGACCAGGACACCACGAGGGTCTTCCCGTCGATGGACTCGACGGTCCCCGCGGTCCGGTCGTCGCCGCCGTCGACGCACTTGAGTGTCAACGTCACCTTGCCGGATCCCGCCACGGTGCCGGTGCAGGCCCGCTGTTCGGTGACGAGCGCGACCTTGCCCGAGGCGACCGAGAGGACGACCGCCTTGCCGTCGGTCCTCCCGGCCCAGCCGCCCTCCAGCGCCGCGGCGTCGGTCCCGCCGTCACCGGTTCCGCCGTCACTCTCCGTGCCGGAGGTCGGGTCGGTCTGCCCGGTGGCCGCCCCGCCCGGCGCGCTGTCGTTCTTCCCGTCGTCGCCGCCGCTGCCGCAGGCGCTCAGTACCAACGGGGCGAGAAGACCGGCGGCGACCACGGCGCCGGTGCGTACGATTCTGTGCATCTGTAATTCCCCCTTGCCGACAAAAGACCGGGCCAAGTTATCAGCGGGATACAAGGGGATGGAGAGGTTCATCGAGGGTAGACGCAGCCGAAGCGGCTTCCCGTGCGTCTGCCATAGGGGAGGTAAAGCTGTAATCGCGGGAACACCCCGCGTGCACGTGCATCCGCGCATGCATCTGCTCATGCAGGGGGAATTGAACACAGCTATGATCCGGGACAGTTGACACTTGCACCTTGCAACTCGGGAGCGTCCTGTGCACCACGTTCACAACGGCATGGCGGCCACGGAGCTTCGCGGAGTCGTCTGGCAGAAGAGCCGACACAGCAACTCCCAAGGGTCCTGCGTGGAGTTCGCGAAACTACCCGACGGAGATGTGGCGATGCGGAATTCGCGCCACCCCGACGGACCGGCCTTGGTCTATACGCCGGCCGAGATAGAGGCGTTGCTCCTCGGGGTGAAGGACGGGGAGTTCGACCACCTCGTGGCGGGCGGCTGATCGCATTCCGTAACGGCGCGGGACGTTTCCCGCGACTTCCGCGCGGCTGTCGTACACATCACACGACGGAATACGGAGGGGCCGGGTGGGGCGTCGCACGACGCCCCACCCGGCCCCTCCGATCAGTTCCCCGGGAAGCGGTCAGACCCGGAACAGCGCCCAGACCACCTTGCCGTGCGAGGTCGTCATGGTTCCCGGGCCGTCCACCTCCGGCACCGGATGCCAGCCCCAGGAGTCGCTGAAGGACTCCACGAGGAAGAGGCCGCGCCCCGACTCCGCGTTGTCCGGCGCCTGGGAGGCGACCGGGCTCTCCTGGCTGTGGTCGCGCACGGCGCACACCAGGCGCGAGCTCCAGCGCATCAGGTGCAGCCGCACGGGCGGGTCCTGGGGGCCGTCCGGGGCGTCGTCCGTGGGCAGGGCGTGCCGCAGTGCGTTGGTGACGAGTTCGGAGACCACCAGTGCGACATCGTCAAAACATTCGGTGAGACCCCATCCGTTCAGCGTCGTCCGGGTGAACCGCCGCGCCCCGCCCACGGCTTCGAAGCAGGCGGGCAGTGTGCAGATGGCCGATCCGGAGACGGCTGAGGGATCGATGGGGGGAAGGCTCCGCCGTAACGGCGCGAGCATCGTCGATCCATTCGTCCCCATGCGAGGCACTCCCGGGATTCGCGGCTGTATCGGTACTGCGGGGGGTACAGCGGCACAACACGAACGAGCACGCAGGTGCGCGAGCCCCATGGTTCCCAATGCGCTGGGCAGATGCAAGGGCAGATGCACGTGCACGCGCCTGACCTGTCCGAACCCGTGCCGGTTCTTGGTCATTTCTTCCGGTGGGTATTTTCGAGCGGTTCTGGAACGCTTGTTATTTCCGTAATCGAATGAGTACGGGCTGAAGCGTTTTGGTGGCAGAATCCGGCACTTGGGGTTCACGGGGGGAGCCCCGTTGCCAGGAAGCGATGGGGAGGACCGGAGCAGTGGCGGCAGGCGAGTCGAGTGGATCGGTGGTGCGGCGCATCCTCCTGGGCTCGCAGCTCAGGAGGCTGCGCGATGCGCGTGGCATCACCCGTGAGGCGGCCGGCTACTCGATCCGGGCCTCCGAATCGAAGATCAGCCGCATGGAGTTGGGACGGGTGAGCTTCAAGGCGAGGGACGTCGAGGACCTGCTCACGCTCTACGGAGTCACGGACGAGACGGAGCGCGACGCCCTGCTCGGCCTGGCCCGTGAGGCCAACGTGGCGGGCTGGTGGCACAGCTACGGGGACGTTCTACCCGGCTGGTTTCAGACATATATCGGCCTGGAGGGGGCGGCGTCACTCATTCGAGTGTACGAAGTCCAGTTCGTCCACGGACTGTTGCAGACCGAGGCGTACGCCCACGCGGTCGTCACCCGGGGCATGGGCGCCGCGGCACCCACCGCCGAGATCGACCGGCGCGTGGCGCTCCGGCTGGAACGCCAGAAGGCGCTCGTCTCCGAGCGCTCCCCGCACTTCCACGCTGTACTGGACGAGGCGGCGCTGCGCCGGCCCTACGGGGACCGGGAGGTGATGCGCGGCCAGTTGCGGCATCTGATCGAAATGTCGGAACGGCCCAATGTCACGCTTCAGGTGATGCCGTTCAGTTTTGGTGGACATGCCGGGGAGAGCGGTTCCTTTACGATGCTCCGATTCCCGGAATCCGATCTGTCGGACATTGTCTATTTGGAGCAGCTGACAAGTGCGCTCTATCTGGACAAGGCAGAAGAAGTCGCGCAGTACGAAAAGGCCATCACCCGTCTGCACGAGGACAGTCCGGGCGAGGAGGAGAGCCGCGATCTGCTCCGTGGTCTGCTCCAACTGACCTGACTTGTCAGTACGATGACGGTTCGACGGGAGTCTGCAGCTGAGTTAAGGGATCGCATGTCCTTCTTCCACGAGCTGGCCCACCAATACATCGACGGTGAGTGGCGGACCGGTACCGGATCGTGGGACATCATCGATTTCAACCCCTACAACGGGGAGAAACTCGCCGCGATCACCATCTCGACCGCGCGTGAGGTCGACGAGGCCTACCGCGCCGCCGAGCGCGCACAGCGCCCCTGGGCCGCCGCCGGTGCGTTCCGGCGCCGCGAGGTGCTGGAGCGGGCGCTGACCGTCATCGGCGGACTGCGCGAGCGGATCGCCGAGGCCATCATCGACGAGGTCGGCGGCACCCGCGCCAAGGCGGAGTACGAGATCGGCCTCGCCGAGGAGTTCCTGCGCGACGCGATCCGCCGGGCCCTGCACCCGCCGGGCAGCCTCCCCTCCTCGCCGGTCGACGGCAAGGAGAACCGCCTCTACCGGCTGCCGGTCGGCGTCGTCGCGGTGATCGGCCCCTTCAACTTCCCCTTCCTGGTGGCGATGAAGTCCGTCGCCCCGGCCCTCGCGCTCGGCAACGCCGTCGTCGTCAAGCCCAACCAGAACGCCCCGATCACCGGCGGCACCCTCCTCGCGAAGGTCTTCGAGGACGCCGGGCTGCCCGCCGGGCTGCTCAACGTCCTGATCACCGATGTCGCCGAGATAGGCGACGCCTTCATCGAACACCCGGTGCCCCGGGTCGTCTCGTTCACCGGCACGGACCGGGTCGGCCGCCGGGTCGGCGCCGTCGCGGCGGGCCACTTCAAGCGGACGATCCTCGAACTCAGCGGGAACAGCGCCCTGGTGGTGCTGGAGGACGCCGACGTCGACCACGCGGTCGAGGCGGCCGTCTTCAGCCGCTTCCTCTACCAGGGGCAGGTCTGCATGGCCGCCAACCGCATCCTGGTGGACCGCCGGATCGAGCCCGAGTTCACCGCGAAGTTCACCGCCGCCGTGGCCGCGCTCAGGACGGGCGACCCGCGCGACCCGGAGACCCGGATCGGCCCGGTCATCAACGCCTTCCACGCCGACGCCCTGTCCGCCCTGGTCGACCAGGCGGTCGCCGAGGGCGCCACCGCCCTCGTCCGCGGCCGCACCCGGGGCAACCTCGTGGAGCCCAGCGTGCTCACCGGCCTGCCCGAGGGCTCCCCGCTGCTCTCCCAGGAGATCTTCGGCCCGGTGGCGCTGCTGGTGCCCTTCGACGGCGAGGAGGAGGCCGTACGGATCGTCAACGACACCCCATACGGGCTGAGCGGCGCCGTGCACACCCGGGACGTCGAGCGCGGGGTGCGGTTCGCGCGGCGGGTCGACAGCGGGATGTTCCACGTCAACGGCTCCACCGTGCAGGACGACCCGCTGGTGGCCTTCGGCGGCGAGAAGGCGTCCGGGCTGGGGCGGCTCAACGGGGAGGCGGCGGTGGGCGCCTTCACCACCCGGCGGTGGGTCTCGGTCCAGCACGGCCGCAGCGCGTTCCCCTTCTGACCCGGGGCCGGCGGGACGTTCCGCCGGCCCGGATAGTCGAGGACAGAAGCTGACCGCAAGGGTTCGTAACGTGATCGGTGTCAGGAAGAACCGGCACGGACCAGCAAGGCGGACCCCATGGTTACCCACGTTCCCTCCGAAGCGCCCGGCGACGAGCGCGGCATGCTCCTCTCCTTCGCCGAGGCCCAGCGCGGCGCGCTGCGGCGCTCGCTGCTCGGGCTGACCGCGGAGCAGGCCGCGAGCCGCCCCAGCGCCAGCGCGCTCTCGCTCTCCGGGCTCGTCAAGCACGTCGCCGAGACCGAGCTGAACTGGCTGCGGATGGCCCAGCAGCGGCCCAACGAGAAGGCCAGGACCGAGGCCACCTGGGCGGACTCCTTCCGGCTCGTCGGCGACGAGACCATCGAGGGCGTCCTGACGTTCTGGGAGGGCGTCGTGGCCGAGCTGGAGGAGTTCATCCGCGAGGTGCCCGATCTGGGGGACACCTTCCCGTTGCCCGAGGCGCCGTGGTTCCCGAAGGAGGGACGGGTCTCGATGCGCTGGCTGCTGGGCCACCTCGTCGAGGAGCACGCCCGGCACGCCGGGCACGCCGACATCATCCGGGAGTCGCTGGACGGCCGGACCGCGTTCGAGCTGGTCGCCGAGGAGAAGGGTTACTCTGGTCAAAGTTGATCAGAGAGGGTGCGTGCGATGTCCGCGATCCGGCTGCTGGTCCTCTGCGCCGTGCGCCGGCACGGCCGGGCGCACGGCTACCAGATCCGCAACGACCTGGAGTTCTGGGGCGCCCACGAGTGGTCCAACGCCAAGCCCGGGTCGATCTACCACGCACTGAAGCAGATGGCCGGGCAGGGACTGCTGGTCGCCCACGAGACGGAACCGAGCACCGTGGGCGGCCCGCCCCGCACGGAGTACGGGATCACCGCGCGCGGCGACGCGGAGTACTTCGCGCTGCTGCGCTCCGCGCTGACCTCGTACGACCAGAAGCCGGACGTGCTGACGGCGGCCCTGGGCGGGATCGTGGACCTCGGGCGGTCCGAGGCGGTCGCGCTGCTCAGGGAGCGGATCGCGGGACTGGCGGCCTGGCGGGCCGCGGTCACCGAGCACTACGTACCGCAGGACGGGCCCGGATCGGCCGGCCACATCGGCGAGATCATGAACCTGTGGATCCACTCGGCGGACGCCGGGGCCGAGTGGACGCGCGGCCTGATCGCCCGCATCGAGGGCGGGGCGTACACCTTCGCGGGCGAGGGCGAGATCTTCACCGGCATCCTCGCCGAGGATCAGGAGAACCCGTACGCGACCGGCGTACCGCACCCCGGCGACGCGGAGTAGCCCCCTCTCAGTGGTGGAAGGAGGGCCGCGGCGGCCGGTCGGCGCTCAGCGGGTGCGGCTGGCGGCGCAGCTCGGGCAGGAGCAGCCGGACGTCCTCCAGCAGCAGCTCGGCGAGGTCCGAGGAGAAGCCGTTGCGGCACACCACTCGCAGCACCGACAGGTCCTCCCGGTTGGCCGGGAAGGTGTACGCGGGCACCCGCCAGCCCTGCTCGCGCAGCCGCCTCGACAGGTCGAAGACGTCGTACGCCGTCACGTCCGGTGCGGTGGTGAGCGCGAAGACGGGCAGCTGGTCGCCGAGGGTGAGGAGGCGGAAGTCGTCCATCTCCCCGAGCCGTTTCGCGAGCCCGCACGCCACGTCCCGGGACGTCTGCTGGACGGCCCGGTAGCCCTCCCGGCCCAGCCGCAGGAAGGAGTAGTACTGCGCCACCACCTGGGCGCCCGGCCGGGAGAAGTTCAGCGCGAAGGTCGGCATGTCGCCGCCCAGGTAGTTCACCCGGAACACCAGCTCCTCGGGGAGTTCGGCGGGCGAGCGCCACAGCACCCAGCCGACACCCGGGTAGACCAGGCCGTACTTGTGGCCGGAGGTGTTGATGGAGGCGACCCGGTCCAGCCGGAAGTCCCACTCCAGCTCCTCGTCCAGGAACGGCGCCACCATCGCCCCGGACGCCCCGTCGACGTGGACGGGGATGTCGAGGCCGGTGCGCTCCTGGAGGGCGTCCAGCGCGGCGCACAGCTCGGCGATCGGCTCGTAGGAGCCGTCGAAGGTGGAGCCGAGGATGCCGACGACGCCGATGGTGTTCTCGTCGCAGAGCTCCGCCGCGGCCTGCGGGTCCAGGTGGAAGCGGTCGCCCTCCATCGGGACCTGGCGCGCCTCGATCTCCCAGAAGTTGCAGAACTTGTCCCAGCAGACCTGGACGTTGATGCCCATGACCAGGTTGGGCCGGGCGGTCGCCGGATAGCGGTCGGCGTTGCGCTTCGCCCAGCGGCGCTTGAGCGCCAGCCCGGCGAGCATGCACGCCTCGCTGGAGCCGGTGGTCGAGCAGCCGACGGTGGACGCGGGGTCGGGGGCGTTCCAGAGGTCGGCGAGCATCGCCACGCACCGTCGTTCCAGCTCGGCGGTGCGCGGGTACTCGTCCTTGTCGATCATGTTCTTGTCGCGGCACTCCGCCATCAGCACCCCGGCCTGCGGCTCCATCCAGGTGGTGACGAAGGTGGCCAGGTTGAGCCGGGCGTTGCCGTCGAGCATCAGCTCGTCGTGGACCAGTTCGTACGCGGTCGACGGCGGCATCGGTCCGTCGGGCAGCCGGTGCCGGGGCGGCGCCGACTCCATTCCGGCGACGGGGTCGGCCTCCCCGTAGAACGGGTTGAGGGCGAGTCTGCTGCGGGTCGGTGACGGTTCCGTGCCCGGGGACGGACCTTTGTGGAGCGGCATCGGAGGGCAGCCCTTCTGGTCGGCGTGGGTGTCGGCCTGCGGGCGGTCAGCCCCCGCCGGCCAGGCCGTCCTTGATGGCCCGGGTGAACTTCACGACCCGCTCGGCCTGGACCCGGGCGGCGGTCAGGGTCTGGTCGCCGACCGGGATGTCGCCCTGCCCGGCCACGTGCGAGGTGCCGTACGGGTTGCCGTCGACGAACTTGGACGGGTCCGTGTAGCCGGGGGCGACGAGGATGCCGCCGAAGTGGTGGATGGAGTTGTAGAGCGCGAGCAGGGTCGACTCCTGGCCGCCGTGGGTGGTGCTGGTGGCGGTGAAGCCGCTGTAGACCTTGTCGGCGAGGTGGCCGGCCTGCCAGAGCCCGCCGAGGGTGTCGATGAACTGCTTGAGCTGCGAGGTGACGTTGCCGAAGCGGGTCGGCGACCCGAAGATCACCGCGTCCGCCCAGACCATGTCGTCGGGCGTGGCCACGGGGACGTCGGCGGTGGCCTTCGCGTTGGCCGCCCAGGCCGGGTTGGAGTCGACCGCCGCCTGCGGGGCCAGCTCGGCGGCCTTGCGCAGCCGTACCTCGGCCCCGGCCTTCTCGGCGTACTCCGCGACGGCCTTGGCGATCGTGGCGACGGTTCCGGTCGACGAGTAGTAGATGACGGCGACGTTGACGGGCGTGGGCATGGCGAAGACCTCCGACGAATCGGTACAGGAGGGGTGAATCCGTCCGGATGCGACGATACGGAAGGTCCGGAGATCCGTCGCGCCGGGCGCGGCGCCTCACCTCAGCGGCGTACCGTCCTCGGCGAGCTGCATCTGCGGCCGCCCGGTCACCAGCAGCCAGGCGGGCAGCGAGGCCACGCAGAGGATCGGCAGCACCGCCGCGTCCCCGGCCAGCACCGCCGCGGTGAACAGGCTCAGCCAGCCCTGCCGGGTGATGGCCAGCAGCACCCCCAGCACCCCGCAGGTCACCGCCAGGGCCACCGGCACCGCCCCGACCAGGGCGTGGGCGCACAGCCCCAGTGAGGCACCCACGAAGACGGCCGGGAAGATCCGCCCGCCCCGGAAGCCGCAGCTCGCCGCCGTCAGCAGGGCGGCCGCCTTCACCACGGCCATGACGGCGAACTGCCCGGCCGACCAGCCGCCCGGGTCGGCGGCCAGCTCCCGCACCTCGTCGAGCCCCTTGAACAGCGTCAGCCGCCCGCCCAGCGCCCCCAGCAGCCCGAGCAGCAGTCCGCCCGCGGTCAGCGCCAGCACGGTGCCCCCGGGGGAGAGCGACCGGAGGAACCGGAAGAACCGGTGGACGTATGGGAACGCGTACACCGCCAGCATCCCGAGCACCGCCCCCGCCGACGCGATCACCGTCGAGGAGAGCAGGTCGCCCCAGTGCGGGCGGTCGTAGGGCGGCAGCGACAGGTCGAAGCTGGGGTGGGCCAGCAGCGTCATGGTGAGCGCCCCCGCGGTCCCCGCGGCGAGCGGGGCGAAGAGGCGGTCCCAGAGCGCGCCGGGGCCGGGCCGGGAGGTGAGGGTCTCGGTGAGGATCAGCGCGGCGGCGACGGGGGTGCCGAAGAGGGCCCCGATGGTTCCGGCGGCGGCCAGGGCGAGCCACTGCCCGGCCGGGGTGCCGGGCAGGAGCCGGCCGCCGAGCCAGCAGGCCAGGGCGATGTTGGCGGCGGTGATCGGGTTCTCCGGGCCGAGGCTGACCCCGCCCGCCAGGGTGAGCACGGTGACCACCAGCAGCCCCGGGACCACCAGCGGCGGCAGCGGCGGGTCGACCAGCCCGGTGGTCGCCGGATCGGGGCCCGCGTGGCCGGGCACCACCAGGATCAGCACCCCGGTCACCAGCCCGCACGCGGTGAGCACGGCGACCGTCCAGAGCACGGAGTGCCGGCCCACGGAGAGCGCGTCGGGCAGCGTCTCCCAGAGCACGTCCTGGAACCGCTCGGCGAGCAGGCTGACGCCCAGCAGGACGAGCGCGCTCAGCACCCCGACGGCCAGTGCGGGCACGATGGCGGGCAGCAGCCGGCGTACGGGGGTGGAGGCCGCGGCGGCGGGGGATTCGGTGACCACCGGCCCACGATAGAGGCGTAAAAGCCGCATAACGCCATGAACCGCGCCGGGTGGGGGAACAGGCTTGCACCTCACGCCGCGTCAGGACCGAGGCTCGGAACAGTCCCGAGGGACATACCCGATCGGAGAAGGGAGCGGGGCAGCCATGGACTACTCCGTGGGACAGGTCGCCGGATTCGCCGGGGTCACGGTGCGCACCCTGCACCACTACGACGGCATCGGACTGCTCTCGCCCACCGGGCGCAGCCGGGCCGGGCACCGCCGCTACGGCGACGACGACCTCGACCGGCTCCAGCAGATCCTGTTCTACCGGGAGCTGGGCTTCCCGCTCGACGAGATCGCGGTACTGCTCGACGATCCGGGTGCGGACCCGCAGCGGCACCTGCACCGCCAGCACCGACTGCTGACCGAGCGGATCGCCGAACTCCGGAAGATGGCCGAGGCCGTCGAGAAAGCGATGGAGGCGCGGAAGATGGGCATCAACCTCACGCCCGAGGAGAAGTTCGAGGTCTTCGGGGACAAGGACCCCGAGGCGCACGCGGAGGAGGCCGAGCAGCGCTGGGGCGGCACCGCCGAGTACGCCGAGTCGCAGCGCCGGGCCGCCCGGTACACCAAGGACGACTGGAAGCGGATGAAGGCCGAGGTCGACGAGTGGACCGCGGCCTACGTGGCCCTGATGGAGGCCGGCGAACCGGCCACCGGCGAGCGCGCCATGGACCTGGCCGAGGCCCACCGGCACCACGTCACCGGCTGGTTCCACGAGTGCGGCACCGAGATGCACCGCGGCCTCGCCGAGATGTACGTCTCCGATCCGAGGTTCCGCGCGTTCTACGACGGGATGCGGCCGGGCCTGGCCGAGCACCTGCGGGACGCGATCATGGCCAACGCCCGGCGTATCGAGGACGGCGCCCGGGGGTGAGGCGTCCCGGGGCGGGCGCCGTCCGCGCCCGCCCCGGCGGCGCCCCGCTCACTCCTTGCCGATCACGGCCGCCGTACCGTAGGCGCACACCTCCGTGCCCACGTCGGCGGCCTCGGTCACGTCGAAGCGCATCATCAGCACCGCGTTGGCGCCGCGGGCCCGCGCCTGCTCGATGAGCCGGTCCATCGCCTGGTTGCGGGTCTCCACCAGGGTCTTGGTCAGCCCTTTCAGCTCGCCGCCGATCATCGACTTCAGCCCGGCGCCGATCTGGCTGCCCAGATGGCGGGAGCGCACGGTCAGGCCGAAGACCTCGCCGATCACCCGCGTCACCCGGTACCCCGGTACGTCGTTCGTCGTCACGACCAGGACGTCCGACTGGCCCGTCTGTCCGCCGCCGTATTCCTCAATGCCCATCGTCCGGCACCTCCTGGAGGACAGCTTTGCCCGGCTTGTTGTGATGCGCACCCCGGGTGGAGCGGTGCGCCGCTCCCCGTGGGGCATCTGGAACCCGGCGGTGTCATCGTGCGTTGATAGCTTTGGGCGGCCACGCCGCCGCAGCGGCCGTGCAGCCGCACCTCGACGACCTATTCCTGGAGCCCGGACCCTTGAACACGCTTGCGCTCGGACCGAGCTGGCTGGACCCGGACCATCTGATCAACACCTTCGGGCTTCCCGGCGTCCTCCTCATCGTCTTCGCCGAGTCCGGACTGCTGATCGGTTTCTTCCTCCCCGGCGACTCGCTCCTGTTCACCACGGGCCTCCTGGTGACCACGGGCCAGCTGAAGACCCCGCTCTGGCTGGTCTGCCTGCTGGTGGCGCTGGCGGCGATCATCGGTGACCAGGTGGGCTACCTCTTCGGCCGCAAGGTCGGCCCCGCGCTCTTCAGCCGCCCCGACTCCCGCCTCTTCAAGCAGGAGAACGTGGAGAAGGCCCACGACTTCTTCGAGAAGTACGGGCCCAAGTCGCTGATCCTGGCCCGCTTCGTGCCCGTGGTCCGTACGTTCACGCCGATCATCGCCGGTGTGAGCCGGATGAACTACCGCTCGTTCATCATCTTCAACATCATCGGCGGCATCCTCTGGGGCGTCGGCGTCACCCTGCTCGGCTCGGCCCTCGGCAAGATCGACTTCGTCCACGAGAACATCGAGGCGATGCTCATCCTGATCGTGCTCATCTCGGTGGTGCCGATCGCGATCGAGTTCCTGCGGGCCCGCTCCAAGTCGAAGAAGGAAGCGGCCGCGGCCGACGCCGAGGGCACCCCGGCCCACCCGCAGCCCCAGCGCGGCCGCCACGCCAAGCGCTGAGACCGCCCCTCGGGGTACGGGGTCAGAAGCCGCGCGTCCGCTTGGCCGCGCGGCGCCCCGCCCCGCCGACCGCTCCCGGCACCCGCATGAACAGCCGGGAGATCTCGCCCCCCAGGTTCACCCCGATCGCGATGGCCAGCGCGGTGGCCACCGCCGTCGACAGCGAGGCCAGCCCCGTGTTCACCCGCCCCTGGGCCACGGCCAGCAGACCGAAGTACGTGGCCGAACCGGGCAGCAGCGGCCCGATCGCCGCCGTGATGAACGGCAGCGACGAGGTCGACCGGTAGCGCGAGAGCATCTGCCCGAACAGCCCCACCAGCCCGGCCGCCGTCGCCGTGGCCGCCACCGGCGAGATGCCGCCGGTCCGGGCCATCGCCCCGTAGACCACCCAGGCCACCGCGCCGTTCAGCGTCACCGCCAGCACCGTGGACCGGTCCTGCTGCAACAGGATCGCGAAGGCGAAGCAGAGCGCCATCGACGCCAGGATCTGCACCACCGGCCGGTCGTGCGGCACGAACCGGGCCTCCGGATTCAGCTGGGCGCCCAGCTGGAGCCCCAGGTACAGCGCCAGCAGCACCCCGAGGACGATCCCGATGAAGAGGTACATCACCTCCAGCAGCCGGGCCGCCGCGGTGATGTAGAAACCGGTCAGCCCGTCCTGCACCCCCGCCACCAGCGCCCGCCCCGGCAGCAGCGCGAACAGCCCACCGGTGATCACCGCGGACGGGCGCACGTCCGACCAGTGGGTGAGCGTCAGCGCCACCCCCATCGCGGCCGGCGGCATCGCCGCCACCACGAACTGGTAGAACTCCGGCAGCCCCCGCCCGGCGCACAGCCAGGCGAGCCGGTCGCCGAGCATCGCGCCGAGCGCCGCCACCAGGAACACCACCACATCACCGCCGACCAGCACCGACGCCGCCCCGGCGAGCCCGCCACCGGCCAGCGTCAGCACCCAGCCCGAGTACGGGTGCCGATTGCGCCGGATCTCCGCCAGCCGCCGGTAGGCGTCCTCCAGCGAGACCTCGACGTCCTCCGTGGTGATGTCGTCTATCAGCCGGAAGACGGCGGCCAACCGGGTGTAGTCGGTGCCCCGGCGGCGCACGGTACGGCTCGCCGTCACCGGGTCGTCGACCAGCGACGGCTGGTACGAGATCGACAGCAGGGTGAAGGTGACCGTGGGCTCCGAGCGGTCCAGGCCGTAGCTGCGGGTCACCGCGAACATGGCCGCCTCGACGTCCTCGGCGCCCTCGCCGCCCGCCAGCAGCAGCTCCCCGATGCGCAGCGTCAGGTCGAGCACCCGGGGCACCGCCGGGCCCGTCTCGTCGTCCTTCTGCGCCTGCTCCGGCGCCGGGCGCTCGGCGACCGGCATCCGCAGCATCGTGCGCATCCGGTCCTGCCAGGGCGCCTCCTGGCTCAGCCGGATCATCGGGCTGCCGTGCGCCGGAGTGAAGGCCGGCGGCGAGTGCTGCGCGCTGTACGTGCTCGGCGGGGCGAAGGCGGAACCGATCGTGTCCGAACCCGGCTCGGACCCCGAAGCGGAACCCGGACCCGAGCCCGTGGACTCGTTCACCAACCCCGCCGGAATGGCGAATTCCGAGGTCGGGTGGTCGTCCTCGGCCGGGGTCGCGCGCCGCTCCACCCCGGCCGGCGGGGCGAAGGCGCTGCGTGCCTCGTCGGACTGGGGCTTCTGGTCCTCCTGACCGCCCTGTTCCGCCACCACTCGACCTCGTTCCTCGCCGTACCGGCTCTGTCCGAGCCCAGTATGGCCATCACCCCCCACCGGGGCGGGAAGCGGGCCGGGGCGGACACGCGAAACGGGCGGCACCCCGCCGGAGATGTCCGGAAGAGGTACCGCCCGCCCCTGCGGAACCGCGTAAGCGGAACCGCTCACGACCCTCGGGTCAGTGCGCGCCGCCCTGCGCCTCAAGACGCTTGTAGGAGGCCTCGATCTCGGCCTCGGCCTCGGCGCGGCCGACCCAGTCGGCGCCCTCGACGGACTTGCCCGGCTCCAGGTCCTTGTAGACCTCGAAGAAGTGCTGGATCTCCAGGCGGTCGAACTCCGACACGTGGTGGATGTCGCGCAGGTGCTCCACCCGGGGGTCGGAGGCCGGCACGCACAGCAGCTTGTCGTCGCCGCCGGCCTCGTCCGTCATCCGGAACATGCCGATGGCGCGGCACTTGATGAGGCAGCCGGGGAAGGTCGGCTCGTCCAGCAGGACCAGCGCGTCCAGCGGGTCGCCGTCCTCGCCGAGGGTGTTCTCGACGAAGCCGTAGTCCGCCGGGTAGCTGGTCGAGGTGAAGAGTCGACGGTCCAGGCGGATCCGACCGGTCTCGTGGTCCACCTCGTACTTGTTCCGCGAACCCTTCGGGATCTCGATGGTGACGTCGAACTCCACGGGTGGCTCCTCCATGATCAACACATACGACTGGTGATTAAGTGTCCCCCACGCAGATGTGTGCTCGCGAAAGGGGCTGGTCAACGGTGGACGAGCCGGTGAAGAGACCGTCGGTCGATCCGCTGGACAAGCTGATCCGGCTCACCCGACGGGGCGGGGCGGTCAGGTTGACGCGACTGAACGACCGGCAGTTCACCGCCGTCTCCGCCGGCCTCGGTCTGGTGCTCGCGGCCGGCGTCGTCCTTGCCGCCGGCCCGTGGGACTCGGGTCAGCGTAAGGCCGAGGCGGACCGGGCGGTCGCGTGGAGCCGAACAGGTGGCGCAGATCACGGGAGCGCCGAGGCGTCCGGCCCGAAACCCGCCCCCAGCGCCCCGCCCGTCCTCACGGCACTGACCGCCACCGCGGGCAACGCCGCCCCCGGCGCCCGCACCGCGCCCGACGCCGCCGCGCTCCGCGCCGCGCTCGGACCGCTGCTGAAGGACCCCGCCCTGGGCGACCGGCGCGCCGCCGTCGTCATCGACACGGCGAGCGGCGAGCGGCTGTACGGGAAGGGCGCGGGCACGCCCATGACCCCCGCGTCCACCGTCAAGATCGCCACCACGGTCGCCGCGCTGAGCGCCCTGGGCCCCGAGCACCGCATCGCCACCACCGTCCGGGCCACCGCCGACCACCGCACCCTCACCCTGGTCGGCGGCGGCGACCCCACCCTCGACCGGGCCGCCCTGCGCGCCCTGGCCGCCACCACCGCCCGCACCCTCAAGGAGAACGGCGTCACCAGGGCCCGCCTGACGTACGACACCTCCCGCTACTCCGGCCCGGCCCGGCACCCGATCGGCCCCAACGAGAACCTCGCCCCCCTCAGCGCCCTGATGACCGACGAGGGCCGCCTCGACCACAGCGACAGCGGCCCCGCCCCGCGCACCGACGACCCGGCCGGCGACACCGCCCGCACCTTCGCGCGGCTCCTCCACGACGCCGGGATCACCACCGCCGCCCCGAAGCACGGCCGCGCCCCCGCCGCGTCCCGCCAGGTCGCCGAGCACCTCTCGGCCCCGCTCTCCGCCCTGGTCGAACGCGCCCTGACCAACAGCGACAACGACATCGCCGAGGCCCTCGCCCGGCAGACCGCCCTCGCCTCCGGCGAACCCGCCGACTTCGCCGGCTCCCGACGCGCCGTCACCGCCCGCCTGCAGAAGCTCCGGCTGCCGCTGACCGGCGCCGTCCTCGCCGACGGCAGCGGACTCGACCGCGACGACCGGGTCACCGCCGGACTGCTCGCCGGCCTCCTCGCCCGCGCCGCCGACCCCGACCACCCCGAACTCCGCCCCGTCCTCACCGGCCTCCCCGTCGCCGGATTCACCGGCACGCTCAGCGACCGCTACACCGGCAAGTCCCGGGGCCCCGGCCTGATCCGCGCCAAGACCGGCACCCTCACCGGGGTGAACACCCTCGCCGGAACGGTCGTCGACCGCCGGGGACGGCTGCTCGCCTTCGCCTTCCTGGCCTCCGGCACCACCTCCCCGACCGAGGCCCAGAACGCCCTCGACCGGCTCGCCTCCGCCCTCGGCGACGCCTGATCCGCGGCGTCCGACACCTCACCGCGGACGGGCCCGAGCACGTACGGTTGACGCATGACGAGCATCGGTGGAGCCGAGATGGTCGACTGGAACCTCGCGGTCGCGACCGCGACCCGGCTGGTGCGCCCGGGGCCGGAGATCAGCCGCGAGGAGGCCCGCGAGGTCGTCGCCGAGCTCCGCCGCCACGCCAAGGCCTCGGAGGAGCACGTCCGTTCCTTCACCCGGATGATCCCGGAGGGGGCCGAGCCGGAGGACACCCCGGTCCTGGTCGTGGACCGGGCGGGCTGGATCAGGGCCAACGTGGCGGGCTTCCGCGAGCTGCTCCGCCCGCTGCTGGGCAAGATGAGCGACCGCCGCCCGTCCGGCCCCGGCGGCGCGGTCATCGGCGCCGTCGGCGGCAAGGTCACCGGCGTCGAGGTCGGCATGCTGCTGTCGTTCCTGGCCTCCCGCGTCCTCGGCCAGTACGAGACCTTCGCCCCGGCCACCCGAGAGCTCCCCGCCGGGACCGACGGCGGCGGCCGGCTGCTGCTCGTCGCCCCCAACATCGTGCACGTCGAGCGCGAACTGGACGTCGACCCGCACGACTTCCGGCTCTGGGTCGCCCTCCACGAGGAGACCCACCGCACCCAGTTCACCGGCGTCCCCTGGCTCCGCGACCACCTCCAGGGCGAGATCCAGTCATTCCTCGACGAGACCGACGTCGACCCGGCGACCCTGCTGGAACGGCTCCGCGAGGCCGCCCAGTCCCTCGCCGGCGGCCGCCCCGAGGGCGAGGACGGCGAGGACGACGGCCGCAGCCTCGTCGAACTCGTCCAGACCCCCGGCCAGCGCGAGATCCTCGGCCGCCTCACCGCCGTGATGTCCCTGCTCGAAGGCCACGCCGACTACGTGATGGACGGCGTCGGCCCCGAGGTCGTCTCCTCCGTCGCCGAGATCCGAGAGAAGTTCCAGCAGCGCCGGGCACGCGGCGCCGGCCGCCTCGACCAGGCCCTGCGCAGGCTCCTCGGCCTCGACGCCAAGCTCCGCCAGTACCGCGACGGCGAACGGTTCGTCCGCGCCGTCGTCGACGAGGTCGGCATGGACGGCTTCAACCGGGTCTGGACCTCGCCGAACACCCTGCCCACCAAGGCGGAGATCGCGAAACCGGCGGACTGGATCGCGCGGGTGCACCGCAGGGCGGACTCCTGACCGCCACCGGCCCGACGACGGGCGACAGCGAGCGAACGCGCGGGTAATCACCCATCCGAGGGACCGTTGGCGCAGGGAAAGGCGTGCAATGCTCGATGGACGGCCTGCCTCTGTCACCATCGACGCACTCTGAGTGACGGCACATTCCCGTCCGCCACTTCGAGGCGCCTCCCCGAACTCCACGAAGGGCACCGGACATGGGTCCTCATCCCGCGGTCGCGGCGATACGCCTGGCGGTCCGCCGCGTACTCCACGACGTACTCACCGAACACACCCGGAGCGCCGGCCCCGACCGGCGCACCCCGCACCCCGAGCTCGCCGAAGCCGGTGCGGGCAGACAGCGCCCCGCCCTCCCCGAACGCCCCGACGCCCCGCTGGTGCTGGTGGCCTGTTCCGGCGGCGCCGACTCCATGGCGCTCGCCTCCGCCCTCGCCTTCGAGGCCCCCAAACTCTCCGTCCGCGCCGGCGGCATCACCGTCGACCACGGCCTCCAGGCCGGCTCCGACACCCGGGCCGCCGAGGTCGTCGAACGCCTCACCGCCATGCGCCTCGACCCGGTCGAGGCCGTCGCCGTGCGCGTCGGCCACGACGGCGGACCCGAGGCCGCCGCCCGCGAAGCCCGCTACGCCGCCCTCGACGCCGCCGCCGAGCGGCACGGCGCCGCCGCCGTCCTCCTCGGACACACCCGCGACGACCAGGCGGAGACCGTGCTCCTCGGCCTCGCCCGCGGCTCCGGCATCCGCTCGCTCTCCGGCATGGCCGCCGCCTCCGGACCGGCCGGCCGCTACCGCCGCCCCTTCCTCCAGCTCGACCGCCAGACCGCCCGCACGGCCTGCCTGGCCCAGTCCCTGCCCGTCTGGGACGACCCGCACAACACCGACCCCGCCTACACCCGCTCCCGGCTCCGCCACGAGGGCCTGCCCGCCCTGGAGAAGGCGCTCGGCAAGGGCGTCGTCGAGGCCCTGGCCCGCACCGCCCAGCTCTCCCGCGACGACGCCGACGCGCTGGACACCTGGGCCGCCGAGGCCGACCGCGCCGTACGCGACGAGGCGGGCCGCCTGGAATGCGCCAAGCTCTACGCACTGCCGCCCGCGGTACGCCGCCGGGTGCTGCGCCGGGCCGTGATGGAGGCCGGCTCCCCGGCCGGTTCGCTCTTCGCCCGGCACATCGAGGAGGTCGACCGTCTGATCACCGGCTGGCGCGGCCAACGGGCCATCAACCTGCCCGGACGCGTCGAGGCCATGCGCCAGGGTGGCAGACTGGTCATTCGGCAGAGCTGAATCACCAGCGGCCGACACGCAGGAGAGCGGCCGCGCCGGAGCGGGGCGGCACCCCCGAACCGGCAGGCACAGAAAGAGACGCGGGTGAACGAGAAGGACATGGGCACCGACCTCCAGGCGGTGCTCCTCACCAAGGAAGAGATCGACGCGAAGCTCGTCGAGCTGGCCGCGAAGATCGACGCGGAGTACGCGGGCAAGGACCTGCTCATCGTCGGCGTCCTCAAGGGCGCGGTGATGGTAATGGCGGACCTGGCGCGCGCGCTGTCCACCCCCGTCACCATGGACTGGATGGCCGTCTCGTCGTACGGGGCGGGCACCCAGTCCTCCGGCGTGGTCCGGATCCTCAAGGACCTGGACACCGACATCAAGGGCAGGCACGTCCTGATCGTCGAGGACATCATCGACTCCGGCCTGACCCTGTCGTGGCTGATGTCGAACCTCGGCTCGCGCGAGCCGGCCTCCCTGGAGATCTGCACCCTGCTGCGGAAGCCGGACGCGGCCAAGGTCGCGCTCGACTGCAAATGGGTCGGTTTCGACATTCCCAACGAATTCGTCGTCGGCTACGGACTCGACTACGCCGAGAAGTACCGCAACCTGCCCTTCGTCGGCACGCTCGCCCCGCACGTCTACGGCGGCTGACCTCCCCGGACCCCTCCGCCCGGCCCCCCGGGCACCCGGCGGCACCGGGACCGGCGGGCCGGGAACCTTTCACCGGATTCCCGCCGTTGGGCCTTCGGAGGCAGGTTTTGACGGACGTCCCCGGCAGCCGCGGGTGACAATGCTGGGGTACCGTCCGAAGAACAGTCTTTTCTCACAGCAGCATTTACCTACGGGCAGGAGGGACGGGGCGGATTCGCCCCGTATGGATGGACGTGAAGCGATACTTCCGTGGGCCGGTCATGTGGATCGTGCTGGCCGTCCTCGCCGTGGTCGTGTTGATGACAGTCGTCGGCTCGTCGGGCGGCTACAAATCGGTGGACACCGGCCAGGTGATCCAGGCGATCAGCAAGGACCAGGTGGCGCAGGCCAAACTGACCACCGGTGACGAACAGACCATCAAGATCGAGCTGAAGAAGGGCGCCAAGCTCCCGGACGAGTCCGGCACCAAGTTCCAGGCGAGCTACATCGGCGACCAGGGCGTCCAGCTCGCCGACACGCTGCAGAAGAAGTTCGAGAGCGGCTCGATCGACAAGGGCTACACGGTCTCGCCGTCGAAGCAGTCGCCGTTCATCTCGATCCTGCTCTCGCTGCTGCCCTTCGTCCTCATCGTGGTCGTCTTCCTGTTCCTGATGAACCAGATGCAGGGCGGCGGCTCCCGGGTCATGCAGTTCGGGAAGTCCAAGGCCAAGCTGATCACCAAGGACACGCCGAAGACGACGTTCGCCGACGTCGCGGGCTCGGACGAGGCGGTCGAGGAGCTCCAGGAGATCAAGGAGTTCCTCCAGGAGCCGGCGAAGTTCCAGGCCGTCGGCGCGAAGATCCCCAAGGGCGTCCTGCTCTACGGTCCTCCCGGTACGGGCAAGACGCTGCTCGCGCGCGCCGTGGCCGGCGAGGCGGGCGTGCCGTTCTACTCGATCTCCGGATCCGACTTCGTCGAGATGTTCGTCGGTGTCGGCGCCAGCCGGGTCCGCGACCTCTTCGAGCAGGCCAAGGCGAACGCCCCGGCGATCGTCTTCGTCGACGAGATCGACGCCGTCGGCCGCCACCGCGGCGCCGGCATGGGCGGCGGCCACGACGAGCGCGAGCAGACGCTCAACCAGCTGCTCGTCGAGATGGACGGCTTCGACGTGAAGGGCGGCGTCATCCTGATCGCCGCCACGAACCGGCCGGACATCCTCGACCCGGCGCTGCTGCGCCCGGGCCGTTTCGACCGGCAGATCGCGGTCGACCGGCCGGACATGCAGGGCCGTCTGGAGATCCTCAAGGTCCACCAGAAGGGCAAGCCGGTCGCGAAGGACGTCGACCTCGGCGCCGTCGCCCGCCGCACCCCCGGCTTCACCGGTGCCGACCTGTCGAACGTGCTCAACGAGGCCGCGCTCCTCACGGCGCGCAGCAACCAGAAGCTCATCGACAACAAGATGCTCGACGAGGCCATCGACCGCGTCGTGGCGGGCCCGCAGAAGCGGACCCGGATCATGTCCGAGAAGGAGAAGAAGATCACCGCGTACCACGAGGGCGGACACGCCCTGGTCGCGGCGGCCTCTCCCCAGGCGGACCCGGTCCACAAGATCACGATCCTCTCCCGCGGCCGCGCCCTCGGTTACACGATGGTGCTCCCGGAGGAGGACAAGTACTCCACGACGCGCAACGAGATGCTCGACCAGCTGGCGTACATGCTGGGCGGACGCGCGGCCGAGGAGCTGGTCTTCCACGACCCGACCACCGGCGCGGCCAACGACATCGAGAAGGCCACCGCCACGGCCCGCGCGATGGTCACGCAGTACGGCATGACGGAGCGGCTCGGCGCGATCAAGTTCGGCGGCGACAACACCGAGCCCTTCGTGGGCCGGGAGATGGGCCACCAGCGCGACTACTCGGAAGAGGTCGCGGCGCTCGTCGACGAAGAGGTCAAGAAGCTCATCGAGACCGCTCACAACGACGCGTGGGAGATCCTGGTCGAGAACCGGGACGTGCTGGACAACCTCGTTCTCCAGCTCCTGGAGAAGGAGACGCTGGGCAAGGAGGAGATCGCCGAGATCTTCGCCCCGATCGTGAAGCGCCCGGCCCGCCCGGCGTGGACCGGTTCCTCCCGGCGTACGCCGTCCACCCGCCCGCCGGTGCTCTCGCCCAAGGAGCTCGCGCTCACCAACGGCGCCACCACGGCGAACGGCACGGCCGTCCCCACGGACGCCGCCCCGGCCACCGAGGCGGTCCCGGAGGACCGGCCCGAGAGCTGACCCCGTTCCCCGGTGTGGCCCCTTTCACGGGGGTCCCACCGGGCCCGGAATGGAAGCCGCGCCCCCACAGGTTCTAGCCTGAGGGGGCGCGGCTATTTCGTACGCCCGTGCGGGGGTATGCGCGGGTGACAGCTCAGAGGAACGAGGCACAGATGACCGACCCGGTGACGCTGGACGGCCAGGGTTCGATCGGCGAGTTCGACGAGAAGAGGGCCGAGGCCGCAGTCCGCGAGCTCCTCATCGCCGTGGGCGAGGACCCGGACCGCGAGGGCCTCCGGGAGACCCCGGCGCGGGTGGCGCGGGCGTACAAGGAGATCTTCGCGGGGCTCCACCAGGAGCCCGAGGACGTGCTGACGACCACGTTCGACCTCGGTCACGACGAGATGGTGCTGGTCAAGGACATCGAAGTATTCAGCACCTGTGAACATCATCTGGTGCCGTTCAGGGGGGTCGCGCACGTCGGGTACATCCCGGCGACCAGCGGAAAGATCACCGGTCTCTCCAAGCTGGCCCGGCTGGTGGACGTCTACGCCCGGCGCCCGCAGGTGCAGGAGCGGCTGACCACGCAGATCGCCGAGTCCTTGATGGAGATCCTTGAGCCGCGCGGGGTCATCGTCGTCATCGAGTGCGAGCACATGTGCATGTCGATGCGGGGCATTCGCAAGCCCGGTGCCAAGACGCTGACCTCGGCGGTCCGCGGCCAGTTGCGGGATTCCGCGACGCGGGCCGAGGCGATGAGCCTGATCATGGCGCGCTGAACCGACACGGTGACGGGGCTCGGTGGCCTACGCGGTCGCCGAGTCCTTGTTCCCGTTCTCGTCCTCGGGGAGCTTGCAGATGTGCTCCAGCCAGAGGGCCGCGGCGATCACGGCGATGCCGGCGAGGACGGCGAAGCCGGCGTAGATCGCCTGGTCGCGGCGGGCGGGCTGGTCGAGGTGACCGAGGAGGAAGACGCCGGTGCCGCCGTACATGCCGGAGACCAGGGCGGCGACCAGGGCGCTGGCCTGGGCGAAGACCAGCGCGCGGGCCGCCATCAGCGGCTCGATGCCCTTGGCGCCCGGCCGGCGCTCGCGCTGGGCGCGCAGCCGGGAGCGGAGGGAGAACGCCGTGGCCAGCAGGACGACCGCGATCACCGCGAGCACGATCGGGGCGGCGAGGGGCACGCTCGGCAGGCTGCCCAGGGCGTCCCAGAGGCGGGCACCGCCCCAGGAGAGCACTCCGGCCGCGGCGAAGAGGCCGGCCAGTACCCCGAGCCTGAGTTGCTTCACCGCGTGATCCGCCCTTCGCCGCCCGTGCGGCCCTGTCGCCGGTGGCCCGTCCCGGCGTACCGTACGGGCCTTTTCCGTCGAGCCTAACGACTACTAGGGCGTGTTTCGAAAGTGGCGTCGTCTGCCCGGAGGGGAGGCCCGGGGGTGTCCGGTGCGTGCGATCGCAAGGCGGAGGGTTGCCCCGATACTGGATGTATCGGGGTGATCCCGACAACGCGGCGAGTGTGTGTGCCGGACACCCCCGGGCAGACGGGACTTTCGAAACACGCCCTAGGTGTATTGCCCTGTGAGGTTGGGGACGCGGCTGGCGGGTGGTTTGCCTGCGAGTGCGGTGTGTCCACGGTGGTGATTGTAGGTGTGCAGCCAGCCG
>NZ_JBIVPT010000023.1:0-78860 GCF_044754785.1 Streptomyces sp. NPDC092952 | reverse complement strand
GGCCTTGTGTCCAATCACGACGCCCTTGGGGCGGCCCGTCGAGCCCGAGGTGTAGATCGCGTACGCCGCCACGTCGATCGACACCGGCGCCAGGTTCCCGGCATCGACGGGGGGGACATCCGTCCCGGCCAGCCACTCCTGGTCGATCACCAGGACCGGGCGGGCGTCCTCGATCATGTAGGTGATGCGCTCGGCCGGGAAGTCCGGGTCCACGGGAACGTACGCTGCCCCCGACTTCAGCACCGCGAGCAGCGCCACCACCAGGTCCACGCCACGCGACAGCCGCACGGCCACGAATCGTTCCGGGCCCGCACCCGACGCCACCAGAACCCTGGCCAGCCGATTCGCCCGTTCGTTCAACTCCCGGTAGGTGATGGCGGATTCGCCACACACCACGGCGAGCTCATCGGGTGACCGGCGCGCCCGCTCCTCGAACAGCTGAGGCAGCGCCACCGCCGGCACCTCACGCGCTGTGTCGTTCCACTCGCCGAGCAACAGCTCGCGCTCGGCCGCGGACAGCACCTCCACCCGGCCTACCTGCACGGACGGATCGGCCACCACCGCCTCCAGGACCCGCACCAGCCGCTGCGCGAGAGCCTCGACCGTCGAGGCGTCCAGCAGGTCGGGCTGGAAGTCCAGGCGGAAGGTCAGCTTGTCGCCGGGGTGCACGACGAGGCTCACCGTGTAGTGGGCGCCCTCGTGCGCCCGGGCGTCGCCCAGGTGCAGGCCGGTTGAAGCGGCGACGGCCGACAAGGCGGCGTGGTCTAGCGGATAGTTCTCGAACACCAGTGAAGCGTCGAAGAGTTCACCGACTCCGGCCCACCGCTGTACGTCGATGAGGCCGACGTGCTGGTGCTCGATCAGCGCGGACTGCTCGTCCTGGAGCCTGCTGATCAGGCCGCCCAGCTCCTCAGCCGGGTCGAGGCGCAGCCGTACCGGCAGGGTGTTGATGAACAGGCCCACCATGTCTTCGACGCCGTCGAGTTCGGCGGGGCGCCCGGAGACCGTTGCGCCGAAAGCGAGGTCGGTGCGGCCGAGGTGGCGGGCCAGGACGATGCCCCAGGCCGCGCGGACGACCGAGTTCAGGGTCGCGCCCAGCGAGCGGGCCCGCTCGGCGAGGCGCGCGGTGGCTTCAGAGGACAGGGCGGTGCGGTGACGCCCGGGAACCACGGGGGTGCGGCCCGGGCGGGGGGCGCCGAGCAGCGCGGGTTCGTCGAATCCGGCGAAGACGGCGCACCAGGCCCGCTGTGCGGCCTCCCGATCGCGGGTCGAGAGCCAGCCCATGTAGTCCTGGTACGGGCGCACGCGGGGCAGGTCGTGCGGTTCGCTTCCGGCGCCTTGTGCCGCGTACAGCTGGAACAGTTCGCGTACGACCACGGGCAGCGACCAGCCGTCGATGACGGTGTGGTGGGCGGTCAGGGCGAGGCAGTGGCGGTCGCCGTCGAGCCGGACGAGCAGGAAGCGGACCAGGGGCGGGCCGGTGAGGTCGAAGCGGCGGGAGCGCTCCTCGGAGAGCAGGTCCTCAAGGGTCCCGGGGGCGGCGGCGTCCGCCGTGCGCCAGGCCGGTTCGGCGGTGGCGCGCACCACCTGGACGGGGCGGGCGAGGCCCTCGTGGCGGAAGGACACGCGCAGGGCGTCGTGGCGGGCGAGCAGAGCCTTGGCAGCGTTCTGCAGGGCTCCGGTGTCGAGTGTGCCGCCGAGGTCGAGCACGGCCTGGACGGTGTAGAGGTCGGCTGCGGCCTCGTCGTAGACGCTGTGGAAGAGCATGCCCTCCTGGAGAGGGGTGAGCGGCAGCACCGCGCTGCCTGAAGGGAGCTGGAGGCCGGCGAGCTCCTCCGCGCCCAAGGGTGCGGTGACGGTGTACGCCGGGTCGGCGGTGGTCGCCGCGTCCGCCGTGTCCGTCGAGGCTGCGGCGAGGGCGGCGACGGTGCGGTGCACGAAGACGTCGCGGGCGGCGAGCGCGAGGCCCGCGCGGCGGACCCTGCTCACCAGGCGGAGCGCGAGGACGCTGTCACCGCCGAGGTCGAAGAAGCTGTCGTGGACGCCGACCCACTCCAGGCCGAGCGCTTCCGCGAACAAGGCGCAGAACTGCTCCTCGCGGGGGGTGCGCGGCCCTTCGCCGGTGGAGGTGAAACGGGGCGCGGGCAGTGCGGCGCGGTCCAGCTTGCCGTTGGGGTTGAGGGGCAGGTCGTCCAGGATGACGAAGGCGGACGGCACCATGTAGTCGGGGAGCGCATCGGCCACGGCGGAGCGCAGCGCGGCCACATCGGGGCCGTCGTGCCCGGGGTTCGCGGGCACGACGTACGCCACGAGCCGCTTGTCGCCGGGCCGGTCCTCGCGCACCACGGCGGCGGCCCGGAGGACCTCTGGGCGTGCGCTGAGCACCGCCTCGATCTCGCTGGGCTCGATTCGGAAGCCGCGGACCTTGACCTGGTGGTCGGTCCTGCCGAGGTATTCGAGGGTGCCTTCCTCGGTCCAGCGGGCCAGGTCACCGGTGCGGTACATACGGGTCCCGGCCGGTCCGTAGGGGTTGGCGACGAAACGGCCGGCGGTCAGATCGGGCCGGCCCAGATAGCCGCGGGCCAGGCCGTCGCCTGCCAGGTGGAGTTCCCCGATGACGCCGACGGGGACCGGGCGCAGCCGGGCGTCGAGCACGTAGGCGCGGGTATTCGCGATGGGGCGGCCGATGGTGACGTCGCCGGATCCGCACAGCGCGTATAGGCTGTCGCCGCTCGCCTCCGACGATCCGTACAGGTTGAGCAGCCGGGCTCCGGGCAGTTCCTCGGCGAAACGGCGGGCGAGGCCGCGCGGCAGCTCCTCGCCGCTGGTCACCCAGAGCGTGCAGGACCGCAGCGCGCCGTCCTGGTCGCTGTCGAGCAGGGCGTCGAGCAGGCTGGGCGCCAAAGTGACGCGGCCGACGCGGTGCCGCTGGACGAGCGAGGTCAGGCTGGTGGCGCTGCGGGCCGCGTCCGGTCCGGCGAGCACGACAGGGGCGTGGTGGACTAGCGGCCCGAACCACTCGGTGGTGCCGTCCACGAAGCTCAACGAGCTCTTGGCGAGGGCCGGTTCGTCGCTACGGAAGGGGAATGCCTCGTGGAACCAGCGCAGTCGGTTGACGGCACCGGTGTGCACGCCGAGAACGCCCTTGGGCCGGCCGGTGGAGCCGGAGGTGAAGATGACGTACGCCAGGCTGTCGCCGGTCAGCGGCGCCGTGCGGTCGCCGTCGGTGGGGTTGTCCTCGCGCAGACCCGGCAGGCCGGTCAGATCCAGGGTATCGAGCGCGAGCGCGCGGGCGTCGTGCAGCGGGAGGCGGGCGGCCAGTGCTTCGGTGGTCAGGATGAGGGCAGGGCGGGCGGTCTTCAGCATCCGTGCGATGCGGTCGGCCGGGTATGCGGCGTCGATCGGCACGTAGGCGGCGCCGGACTTCAGTACGGCGAGCACCGCGACGATCATGTCGGCGGAACGCGGGACGGCCACGCCCACGTAGCTCTCGGGTCCCGCGCCCTGGGCGATCAGGTGGTGGGCCAGCCGGTTGGCCCGCGCGTTGAGCTCCGCGTAGGTGAGGGTGCCCAGGTCGTGGTGGAGGGCGGGCGCGTCGGGAGTGCGGGCGACGGCGGCTTCGAAGAGGGTGGTGAGGGTCTCGGGTCCGCTCCCGGCCTCGGACCTCGCGGCGGCCCGGGTCCCGGTCTCGTTCCAGCTGTCGAGGACCAGTTCACGCTCGCCGGGGGCCAGCACGTCCAGGGCTGCGAGCGGCCGGGAGTCCTGGGCGGTGGCCCGCTCCAGGAAGGCGAGGAACCGCTCCTGGTGGCGTGCCAGGTCTGCGATGTCGAAGGCCGCCCCGTTGGCGTGGAACTCCAGCTGCATGCCCGGCTGCCGACCGTCCGCGCCGCCCGGCGCCCGGTACACATTGATGTTGACGTCGGCCACGAGGCCCGTGGACAGCTGGTGGCGTTCGGCGGCCAGGGAGCCGAACCGGGTCTCCTTCTCGAAAGCCATCACATTGACCTGCGGCGCCGTCAGGGCGCTGTCGTGCCCGGCCAGGCCGAGGTCGGAGCGCAGGTCGGCGCGGCGATAGCGCTGGTGGCGCACGGCGAGGCGGATCTTCTCGCGGGTCTGCGCGACGAGTTCGGCGAAGGTGGTGGCGTGCCCGACGGCCAGCCTCAGCGGCAGCTCGTTGGCGAGCATGGCGGGTGTGAGGAGTTCGGCGCTCGTACGGCGGGCGGCGAGCGGCAGGTTGACCAGGACTTCGGAGGTGTCCTGGAGCCGCGCCAGATAGGCGGCGGTGGCCGCGACGACGGTGGCTGACCAGCCGCCGATCGCCGCGCGCCCAGCGCCGAGGAGGGCGTCGACCCGGTCCTGGGCGAGCCACGTGCGGCGCACGACGCTCGGTCCGGCCGGCACGGTGTGCCCGGCGAGGGGGGTGCTGGCTGGCAGCTCGGCGAATTCGCCGCGCCAGTGGGCGGCGTCTGCCTCATGAGCCGCCGAGGCACGGTAGGCGGCGTTGTCGTCGAGGAGGGTTGCCAGCGGCGCGGCGGCGCCTGGTGCGGGGGTGGCGCCGCTTTCGTACGCGGTGTAAAGCTCGGCAAGCCTACGGCAGTACAGGTACTGCCCGAAGCCGTCGAGCACGATGTGGTGGTAGCGGAAATAGAGGATGTGCCGCTGCCCGGCGAGGGTGAACAGGACGTGCGCGTACGGCGGTTCGCTGCCGAGGTCGACCGGCCGGGCCAGATCGGCGTGCATCCACGCGTCGGCCGCGGCTGCCGGGTCGGTGTTCCCGCTGAGGCCGACGGTGGTGAGCTGTGCCTGGTCCGCGGCCAGAACGGTGACCTGGGGTCGGCCCTGCTCCTCGTCGAAGCGGCTGCGCAGCGTGTCGGTCTCGGCCACCGCCCGGTCGACGGCGCGGGCGAGGGCGTGGTGGTCGAGGGGGCCGGTCAGGGTGAAGGCGACGGCGCAGTTGTAGAAGGGGTTACGGGGATCGAGCTGCTGGGCCACCCAGATCCCGGCCTGCGCGGTGGAGACGGCGCGACGGGTCATACGTATATCGGACACTTGCTTCCATCCCCCACTACGAACGAGCTGTCAGTCCTTGCGAACGAGCCGTCTTCAGGGTGGCTCGGTGTGTCTTCATGCGCCGCCGGACCGTTGATCGGCCGGGGCCGGCGGCGCGGCGGCGGCCTGCTCAGGCCGCCGCGGCCAGCTCCTCGCCGATGGCCGCGGTGAGCGCGTCGATCGTGGGGTGGTCCCACAGCATCGTCGGGTCGACCGGGAAGCCGACACGGTCCTCGATCTCGGCGGCGACCGACAGGGCGTACAGCGAGTCGAGCCCGTAGTCGCTCAGCGGCACGTCGGGCTTGATCTCGGTGGCGTCCGTTCTCAGGTGCACGGCGATCCGGCCGACGAGCCAGTCGCGCAGTTCCTGCGGGTCGTAGTCGGTGGTCTGGTTCTCGGGCATGGCTGCCTCCGGGGCATGGTGGACGTACGGACGGAAGTGCTGGGGGAGAGGGAGAAGGAGGTCGTACGGGTCGGCGGCCCTAGCTGGTGGCAGACAGCCGCCGCTCCAGCAGGCCGAACGAGACGGACTCCTCGTGCCGTCGAATGAGTTCCTGCCACAGCGGCTCCTCGAGGTGTTCGGGGAGCCCGGCGGGCGGGGCACCGAGCGGGGTGCGCAGCTGGTGGAGGGCTGCGGCGGCCCAGGTGGCGTCGCCCAGGAAGGAGTCGCCGGACGCGCGGGCGTGCCGCCATGTCTCGAAACAGGAGGCGGCGACGAGGACGCGTACGTAGCGGGTGGTGAGGTCGTAGGTGGCCGAGCTCGCGGTGACGGAGAGTTCTGCGGGCGACAGGGCGGCGCACGCTTCGGCGAGCTGGGTCAGCTCCTGTACGAAGTGCTCCCCGTGCGACCTCAGTTGCCGACTGGCCTGCGAGTCGTTGGCGGGCATGGCGGCGAGTCCGGCGGCCAGCGAGGAGCTGAGCTGCTCGCGTCCCGCAGCGCTCAGCGCGAGCGCGTTGAAGTCGAGCGGCGGAAGCTCGCCTCCCGGGATGAAGAGCGCGGCCGGGGCGCCGTCGGCCTCCGGAAGCCAGGACCTGCGGGCCAGTAGGGGCAATTGGGGCATCAGGGAGACCTGGCAGGCGGCGCGAGCGGCGTGCCCGAAGCCTGCGGGCTGGATGTCCCGCAGCAGCTTCTGGAAGATCGCCGTGCCGCCCTCGCGGATGTAGAAGTGCGCGCCGAGCACGGAGGAGAGCCGGGTCATGGCGTCCATCAGGGCCTTGGAGACAAAGTACTTGACGGCCTGGGCGTAGATGGGGGTCTGGGCCGGCAGCAGATGCAGGGCCCGGGTGGCGACGGTCGCGAAGCAGTCCGCGGTGAGCAGGTCGGTGAAGACGCCGGTGAGGACGGAGCGCACATGCGGCAGGTCGAGCGCGGCGCGGCCGTACAGCCTGCGGTCGCGGGTGTGGCGCAGCGTGGTGCGCAGACCGGTGTCGACGATGCCGGTGAACATCGACACGAGCGTGGTGCGGGTGATCTGGAACGACCGCAGCGCGGTCTCCAGACCCTGTCCCGGCGCGCCGAGCAAGGAGCTGGCGGGCACCGGACAACGGTCGAACTCGATGCCGCCGAGCTGGACTCCGCGCATGCCGGTGGTGCGGAAGCGGGGAAGGTCGCGGTAGCGGTCGGCGGGCAGGTCCGACTTGTCGAGGAAGAGCTGCGAGTGGCTGCGGCTGCCGGGCGCCGACGAGGTGCGAGCGAAGATCACAACGGCTTCCGCGCGCCGCAGGTTGGTGACGACCTCTTTGCGACCGTCGAGCAGCAGCCGGTCCCCGTCGGGCAGGGCGGTGAACTCGGTGCGGGCCATGTCGTTGCCGTGGGCCAGCTCGTGGTAGGCGACGGCGATGCGCTTGTTGCCGAGGAACAGGTCCGCGGCGGCCCGGCGCTGCTCCGCGTTGGCGGCGGTCCACAGGTTGACTGATGCGATGAAGGAAGCAGCGCCGTAGCCGAGGCCGAGGCAGGGGTCGCGGCGGTAAAGGGAACGCATGATCTCGACGAGGTGGTCGAGCCGGGTCAGCCGGCCGCCCAGCGCGGCGGGCACGAACTCGGTGCCCAGGCCGTATCCGTGCAGGGCCTCCTCGCCGGCGTCGAACATCTCGCCGCGTTCGTCGGCCGCGAGAATCGGGCCGAAGCCGAGCGGGTTGGCCGTGTCGAAAGGGTCACCGAGCCGGGCTTCGAGGGCGTCGAGCCGCTCGGGCAGGCCGGGCCGGGCCGTCCCGGCGGCGTCCGGTCCCGGGGGAGTAGCAAGGTTCAGGGGGGCGTGGGGGCCGAGTGAAGTGGTCACAGTGCGCTCTCCTGCTCAGCTCTTGTCAGCGGCGAGGGCGGAAGCTGTTCGGAGGTGTCTAGGAGCCGGTCGGCGAGGCCGTCGTAGGCAGCGCGGCAGGCTTCGTCGACCTCCAGGCCGAGCCGGCCGAGCACGGTGGTGAGAGAGGCGCGCAGCGACAGCGCGTCGTACGGGGTGCGGGCACTCTCCTGCCACATCCGCAACGCCGCGGCGCCCGCGAAGCACAGCTCGTAGCGCGCGGCCAGGTCGAAGGCCGACTGCGGCACATAGCGGCCGTTGCGTTCCTGCTGGGCCATGCCTGCGTGCACGGACTCGGTGACGGCCGCGAGGTCCCCGGCCATTCGGGCGACGCCCCCGGGCAGCCGGTCGGTGCCGGGGCTCCGGCTCAGGCGCCGCACTGTCGCGGGCAGCGACTGGATCAGGCCGCAGCCCCGCATCGACAGGAGCCGCAGCCGCGCAGGGTCGAACGGCGGCACCGGTTCCTCGGGGAGGTCTTCGGTCGCGTTGAGGGTGCTCCGCGCGTTCCAGGCACGTGTCAGCAGGGCGAAGTGATCGATGATGAGGCTGCGGTTGACGGCGGTGGACCCGTCGAAGACCGCCACGATGCGGTGGTCGCGCTCCAGCTTGGCGAAGGCACCCTCTTCGTAGGACTCGCTCAGGAAGCCGCGTACGCCAAGGAGTTCGGCGAGCCGCTCCAGCGCGTCCTGGACCAGCGTCGGCACGAACGCTTTCGTCACCGCCGAGATCACGGCCATCTCTTCGGGATGTGTGTGGATCGAGCGGGCCGCAACCGTGGTGACGGCCTCCGCGGTGGCCAGGGCCGCTACGGCTTCGCCCAGGATGCGGCGCACGCGCGGCAGTCGGGCCAGCGTTCGGTCGTAGAGGTTGCGTCCGGAGGCGTACGAGGCCGCGATATTCAGGCCGTGGTCGAGCGCACCGAGCGACAATGCGGTGCACACGGTGCGGGTGAGCTGCAGCGTTCTGAGGACGGTCTCGATGCCGGCGCCCTCGACGCCGACCAGGGCGGAGTCCGGGACGCGGGCGCAGTCGAAGGCGATGCCGCTGATGTCCGCGCCGCGGATGCCGTGCGTGGGCACCTTGGGCAGGACGCGCCAACTATGTGGCGCGAGCTGCCCCTTGTCCACGAGGAAGAGGCTGAACCCGCGCGGGCCGCCGTTCTCACGGGTGCGGGCCAGGACGCACAGCAGCCGGCCGCGGGTGGCATTGTTGATGAGCCACTTCTCGCCGTTGAGCCGCCAACTGCCTTTCTCCCTACGGGCAGTGAGCTCGCCGGCGAGCAGATCGCTGCCGTGTCCCGCCTCGGTCAGAGCCCAGGACACCACGGCGCCCCCGGCGACGGCCTCGGCCAGGCGCGCAGCCTGGTCCGGTGCTCCCGCGACCCAAACCGGGGCCGAGCCGAGGAAGGTCTTGCCGTGGGCAACGGCCACGGTCAGGTCGTGGCGGGCCACGACACGCAGCGAATCGACGAGCTCGCGGTGGTCGCGCAGCGCGCCCCCGTGCCGTGCATCGGCGTAGAGGGCGGGCAGGCCGACGGCGTCGAGAACGGCGCAGGCGTCCTCGGGGAAGAGTTCGAGCCGGTCGAGTCCGGCCAGTTCGGCGGGGGTGAAGGGGCCGACGCCCGTGGCGGCGGATCGCAGGTGCTGGTCGAGGTCCTGGGCAGAAGCATGCGGCACTGGAAGATCCCTAAGAGTCACTCGCGGTGGGGTGGAGTGGAAGGTGTGCACGGGTATGCATGCGGAGCGTGGTGGTGGTACGCCCCTGCTCTCTCAGGACATGGCCCGGTCCAGACGCGCTTCGACGGCCGAGAAGAGGGGCTTTCCCTCTCGGGCGCGGAAGGCGTCCCGCGCCCCGAGGCGCTGGATCTTGCCGCTGGTGGTGCGGGGCACGGCCCCGCGCGGCACCAGCTGCAGGCCGGCGAGGTGCGTGCCGAACTGCTGGGCGACGGTGCGCCGCACGGCGGTGGCGAGGGCCTTGAGCTCGTCCTCGGTACGTCGGCCGCGCAGTTCGTGGACGAGGACCAGGAGGTCCTCCTCGGCTCCGTCGGCGTCGCGTACTGGCACGGTGAAGGCCGCGCCGAACAGGCCCTGCAGTTCGGGGTGGTGGGACCGGACCTCGTACTCGATGTCCTGCGGGTAGAGGTTGCGGCCGCGGACGATCAGCATCTCCTTCAGCCGCCCGGTGATGTACAGCTCGCCGTCCAGGGCGGCGCCGAGGTCGCCGGTGCGCAGATAGCCGCCGTCCGCCGCGTCTTGCTCCCCGCCCGACGGCTGCGCCCGGAACGTGCTGGCCGTCGCCTCGTCGTTGCCCCAGTAGCCCAGGGCGACGCTCGGCCCGCGCAGCCAGATCTCGCCCACGGTCCCGTCGGGCAGCTCGGCTGCGGTCCTCGGGTCGACGATCTTGACGTCGTAGTCGGCAGGCCAGCCGCAGGAGATGAGCTCCCGCGCGTTCCTGGACATGGCGGTCGGCTCCAGTGTGCCGGCGGCGAGGCGTGCCTCGTTGACCCGCGCCACGACCGGTTTGCGGTGGCCGGAGCCGGAGACGAAGACGGTGGCCTCGGCCATGCCGTAGCTGGGGTTGAGGGCCTCGGCGCGCAGCCCGGTGGCGGCGAAGCGCTTGGCGAAGGCGGTCAGGGTGGCGGCCTGGACGGGCTCCGAGCCGTTGCACGCGAACTTCAGCCGGGACAGGTCGAGTCCGGCGAGCTGCTCGTCGGTGATCTGCCGGCTGCACAGCTCGTAGGCGAAGTTGGGTCCGGCGGTCCAGTGGATGTCGAACTCGTCCACCATGCGCAGCCACCAGTGCGGGCGCTTGAGGAAGGTGGTGGGGCCCATCTGGACGCAGCTGCCGCCGAAGTACAGCGGGGGCAGCAGAATGCCCATCAGGCCCATGTCGTGGTAGTGCGGGATCCATGAGCCGAAGCGGGTGCCCGCGTCCAGGCCGAAGCTGCGGCCGAGGCTGTCGACGTTGGCCACCAGGTTTGCGTGGGTGATGACCACGCCCTTCGGGTTACCGGTGGAGCCCGAGGTGTACTGGAGCAGCGCGACGCTGCCGGTGTCAAGCGTGGGCAGCTCCTGTGGGTCCAGGGGCGGCGTCTGGATTGTTCCGGTGTCCAGGACGGCCGAGCGGGGCCGGCCGGCCCCGACGGCCCACTCCTCCACCCTGGCGAGGCTGTGCGCATCGGTGAGCACGACGGACACCCGGGCGTCGGTGGCGATGGCGCTCACCCTGCGCCGGTGGTGCTTGTAGCGGCCCGGCAGCGGTGACGGAACGGCCACCACTCCGGCGTAGAGGCAACCGACGAAGGCGACGGCGAAGTCGAGGCCCTCCGGGTAGAGCAGCAGCGCCCGGTCACCGGGGCGGCAGCGCTCCAGGAGCGCCGAGGCCACCGAGCGGGCCCGGCGGTCCAGTTCTGTATAGGTCAGGGACTGCCATCCGCCGGAGGAATCCAGGTCATGAATAAAGGTAATCGCTTCGCGATTCCCCAAATCGACTGAATTCCTGCGTATGGCGTCAGCGAAATTGTCGCTCACAGTGGCCAAGCCTCCCCGTTTACGTCTACCGCGCAAAGCTCTCCCCGAGCGGCTTCGCGGACCCGGGCAATAACCCCCAAAAGGTCATGGGTGAGCCAATCGCTAAGGTCCACTTCATTGACCTTAGGTGGACACGCCAGTTCGAGTCAACACTATTTAGAGAGTGCTCGGTTGGCCGTTCGTCGAGGCCGAGGGCGAGCTAAGCCCGGCCCTAGGGGGATGTCAACTAACTTTCGGCAAGGTCACCCTGGACGAAAGTTATAGTGGCCCCAACCCTCCCGTGAACAAGGTGAATCCGTCCACTTGTCTCGTTTTCGCGGTCCGCCATTCCGGTCAAAATGATCGCCATAATCTCTTCCTTGACAGCCGTCGATGACACCTCCTAATCTCCCGTCGAGTCTGCTGCTACATGTAACGGGGGATAGTTATCGTGGCGCCGCTCATACTTCTTTCCGGGACCTCGTCCGATGCCCACACCTGGAATCTCATTTACATCCAGCTCTTCCTGGAGGAGCGGGGATACGAGGTCCACAACCTCGGCGCCTGCGTTCCGGATGAACTTCTGGTGAACACGACCCGGGCCCGCCGACCCGAGCTGCTGGTCCTCAGCAGCGTCAACGGCCATGGCTTCCGCGACGGTCTCGGAGCCATCGCGGCGCTGCGCGCCGAGCCGTCGGCGCGGCATCTGCCGGTCGCGATCGGCGGCAAGCTCGGCACCGACGGGCTGCGCAACGCTGGCTATGCGCGTCGGCTTCTCGACGCCGGCTTCGACGCAGTCTTCGACAACGGGGACCTCGTCGCCTTCGACCGGTTTCTGGCCGCGCGCTGTGCCGTGGCGGCATGAACACCCCAGCGTGCGAAGAGGACTTCGCCGGTTTCATCAGCCGCGCTGGCGACCGAAGCGAGCTGGTGGTGCAGCCCCGCATGGGCTTCGGAGCATGGGCGCTGATGCGCGAGGGCCTTCAGCGCACCGCCGAGGCCGACGCCACCACCGTCGGCACGGTGACCCTGGACAGCTACACCCGGGTCGGTGACTTCGCCGGAGCCCGGGCTGCGCTCGCCGAGGGCGCCCCGCTCAACGGCTATCCGCTGCTCGCCCACGGGGCCGACGCCACCCGCGCCCTGCTCGACGAGGTGGCCGGGCCCGCGTTCCCCGTCCAGGTCAGACACGGTTCGCCGCACCCTCAGGAGATCTTCGCCGAGCTGCTCTCAGCCGGGCTGCACGCCACGGAAGGCGGCCCCGTCTCGTACTGCCTGCCCTACAGCCGCACCCCGCTGCGTGAGTCTGTACGCGATTGGGCCGAGGGGTGCGAACTGCTCGCGGCGTCGGACGCGCCGGGAGCTCAGCCGCACCTGGAGTCGTTCGGGGGCTGCATGCTGGGGCAGATGTGTCCGCCAAGTCTGCTGGTGGCGCTGAGCGTCCTCGAAGGGCTCTTCTTCGCCCAGCACGGCCTGCGCAGTATGTCCCTCAGCTACGCCCAGCAGACCAGCCAGGACCAGGACGTCGAGGCGCTGGCCGCGCTCGACCGGCTCGCCACCGAGGAGTTGGGGCCCGGGGTCCGCCGGCACATCGTGCTGTACGCGTACATGGGCCTGTATCCGGTCACCCCCGAAGGCGCTGACCGGCTGCTCGCGTCCGCCGCCGAGCTCGCGGTCCGCGGCGGCGCGGCCCGGCTGATCGTCAAGACCGCCGCCGAGGCCCACCGCATCCCCACCATCGGGGAGAACGTCGCCGCCCTCGAACTCGCCGCCCGCAGCGCGGCGGGCGCCGAGCACGGTGCGGGCGACGGCAACGGTCCTCCGGGGACCGGCGACGGGATCTACGCCGAGGCGCGCAGCATCGTGCACGCTGTGCGGGAGCTCCACCCGGACCTGGGCACCGCCCTGGTCCGGGCCTTCGACAAGGGGCTGCTCGACGTCCCGTTCTGTCTGCACCCGGACAACCCTCGCCGGACCCGCAGCCGTATCGACGAGCACGGCAGACTGCGCTGGGCGGACACGGCGGGCCTGCCCTTCACCGCGGCGCCGGGCGGAGGGGAGGAGCCCAGGCTGACCGCGGCGGGCCTCATGGACTCCTTGACATATGTCAGCCGCACCTACGACGGGAACGCCGGAGGGGGGCGCGCCGCATGAGCCCACGCCAATCGCACCACCTGAGCCAGACCTGTCGTCCGACGTCGTCCGTACGGGTCGATCAGGCGCAGTTCGAGCGCCGTTCGGCATGCGGCGGACCCGACGAACGCGCAGGTCGGCGGCTGCCGTCGGACGGATGTGACGGCAGCAGGCGTGAGGAAGGCTTGAGGTATGCACCTGAGCCGCCGCCTCGCCATGACCACGTCCGTGCTCGTGACCGTTCTGCTTCTCCTGTCCGTCCTGTGCGTCCAATCCGTCGTGAACAGGGTCGACAGCGGGCCCGCGGCCCGTACGGCGACCGCGGATTCCACCGGTGCCCCGCTACGCCTGCCGGAGCCCACGGGCCGGTACGCGGTAGGCCGCCAGGACGTACGGCTCGTCGACCACGGCCGGACCGACCCCTACACCCGTGGTGGACCACGCGAGCTGATGGCCGGTGTTTGGTACCCGGCCGCGCACTCCGCCGGTCTGCCGCGCGCCCCGTGGATGTCCCCCGGTCTCGTGGCGGGGTTCGCCGAGAACGCGGGCCGACTGCTCGGGCTGCCTGCGGACCGGGTCGACTGGGCGGCCGTACGCACCCATGCGGCCCTCGGAGCCCCGGTGGCCGATCCCGGCCGGCGTCGGCCTGTCATCCTGTACTCCCCCGGCTTCGCCACGAGCCGCAGCTGGGGCACCGTGCTCGTCGAGGAACTGACCAGCAGGGGCTTCGTGGTCGTGACGGTCGACCACACCTACGAGGCATTCGGCGTGGACTTCGGCGGTGGCCGTATCGCAGCCGGGCGTCCGGCGGGCTCGGGCACGAAAACGGGTCTGGCCGGCCCGATGCGTGTACGCGCCGAGGACATCCGTTTCGTCCTGGCACAGCTGGCCCGGTCCGCGAGCGGCTCCGGCGGACCGCTGCCCCGCGATCTGGCCCGCTCCCTCGACCTGAGCCGGATCGGTATGTTCGGCCACTCCGCAGGCGGTGTCACGACGGCCGAGACCATGGCACGGGACTACAGGATCGACGCGGGCCTGGACCTCGACGGACTCTCGGTGACCTCTGCCGCCAAGGCATGGCCCGGTCTGCGCTCCACCGTGCGGCGGGGCCTGGACCGGCCGTTCCTGATGCTGTCCTCGGCTCCAACTGCTGCGAAGAACTCGCAGAGCTCGGCGGGTGGGAGGGGCGCGCAGAATGCGACGCCCGCTCCGGAGGCCGAGGTCAGCACGCTGTCGGCACAGTTGCGCGACCGTTCGCCGCGTACCGTGGCCGAGGAGCGGCTCGCGGGCACTGGGCACTACTCGTTCACCGACTTCCAGGCGCTGCTACCGCAGTTGCTGCGGGGCGCGGGGCCGGCCCCGCGCCGGGTGGCCGACCTGATCGGGGCGGCGGCTCCGGGGCCCATGCTCGACCGTCAGCGCGGGCTCACCGTCGGCTTCTTCGAGCGCACCCTGCGCCCCGACCGCCTCCCTTCGGTCTGACCACCGTTCATGCGCACGGCCCGCTCAGCCTCGAACCGCCTGCCCATGAACCAACCGACGATGAACCGGCAGCCTATGAACTGACCACACATATGGGGGACTTGTGCGCACACCTGTGATCCATACCGAGCAGCTGACCAAGTCGTACGACGGGGTCGAGGCACTGCGCGGAGTCAGCCTCGATGTGGCCGACGGCACCGTGCTCGGGCTGCTCGGCCACAACGGCGCGGGCAAGACCACCCTCCTGAGCATCCTCACCACCCTGCTGCCGCCCAGCGGCGGCCGGGCCTCGGTGGCCGGATACGACGTGGTGTCGCAGGCCCGCGAGGTCCGGGGAAGGATCGGCCTGACCGGTCAGTTCGCGTCGGTGGACGAGAAGTTGTCGGGCATGGCCAATCTGGTTCTGCTCGGCCGACTGCTCGGCGCCGACAGCAAGCAGGCCAGGGAACGGGCCGGGCAACTTCTTGAGGCCTTCGATCTCTCGGCGGCGGCCGACCGGCTCTGCCGCACCTATTCGGGCGGCATGCGCCGCCGTCTCGACCTGGCCGCGAGCCTGGTCGGCCGGCCGGAGGTGCTCTTCCTCGACGAACCCTCCACGGGCCTGGACCCGGCGAGCCGGATCTCCCTGTGGGAGATCGTCGAGCAACTGGTCGGTGAGGGCACCACCGTGCTGCTCACCACCCAGTACCTGGAGGAGGCCGAACGCCTCGCCCACCGGGTGGCCGTGCTGGCCGAGGGCTCCGTGGTGGCGGCCGGTACCCCCGTGGAGCTCAAGGCCAGGGTCGGTGAACGCACTGCCCACCTCACGGTGATCCGGCGCGGTGACGTCCAGGCCGTTGCTGCCGCACTGCGCGAGGCCGGCCTCGCCCCGGCGGAGGCTCCGCAGGAGGGCACAGTGAGTGTGCCGGTGGCGGTCTTCGCCGACTTCGCTCGAGTGGTGCGCGCGGTCGACGATTCCGGTGTGCCGGTCAGCGGCCTCACCCTCTCCGAGCCGTCGCTCGACGACGTCTACCTCTCCCTGGCCCTCACCTCGGCCGCCACCCCCCGCTGACTCGGCTCCCGAGCAACAACCGTATTGAGGAGGCCACGATGGCTGCCCTATCCCCTGCGTCGTCCCCGACCGCCACGGCCGCTGCGCCCGGCACAGTGGACTCGGCACAGACGACCGACTCGAAGGACCCGGGCGCCCGCGCGGCCGTCGCAACCGGGAACACCCCACGCTGGCACCACGCGAGCGGGCTCACCCAGTTCCGCGTACTCGCCGGGCGCAGTCTGAACGCCTTGGTCGCCGACCGTCGTCTGATCGTGCTCGTCCTGGTCCAGCCGCTGATCCTGCTGGTCATCTTCAGCCAGGTCTTCGGTAGCCTGGCCAACCCCGCGCGCTTCCCCGCCGGGGTGGACTACATCGACTACCTGATGCCAGCGATCCTCATCACCAGCGGCATCACCTCGGCGGTCGGCTCCGGCTCCGAGCTGATCCGGGACATGGACAACGGCGTGGTCACCCGCTTCCGTACGCTCCCCATAGGACTGCACTGGGTACTCGTGGCCCGCGTAGTGACGGACGTACTGCGCACCACGGTCCAGATCGTGCTACTCGCGGTGTGCGCGGCGCTGCTGTTCGGGTTCGAGCCGGCCGGCGGCTTCCTTGGGATGACCGCGGCACTCCTGCTGGCCGTTGTGGTCATCACCTCGCTCACCTGGGTCTTTATCGCGCTGGGTGCTTGGCTGCGCAGTGCGCGCATCATGCAGAGCATCAGCGGACTGACCCTATTTCCGCTGATGTTTGCCTCCAGTGCGTATGTTCCCCTGGACGCGCTGCCCGAGTGGCTGCGCGCGGTGGCGGTGCTCAACCCCGTCTCCTATGCGGTGGACGCCACCCGCGCCCTGGCACTCGACCAGCCGGTGGGCAACGGGGTGCTGTCCGCCCTGGCCACCAGCGCCGTGGTGATGTCCCTGGCCGTCCCCTGCGCGGTCCGCGGCTTCCGCCGTCCACCGAAGCACTGACCGCGACGCCTGCGGAGCCGCCTTCGCGTTGGCTCGCTCCCGGGGGTCGGTCGGTGCGTGACCTGTGTCCGAGGCCAGACACCCTGCCTGAGGCATCCGACATCCCGCTTTACGACCTCGTGTGTGATTAGCGTGAGGTCGTGCCGGGGTAGCGGCTGGTGTTGTGATCACGTGTGTGTGGCGGGCAGTGCGAGTGTTGTGTTGGGTTGCTCGCTGGTCGGTCAGGAGTCCGGCGATGGCCCGGATGGTGTGAGGGAGGTTGTTCCGGCGGGAGTGGTGGCGGGCCAGAGATCGCCGGTTCTTGAGGTGGGCGATGCCGTGCTCGACGGGGATGCGTGCTGAGGAGTGGGCGAAGCGGGCGGCTTCGTGGTGGGCCGTGAGCCATTGCAGGTGCTCGAGGTGTTTGCCGCGGCGTTTGCGGGGTGGCGTGACGACTTGGCCGTAGGTCTGTGCTGCCAGGTGCTGGTAGCCGGCGTCGGCGAGGATCTGAAGGTCGATGGTGTCGGCGAGGAGATCGACCGGGCCGGCATCCCGGGCTTGGGTGATGTCGGCGACTGGTCCCGCTCGTACCTCGCCTCAGAACAGAAGTCGTCCGCGTTCGTCGGTGAGGACGAGGGCTTTCATCGCGTTGATGCGGCTCTTGCCGGAGATGAAACGGCTGCGTCCGCCGCGGCGTGCTGATGGCCGGCGGACCCGGACTTCGGTGGCGTCCATCAGGGCTGTCTGACCGGTGGCGCCGAGATGAGCAATGACGTCAGCGAGCGTGCGCAGCCGCAGTCCGCCCTCGATGCGGCAGCCTCGGTCGGCGGGCAAGGGCCTGGTCTCGCCCACCGCGCGGGTGATCGTGGAGCGATCGACACCGAACCAGCAGGCAAGGTCGTCGTGAGTGACACCGTGCCGAAGGTGGACCAGGGTTGCCAGGAGCCGGTCGACGAAGACCAGCTTGTACTTCGCACCCGCACCCACAGCCCGACGACGCGGACGATCAGCCAGCTCGGCATCTCTTCGGGCCTGCCACACCGGCCCCAACCCGGCCACCGGATCAGCGATTACGGACGTCGAAAGCCCCGTGACGCGACGCTCCGACATGATCAACCTGCGTGCTTCAACCCCCACCACACCCAGACCAGCGACACAGGTCAGCCATCGGCACTGCCAATCACGCACGAGGTCGTAAGGGGACGTCCGCCCCAGCGGATGCCTTTCTCGCTGCGGATGCGGGCGCGTTCCTTCCGTTCGGCGGTCAGGATGTCGCGGTGGCGGGCGTTGGCGTTGTGCCAGCGCAGGTAGGCGTGCAGGACACGGGACTGGACCGTGTGGTTGGGGTGGTTGGAGTTGGCGATGGTGAACTGCCGCAGTGGCCTGAAGGGGGCTTCGATCGGCTTGGCCCACGAGGCGTAGGTCGTAAAGCACAGGCTGACCTTGTTCTTCTTCGCCCAGCGCCGGAGGGCGGCGCCCTTGTGGGCGGACAGGTTGTCGAGGATCACGTAGATCGGTGCGCCGTCGGGCTGGGCTGCGCGGGCACCATCACCGCGCTGTCCGAGGTCCGGCCGTCGACTTCAGCGCGGCCAGGGTGTTCACCGTTCCCTTCTTGCGGCGGGGCTCCTCACGTACGGGCCGCCCGCTGATCGTGGTGGCCTCATCTCCCTGCCCTGCCACGCTGTGCGACGCCCCTGGTGTGACTTGCAGAGATATCTGTCACTAGTTGTACTGGCTGAGGACGTTGATCAATCGTGTGAAGGGACCGGTAGGCCAGACAACCTGGAGCCGAGCGCCAACCTCGCTGATAGGCCATCCATCCTCGACGACGAGTCGTGCGACCTTCAGACGGTGGCGCGGAGTCAGCGCGACGTTGCAGTGCGACATGGCAAGGCCCCTTCCTAGCCGTTCGGCCAGGAGGGGCTCTGGGATGTGTTCAGGGTTCGAGCAGGAGCCCGAGGACGTGAGCGAACTCTGCCGGCTCGGCGCTTGCGCCGAGGTGATTGCCGGGCATGTCGATCAGGGGTAGCTCTAGAAGTTCAGCGAGTGCTTGGGTTGCCCGGCGCGCCATCTGGTGATGGCTCAGCGAGCCAGCGCACAGCGTCACCGAAACGCGACGGATGGCCTCGATGTCGGGGACGTAGAAGACCGTGGGGCCGGCCATCCGCCCCAGGAAGTAGCGGTTCCTGTCGAGTTCCTCGACCGGTAGCTCGGGTAGCGCCATATGGGCGGGAGGCGTCTGATCTGGTCCTGTGCGGTGGGCAGCGCCGCTGAGGTCGAAGAACTCTTGCGCCGCCCGCTGAGGATCAGCCTCTGCAGTCTTGAACGCTGCGGCGGCTCGGCCAGTCAGGTGTGTGTCATCCAAGAGGGACACAAGGGGCGGCTCATGCAAGACGGCCCGGCCGACCACGTCAGGGCGCTGCTTGCCCAGCTCCAGCAGCGTCACGGCACCACCACTGGTACCGACGAACAGGGCGGGCCCTCCGGTGAACCTGTCGACAAGCGCAGCAAGGTCCTCGGCAAGGATCTGGGGCGTGGGCGCGGCCATCCCCGGGACCGCACGGCTGGCACCGATACCACGCGGATCGTGGGTGACGACGGTGAACCGGCCTGCAAGCTCATGAGCCAGCGCCGCGAAACCGGCCCGCCCGGCCGGCGCCCCGACGAGGAACAGCAGTGGCCCCTCACCCTGGACACCGAAGGCAATCGTGCAGTCCGGTCGGTCGAGAAAGTCCACCGAACTCGTGATCCGATCACTGAAGTCCGCGATCTTCCGAGTGATCACATCGAGCGCACGGTCCAGTTCCTCGCGCCTATCGCGGACGCGCCGGCGATGAGCCGTCAGCAACTCCACTCGGAGCCTGGCCGGATCAGCCACCTTGTCGTCAGCGCCTGTGAACTGCGCGATATCGGCCAGTGGCATCCCCGTCTCACGGAGATGAACCAGCATGCGGATCAGCTCGACGTCGGCCGTCGTGTATTGGCGACGCCCCGCACTGTCGCGCCGTGGAGACGGTACAACCCCCTGACGTTCGAAGTACCGCAACGTGTCGGGCTCCAGACCGATCCACGCCGAGACCTCCGCGATACCAAACAGCTCATCTGCCTCACTCATGCCTCAAGCCTCGCCCTTGAACCCCGGTACAGGTCAAGCGATCGTCAGCCGACCGCGGCTTCGACAACCCAATCAACCTCTCCGGCCAGCACAACGGGGCGTGCCGCTGAGAGACTTCGGGGATGACCACGCAGCGCCTGCCGTTCCCCGTCCCGGACGAACGCGCCCACCTCTTCGTCACCGGCTACGCCGACATGCACGGCCTCGTGGAGGACCTGGTCGTGCCCGACGGGGCTCCCGAGGCCGCGGCGACGGTCCTGCGTACGGCACGCGAGCTGCTGCGCCAGTCGTACTACTGCTACGAGTTCTCCACCGTGGCGGTCATGCACTCGCTGATCGCGGTGGAGATCGTGCTGCGCGACCGGATCCCGGGCGCGGGCAAGAAGCCGCTGCACCAGCTCATCAAGCAGGGCGCCGACGGGGCACCCTGACGGCCCGGCAGGCGGAGTACCTCGACCATGGCCGGTAGATCCGCAACGGGATGGCGCACGGCCGGACCACGCACGCGGTGATGCCGCCGGCCATGGCGGTGCCGATGGTGACGACGTCGTTCGCGATCGTCTCCGAACTCTGCGCGGCGCCCGCCGGATGATCACGGCTCGGTAACGGTGCTCGGCGGAGTGTCACGCCGTTGAATTCCGCCCCACCTCTGTCGACCAGAAACTCATGGGGTTCTTGTCCAGGACGTAGCGGACGCACGGCCCGCCGCCCCCTCGCCGGGGTGACGGCCGTCCTGTCCGGGCACAGCCCATAAAACCTGGACTCGTGCCGGGAAACCATGAGTCCATGGGATCCGCGCGGGCCGGACCGGCTTGTCGGGGAAGCGGGGGAGGCCGTCCATGTCCAGACGTCGCACACGGGTTCCGAGTGGTCGGCTGTGCGCGGGCATCGTGGTCGGAGCCGCTGCGGGACTGCTGACGCTGTGGCTGCTCATGTACCTCGGGCGCGCCTTTTACACCAGGAACGGCGGGTGGGCGTTCCTCCTGATCGCGGGGGCCGGCATCGTCGTGGGCTGTGCTGTCGCGTTCGCGCGCAGGGGCGCCGGGATCGGGGCCTCGTGGGGGCTGCTGGCCGCGGTCGCGGCCATGTTCTTCTGCGCGACGCACATGGAGTACCTCGCCTCCAGCGCCCTGCACGACCGGGGCCGGGAGGTCTACGGCCTCATACAGAAGGAGACCGGCTCCACCATGCCCAACCCGAGCGACGGAAGCCCCGGCGTGTACACCTACGCCGTCTCCTCCCCGGGAAACCCCCGACAGCGTGATCTGTCCGTCACCGCAAGGGAGCTGGAGGTCGGCAAGGAGTACCTGATGACCATCGACCCGCGGAGCAGAGTGCGCCCCGCTCTCGGCCCGAGGCCCGGCACGGACATCGCCGACCTTGTCTGGCAGATCATCTGTGCGGTCTTCATCATGTTCTTCTGGCTCGCCGCCGCCGTCGTGGGCTTCGAACCGGACGAATTCGCCTGGTGACGCGCATGGGCACGAGCGGCGAACCGTGGACGCTCACCCCGGCCGGTCACCCTGTCGTCCCGGTGCTGCCGAGCTGCGCTTCCTGCCTCCGCACTCGCCCGAGCTCAACCCTGACGGGCTGGTCAACGTGGACCTCAAGCACAGCCTGCTCAGGCAGCACCGAGGCCGCGATCAGGCCGAGCTCGCCGCCGAGCCCCGTCGATTCTTCCGCTGCTGCTGGCGCCGGCCCACATCGTCCGCAACTACTTCAGCAGTCCGCACGTCCGCTACGTCCTGGACGAGAACCCCATGAGCTTCTGATCAATAGGCCGTGCATCGAAAGTGGATCTAGTGCATATGGTGTCGGCATGTCGCTGAGCCACCTGACCCTCTTGTCCGGACGTTCGATCGAGCTCACCGAGCTGCGAATGTCTTCGACCTACGGAGGGATGCTGGAGGGCTACCCCTGCAAGCCCATCAATGACATGAAGGTCGGGGGCCTCCAGCGGCAGGCTGAACGCGCGTTCCCCTCCACGCCGGTCCATCTGGTGCCACCTTCCTGTGAGTACCCGGACCAGACCGCCGGCGCCTTCGGCCCCGTTGAGGTGCTGCCTTCCGTGGCCTGCATCGGGGCCTTCCGCTCGACGGCGGTCGCCCCAGAGCTCGACTCGGTGCTGCACCGTTCCGCTCTCACCGTGGTCTGGTTCCAGGCCGGCTTGGACGTCCCGTCGGGCGAGGACGCCGACCTTGTGCTGCGCAGCATTCCCTGGGGGGAGCTGGCCCAGGACTACGAGCTCTAGGGGGTGTCTGATAAATGAGTGCGGGTGAAGGAGCGGGGTCCGGTGCGTGCGATCGCAAGGCGCCGGGGCGTCTGCGTGGCGGAGCCACGTGGGCGGTTCGGCAACGCCGCGAGTGTGCGTGCCGGACCCCGCGACGCCGCAGGCATTTGTCAGACACCCCCTAGCAACGGGGTGCCGATCACAGCCACTCGTTGATGGCCGCGATGAGGACGGTCGCCTCGTAGCGGACCGCCAGTTTGTCGTACCGGGTGTCGATGGCGCGGTGCCTCTTGAGGCGGTTGGTCCCGCACTCGACCGCGTCACGCTTGCGGTAGTCAGCTGGGTCGAAATGTGGTGGTTGGCCGCCGCGGGAGCCGAGCTTCTGGCGATTGCGTGCCTGGTCGGCCTTGTCCGGGATGGTGCAGAGAATTCCGCGGCGGCGCAGGTAAGCGCGGTTTCTACGAGCGGCGTACGCCTTGTCGGCGCGGACCCGGTGGGGACGGATGCGTGGCCGCCCCGGCCCGATGCGGGGCACGCGGACCTTCTCCAGCACGGGTTCGAACTGCGGCGAGTCCCCGCGCTGCCCGGCCGTGACCGTGATCGACATGGGCCTCTGCTTCTGCTCCACGGCCAGGTGCAGCTTGCTCGTGCAGGCGTCGGTGAAGGCCCGGCTCGTACACTGGGCCTCGTGACCGGCGTGCATCACGGCTCTGGCGAGGCTGCCGCGAATCCACCCGGCCGCCGCCAGGGTGTCGGTGACGAGCTTGGTGTGCATGCGGTCGACGATCGCCCGCCCGGCCGAATGCCGTGAGCAGAGACCGATGACGGTCGCGAGGTAGCAGAACCTCCCGCTGCCGACGCCCAGGCAGGTGATGCCGCCGACGTACTTCGTGTTCGGAATCCCGGCGGTGAAGTCCCGGCCGGTCAGATCCGGTGCCGCCGCGGCCGAGTCCGGGACGGCGGTGCGGTGCTGGCGCCGCAGACACACACCCTCAAGGCCGATGGCGCGTATGATCCGGGCGACACGCCTGTCACCGACCGCCCAGCCAGCTGACCGCCCTCGTCGCGGAACTTGGCAGCAACTCCCGGGACTCTGTAGGCGCCGTCAAAATTGCGGCAGACCTTGCGTATCCGGGCCGCGAGCCGCTCACCGGCGCTCTGCCTGGCCGAGCGATCCGGGGCTGCGCGGCGCCAGCGGCAGAAGCCCGAGCGGGCGATGCCTAGGATGCGGCGGAGCCGCTTGACGCCGAACCGGCGCCAGTGATCCTCAAGGAACCGGCAGCGGTTCACCGAAGCCATTGAAATCGAAGAGCGCGTCCTCACCGACCGCGAGCGGCTCCTCGGCAACGAACACCCCGACACTCGTTCTGCTCGTGATGTCCTGTCCTTGCGGCGGTCGGCAGAGCGTGGTTCTGGGGATCCTAACTGATCATTTCAGAATGAGTTCGGCTTACTGATCATTTCGAAATGAGGTTCGGAGTCTTCGCAAGCAGATGATGCTGCAGGCGAGTTGGAGTAGTCCGAGGTGGAGATCGGCTCGTATCTCGTAGCGGATCCGCAGGCGTTTGAACTGATGGAGCCAGGCGAAGGTGCGCTCGACGACCCACCTGGTCTTGCCGAGGCCGGATCCGTGAGCCCTTTCCAACCTCACGCTGACGCGTGGTGAAGGACGAGGATGGCCTGGAAGATCGCTGTGATGCGGGTGGTGCTGCAGCGGAGCTTCCGTGGGAGGCGCCAGCCGTTCAGGGTGGCCATGGCCTGCTCGCCGAGGCAGCGGATCTTGGCGTGTGTGCTGTTGTGGCGGCGCTGCCGGCGTCGGTGAGTGCGTCGACGATGCCGTGGGTGCGGGCGGCGGTCAGGTCGTGGGTGGATCCGGGAAGCGCGGGTGAGGTCCGCAGCAGGCGGCCGAACGGGTCGGTGAGGACCTGGACGTTCATGCCGTGACGTTTGTGTCTGCCCGAGTAGTGCGGGGTGTCGGCGGCGATCCGGTCGATCGGCAGCAGGGTGCCGTCCAGGATCATGAACGCCTTGGTCCGCGCGACGCGCATCGCCTCGGCCAGGGTGGGTGCGAGCGCGGCCGGCAGGTCGACGGCTTCGCGTATGTAGCGGTACGCGGTCGCGATGCCGATCCCGATCCCGGCGGCAAGCTGGGCGTAGGTGTCACCGCACCGCAGATGGGCCGGGGCGGGGAGAGTCTGACGGCCGGCGGTCAGACGCCGCCACCGGGTCCCGATCTCCCCTCGCCGCACAGCAAGTCGTCCGGTCAGGTACCGCGGGGTGCGACTGGACAGGTCGATCGACGACGGGTGGACAAGCACGCGAAGCTCCTGGCAGACGGCGGATCTTGATCGTGAACCCGTCTACCAGGAGCTTCGTCGTCCCGTAGACCCGCCCAACACGCGGCCAGCGCCGTCAGGTTGGAAACGGCTCACTGCTGGCCCCCTCCCGCCACGCCGCCGTCCGCTCCCGGCAGTGTTACGCCCGGCCCGGCGCTTCGGCCTGTGGCACCTGGACTTGGAGCCCCCGGACGGGTATGAGTGGGCTCCGGTGCCGGGTTCGCATCCGACACCACTATCGGCGGCGCGTGCCGACGGCGGGGCACGTCCTCATGGACGGGCCCCGCCGTCGGCACGGGTCGGTCGGGTTACCAGTGGTCGTGATGCTCGCAGCGCTCGTCGTGCTCGTGGTTCTTGATCTCGGTGGAGTCGGTGGCGGTGTGGGTAGTGGTGTCGCCTCCCCCGGTGACGGTGGCGGTGTTGGTGACCCGGCGGGGGGCGTGGCAGGAAACGTCGACCTTCAGGGTGATGGGGGGATAGCTGCTTCCGGCGGGGAGGATGTCGCTACGGGTGCAGGTGAGGGTGCTCAGGGTGCAGCTCCATCCCGTGCCGCTGATGCTGTCGGCGCTGAGCCCGGCGGGGAGGGTGTCGTGCACGGTGACCGGGGTGCCGTTGGTCGGTGCGGCCCCGGTGGCGTTGCCGACGGTGATGGTGTAGGCGCCGTCCCGTCCCTGGGTGAAGTGCTTGGTGTGGGTCTTGGTGATGGTCAATGACGAGACCGTGTAGGAGATGGTCACCTGGCCGTTGTGGTTCGCCGTCCCGATCGTCGACAGCGCATAGCTCGTGCCGGTACCGGTGGGGGTGGCGAAGCTGCTGCCACCCCCACCGCCGCCCCCGCCCGCTGAGGTGCCTTGGTTGTTGACGGCGGCGCTGCCGCCGCCTCCGCCGGCGAAGTACCCGCCCCCGCCGCCGCCACCGCCGGCGATGGCAGTGGCGGCGCAGCCGCCGTCGAAGCTGCCCCCGGTGCCGCCGGTACCGACCGTGGCACCGGAGAACCCGGTCCCCGGCCCGCCGTTCGTGACCGCACAGGAGGGAACGGTGCCGGCGGCCCCGCCTGCACCCCCGGTACTGGTGCTGGTGCTGCCACCGCCCCCACCCTGCCCCGGCGAAGCCCCGGGCCCGGTGGCACTTCCCGCAGTACCGCCGGTGGCATCCGGCGTTGTCCCGCCGTTGCCTCCGTTGCCTCCCGTGGAGCCTGCTCCGGTGCCGCCGGCGGCACCGCCGCCCCCGGCGACCAGCAGCAAGGAGCCGCCCGTGCTGACGCTGGAGGCTCCGCCCCCACCCGGACCCTCGAAATGAAAACCACTGAGCGGAAAACTTCCGCCTGGGGCACCGCCGTTGAACCCGCCAGCCCCCGGCGTCCCGGTGCCGTTGCAGCCGGTGCCGCCGGTGCCGCCGACGTTGATGGTGAAGGTCGTCGGTGCGGTGGTTTGCGGGAGGGTGGTGACGACCTTCGACCCCGTCCCACCGGCCCCCGTGACGGTACAGGGGGTGCCGGTGTTGTCGGCGCCGCCGGCGCCGTCCGCGGTGATCGTGACCACCGCCCCCGCCGGAACCGTCAAGGTCTGCGGGGCGCCGGTGAAGGTGAAGGTCTGTGATGGATCAGCCTTCTGCGCCCGCACTGGCACGGACTCGACCGGCGCGGCGCCCACGGGTGGAGCCGTGGTCGCCAGCAGCGCCATACCGGACAGCAGCGCGCTCCCCACCGATACCACCCCCACACCGCGCCCCCCACGACGTCCTCCCGAGCCGACCGGACCGGACGCACCGACGGCACGAGCCGGGACCGCCCCAGAACCCAGGGTCCGGAACACGGTCATGGGCCACTGAAGTCCGACCCGATACCACGACAGATCAACGTTTCTACGCGCACGAGCGCTCATCCGCGAGTTCACCTCTCCTCACAGCAACGCGTCCCGCACCCGCCACACGACAAGACGAAAGCGCCACGGGACACCTGACGAAGAATCATGACAATCTGTATTAGATAGCCCGAGCTGATCACTTTTAGGTAGCGAGGCAATGAGAAACCCCGCGTTTCGCGCCTCAGCCGCAGCGAAATCCTCCCGGCCTGTTTGAGCGAGGAGAACCTCGACGCCTACGCCGGGGAGTCCGAGCGCACCGGCCTGACCGGCGCCCTCAACCGCTACCGCAACACGGACCGGGACCGGGAGGACCTCGCCCCACCGCGGAGCCCTGATCCGGCAGCCCACCTTGTTCGTCGGCGGCGCTCTGGACGCGTCCACCACCTGGATGGCCGACACCATCGATGCCTGCCCCGCCACCCTTCCCACCCTGTCCGCCTCCCGCCTCCCGCCTCCTGGACGGCTGCGGCACTGGATCCAGCGGAGAACGCCCCGACGAGGTCAACAGCCCGCTGACCGACTGGCTCGCCACGATGTGGGGCTGTACCGGACGGGCCAGGGCGCGGCGGTGCGCTTCGGCTGGGAAGGTGCCGAAGGTGTGGACGACTTGCCGATCTGCCCGCACCGTCCCGCAACGGCGATACCGGGGCGGGACGGGGACCTGCTGTGCGCGGACGTCAGGATCGCGGGGAGGGATCCCGGGAGTCGCGGTGCTGGAGGGTGACCTCGGGGCGGGTTTCGCCGGGGTGGCCGAGGAGCGCCTGGTGCCTGCCGTGCAGATGCCGGTCGAAGAAGGCACCGACGTAGTCGCGGGTGATTTCCGCCGCGCGCTCGCCGGGCAGCCCCTCGGGGTCGTCCGCGCCCAGCTGTCCGGCCAGGGAGACCAGGTCGGTGAAGGACATGTGCTCGGCCCCGGTGAGCGTGGCCCAGCGCTTCCAGCCCTTGAGCTGCTTCCAGGCGGTGTCCCAGGTCGTGTCGTCACCGGGGCTGTGGTCGTCCTTGGTGCCCAGCATCATGAAGGGGCGCCCCGACAGGTCGGAGCTCTTCCCCGCGTTGATGAAGGGGCCGTCCATGTTGACTCCGGTACGCACCCGCGAGTCCTTCTCCATCGAGGCGCCGGTACTGGCACCGCCCAGGGAGTGTCCGGCCATCCCGACCTTTTCTTGTCGACCATGCCGGCGTGCTTCCAGGGCGAGGTGCGCGACAGGAGCCGGTCCAGAGTGAAGGACAGGTCCTTGGCCCGGCCCTCGGCGGCGGGCTGGAAAGTGGTGGGCCCGACCTTTCCGCACGCCGCGCAGGATGCCCTTGCCGGGGAAGGAGACCCCGGCCGCCTCGTAGGCGTGGTCCACGACGGCGACGACGTTGCCCCGGCTGGCGATGGCCGCGGCCGTTGCCGCAGCGTGCGCGGCCGATGGCGAGACGCTGATCACCGGGTGGGAGCCCGTTGCCACCAGCTACCCCGCGTTCATGGAAGACCTTGTGCGGATGACCGGTGCTGATATCGCAGCCGTGGGGTCCCAAGCATGGCGGCGTGCGGAGCCGGGGCACCGCTCCTGGAGAGCACTGGTGCGGTGTCCCGGCGTCGCGGCGCAGGGAGTGGGCTACCAGGTGTAGCCGTGTGCGTCGACTTCCGGAGCGAAGCGGGCGAGCCCGTCGAGGAGCGATTCGTGATGCAGTACATGGTCGCGGCCATCACCCAGGGCCGCGCCGTCACGGTCCTGGTCGAAGGCCCTAACGATCCCGGCCCGGCCCGCCGTCGAGGGCGCGCACGGAGTCGGCGCTTCATCAGTTCGTTTCGTGCCCGACCTCGTACAGGGGGAGCCGGCCCGTCGTTCTGCCACACGCGGTGATCGCCGTCCCGGCATCGAACACCGGACCCGCCTCGACCACTGTTTCCTGTGTTTCCTGGAAACCGAGCGGTGCGAGGCGAGTCCGGGCTCAGTTGCCGGGCGGCAGCAGGTTCCTGGTGAGGGTGAAGGCGGAACTCGCGGTCGAAAGAAGGGCGTTGACACGGCCGAGGACACGGTTGGCCCGGTCGGTGTCCTGCGCATCGGCCGCGTCCGTCAGGTCTTCGGCGTATTCCCGCGCCCTGACCGCCTCCTCGGGGCGGGCGCCTTCCGAGTCGGCCCTGAGCGCGGTGGCCAGTTCGTGGTACGAGATGCTGGACAGGTCGGCTCTGCTGTCACGCCCGCTGTTCTGGGCCACTCCATTGGGGCTGTTGACGTTGACTGCCGCGAAGCCGCCCTCTGAGGCCGTTATATGCATGGATTCGTCACTGACTCCTGTCCACATGAAGTGCTTCCGGTACTCGCGCCATCCCTTGCGGGTCAGGGCGTAGGAACCGAACTTCCATCCCTCGACGCGTATGAGCTTGTGCTTGACGGGCTCGGCGAGGACGAGCAGGGCGTCGGCACGGTTCCAGCGTCGCTCGTCGAAGTAGGGTCCCAGGCGGACTCGGGTGCCGAGGTTCGGGGATCTTCGGCAGATCTCCTGGAAGGCCTGCTTCTGATAGATGTCCAACCGCTCCGTATTGATGGACTGTTCGGGGAGCTTCCAGGTGTGGAGCATGTGTCGGGTCTTCAGGAAGAGTCCGTATACGGCCGCGACGCACAGGACCAGAGTGACAATCTCCACGCAGGCTCCCGATTCTCCTGATCGTGCAAGTCGCATGATTTTAAAGCGAGTTGGTTTTCATGGGAATGAGGAAACCACCTCGATCCGACTCGCCTTCGACTTCTGCCGAAGGGCATCCGCCGGGCGGAACAGGAGCCCGTGGCCCCGGCCGCCGTCGGCCACACGTCCGTCAGGTCGTTGTGGTACTGCGCGGCCATGCCGAAGTGGAAACCGTACCGACCGACTGCCGCCACCTGCTCGCTGATGGCGTCGGTGAACAGGACGGGCAGGCAGAACACGCCGCGCAGGTCGTCGGCGGTCCTGGCCCCGTGCACCGCGACGGCCTGCTCCAGGGACGTCCCGGTCCGCCCCTCCTGGCCGGTGTCGCGTGCCTGGCCCGCGCGCAGGCGGCTCCAGCTGTCGCTCATCATCCGCAGCGCCTGGTGGGTGCGGGGGTGGCTCTCCAGCCGATCCCACTCCGCGTTCGTCAGATCACCGCGGCCCATGCAGCCAGCCTGACGCCAACGCGCCACCGGCGTCCGGTGATCCGAGAAACAGTGCCTAGAACAGGCGTTCCGCCCGCTTCTCGGCGGGTTCTTCGAGGTCCAACAGAAGCTGTTTGCGTTCGAGTCCGCCGCCGAATCCGGTGAGCTTGCCTCCCGCGCCCAGCACCCGATGGCAGGGAATGACGATGCTCACCGGGTTGCGCCCCACGGCCTGCCCCACGGACTGGGAGAGCCCCTTGCCTCCCAACGTGACCGCGATGTCGCCGTAGGTGATCCGCTCGCCGTACGGGATCTCCCGCAGCCGCGCCCAGACCTGTTCCTGAAACCCGTCGCCGTTCGTCACGGCCGGGATGTCGAACACCTGCCGTTCTCCGGCGAAGTACTCGCCGAGTTCGGCGCGCGCCTGGGCCAGGACGGGATCGGCGGCGATGTCGCGGCGGCAGCCCCATGCCGAGGGCGGGGGCGTGTACCGGTAGCCCTGGAAGTACAGCCCCGCCAGCGCGCCGTCGGCGGCGACGAGCAAGAGCGGCCCCACGGGACTGTCCACGTGGGCGTGTCGGATGTCCATGGTTGCCTCCTGTGTGCGGCCGGTTGCCTGTCAGAGATGAAGACGCGCGGGGCCCCGAAACGTGAGACGGGTCTTGGCGAAGGAACGGGGCGGGACCTGTGGGCATCTCGCCGTGCGCCCGCCTTGCCCGGCCCGCGCCCGAGGGTGACCGGAGGGACCTGCTTCGCAGAGGCCCCTCCGGTCAACTGCCGGAGCCGGTGCGGTGCCTGAGGGTCAGACGGTCGGGATGATGCCGAGCTGCTGGAGAACCTTCACGCCGTCGTCGAGGCCGACCTCTTCGACGATGAGGCCGTTTCGGACCTTGAGGACGGTCGTGCCGGTGAAGCGGAGCGTCTTGCCGGACGCCGCCGGCGCAGAGCCGATGGGGAGGTCGTCGAAGACGACCGGCCCGGTGTGGGTGCCGCCGCCCTCCCACTGCCCGACGACGTAGTCGCCTTCGGCGATGAGGTCTGCGGTGCCCCAGAAGTTGAGGTCCGGGAACGCGGTGCGGAAGTCGGTCGCGAAGGCACGAACCTCGTCCCGGCCTCGCATGGGCTTGTGCAGCGAGTACTCGAACCGGATGTCCGGGGCGGCGAGTTCGTCGATGACGTCGGGGTTGAAGGGGTTGCCCCAGAACTCGGTGAACCAGCGGCCGACGATCGCCTTGTTCTCTTCGAGCGACATGGGTTTTTCCTTTCTGTTGTTGTCACCATTTCACCTGTGGCGTGATGACATTCCGAAGACGTTCGCCGGGGCCGGAACGTGAGATCTGGAATGGAAATCAAGAGATCGAGCTGGCGAGTGCGTGATGAAGGGTGTGCATTCACCCGGGGGATCCCGGTGCGGCTGCGGGGCCGCCGTGCCGCTCTCACCGGCCGGGCCCGACGGATCCGGCGGGAAAGGAGCGCGGGGGGCTTTGGTCAGGCGGCTGCCTGAACGGGGTGCAGGCCGAGGGCTTCGTAGACGGCCTCGGTCGCAGTGCCGCTCTGGACGAGCACGTGGTCGATACCGGCCGCTCGGGCATTGCGCAGGAGTTCGACCTTGAGCGCGCGTGCCACCCAGTCTTCCCGGGTGGGTTGCGTCCATGTCACGGCGTCACGGGCGGTGTCGCCGGTCGGGTCGATGACCGAGATGCCGACCATGTCGCTGCCCTGGCACGCCACGACGACGAGGCTTTCGTCGCGGATCGTGAAAGGCAGGACGTCGATGCCTCCGAAAAACATGGCGGACTGGAGCAGATCTCCGATCGCTCCGCCGAACTGGGCCGACCGGGCTCTGTTCTCCGAGAGGGGCAGGAAGGAGTATGAGGCTGCGGTCGCCCGGTGCTTCTGTGCCCCGTTTTTGTGGGCGTCGAAGAAGGTCAGGTCGTATGTCTTTCCCTGCCGTTCGGCCATTTTCTTTTCCTCCTGTGCCCGCACGTCTTTTGTCGCAGCGATGCCCGTGGCCGTCGGGAGCGTGACGGCCACGGGCATCGTGGAGCTGACCTGTGCCAGCGGCACCGGGAGACTGCCTCCCGGTACGAGGAAGACGCCGGCGGGGGCGGAAGCGTGAGATACGGATCCGCTTCAACCAGTACGGCCGGGAACACTCCGGGCCGCCGGGCCCGGAAGTCGTCCGCAAGGCGGCCCATCGGCCGGGACGGCCGTCTGCGTCCGGCGGAATCCATGCTGTTCGGGGTCCGGAAGCCGGGCGTGCCTGCGGGCCGTCCCGGACCTTGCTCTCCTCCGCCGCGCGGAAGGGGTGTCATGGCCGCAGGACGGTGATCGCCAGTTCGGGGCCGAAGCCGGAGTCCGGGGCCACCCGCCGGGCGAACTCGCGGACGCCCGCCACCTGGCGCGGCCCGAAGGAGAAGTCCAGGGCCTCGGTGTAGTAGCGGCGCAGCGCCTGCTCGTCGAAGACCTCCCACCGGGCGGCCTGCTCGCAGACCTTGTCGACCTCGGCCATCGCGAGATCGCGGGAGTCCAGGAAGGCCCGGTGCACCTCGCGTACGAGCCCGGGGTGCTCGGCCAGATACTCCTTGCGGACAGCCCAGGCCGCGAACACGAAGGGCAGCCCGGTCCACTCCTTCCACATCGCGCCCAGGTCGTACACCGCCAGGCCCATCTCCTCGGCCTGGTAGAGATGGGCGCGCAGCGCGACGTCGCCGATCACGACCGCGGCGTCCGCGTCCTGCATCATCGACGGCAGATCCGGCGGGCACGTGACGTACCGGGGCTGAACCCTCTCGCGTTCCTCCAGCAGGAGCCGGGCCAGACGCACTGACGACCGAGAGGTGGATCCGAGGGCGACCAGCCGCCCGTCCAGCTCCTTCAGGGGCAGCTTGCTGACGATCAGGCAGGAGGTCACGGCCCCCTCGGAGCCGACCGCGATGTCCGGAAGCAGAACAAGGTCGTCGGTGTGCCGGAGAGACTCCATACAGGCGATCGGCCCGATGTCCAAGGCACCCTCGACCAGCATCCGGCTCAGCCGGTCCGGCGTGTCCCGGGTCAGTTCCAGGTCGAGCAGACTGCCCGTACGGGCCAGCCCCCAGTAGATCGGCAGGCAGTTGAGGAACTGGATGTGCCCGACCCTGGGCCGCTTCCCCGGCGTGAGAGGAAGGTACGTGGCGGAACTGTTCACGGCGTCACCCTAGTGCCCCGTGACACTGAGGCCCTTCGGCCCTCACCTCCCCACACTGCCCAGGATGCGCCGTCCCCTTCTCCGGCGCTGCGTAAGCAGCGTCCGTCCGCAGGTACATGAGCGCGTAGGAGCGCCATGGCGCCCACCTCTCGGCGATGGTCCTGGCCTGGTCGGCGGTGACGGATCCGAGTGTTCTGCGGGCGACCAGGTCGCCGGGGGCGAAGGTGTCGGGGTGCTGCAGTGCGTGCACGGTGAGGTAGTCCGCGGTCCAGGGGCCGATGCCGGGCAGTTCGAGCAGGGCCTTGCGGGCCTGGTCGGCGGTGAGGTGTGCGAGGGTGAACCCGTCCGCTCGGCGACGGCGCGCAGCGTACGGGTCCGTGCGCGGTGAGGCCGACGGCCGACTGGAGCTCCGTGTCGGGGACCGCCGCGAGTTCCTGTGGTGTGGGCAGGGTTCTCAGTCCGGCCGCCGGGGTTCCGTAGTCGGCGGCGAGCCGGCCCATGAAGGTGCGGGCCGCGGCGAGTGAGACCTGCTGGCCGGCGACCGTCGCGACGACTGCTTCGAATTCGTCGGGGTAGCCGATGAGCCGGATGCCGGGCCGGTGCTCGACCAGCGGGCCGATCAGCGGGTCGGCGGCGAGTTCGCGCTCGATCCGTTCGGTGTCGGAGTCGAGGTCCAGCCAGCGGCGGATCAGTCCCGCCAGACTGTCGGGGGCGGGGGTCTCGTCGGGCAGGGCGACGGTGATCTGGTCCTCGGCGAAGGCCACCGTCACCCGCACGGGCCCGCCGGGTGTGAGTATGGCCCGCGAGGTCCGTTTCCTCGGCTCCCGGGATCGCGTGGGCGGCCAGCATCAGCAGCGCGGTCTCGGAGTCGGTGGGGCCGTGGGGGAAGAGGCGGAGCAGGGTCACGAGGGCCAGACCCCGGAGCTGCCGCGCCGGTGCGAACCGAGCAGGTGGGTGTCGACGATGCCGATCGCCTCCATGAGCGCGTACATGGTGGTCGGGCCCACGAAGGCGAAGCCGCGGCGCCGTAGTTCCTTCGACAGGGCGATGGACTCGTCCGACGTCGTCGGGATCTCCGCGAAGGTCCGGGGGCGGGGGGTGGTGTCGGGCTGGAAGGACCACACCAGGCCGGCCAGGCCCATCTCCCCGCGCAGTTCGACGGTGGCCCGGGCGTTGGCGACGGCCGCCTGGATCTTGCGCCGGTTGCGCACGATACCGGCGTCGGCCATCAGTCGTTCGACATCCGTCTCGGTGTAGGCGGCGATGACGTCCGGGTCGAAGCCGTCGAACGCCTCGCGGAACGCGGGCCGTTTGCGCAGGATCGTCGCCCAGGACAGGCCCGCCTGGAACCCTTCGAGGCTGACGCGCTCGAAAACGCCGCGCTCGTCCGTGACGGGCATGCCCCACTCGGTGTCGTAGTAGTCCCGCAGCAGGGGATCGGCGGACGCCCACGCCGGGCGGGCGAGTCCGTCCTCCCCGACGACGACCCCGGGATCGGGAACGCAGGCCGTGGTGGTGGAGCTGGATTCCTGTGTCATGTGTTCACCCGTCGAGCCCGGTCGTGCGCATCGTGATGTTGATCCGTCCGTCGCTGATGCCACACTCCGCCGGGGCGGTGTCCTGATGCACCTTGGTCACACCGTGGTAGGCGAGGCGGGCGGGCCCGCCGAAGACGAAGAGGTCACCGGAGGCCAGCAGCAGATCCGTATAGGGTTTCGCCCGGTTCTCGGTGTTGCCGAAGCGGAACGTGCAGCTGTCGCCGATCGACAGTGACACGACCGGTGCACGGGACTGCTCGTCCTTGTCCTGGTGCATCCCCAGACGGGCGCTGGTGTCGTAGTAGTTCACCAACGCGGTGTCCGGCGTGTACGAGCCGGCTGTCGCCGCGTCGTGACCGGTGGCCTGAAGGGCGCGGCGGCCCAGCCGGATCATCCAGCCGGGGAAGGGGAGGACACGGGCTCCGTTCACGTCGGTGGCCGCTCGCGTGTACCGGTACGGCTGCCAGTGCCAGCCCAGGCACACGGTCCGCACCGACATCTCGTGTCCTCGGACGGCCGCCGCGCGCAACGGAACCGGGCCCCGCACCCACGCGTGGAACTGTCCGGTGATCCACCGCTGCTGTTCCAGGGGCAGCCAGTCCGGGACGTGGACGGCGCCCGGGGCGACCTCCCGCGCGCCGCGTTCGGGGAGCTGCGGGGCGAACAGCGCCGTCACGATCCCTCCTGGGTGTGGACGGGGTAGTGGAAGGCGCCGTCCTCGACGCGCCAGGCGGTGCCGTGGGCGGTCGTGCCGGCCAGGCCGTTCAGGTTGGCCAGGCCGACGAGCGCGAGCGTGCGCGGATCGCCGATCGCGGCGGCCGCCAGGGTGCGCTCGGGGCGCCACGGCGTCGACCACAGCAGCCGCCGGGTCATCTGCGCCCAGCCAATCACGGGCCCGGTCATCACCCACAGGTCAGGGTCGGCGTCGGCGAACCGTGACGCGTGGCGCAGCCAGGAGGCCCCGGTCTCGGGCCAGGTGATCGTGGCGAGGGTGGTGCCTCCCGTACGCTCCCAGGCCGATCCGATGAGCGTCGCGGTCGCGAGTGCGTGCGGGGTGCGGCCGGAGCCGATCGCGATGTTCTGGGCGCGGCGGGCGCGGGCGAGGCGGACGAGAGCCGCGACCTCGGCGTCCGTGGCCGTCAGGTCCGCGTCGTGACTCGCCGGCATCTTCAGCAGGGGGCTGGTCAAGGGGTCCATGGCCGGTTCTCCTCTCGGGCGGTCTTCCACTGCTGATAGCGGTCCTTGCAGCAGGCGGCGCACGGGCGGAACCCGGCGGCGACGGCGGTGGCCTCGTCGGCGAAGAAGACCCGGTGCCTCAGGTAGCCGCCGCGTGCGATGGCGCGCAGCGCGGCGGGGCAGTCGAGCCGGCCGTAGATCTTCGAACCCCGGTGGCCGCCCCACTCCCCCCTGGCCGGCGACCGATAGGACCGGCCTTCGGCGCCCAGGAGGGTGTAGGTCTTGATGGTGTCGTTCATGAGGCGCTCTTATGCGTTGTTCATGCGGCGTCGTGGAAGACGAGGGCGAGCGTGGTGCGCTCGCCGGACCGGACGGCGGACACTCCGTGGCGGACCGGCGCGGCCGACCACCCCCGCGCGGAGCGGACGGGGCGGTCGCGGGTGGTGAACAGGTATCCGTGCCCGTGCGGGAGCAGCGTGGCGGTGCCCCGGGACTGGGCTCGGGGGCGCTGTTCCAGCAGTAGGAACTCGCCGCCCGTGTGATCCACCCCGGGCTCGTTGAGATTGATCACGACCTGGAGCGGGAAGACCAGGTCGCCGTACAGGTCGCGGTGCAGGGCGTTCCAGTCCTTCTCCTGGTAGCGGAGCAGGATCGCGGTGGACTTCGTCTGACCGGCGTCGTGGCACATCTCGAGCCACTCATCAAGGGAGTCGGGCCACGGCGCAGGTCGGCCGAGCCTGTCCCACCAGTCGCGGGCGATGGGCAGCAGCCTGGGGTAGAGCGCCTGCTTGAGCCGCTCGACCGGCTCGGGGTAAGGCGTGTCGAGGTAGCGGTACTGGCCCTCGCCGAAGCGGTGACGGCCCATGTCGACGGTGCTGCGGAACAGGCCGTCCTGCTCGTACAGCTCCCTGATCTCCACGCACTCCTGCGGGGTCAGCAACTGCGGCAGCAGCGCGCCGCCGTACTCGTCGACCTCCGAGGTGATCGCCTCCCAGTCGCCGGACTCGACTCGGTGGGCCCACAGGTCCGCCTTCCGCCTGGCCGTCTTCGTGGCGCTCATGCGGCGGCCTCCAGGACCAGCAGCGTGGTCTTGGCGTCGAGCCCGCCGACGTAGCCGCCGAGGGTGCCGTCGGTGCGCAGCACGCGATGGCAGGGGACGACGATCGGCAGCGGGTTGGTCGCACACGCGGTGCCCACGGCCCGGACTGCCTTGGGGTTGCCGACGAGCTCGGCCATGTCGCGGTAGCTGCGGGTCTGCCCGTACCCGATCTCGGGCAGGTGCGTCTGCACCAGGCGCCGGAACCCGTGCGACAGGGACAGATCCAGCGGCACGTCGAAGACCCTGCGGCGGTGGGCGAAGTACTCGTCGATCTCGCGAGCCGCCTCGTCCAGCCGCTTGGGCGCGCGCAGGATCCGCGGGCTGAGCTTCTCGCCGAGGGTCTCCAGGACCCGGTCGTGGTCCTCGCCGTCGTACGCCACGCGGACCAGCCCCTTCGGGGTGGCGGCGAGCAGCAGCCTGCCGACGGGCGAGTCGATGGTCGTGTAGGCGACATCGATCAGGTCGGCTTGCTCCGCAGCCTGCTCCAGACGGCGGTGGAGACGGCTGAGAGTGCTGGCGTCCACGGCCGTCGACAGCAGGACGGCCATGTCGTCATCGTTGCGCATGTCGCTCACGACGTGCTCCTTTCGTGATCGCGCCCGGATAATGTTTCCTGAGATTCTTCAGTCCGTCCGCAGCGGCTCTCCGGGCCGCCTCGACGGTGCCGCCGAGGATCTCCGCGATCTCGGCGTACGCCAGGCCCGCCACATACCGGTAGGCGATGGCCTGGCGCTGCTTGCTGGGCAGTTCCTTCACCGCGGACCACAAACCCGCGGCCTCGACGTCCACGACGTCGTGCCCCGCCGGCGTCTCCGGTACCTCGTCGACCGGCAGGGGGTTCCTCTTCGTAGCCCGCAGCACGTCGATCGCCTTGCGGTGCGCGATCGTCACCAGCCACGCCTCCACGTTCGCCGTCTCCGGCAGCTCCGGATAGGCGCGCATGGCGGCCAGGAAGGTCTCCGACCACGCGTCGTCCGCGTCGTGCGGGCCGAGAACGACGCGGCAGACGCGCAGCACGGTCGCGCCGTGCTGCGCCACCACACTCTCGAACGGTTGTTTCATGTTCATCCCATGGAAGACGTGCGTGCGGCGGCAAACGTGAGATTCCCGGTCAGAACAATCGTCCGACCTCGCGGGCGGGCGGCTCCTCCAGTGCCAGCAGTGCCTGCTTGTGCTTGAGTCCGCCGGCGTACCCGGTCAGGGCCCCGGTGGAGCCGACGACGCGGTGGCACGGGACGAAGATGCACAGCGGGTTCGCGCCCACGGCCTGCCCGACCTTCTGCGCGAGGGAACGGTCACCGATCTGCTCCGCGATACGGCCGTAGGTGGTCGTGTCCCCGCATTGGATGCTCTTCACGATGTCCCAGACGGCATGCTGGAACGCATCGCCCTCGGCCCCCAGCGGAAGATCGAAGTCCCTGCGCCGCCCCGCCAGGTAGTCGCACAACTGGCGGACCGCCTCGTTCAGCAGCGGATCCGCCCCGTCAACGACCTCGGGGCCGAACGCCTCCCGCGAAGGCCGGCGGACATGGTGCCTGAAGTACAGACCGCTGATCGCCTCACCCTTGGCGACGACCGTGATCCGTCCAAGGTGCGTCTCGATCACAACATGTCGGGTATTCATCCGCGCCTCCCTCTCTCACCCCGTAGACGCACGCCACCCCCAGAACGTGAGATCAGCTTTGGAGCACAGTAGGACGACGGTGAACGCCACGCCGGTGATCATGGGCTTCCGGTACGCCGGTCAGCCTGACGCGGGGACCTTGACATCCGGCATCCGCAATACCGCACGCGATGCCCTCGACGCGGGAACCGGGTGACGCGGGCAGGACGAGCCGGTCGGTCTCCAGGAAGTTGGGGATGTCGCGATCTTCACCATGGGCCGGCAGGTCTGCCACCGGTTTTCCGGTCGGCGGCCATCGGTGGTGTTCAGGCCGCGCGGGTCGCCGATCGCTCGACGAGGATGCCCCGCTCGAAGCCGGCTCCGGCGCGGACCAGCGCGGCGAGGTGCGGTGCGTTCACGGCCCGGCACCGCTGCTGGGCGGACTCCACCGGTTCGAAGACCATCGCCAAGGCGGCGGCCGCGCTGCCGGAGCCCTTGGTGACCTCTGTGCGGAGCCGGGCCGTTGCGCAGGTGGACTCGATGGGGTTGATGGTGCGCAGGTGGATCCAGTGCTCAGCGGGGAAGTCGTAGAACGCGAGCAGTTCGTCAGTGTCGTCGGTGATCTTCCTGACGGCTTTGGGGAACTTCGCCCCGTAGGTCTTCTCAAACGCCGCGACAGCCTTGAGCGCGTGGTCGCGGTCCTCGGCGTTGTAGATCTCCCGCAGCGCCTTCTTCGCCCCGGGCCGGGCCGACTTCGGCAAGGCGTTCGCGACGTTTGCGATCTTGTGAACCCAGCACCTCTGGTGCCGTGCCTCGGGGAAGACCTCGGTCAGAGCCTTCCAGAAACCGAGCGCACCGTCGCCGACCGCCAGGACAGGGGCGCGCATCCCGCGCCGCTGACCGTCGCGCAGCAGGTCGGCCCAGGAGTCGGCCGATTCCCGGTAGCCGTCGCGCATGGCGATCAGCTCCTTGGTGCCGTCCGCGCGCACATCCATCAACACGAGCACGCACGACTTCGACTCCCGCAGGCGTATGCGCAGATGGATGCCGTCGGCCCACACGTAGACGTCGTCACTGCCGGACAGATCGCGCTCGCCGAACGCCTGGTGATCGGCCTGCCACTGCCGAGTGAGCCGGGTGACCGTCGCCGGTGACAGGCCCGCCGAACTGCCGAGGAACTGCTCAAGAGAGGGCACGAGGTCGCCTGATGACAGGCCGTGCAGGTGGAGCAGCGGCAGCACCTCGCCGATCTTCGGAGAACTGCGGCACCAGGGCGGAAGAATCGCCGAGGAGAACCGCTTGCGCTCACCCGTTCCCTCATCGATGCGCTTGTCATTGACGCGCGCGGCCCGCACCTCGACGGCTCCCGCGGCGGTGGTTACCTGCCGCGGTTGGTGGTGACCGTTGCGGACCACGATCCGGCGTCCCGCTCGTCCTTCTCGTGCGCCAACTCAGCTATGCAGCAGTTGACTTCGGCCTCCGGCGCGGCGGCCGGCGTCCGCCTCGCGCCCTCCCGGACGATCTCGTCGATCAAGGAGGAGCCGTTGACCGTGGTGCCGTCGTTGTTCACCACGCTGAGCACGGACGTGCCTTCCAGGCCGACGCTGCAACGTCGGCCTTGCTCGGTGACCCATCGATCTCACCCGGGAAAGTACGTCCTCCCAGACTGATCCGCAGATCCTGAGCATTGCTCCCGACCAACAGTTCCTGGCTCAACCGGATCGAGGCCCGGTTCACCGCTCTGCGCTGAAAATCCGCAGCCTGTCTGCGGCGTCGGTGCGCTGCCAGTCAGGATGCGCGGACAGGGGGATGAAGCCGTGCACGGCATGGGCAACATCCCACGGCCTGGGACCCGGGGCGGCCGTGTCCCAGTCGATGAAGGCCCAGTGGCCATCGTCGCCGACCACAAGGTTCCACGGAGCCGGCCTCCGAGAGCTGGCCGAGGGTGACGTCGCCGGGCGTCCAGCAGCGGTAGAGGGACATCTCGCCGGTGTAGCGGTGTCGACAGGTTTTCGTCCGGTTCCGCTCCGGGCAGGAGCGGAACCGGACGAAAGCCGCCTTCGCGTCCCTCGTGTCGCGGAACCTCCGATCAGCCGGACCGCTGGACCAGCCACTGGTGGACGGCGAGCGCCGTGGACTTTGCGTGTTCGTCCAGCATCGTGAAGTGGCTGCCGGGAACCTCGAGCCGGGTGTGCTCCAGCGGCCACTCCGGCCGCCACAGCGGTCCCGACCTGTCACCGAGCACCTCGAAGAGGGGTCCCTCCGAAGCCGCGCCCACGAACAGCGTCGGGGTCGACACCGGGCGGGGCCGCCAGCCGTCGAACAGCTCCGCGTACCGGGCCATCGCGGTGAGCTGCTCGTCCTCGACGGGCAACTGCGGGAACCGACTGGTCAGCCAGTGGGCGATGGTGGCCATGCCCCCGGCGACATCGTCGTCGGGCCGCCCGGGGGAGTCGAGCAGCACCAGCGCGACCGGGGCGGCTCCGGCGGCCTCCAGCCGCCGCAGCACCTCATGGGCGGCCCACCCGCCCGATGAGTAAGCCACCAGCGCGAACAGGCTGCCGGCGAAACGGCGTTGCAGGAAATCGGCCTGGAGGTCCATCGCCGCGTCCAGGGTCCCCGGCAGCGGTTCGCCCGCGCCGTAGCCCGGCACACCGGCTGTCCAGACGGACCGCAGACCACGCAGCGCGAGGGCGAACCGGAGGTACTGGTGCGCCCCGGTGGGAGCGACAAGCGACGGCAGGCAGACCAGCCCGATTCCGTCCGCGCCGTCGGCCAGATGCAGGGTCTCCGGCTCCCGGCCGTCCGCGCCGGAGGCGAAGGCGGGCCGCAGCCGCGCGGCGGCCGTCAGCAGGGAGCTGCTCAGGGCCGGGTCACCCGACCCCGCCAGCGTTGTGAACAGCGAGCCGATGGACGCGGCCGACGGCCCCCGTACGGCATCGGGGTTTGCGTCCTTGCCGCTGTCCGGCAGCCGGGCCCCGGTCAGCGCGTCCACCTCAGCGCGCTGGTGCTCCAGCAGGTAGGCGCCGAGCCGGTCCACCGAGTCCTCCTCGAAGAGCAGAGCCGAGGACAGCTCGCCCAGATCCTCCCGGAGCGCGTTGGCGAACTGGAGGACCAGGATCGAGTCCATCCCGTACGAGGCGAAGGACGTCCCCGGGTCGATCTTCTTCGCCGGTATCCGCAGTGTCTCCGCCGCCTTGTCCGTGAGATAGGCGGCCAGGAGCGAAGCCCGGGTCGCGGCGGGGGCGGGGGGGACGACGGCCGGGGCCGGGGTGGGGGGCGCGGGGACGGCCGCGGTGGGCCGCGGTGGCACGGTGGCCGCGCGGGCCCGCGCGGCCACCCGCCGGTGCGCGACACCGTCGCCCTCGGCCGCCAGGATCTGCTGGCCCAGGTCGCGGGCGTGCGGCAGCAGGGAGACCACCGAGGAAAACCCCTCGCCGTGCAGCACCTCCCGCCAGGTCTCCGGCGCCAGCGCGGGCGAGCCCGGCACACGCAGCGGCACATCCTCGGACAGCCACCACCCCTCGAGCAGCCCGAACGTGAGATGGCTGAACACATCGAAGGCGGTCAGCTCATTGAGCAGCAGCCAGCCCTTGTCCCGCAGCGCCGACTTGGCGTTGCGCAGCGTGTTGCGCATGTTCCGGGTGGCGTGCAGGACATTGGCGGCGATGACCAGGTCGTAGCCGCCCTCCGGGATGCCCTGCCCCGCGAGCGGTTGCTCCACGTCGAAGCGCCGGCAGTCGAGGTAGGGGACATCCGGACCGAACCGGGCCTGGGCGCGGTTCAGGAACGCCTTCGACAGGTCCGTGTACGTGTAGGTCTCGACACTGTGCCAGTACGGGCGCAGCGCGGCGAACATGCCGACGCTGGTGCCCCCGGTGCCCGCCCCGATCTCCAGTATCCGGATGCGGTGACCCGGGTTCCTCCGCAGCAGCTCCGAGACGATACCCGAGGCGGCCGACGCCATGGTGCGGTTGAAGGTGTCGGCCACCCGGTTGTTCCGGTAGCAGCCTTCCACCAGCTCCACCGAGCCGCGCGGGAAAATGCTGTCCGTAGCCGGGACACGCCCGATGAGAATATGCGGCAGCTCCTTCAACGTGGCGTCGACCAGGGCGAGTTCCGCCCTCTTGTCGGGATCGGCGGACCAGCGTTTGCACTGCTCGGCCCACCGCTGTCCGAGAACATCGAGAGGCCGCGCCCGGTCCGGTACGACCCGCAGGGCATGGGCGAGCCACATCGTGTACCGCTCGTCGATGCCGCCGCGCTCACGCGCCGCCGCCGGATCGGCGGGGGCCGGCTCCCCCGGCCGCAGCACACCCAGCGCCTCCAGATGGGCCCGCATCAGCTCGGCGAGCAGCGGATCACGCTCGGTGCGGCGCCAGTCGGCCACGCTCCGTAGGAAACACTCGTCCCCGTCGGCGAGGTCCGCCGGGGCCAGCGCCGCCCCGGACGGCACACCCATGGGCGAACGCTCGTACACGGTCGTGCGCAGCGTCATGTCGATTGGCTCGATCGCCTCCGGATCAGTCATCTTGACGAAACTCACCTGCGGCTGGGGACCGCCGAGCAGGGTGGCGAGCGAGACCATCGCCTCCGGCGGTTCGATCGACAGCAGGCCCCACCGCGCCATGCTCTGCCGGTGGAACGCGGAGACGACGCTGCCGGTCGATCCCCACCAGCCCCAGTTCATCACCTTCACCGGGCAGTCCAGATGAGTGGCCAGCAGACGCGCGTAAGCGTCGGAGAAGGCGCAACCGGCCGCGTAGTTGCTCTGCCCCGCCGCCGTGACGAACGACTGGAGCGAGGAGAAGAAGACGACGAAGTCGAGCGGCTCCCCGGCGAAGACCCGTGCCATGGCGACGCTGGTGTCGGTCTTCGCCGCCAGGCCCGCCCGGAAGTCGGCCTCCTCCATGGTGGCGAGGCCGCGGTCGCGCAGCACCAGGGCCGCGTGGACGACACCGTGGATTCGCCCGTACCGGGCCTTGATCTCCGCACAGGCCGCGCGCAGCGCCTCGGGGTCCGTGGCGTCGGCCGAAAGATAGCTGACCTCGCCGCCGGGTCCGGCCGCCCGGGTCCGCGCCTCGATCGAGGCGTCCTGCGGGCGGCGGCCGATCCACACCACTCGGGCGCCATGGCGCTCCACCACGTGCCGGGTCCACGCCTCACCGAGGCCGCCCGCGCCGCCGATGACGACGTAGACACCGCGCTCCCGGTACGGGGCCACCGTCGGCCGCTCGGTCGCGCACGGCACAAGCCGCCGGCGCAGCCACTGGCCCGAGCGCCGCGCCCAGGTGCCGCCGGTGGACCGCGCGGGAAGGTCCGTGAAGGCGTTCGGACCGTCGGTGGTCCCGAGGTCGAAGCGGCGGACCTCCCAGTGGCGGTATTCCTGCGCGAGCGAGCCGAACAGGCCGTGCAAGGCCGCCTGGGCAGGCCGGATCTCCTCGGCCGGATGGGTGGCTTGGGCGCCGCGGGTGACCAGGGTGACGCCGAGTGGACGGGCGTCCTGACCGGTGAGCAGCAGTGCCTTGACCATCCGGAAGGCGGCGAGGACGCCCTGTTCCTGGGCGGCGGCGAAGGCGGCGGTGTCCGTCGGGTGCGGCGCAGTGTCCGGGGCGACCCACAGCAGATGTCCGACCGGGCCGCCGGGCCGCAGCGCGGCGGCGTTCTCCTCGACCGACGCGCTCGGCGCAAGCCGCCATGCCCGCGCCCCGGGGCAGCGCCGGGCGATCTCGGCGAACTGCCGGTCAGAGGCGCCGACGACCAGGGTCCGCTCCGGCAGCGGCGCGGGGGACACCCCGAGGTCCTCTTCCGGCACCGGCTCCCACACCGGGGCGAACAGCGAGGGCACGGGCTCGGGCACGGCCCGCGAGGTGTATCCGGTCATCCGTACCAGGACCGCCCCCGTTGGGTCGACCAGGTCGATGTCGAGCCTGCTGAGCGCGTCCGGCCCCTCCCGACCCGGCGCGGTACGGACCACGGCCCACATCGCGTCCACGCAGGGGCCGTACAGCTCCAGCGCGTCCAGGGCGAACGGCACCATCACCGCACCGGGCGGGGTCTGCGCACCGTCGAGGTCCAGCGCCGCCGACGCCTGGATCGCCGAGTCGAGCAGCGTGGGATGCAGACCGTACGGATACGGCTCACCCGGTGCCGCCGAGAGACGGGCGACGACCAGGTCCGGCCCCACCCGGGCCTCCTCGATCGCGCGCAGGCTCGGCCCATGGGTGATGTCCTTGGCGGCGATCGCCTCGGCGATCCGCGCGCCCGGCACCCGGACCGGGCAGCCCGCGCGCAGTGCGGCCAGGTCCAGCGGGGCCGGACGCGGGGAGGCGGAGGGCAGCACACGTCCCTCGCAGAACGGGTCCGTGCCGTCCGTCGCGGAGGCCACCCGGAAGGCGACGCCGTCGCCCTCCGGCCGCACCGTGACATCCACCGCCAGCGGAGCGCCCTCCACGACCAGCGGGCGGACCCAGGTGACGTTCCGCAGGGTGACCGGGCTCGCGGTGTCCGTGCCGAGGGCACGGGCGGCGACCTCACGGGCCAGCTCCAGATGGACCACCCCGGGCAGGACCCGCTCGCCGCGCACCAGATGGTCGCGCAGGAAGCTCTCCTCGCCGGTCAGCTTCGCTGTGCCCCGTACGGCGCCTGGTTCGCCCGGCACCGGGCCCGTACCGACCAGGATTGGATGGCGGGGCTCCAGGGGCGCGATCCGGTCGGACGCGGCCTCGGTGAAGGCCGGCCCCGGCAGAGGGCTTCCGCCGACCCAGTGGCGCTCGCGGGCGAACGGGTAGGTGGGCAGGGGGACCCGGCGCGGCCCCTTACCCGGGAAGATACGGGCGGGGTCGAGCACCGAGCCCCCGACGAACAGCTCGGCAAGCACGGTGAGGTCCGCGGCGCGGGTGAGGGCCGTCCCGGTGGCGCAGCGGCGCAGCGCCTCCTCGGCGTCCGGCAGCCCTGCTCCGGCGGCCTCCCCGGTGTGCGCCTGCGGCCCGTCGATCCCCTGGTCCAGGACGTCCAGCAGTTCGTTGCGGTCCCTTACCACGCAGGCGAAGCGGTGGGCGAAGTGCTCGCGTCCGGCGGCGAGCGTCCAGGCGATGTCACCGCAGTCCAGGGCGGTCTCCCGGCGCAGATGCGCGGCCAGACGCGTCACCTGCTCTTGGAGCTGCTCACGTGAACGCGCCGACAGTACGACCAGATGGGCCGGGCTCTGCGGACGCGGCCGGGACACCGCCGGCGGCTCCTCCAGGACGAGATGCGCGTTGGTGCCGCTGGCCCCGAAGGAGCTGACCACACCGCGTCGCGGGGTGCCCGAGGGCTTCGGCCACGGGTGGGTGCGGGTGCTGGGATAGAAGGGGCTGCCGTCGAACTGCACGGCGTTGTTGGGCCGTTCGAAGTGGAGCGAGGCCGGGATCTGGCCGTGCCTCATGCCGAGGAGGACTTTGAAGACGGCGGCGACACCGGCGGCGGACTGGGTGTGCCCGAGGTTCGTTTTGACCGAACCGAGGGCGCAGAAACCGGATTTGTCGGTGCCCTTGCGGAAGGCGCGGGTCAGCGCCTGGAACTCGATCGGGTCACCGAGCCTCGTGCCGGTCCCGTGGGCCTCGGCGACCTGGATCGTCTCGACATCGACGCCGAACCGGTCGTACACCTCGCTCAGCAGCCGTTCCTGCGAGAGCGAGCTGGGGGCGGTGATGCCGTTGGTCGCGCCGTCGTGGTTGGTGCCTGAGCCCCGGATCACACCGTGGATGTGGTCGCCGTCGGCGAGTGCGTCCGCCAGCCGCTTGAGGACCAGGACACCGACACCCTCGCCCGGTACGAAGCCGTCGGCGCGGTGGTCGAAGGCGTGGCAGCGCCCGGTCGGCGAGAGCATCCCGGCGCGTCCGGCGAGGTCGTACAGACGCGGGGAGGTCTGGACGTAGACACCGCCGGCGAGGGCCATGTCCGTCTCGTCCGACCAGAGGTCCTTGCAGGCCAGGTCGATCGCGACCAGGGAACTGGAACAGGAGGTCTCGACCGAGATGGCCGGTCCCTTCAGATCGAGGAAGTACGAGGCGCGGGCCGGGATGAAGGACGCCATGTTCCCCCAGAACGCCTGCGCGGGCGCGTCCTCGCCGACGAGCTGCTGGTAGTCGCCGTCCCAGCAGCCGACATACACACCGCAGGTGCGCTCGGCGACCGCGCGTCCTGCGTAGCCCGCGTCCTCCAGGGCCTTCCAGGACTCTTCGAGCAGCAGCCGCTGCTGCGGGTCCATGACGGCGGCCTCGACCCCGGAGATGTTGAAGAACAGCGGGTCGAACTCGTCGATACGGTCGAGGAATCCACCGCGGGTGCAGCGCGGCCTGCCGGTGTCGTCGGCCGCCGGGAGGGGCCAGCGGGTCGCCTCGCCGATCAGGTCGTCACCGGCCGCCAGATGCTTCCAGAGCTCCTCCAGGGAGTCGGAGCCGGCGAACCGCCCGCTCATGCCGACGACCGCGATTGGCTCACGGCCCCCCGCCTCCGGAGCCGGGCCCTCGGCCTCGACCTCGGCCGCCGGAGCGGGCCCGGCGGCCGGCGGGGCGTCCGGGACGGGCAGCGTGATGGCCGTGCGGTGCTCGTGCAGCAGATGGGCGATCAGGCGGTCGGCCGTGCTGTGGTCGTAGATGACGCCGGTAGTGAGATCGAGGCCCAGGGTCTCGTTCAGTTCGTGGACGAAGCGGACGCCGAGGATGGAGTCCAGCCCGTAGTCGGCGAACGCGTGGCCGCTCGCGACCGCCCCGGCCTCCATGGCCAGAGCGTCGGCCAGCTTCTCCAGCACGACCTGCCGGACCCGTTCGTCGAGCGGCGGCGCGGGCCGCGCGTCCGCCACCGCGGGCGCCGGTGCCGGGCGGCCGGGCCGTGCCGCGGATACGGCTCCGGGTACGAAGGGGGCGGCTTCCCGGACGTCGGGCACCCCGGGAGCGGCTTGGTGGTGGACGTCGGACACGAAGGGCGCGGCCTCTTCGACGCGTAACCCCGGGGAAACGGTGGGCGAGTCGGGTGTGCCGAGAGGCTCGAGGTCGCCGGCCCAGTAGCGGTCGTGGGCGAACGGATAGCTGGGCAGCGAGATCCGGCGGGGCGTGTCCGGACCGTGCAGGGTGTACCAGTCCGGAGCCACCCCCTGGGTCCACAGCTCCGCGAGTTCCGCGAGCTTCCCCTGCCTGGCCAAGCGGGCCACCAGCAGATGCCCGAGCTCCTCGTCGGCCGCGAGTTCGGCGACGGCACTCCGGGGTTTACCGACGGTGCCCCGGTGGACGCCGGGAGTGTCCGTTTCCCCGTTCAGGTGCGCGCGCAGCGCGGCGCGCAGTCCGGACACCGAGGTGGCGACCAGGGCGAGGCGCTCTTCCCGGTGCTCCCGCCCGATCTGGAGGGTGAAGGCGATGTCGGCGAGACGCTCCCGCGCGCCCGCGCCGTCCAGATGCTCCGCCAGACGGGCGGCCTGAGCACGCAGCTGGTCCGGGGTGCGCGCGGACAGGACGACCAGGTGTTCGGCGGTGGCCCGGTCGGCTACGGGCTCTGACACGTGTTCCTCCAAGACGACATGTGCGTTCGAGCCTCCGGCACCGAACGACGAGACCGACGCCAGACGCGGGCGGTCGCCCGGCCAGTGGGCGAGGCCACGCTGGACGAAGAACGGGGTCTGTTCGAGGGCGAGGTTGGGGTTGAGTTCCTCGGCGTGCAGGCTCGGGGCAAACTGCCCGTGCCGCAGTTGCAGGACGGCCTTGGTCAGTCCGGCGATGCCGGCGGCGGCTTCCAGGTGCCCGATGGACGACTTGACGGAGCCGAGGGCGCAGAAGCCCCGGTCGTCCGTGTCCGCCGCGAAGGCCAGGGTCAGACCGGCCACCTCGATCGGGTCACCGAGTTCGGTGCCGGTGCCGTGCGCCTCGGCGTAGCCGATGTCCCGGGCCGAGACACCCGCGCGGTCGAGCGCGTCACGGATCACCTCGGCCTGGGCCGTGGGACTCGGCACCGTGTAACCGTGTGTGCGGCCACCGTGGTTGACGCTCGTGCCCCGGATCACCGCCAGCACCCGGTCGCCGTCGGCCAGCGCCCGGGAGAGCGGCTTGAGCAGCACCGCGCCCACACCCTCGCCCGGTACGAAGCCGTCACCGCCGCTGCCGAAGCTGCGCAGCTCGGGACCGGTCGACAGCATGTTGGAACGGCACAGTTCGATGTAGTCCAGCGGGTGGAGATACAGATTCACCCCGCCTGCGATGGCCGCCTCGCAGGAGCCCTGGTACAGATGCTCGCACGCCTCGTGGATCGCGGTGAGGGATGCCGAGCACATCGTGTCGATGGTCAGACTCGGCCCGTGCAGATCAAGGACGTGCGAGGTCCGGGAACTCAGCGACGCGAACGACAGCGCCGGGACCACCGTCTCGCCCGAGGGCAGTCTGCGCGCGCCGTAGCGGGCGTGGCCGGACTTGGTGACACCGGCGAAGACCCCGACCCGGCCGCCATGACGGCCGCCGAGTTCCCCGGGGGTGTAACCGGCGTCCTCCACGACCTCCCAGGCCGCCTGGAGGAACAGCCGCTCCTGCGGGTCCATGGCGTAGGCGTCCCGGGGGGCGATCCGGAAGAACAGCGGGTCGAAGTCCGCGAAGCCGTCGAGGAACCCGCCCCATTTGCTGTAACTGCGCCCGGTGGCGATCGCCTTGGAACGGTCCGGCTCGTAGAAGCCTTCCCTCGGCCAGCGGTCGGCCGGGATCTCACCGATGCGGTCGCGCCCCGCCTTGAGGTTCTCCCAGAACGCGGTGAGGTCCGGGGCGCCCGGGTAGCGTCCGCTCATCCCGATGACGGCGATGGGCTCCCGCCGCCCGGCGGGCGTGGCGGGCAGCGGCCGGGGCTCGGACGGCGCCGGCCCCGAGTCCCGGGTGGGCTCGCCGGACCTGCCGTCGGTATCACGCGGCCCGTCCTGCGCAGGGGTGAGGTGCCCGGCGATCGCCCGGAGCGTCGGAAGCTCGTAGAAGAGGGTCTTCGACACCTCTCCGTGTCTGAGGGCCAGCTCCTTGTTGAGCTGCACCACCATGATCGAGTCCAGCCCCAGGGTGTGCAGCGGCGCGTCCGGGTCGATGTCGCCCGGTGGGACCTTGGTGACCTCGGCGAAGAGACCGGTGAGGCCGCGCAGCGCCTCCGCGGCGGTGCGCACGGATGTCGCCGGTGCTTCTGTTGCGTTCCGCACGGCGGTTGCCGGTGAGGGGGTGACAGGGATCCGGTCAAGGTCTCCGTGGTGGATCCAGACCTGCCCCTCGCCGTCCAGCCGCCAGGCACGGACCAGCGCGTCGATGCCGTCCGCGGAATCCATCGGGGCCAGGCCCCGGCTCTGCCGCAGACGCTTCAGGACGGCGTCGTCGACGGTCATTCCGCCCTCGCGCCACAGCGGCCAGGCCAGCGACAGGGCGCGTCCGAAGCGTTCCCCGGCGGTGGCACGCGCGTTGCGTCGTACGGCGAAGGCGTCGAGGAAGGCGTTGGCGGTGGCGTAGTCCGCCTGACCGGGATTGCCGGTGACCGCCGATCCGGAGGAGCACAGCAGCAGGAAGTCCAGGGGCGCTTCGCCCACCGCGCGGTCGAGGTGGACGACGGCGTCCGCCTTCGGCGCGAGGACGTCCGCCCACTCCCGCTCCGTCTTGCCTACCAGGGCGCCGTCGCGCACCACCCCCGCGCAGTGCACGATCCCGTGCGGGCCCCCGTCCCGCTCCCGGACGTCCTCGACGAGGTGGCGCACCTCCTCCCAGCGGGAGACATCCGCCCGCGCGTACCGGGCGGCGGCCCCCGCTGCACGCAGCTCCGCGAGGAGCGCGTCGATCCGCGCGTCCCGGGGCGAGCGGCCGGCCAGGACCAGCCTTGCGCCGGCGACGTCCCGGGCGATGGCACGGGCGATCACCGCACCGATGCCGCCCGCGCCGCCGGTGATCAGATAGACGCCGCCGTCGCGCCACGGTCCGGAGGCGTCGTCCCCGGGCGCGGGCTCGGCCCGCTCCCAGGTGAGGACGGAGCGCACCGCGTCCCGCTGGAGGACGACCTCGTCCCCGGTGGCCCGCGCGTTCTCCGCCACCAGGGCGGCGAGCGCCGGGCCGTCCGGCCCGTCGCGACCAGTGAGGTCGAGGCCGATGAGCTGCCCGGTGAGGGTGGGGTCCTCCGCCGCCGCGGTACGCAGCAGACCGGCGAGGGCCAGATGAACGATGTCGTCGCCACCGATGGGCGCCACCACCTGGACCAGCGTGCGGCCGGCCGAGGTGTCGGCGGCCAGCTCGCGCACGGTCTCGAAGACCTGCCGGGAGACAGCGCCGAAGCAGCTGTCGAGGCGTTGTGCGCCGGTTTCGGCCGTCGCCCATCGCACGCCCGTCACCTGGCGCTCGGCGGATTCCCGCGCGGCGGCGAGCGCCCCGCACAGGATCACCACATGGCGCTCCGGCCGCTGCGGGCCGCTCGTGGGCGCGGGCTTCGGCTTCCAGCGGGGGACCAGCAGCGCGGTGCCGCTCCAGGCCCGGCCCGGGTCGTCCGGCCGCTCCGGCGCGGCACCCGGGATCCAGTAGCGCTCACGGGCGAAGGGATAGCCGGGCAGCCGCACCCGCCGGGGCGCCGACGCCCCGTACAGCGGCCGCCAGTCCACGGCCGCCCCCGCGGTCCAGCGGGCCAGCAGACGGACCGGGTCGCCGTTCGGCACCAGGGGTACGGAATCGGTGACCGGCCGGACGGCACTGCCCCTGGCCCCGTTCCCGATGTTCTCGTCGGCCTTTGTGAAGTTCCGCAGACGGTCGGTGAGTTCACGCAGCGATCCGACGACCCAGCCGACGCGCTCGGCCATCGCCTCCCGTCCGGACTGGAGGGTCCAGGCCAGCGCGCGCAACGACGGCGGCTCGGGCGTCCGTTCCAGATGGGCGAGCAGCCTGTGCGCGACCTGGCTCAGTTGTCCTGGGGTACGAGCCGACAGCGGGACGATCACAGGGGTGTCCTCGGCGTCCGGGTCGGGCAGGGTGCCCGGGGTGTACTCCTCGACGACCACATGGCAGTTGGCGCCGCCGAAGCCGAAGCTGCTGATCCCGGCCCGCCGCGGGACCGAGCGGCGTCGCCAGGGCTCGTTCTCGCGCCCGACGCGGAAAGGGCCTCCTTCGAGTTCGAGATAGGGGTTGAGGTCCGCGCAGTTACGGGTCGCCGGGATGACACCGTGCTCCAGGGCGAGCAGCACCTTCAGCAGCCCGGCGACACCTGCCGCCGCCTCCAGATGGCCGATGTTGGTCTTCACCGAGCCCAGCACGACGTCCGCCAGGGGGGTGCTGCCGAGCCGTTTGTAGGCGGTGCGCAGCGCGCGTACCTCGACGGGGTCGCCGAGCACGGTTCCGGTGCCGTGGGTCTCGATGTAGTCGACGGTGTCCGGCTCGATGCCCGCCATCGCCGCCTGGACCAGCTCGGCCTGGGCGTCCGCGTTGGGCGCCGTCAGGGAGTTGGCGCGGCCGCCGTGGTTCTCGGCGCTGCCGACGAGCACGCCGAGGATCGGGTCACCGTCCCGCTCGGCGGCGTCGAGCGGCTTGAGCACCAGCGCGCCGACGCCCTCCCCGCGCACATAGCCGTCCGCGTCCCGCGCGAAGGTCCGGCACCGGCCGGTCGGGCTCAGCATCCCGGCGCGGTGGGCGCTGACGAAGGTGTCCACACTGAGCAGGAGATTGACCCCGCCGGCGATCGCCAGATCGCACACGCCGGAGCGGATGGCCTCCAGCGCGCGGTGCACGGCGACCAGGGAACTGGAGCAGGCCGTGTCCACGGGCTGGCTCGGGCCCCGGATGTCGAGGATGTACGAGATCCGGTTGACCAGCATGGAATGGGCGTTGCCGGTGGAGGTGAACGCGTCCGGTTCGACGCCGTGGGTGGTGAGCAGAGTGGCGTAGTCGGTGCCCGAGACACCGAAGTAGAGCCCGGTGTTCCTCGGTAGTCCGGCCCGGGTGTACCCGCTGTCCTCGATCGCGCTCCAGACCGTCTCCAGGGCGAGCCGGTGCTGGGGGTCCATCAGCTCGGCTTCCCGCGGGTAGATCTGGAAGAAGCCGGCGTCGAACGCGTCGACATCGTCGACGACACCCGCGTGGCGCGGGAAATCGGCCTTCTCCACGATCCGCCGGTAGGCGTCGTCGTAGCGGTGGACGGGGAACTCCGAGACGCAGTCCCGGCCTTCGACGAGCCGCGACCAGTAGGTGTCCAGGTCGGGTGAGCCGGGGAAGCGCCCGGCGGCACCGATGACGGCGATGGGCACCGGCCCGTCGCGGCGTTCCGGGGCACGGCTCTCCCGGCTGGTCGCGGCGGACGGAGCCGGCTCGGTCACAGCCGTCCGCGGTACCGGAGGCATCGACGGGACCGGCGGTTTCGAGCCTTCCCGCGCGGTGTCGAGCCGGTGCCCGAACTCGGTGACCAGATGGCGGCCCAGCCGGTCCAGCGTGGTCAGATCGAAGAAGACCGCGGGGGTCAGCTCGACACCGAGCGACTCCTTGATGAGCGTGCTGAACGCGACGAGCGAGATGGAGTCGAAGCCGAAGGCGTCGAAACCGGTGTGGACATCCAGTTCCTCGGCATCGAACTTCAGGATGTCCGCCGCGATACGGCGGAGTTCACCGACCGTGAAGGCGACCAGCGCCCCGCTCTCGTCCTCGGGCGGTTCCGGAGGGCCGGACGCGAGCGCCCGCTGCTCAGCGACGGCAGGCACCGGCGTACTGCTGCGCTCCGCCTCTGTGCCCGCGGTCTCCGTACCGCCCTCGCCCCACCGCACGCCCACCAGTTCGGCCAGGACCCGGCCGTCGCGGTCCGCCAGCCGGACCCGGCCGCCGGGGGTATCGGGCCGCGTCGGCAGGTCGAGGAACACCTGGGCCACGTCGTCGCCGTCCCGTGCGTCACCGAAGAGACGTATGTCGTCGATCCGGTACGGGACTTGCCGTGCCCAGGCGGGTTCACCGGCCCGCCTGGCGAAGAGCTGGACACCATGGGCGATCGCCGCGAGGACATGCGGGGCGATACTGGTGTTTCTCCGGGTGTGATCCCGGCGAAGCTCCGGGACGGACACATCGAGGACGAGCTGTCCGTCCGGCACCCAGTGCGCGCCGTGCACCCCGCACAGCAAGGGGTCGGGGGTGATGCCGCCCTCGGCCAGTTCGGCCAGCACCTCCTCCCGGTCCAGGGCGCGCGTACCGTCGCCGCCGAGCCGCACGGTGTCCGGCGCGGCCCGCCGGTTGTCCGGGTACACCGCGAAGTCGGCGACCGGGGTACGCGCTCCCGTCCCGTCCTCGCGGAACACGGCCCCGACGGCTTCCTCCCGGCCCCGGACGGTGACCGTGGTGACCAGACGGGCGGTGGCGTCCCAGGGGACCGGGCCGTACAGGCGCAGGCCCTTGACGCGCGGGGTGCCGGTGAGTCCGGAGACCTTCCCGACGGCGAGCGCCAGATCGACGGCGAAGGTCGGGACGATGCCCCGCACCTTGTCCTGCGGGCAGCCGTAGTCGGCGAGGTCGTCGAGGTGGACGTCCAGACCGTAGCGCAGCCCGTCGATGTCGGAGTGGTTGGCCCCGAGGAACGGATGCGGTTTCCCGCTCAGGGCCAGCGGCGCGGTGACGTCGGGTGCGCCCGGCTCCGGGTCCACCCAGCACCGTACCCGCTCGAACGGGTAGGCCGGCAGCGAGATCCGCCGGGGCGGGCGGGCGCCGGTGAGCGGGGCCCAGTCGACGCCACCGCCACCGGTCCAGGCGAGGGCCAGTTCACGGGCGGCCGAGGCGCGCGGGCCGGTAGCGGTGAGCGCGGCGGCCTGGTCACGGGCACCGGCCAGATAGCGGTCGACGGCCGCGACGGCATCGGCGAGGTTCCGGGCCAGGAAGGCCCAGCGGCACGGCAGTTCGTTCTTGCCGACCCGGAGCGTATGGGCGATCGAGGGCAGGTCTGCCTCGTCCGCCGCCGCCAGGAAGTCCCTGAACCGCCGGAGCGAGGTCTCCAGCACGGTGTCGGTCATCGCGGAGAAGACGAACAACTCGGGCCCGTCCGGCCGCGGTGCCCGGGGGGCGGTCCGGTCGATGTACTCCTCCACGACGATGTGCGAGTTCATACCGCCCGCGCCGATGGAGGTGATACCGGCCCGCCGTGGATGGACGGTCGTGGATCCGTTCTCCACCGTGACTGCCGGTTCCCACTCGGTGCGTTCCCGCTGCACCCGGAAGGGCGTGTCGGCAAAGGAGATGTCGGGATTCAGCTGCTCGCTGTGGAGCGAGGGGACGAGGGTGCGCTTCTTGAGCTGGAGGACCACCTTCGCCAGGCCGGCCATGCCGGCCGCGTGCAGCAGGTGTCCCATGTTGGACTTGACCGACCCCAGGGCGCAGAACTGCGTGTCCCGGGTGTACTTGCCGAACGCCGTGGTGAGGGCCCTGACCTCGATCGGATCGCCGAGCGAGGTGCCGGAACCGTGGCCCTCCACATAGCTGATGGTGCGCGGGTCGACGCCGGCGTCGTCGATCGCCTTCTCGATGGCACGGGCCTGCATCCGCGGGTTGGGCACGGTGAACCCGTTGCGCACACCGGCGTTGGTGATCGCGGTGCCCTTGATGACGGCGTGGATCCGGTCACCGTCCCGCTCGGCGTCGATCAGCGGCTTGAGCACCACGGCGCCGACGCCCTCGCCGAGGATGGTCCCGTCCGCGCCGAGCCCGAAACTCCGGATGACATCGGAGGTCGAGGTGGTGAAGTGCTCGTGTGAGGAGGTGATGAGGTTGTACGGGTGCAGCAGGAGGTTCACCCCTCCGGCGACTGCCATCCGGCACTCGCCGGCCCGCAGCATCTGCACAGCCTGGTGCACACACGTCGACGAACCCGAGCACATGGTGTCGAGGAAGATCGACGGCCCGGTGAACCCGTAGAAGTACGACAGCATGTTGGGCAGCGTGCCGGTGTAGCTGCCGGTCGCCGGGGCCCCGCGGGCCAGGCTGTTCTGGAAGCCGTAGAGACCGTAGTGGTTGCTCATGGAGCCGACGAGCACGCCGACGTCGCCCTGGTATTGGCGCTGGATCGTCTCGCGGGAGTACCCCGCGTCCTCCAGCGCCTCGACACCGGCCCGCAGGAAGAGGCGGACCTCCGGTGACATCCGTTCCGCCTCGCGCTTGGAGACCCGGAAGTATCGGGGGTCGAAGGTGTCGATCTCCCCGAGGAACGTCCCGGTACGGATGGCGCTCCTGCCGGGGACACTGCGCTCGCTGCTGTAGATCGTGTCGTGGTCCCAGCGCTCGCGGGGCACCTCCCGGAAGAGGTGGCGCCCTTCTTCGAGGACCGACCACAGCTCGTCCAGGGTCTCGGCGCCGGGGTAGGCGCCGGAGATACCGATGATCGCGATGTCGTGGCGGTCGTCGGACGAGGCGGCGGCCGGGGCCCCGGCCGCCGCGGCCCGGACCTCCACCGGTGCCAGGTCCCGGCGTACGGACGCCTCAACCGGCCCGGGGACGGCCGACGGTTTGGGCTCGGCTGACGCTCCGGACACGGCGGACGGCTCGGTCTTCGCCACCGGCTCGGGCGTCCGCTCCGGTGCCGCGCCGAAATGGGATTCAAGCGCCGCCCGGTGCTCCTCGACGAGATAACCGACGACGCCTTCGATGTCGAGGTACTCGAAGAAGAGCGTCTTGGGCAGCGGCCCGGTGACCTCGCTGAGCCGCTCGGTGGCCTCCAGGATGGCCAGCGAGTCGATCCCGTAGTCGACCAGGCCGACGGTGGTGCCGAGGGCCGCCGGGTCGTGGTGCAGCACCTCGCCCAGCACCTGCTTCAGCACCTCCGTCGTACGCGCCACCAGGTCGTCCCCGGAGAGCCCGCCCGGGGCCCGGACGGGCGGGGCGGGCACCGCGGCGGGCGCGGCCTGCGGCTCGGCGGTGAGGGAGGCGTCGGCGCCGTACGCGAGGACGAGGTGCTCCGGCGAGTCGAGCAGCGCGCGCCCCAGGACCCGCAGACCGTCCTCCGTGGGCAGCGGCTCCCAGCCGCGCTGCCGGCGCATCGACGCGAGGGTCACCTCGTCCATCGTCATCCCGCCGTCCGCCCACAGCGGCCAGCTCACCGCCACGGTCCGGCCGGTCCGCTCCCCGGCGTCCACCAGCGTCTGCCGGTGTCGGGCGAAGGCGTCCAGGAAGGCGTTGGCCGCCGCGTAGTCGCCCTGGCCCGCGCTGCCGTACACCCCGGCGACGGAGGAGAAGAGCACCAGGAAGTCGAGGGCGAGGCCGCGGGTGGCCGCGTCGAGGTGGAGGACACCGGCCACCTTCGGCGCCAGCACCTCCGCCACCTCGCGGGGGTCCTTGGTGAGGAGATAGGCGTCCCGCAGCGTCCCCGCCGCGTGCACGATTCCGTCCAGCGACCCGTGCTCGCGCACGATGGTGCGGACGGCGCGCTCCACGTCCTGCGCGCTGCCCGCGTCGGCGGCGAGGTAGCGCGCGTCGACCCCGGCCGCGCGCAGCCCGGCCAGAGCCTCGTCGGTCGCCGCCCCGGCCGGGGTCCGGCCGCTGAGCACCACGGTGACACCGTCCTGCCGGGCGAAGTAGCGGGCGACGTTCCGGCCGAGGCCGCCGAGGCCCCCGGTCAGCCAGTAGACCCCGCCCTTCTTCAGCGGCGGGACCTCCGGACCGGCGGCGGGTTCGACGGCGACCGGACGCCAGGTGCGGCGGACGCCGTCGTCGCTGCGACGGATCTCGGCGTCGGCGACGACGGGATCGGCGGCCTCCTGGCGCACGATCTCCGCGATCCGCCCGGGCGGCGCGGTGCCGAGGCCGGCGACCCGGACCACCCGCCCGGACACGGACGGGTTCTCCAGGTGCAGGGTCCGGAAGAGGCCGACGAGCGGCGCGTGGCAGAAGCGCGGCACCCGGTCGTCGACCAGTACGAGGAAGCGGTGCGTTCCCCTCGGTTTCGAGCGCAGCAGTTCCTGGATCCGCCCGAGGACACGGTCCAGTACGACGGTGACACCGTCCGCCACGGCGTCGAGGGGGACGCCGGGCAGGGCGGTGAAGGGGAGGCCGGTCGCACCGGACAGTCCGGAGACGAACGGCTCGGGCATCCCGGCGACGAAGCCGTGCACCGTGCCGGGCTCGGCCGTGCCGGCGGGCGCAGCCTCCACCCAGCGCGAGGTGGCTGCCACCACGCCCGGTCCGGTGGGGGCGGACGGCCCGGCGGGTTCCGCCGGTTCGGTGACGGTCCGCTGCGCGAGACCGCGCAGCCGGGCCAGGACCGTGCCGTTGCCGTCGCACAGGTCGATGTCGAAGACGGCGAGCTCCTTGCCGCCGCGCCGGTGGCGGACCCAGGCCCAGACGGCGTCCCCGCACGTGCCGTGGACATCGAGGCGGTCAAGGGCGAGCGGCAGCGTCAGCGCCTGCTCCGCCCCGGGGTTCAGGGCGGACCGGAGGACCAGCGACGCCTGGAGCGCCGCGTCCAGCACGCTCGGCGGCAGCGCCACCGCGATGTCCGTCGCGGGCCGCTCGATCCGCGCGAGCAGTTCCCCCGACCCGAGGTGGATCCCGGTGAGTCCGCGCAGGGCAGGCCCGTACCGCAGACCCGCCTCGCGGAAGCCCGCGTACACCTCGGCGGGGTCGCGGCGAGCGGCGCAGGACGCGCGCAGCGCGTCGAGGTCGAGCGTCTCGCGCTCCTCCGCCGGGCCGACCGAGGCGATGCCCCGGCTGTGCACCACGGCGGCGCCGGCCTCCTCGTCCCCGGTACGGATCTCGTACCCGAGGGCGCCGTCGTCCCCGGGGGTGAGCACCACCCGAACCTGGAGCGGCTGCCCGTCCGCCACCAGCGGGCGCAGCCAGGCCGTGTCGGTCAGCCGGAGTGCCGTGGCGGCCGGGTCCTCGTGACCGGTGGCGTACGACACCGCGGCGCGGACCATCTCCAGCTGGGCGGCGGCCGGCAGCACCCGCGCCCCGTCCACGCGGTGGTCGTCGAGGAACGGCTCGTCGCCGGTGAAGACCGAGGTATAGCGCTGTTCGCCGAGGCGGGAGGTGTTGCGGTGCACGAGGGGGTGGAGCGTGCCGGTGGTCGTGGCGTTCTCGTTCTCGGGGCGGGTCCGGAACCAGTGGCGTTCCCGGGCGAAGGGGTAGCCGGGCAGCCGCACTCGGCGCCCGTGGGGGTGGCCCGGCAGCGGGGACCAGCCCGTCTCGCCGCCCTCGGCCCACCGCCGGGCGGTCTCCGACAGCTCGGCGAGACCATCCGTGTCCGGTGCCCCGGTACGGTCGTGCGCGGCGGTGTCGCTCAGCATTCCATCCGCGAACTCGCCCAGAGCGAGCAGGAGTTGCCGTCGGTCCGTCACCACGAAGGCGACCCGCGCGGGCATCGGCTCACGGCCGGTCCGGAGGGTGTACGCGATATCGGCGAGGCGCGGCGACGCACCGGCCGGAGTATCGGCGGTGGAGGACGCGGTCAGAAACGTGTGCAGGTCCTTCGCCACCCGGCGCAGGCGCTCCGGGGTACGTGCCGAGAGGGGTACGACACAGGCGCCCGGCTCCTCGGCCCCGCAGTCCGGCCGGTCGCCGGGCAGATGCTCCTCCAGGACGACATGAGCGTTGGTCCCGCCGAAGCCGAAGGAGCTGACCCCGGCACGCCGGGGCACCGGGGCGGCGTCCGGACCCGCGGGCGGCTCGGCCCACGGCTCGGTCTCGCTCACGATCCGGAATGGACTGCCATCCAGCTCGATCAGCTTGTTCGGCTCGGTGAAACCGGCGGTCGCGGGGAGCACCCGTTCCCGGAGGGCGGCGATCACCTTGACCATCCCGGCGACGCCCGCCGCGCCCTCCAGATGCCCGATGTTGGTCTTGACCGAGCCGATGCCGATGGTCCTCGGCACGGGTTCCGTGCCCTGCGCCCGGTGCAGCTCGCGGAAGGCGCGCTTGAGCGCGAGCACCTCGATGGGGTCGCCGACCGGCGTACCTGGACCATGGGCCTCGATATAGGACACGGTCTCCGGACGGATGCCTGCCCGGGTGTAGAGCCCCTCGATCAGGCTCGCCTGCGCGACCGGATTGGTGACGGTGAGCGAATTCGTCCGGCCGCCGTGGTTGGTGGCGACGCCCCTGATCACCGCGTACACCGGATCGTCGTCGGCGACCGCCTGTGCCAGCGGCTTCAGCAGCAGCACTGCGCCGCCCTCGCCGCGCACATACCCGTCGGCCCCCTGGTCGAAGGCCCGGCAGCGGCCGGTGGGCGACAGCATGCTCGCCTGGCTGAAGGCGACGAAGTGTTTGGGCGACCAGCACAGATTCACCCCGCCGGCCAGGGCCAGCGCGCAGTCGCCGTTGCGCAGCGCGGACACCGCCTCGTAGACCGAGACCAGCGAACTGGAGCACGCGGTGTCATTGGTGATGCTGGGGCCCTGGAAGTCCAGGTGGTACGAGATCCGGTTGGAGATGATCGAGTACGCGGTGCCGGTGGGGAAATAGGCGTCGGTCCTGGCCCCGTCGCGTTCCATCAGTTCCGCGTAGTCGGCGTGGCAGACCCCCATGAAGACGCCGGTCCGGGTGCCCGCCAGCTCGCCCGCGCGGTAGCCCGCGTCCTCGATGGCGTGCCAGGCCAGTTCCAGGGCGAAGCGCTGCTGGGGGTCCATGCTCGCCGCCTCGCGCGGGGAGATGCTGAAGAAGGCGGCGTCGAAACGGTCCGCCTCCTCGATGAATCCGCCCCAGACGCTGTTCGTCTTCTCGGCGCCTCGCCTGGGGCTGCCGAACCAGCGCTCCTTGGACCACCGTTCGGGCGGCACCTCGGAGATCAGCGACCGGCCCGCGACCAGATGCCCGAAGAACTCCGGCAGGGTCTCGGAGCCGGGCATCCGCAGTGCCAGCCCGATCACTGCGACGCCGTCCTCGGCCGGAACGTACGCGCGCGTGGTCATCGCCGCCCTCCGGGAAGGAGTAAGGACCCGCGGCGGTCGATCACCGTGGTCAGGTTCATCTGGGCGTCCGATGGAATACGCATGGGGCCGTTCCCGTCCGTCACGAACTGCTGGTTGAGCAGGGCGGTCGAGAGAAGCAGGACGAACGCCTGGTCCTCCTTGGTGCTGATCCCGTCCGGGGGAGTGGCCAGGACCTTGCGGACCAGCCGCTCGGCGAAGACCGGGTCGATACCGTCGATCTTCTTGAGTTCCCGCTCCGAGAGAACCAGCTCCAGATAGTCCGGCCGGTGCTCCTGGAAGGCGACGCCGCCCGGGGCGCGGTAGGGCTGCTTGCGCCGGGAGAGCGGATCCGCCGGGAGGAGTCCGCGGAACGCCTCCTTGAGCACGGCCTTCTCCTCCCATCCGTCGTCGAAGCGCAGATTGACCGAGGCGGCGGCGCGCACCACGGCCGGGTCGAGGAACGGGCAGCGGTTCTCCACCCCGTGGGCGAGCCCCATCCGCTCCCCCTGGCTGGACAGCAGATAGCCGGCCAGCAGGGTCCGGAACTCCAGCCACTGCGCCTTCTGGGTCGGGGACAGGCCGGCATAGCCGGGCGTGTTCCCGACCAGCGCGAGCAGATCGGCGAACGGCTCGGTGCGGTCCTGGAGCAGCCGCTGGGCGAACCGGCCGTTCTGGTAGCGCAGCTCATGCGAGAACAGCCCCGGCAGCCGCTCCTCGGAGAACTGGCTGAGCAGCCCCGCCACATGGACCCGGTGCTCGGGTCCGAAGTGGCCGAGTTCCGGATGCAGCACCGCGATCCGGCGCTGCCGCTCCTCGGGGGAGAGGCCGTTCCAGGAGGCGCGCAGCATGGTCTCGCGGAACAGCGAGTAGCCGAGGAAGGCCTCGTCCGCGCCTTCTCCGCTCAGGATCGTCTTGATCCCGGCGTCGCGTACGTGCCGCGACAGCAGGTACATCGGGACGAGGGCCGTACGGAAGACGGGGAACTCGGCGTGGTGGACGGCGGCGGGGAAGTTCTCCGTGATGTCGGCCGTGGAGATCGTGATGGCGGAATGGCGGGTGCCCAGGTAGTCCGCGACGGAGTGCTGGCTGCCCGACTCGTCGAGGGCCCGGTCCTCGAACTCCACGGAGAAGGTGCGGACCTCGTGGGAGGAGAGGTCGGTGGCGAGCCTGGTGACGACGGACGAGTCGAGGCCGCCGCTCAGATAGACCCCGACCTCGACATCGCTGCGCAGCCGTACATCGACGCTGGTGCGCAGGGTGTCGCGCACCAGCTCGGCCGCCTGGGCCGCCGTACCGGTGAACGGCTCGGCGGTGACGGAGAGTTCCTCATACGTGTGCACCGCGGGCCGGCCCCCGCGGAGGGTGAGGAAGCTGCCGGGGGGAAGCTGGCTCACCCCCTTGAACGGGGACCGGTCCGGCAGCGGGGTCCAGATCCCGAAGACCGTCTTCAGCTCATGGGGGTCGAGTGCGAAACGGAAACCCGGGACGGCGCGGAACGCCTTCATCTCCGAGGCGAAGAGGAACCCGCCGGGGCCGCTCGTGTAGAACAGCGGGCGCTTGCCGTACCGGTCGCGGGCGAGGAGGAGTTCGTCGGCGACGGCGTCCCGGACGGCGAAGGCGAACGCCCCGTTGAACCGGGTCAGGCAGTCCGGCCCCCACTGGATCCATGCCTGGAGGACGACCTCCGTGTCCGACCGGGTACGGAACGGCCGGCCGAGCCCGCGCAGTTCCTCACGCAGCTCGATGTGGTTGTACAACTCGCCGTTGAAGCAGATCCAGTAGCGCTCCGTGGCATCCGACATGGGCTGCGCACCCGTCGCCAGATCGACGATCGCCAGCCGCACGGTCCCCATGGCGAGACCGTCGTCCAGGTAGTAGCCCACCTCGTCGGGTCCGCGGTGGCGGATCTCCGACAGCATGCCGGCGACGACCTCGGGGCGGGGCTCCGCACGGGGCGAGGAGGGGACGTACCCCGCTACTCCGCACACGGGGCGCCTCCCGGCGTACCGCTGCGGTCCATCCGGTCGGCCACGAACCTGTCGATCGCCTCCAGCGAGGCCGGGACCTCCAGCAGGAACTCCGCGCTCTCGATCTCCAGCGAGAATTCCTTCTTCAGGAAGGACATCAGTTGGACGTATCCGAAGGAATCGATGATCCCTTCCTTGAAGAGATCGCTCTGCGGTGTCACGTCGTCACCGAAGTCGATCAAGAACTGTTCTTCCACGAACCGAATGATTTTGTCCGTCCTGGTCACTGACCCATTCCTTGTCATCACGGGGACGTCGCGCGGCGCCCGCGGGGGCGTGCGAGAAATCCGCCGGGCCGCGCGATGGTCGCTGGGAGAGTGCGACTGCGCCATCACTCATCCGTATCGATCGTGGCGAATACCGCCGACGAGATCGGTCGGCGGTCCGGAATTAAATGGCCGCCCCTCATCCGGTGTCCCTTCCCATTGACCGGCCGCGGTCACACTAAATTTCACTATCAATGGTTCCGCTGATGCCGGTCAAGCGGAACTTATTGATGGACTGGATCGCTTCGTACGATTCAATGGAAACAGCTACATAAATTCACGTTGCCTGGGTAAAGTCATGCGGCAGCGAAGTTCGTATGTCCTGCGGGAGGTTTTCATGAAGATCGGTGTCATCGGCGCCGGGAATATCGGCGGCAACCTCACCCGGCGGCTCAGCGCGCTCGGTCATGAGGTGTCCGTGGCCAACTCGCGCGGCCCCGGGACGCTGACCGCCCTGGCAGAGGAGACGGGCGCGACCCCCGCCACCGTCACCGACGCCGTCCGCGACGCCGAGGTCGTGGTGGTCGCTCTCCCCCTGAAGAGCGTGCCCGACCTGCCCTCGGGGCTCTTCGACGGCGCGTCCGGCGACCTGGTCGTCATCGACACCGGCAACTACTACCCCAGGCCCCGCGACGGCCGTATCGCCGGCATCGAGGACGAGGAGCTGACCGAGAGCCGCTGGACCGAGCGCCAGCTCGGCCGCCCGGTCGTCAAGGCGTTCAACGGCACCTACGCGGAGGACCTGTTGAACGCGTTCCGCCCGGCGGGCTCGCCCGAGCGGCTCGCCCTGCCGGTCGCCGCCGACGACCCGGCCGCGAAGAAGACCGTCCGGGCCCTCATCGACGAACTGGGCTTCGACACCGTCGACGCGGGCTCCCTCGACGACTCCTGGCGCCAGCAGCCGGGCACCCCGGTGTACGGGCTGCAGGCCGGCGCCGACGCGGTCGCCCGAGCGCTGTCCGAGGCGTCCCCCGAGCGCCCGGCGGAGTTTCGCGGCTGAACCCGCCTTCGGGGTGGAGAACGCCGAGGTCTTCGCCGCGTGGCCGGACGGCCTCATCGGCCCGGTCGTCACCACGTGACGCGCATGCTCTGCAGGCCGTAGACGATGTCGTTGCGCTTGAACTCGGACTGCGCCAGCGGTTCGGCCAGCCGGAGCTCCGGTATGCGGTGCAGCAGCGTGGACAGCGCGACCTGGAGCTCGATCCGGGCCAGGTGCTGGCCGATGCACACATGTGCGCCGAAGCCGAATGCCAGGTTGGTACGGACCTGTCGCCCGAGGTCCAGGGTGTCCGAGGACGGGAACACGCTCTCGTCCCGGTTGCCGGAGGGGACTGCCGCGACCAGCCACTCGCCTGCCTTCACCTCGGTACCACCGATGGTGACGTCCCGGGTCGCATAGCGGAGCAGGCCGAACTGGATCACCGACAGATAGCGCAGCAGCTCCTCCACGGCGGTACCGATCAGGTCCGGATCGGCCCGCAACTCGGCCAGCTTCCCGGGGTTCTCCAGCAGCATCAGCATGCCCAGCGTGATCATGTTGGCGGTGGTATCGTGCCCGGCGACCAGCAGCAGCACGCTGAGCGTGGCCGGCTCGCCCACTTCCAGCGGCCGGTCGGTACCGTTGCTCCGGGCGATCAGCCGACTGAGCAGATCGCCCTGTGGTTCGGTGATCCGCTGCCTGATCAGCTCGCCGAGATACGCCTCCAGCCGCTGGCTGGCCGCGCCCCGGCTGACCTCGTCCGCCTCGAAGCTCATCAGCACCTGGCTGTCGAGCTGGAACATCTCGTGGTCCTTGTACGGCACCCCGAGCATCTCGCAGATCACCTTCGAGGGGATCGGCAGGGCGAAGTCCGGCACCAGATCGGCACCGGCCCCGGCGAGCATCGCGTCGATGTGCTCGTCGGTGATCTTCTGGACGTAGGGTCGTAGCGCCTCCATCTTGCGGACCGTGAACTCCCCGATCAGCAGCCGACGCAGCCGCGCGTGCTCCTGGCCGTCCAACTGGATCATGAAGCCGGGAAGCGGCTCGTGCCCGTCGTACGACGGCAGCATGTGGTCCGAGCCGGCGGCGCGGGAGCTCAGACTTCGGTCCGCGAGCATGTGCCGCATGTCCTCGTACCGGCTGATCAGCCAGGCGTCCATTCCGGCAGGACAGTGGACCAGCGTCATGGGTTCCTCGGCGCGCAGCCGGGTGTAGATCTCATCGGGGTCGAAAGGGCAGGATTCCGGTCTGCCGACCGGGAAATCGGGAATCTTAACACCGGCGGAACGGTGAATGTTCGTCATGGTGAAAAGCTCCAGAACGGCGGGGTCGCTGGGATTTCCAGCGTCCGTGGTGGTGTGAATCCTGAGTGAATTCCGATATTCCTGCGGAGGCGTCCTGGCTACTGCTGATGAGTCGGCCGGCACAAGTCAAACTCATTCTGTCGATCTAGCGCATCGCACTCTGCGATCCAGTCCGGCCGCAGCGCTTGATGGACCTAGGCGATCCAATGCATCGAAATAATCATCTTGACCGTGAGAATGTGACTCCTCGATAGTGTGAGAGCAATCATTCGACGTGAAAAGGTGGTCCGGCATGACACAGGGCCTGCGTGTGCTCGTCAATGAGTTTCTGCGGCGGCTGGAGGCGTACGACTTTTCCGGTGCCCTGGCGCTGTGCACCGAAAAGGCCGTCGTATGGCAGAACGACGGTGAGGGGGAGGTGGCGATGAGTGACCGCCTCGACCATTTCAAGTCCTTTGTCACCAACGTCGACTCCCTCCGGTACGAGGTGACCCGACAGGTTCACAACGGGAGCGAGCTTTTCCAGCAGCATGTGCTGCGCCTGAATCTGGCCGGCGGTTCCTCCGATGAGGTCCACGCCGTGGTGTATTTCCGGTTCGAGGACGATCACATCGACCGGATCGAGGAGTACGTCTACACCGCGCCGGAGAAGAACGGGCGATGACGCCGCCCACGGCGGACACTCACACGGCCTGCGGAAGCGTCGCGTGACCTTCCGCCCGCCGGGAGGCAGGACTCGGTGCAACGCATCCGGTGCGGGGCGTCCGTCCCCGCCGGGGCGATCCGGTTCTCCCCGGACGAGTGAGGTACCACTCCCCGGTCCCGCGCTGCCCCGGGCCGACGCGGGACCGATGCCGCCGGCGCCCGCTGACGACCGGTCGGCTTCTCCGGCCGCGTCGACGCGGTGCCGGACGGCCGTCAGACCAGGCTCTGGAGCACGGCAGGGTCGTACGCGACCGTCCACTCCAACTCGCCGCGGAGGGCCCGCGCCGCCCAGTCGGGGTTGGCCAGCAGCGACCGGCCGACCGCCACCAGGTCGAACTCGTCGCGCTCCAGCCGGGCCAGCAGTTCGTCGATGCCAGTCGTGTCGGACGGCGTGGTGAAGCCCGAGGTGAAGTCGCCATCGCCGTACTGCCGGACCATGCCGACCGAGCCGACCGTGACGGCGGGCTTCCCGGTGAGCTTGCGGGCCCAGCCCGCGAGGTTGAGGGAGCTGCCCTCGAACTCGGGGAGCCAGTAGCGGCGGCTGGAGCCGTGGAACACATCGACCCCGGCCTCGGCCAGCGGTACGAGCAACTGCTCCAGCTCGCCGGGGTTCCGCGCGTTACGGGCGTCGTAACGGCCCAGTTTCCACTGGGAGAAGCGGAAGAAGACCGGGAAACCCGGGCTGACGGCCGCGCGGACGGCCCGTACCACCTCGGCGCCGAACCGAACGCGGGCGGCGGGGCTGCCGCCGTAGCCGTCCGTACGCCGGTTGGTCTCGCTCCACAGGAAGCTGTCGATCAGATAGCCGTGGGCGCCGTGTACCTCGACGCCGTCGAACCCGAGCCGCTCGGCGGTCCGCGCGGCCTCCGCGTAGGCGGCGACGGTGTCGTCGATGTCCCGCCGGGTCATGGCCACACCGGCCGGCCCGCCGTCCAGCCCTATGCCGGACGGGCCCTCGGCGGGCGGCCCGGTGGCGGTACGTGTGAGCCCCGTGTGCCAGAGCTGCGGAATGATCCTTCCGCCTGACTCGTGCACCCGGCGCACCACATGGGCCCAGCCGGTCAGCGCCCGTTCCCCGTGGAAGTCGGGCACGTTGTCGTAGGCCCCGGCAGCGGGGCGGTCGATGTAGGTGCCCTCGGTGATGATCAGTCCGGCCTGGTGGGTAGCCCGCCGGGCGTAGTACTCCGCCACATCGGGACCCGGCACCCCGCCGGGGGACGCGGTTCTGGTCATCGGGGCCATGACGATCCGATTGGGGACCGTGAGGCTGCCCACGGTGAACGGTTCATCGAGACTGGCCATCGTTTCCTTCCGAGTCGAATGCGGACCGACGAAGGATTTCCGGTGGGGAAGTACTTCGGTCACGCTTGGATAGTGCCCGATCGACGGCGTCTTTGGCCACACCGCCCTGACGGAAAATAACAGATCCGCACGAGCGGACTCCTGCATTGCATGATGCGATGCACTGCAACGAAATTATTGGGTTGACCCGGTGCACGAGGGCGACGACAGTTGATCCCGTGGCTTTGCATCACGGGGGCAGTTGGTGCGCTACTTATTTCGTTATCGCAGCCAGGGAATTCCGGCACGATGCGTGCTGTTCCCAGGGCTGCCCGAGAAAGAAAGAGCGGAACCCGTATGACGAGCCATGGCCGTTCTCTCGTGCCGTCCGTTGGGGAGCTGGAAGGCAAGCGGGCCGTGGTCACCGGCGGCAGCCGCGGGATCGGCGCCGCGATCGTGCGCAACCTCCTCGATGCCGGTGCCACCGTGGTCACCTCCGCTCGCAAACCGGACGAGGGGACGCCGTCCGGCGTCACCTTCGTCAAGGCCGACCTCAGTACCTCCGACGGGGTGCGCGAGTTCGCCGACGCCGCGCTGGAGACGCTCGGCGGCGTGGACATCGTGGTCAACAACGCGGGTGGCTGCCGTTCCTTCCACAGTGTGCTGGACCTGGAGAAGGACTGGCAGTACACGATGGACATCAACTTCCTGGCCGCGGTCCGGCTCAACGCGGCACTGGTGCCCTCGCTGCGCGAGAGCGGCGGCGGGGCCGTCCTGCATGTCTCCTCCATCGCCACCATCGCGGCCTACCCGATCCTCTACCACTACGCCGCCGCCAAGGCCGCGCTGGAGACGTACAGCAAGGGTCTGGCCGCCGAGCTGGCGACGGACGGCATCCGGGTCCTCTCCCTGTGCCTGGGCAATGTGGAGACACCCGCCTCGAAGATCGCGCGAGGACAGGCGGTCGAGTATTTCGGCGGCGTGGCCGACCCGGCCGGCCTCGAAGCCCTCGCCGGGAAATGGGCTGCGGAAATTCCGCTGGGGCGGCTCGGCGCGGCCGAGGACATCGCCGAAGCGGTCGGTTTCCTGGTCTCCCCGCGTGCTTCATGGATCACCGGCAGCAATATCGTCATTGACGGCGGAAAGACGGCCGGACTTTCCTGAACGCCGGGACCTTGCCCCGTCATTCGCGAATAAAGGAATCCGCCCCTTCCTTTCCTCGACGAAGGAAATCCGGCCAGCTTTTTAGAGGCTGGGAACCGGCCCGTCCGTACGCCGGATAAACCCGGCCTCAGCACACGTTGTCCTGGAAGGACCGACACCATGACCGAGACAGCTGCGGGCGGCCTCCGGGCGTATCCGTTCGGACCGGTAACCCGACTCGACATCGACCCGAATCTGGTCGAGATATGCAGTGAGCAGCCTGTGCTGCGGGTGCGTCTGCCCTTCGGCGGCGACGGCTGGCTGGTCACCCGGCACGCGGATGTCCGGACCGTGCTGGCCGACCCGCGCTTCAGCCGGGCCGCCGCCGTGGGCGACCATGTGCCCCGCACGGTCGCGGTCGGACTGCCCGCCACCTCGATGCTGAGCATGGACCCGCCGGATCATACCCGGCTGCGCCGCCGGGTGGCGAACGCGTTCGCCACCCGCCGGCTGAAGAAACTGCGCCCGCGCGTCGAGGAGATCGTGAACGGCTTGCTCGACACCATGGTGTCCGCCGGCGGCCATGCGGATCTTACCCAGGCCCTCACCTGGCCGCTGCCGATCACCGTGATCTGCGAGATGCTGGGCGTGCCCAAGACCGACCACGACCGGTTCACCGAGTGGGTGGACGGCCTGCTGATGCTCTCCGACCCGGAGCAGTCTGCCGCGGCCCGGGAGCAGCTTTGTGGATACCTCGCCGATCTGATCGCGCGGCGCCGTACGGCCCGCACCGAGGACCTGCTCGGCGAGCTGGTCGCGGGGGAGGAGGAAGAGCCGCTCGGCGAGGGTGAACTCGTCGGCCTCGGAGTGAGCCTGCTCTCCGCCGGTCAGGAGGCCACCGCCAACCAGATCGGCAACTTCGTCTACACCCTGCTGACCCGGCCCGGCCTCTGGCGGCGGCTCGTCGACGATCCCGTGCTCATCCCCGATGCGGTCGAGGAACTCTCCCGGTTCATCCCGATCAGCGCCACCGCCGGCTTCACCCGGATCGCCACCGAGGACGTGGAACTGGGCGGGCAGATCATCCGGGCCGGTGACGCGGTGGTCGCCGAATTGGGCATGGCCAACCGCGACCCCGAGGTGTTCGAACGTCCCGAGGAGATCGACTTCGGGCGCGAGCGGGTCCCCCATGTCACCTTCGGATTCGGCATCCACCACTGCCTCGGTGCCCAACTGGCCCGGATGGAGCTGAACGTGGTGCTCGAAATCCTGGTCCGGCGGCTGCCCGGACTCCATCTCGCGGTCGAGTCGGACCAGTTGGCCTGGCGGACCGAGCGCCTCGTTCGGGGCGTGGCCGCACTGCCGGTCGGCTGGTGAGACACCCCGCCGTGCGCCCGGCACCGTGACAGGTGCCGGAGCCGGCTTCGGCAGGGGCACACCGCCGGGCCGTCCCGGCGCCCACCCGCTCGCATATGACCCGGCGACCTCGCCGCAAAGCCAAGGGAGAGCTGTTCATGGCAGAACCACGGGACGCGAGCACCGCGGCCGCATCCGAGCCGGGCCGGGGACTCGCCGAGGTTCTGGCGTCCGTGGACCTGGGCGAGGCGCTCGCTGAGGTCATGGCGGCCATCTTCGAGAACCACAGGGACCTCCCGGCCCTCGGCGAACGCGCCGTGGACCCGGCGACCGGACAGCTGCTGCCGCGCTTCGACACCCTCACCTACCGCGAACTGTGGGCGCGGGTCCGCGCCGTCGCGAGCCGGTGGCACCACGACCCGGAGTACCCGCTGCGGCCGGGCGACCGTATCTGCACCCTGGGTTTCACCGGTGTCGACTACGCGACCCTCGACCTGGCCTGTATCCATGCCGGCGTGGTACCCGTCCCCCTCCAGTCCAGCGCGCCGCTGTCGCAGCTCGGGCCGATCATCGCGGAGACCGAACCGCGTGTCCTCGCCGTCAGCGCCGAATATCTGGAGGTCGCGGTCCTGGCCGTCCTGGCGGCGCCCTCCGTCCAGCGGGTGACCGTGTTCGATCAGCGCCCCGGACCCGAGGGGCGGGACGCGCTGGAGGCCGCCCGGCGGCGCCTCGCCGAGGCCGGCCGGCCGGTGGCTGTGGACACCCTGGCCGAGGTGATCGACCGCGGACGCCGACTGCCGCCCGCGCCCCTGTTCACCGCCGCCCCCGGCGAGGACCCGCTGTCCCTGCTCATCTACACCTCCGGCAGCACTGGCGCCCCCAAGGGCGCCATGTACACCCAACGGCTGGTCGGCACCGCCTGGTACGGGTTCAGCTACGGGGCGGCGGACACGCCTCCGGTCAGCGTGCTCTATATGCCGCACAGTCATCTGGCCGGCCGCTACGCGCTGATGGGCTCCCTGGTCAAGGGCGGTGTCGGCTACTTCACCGCGCGCAGCGACCTGTCCACGCTGTTCGAGGACATCACGCTGATGCGTCCCACCGAGTTGACCGCGGTCCCCCGGATCTGCGACATGCTGTTCGAGCGGTACCGCGCCGAACTGGACCGGCGGGCCGGGGAGCCCGGCGATGTCGAGGCGGCGGTCAGAAAGGACCTCCGGGAGAATTTCCTCGGCGGCCGGGTCGCCAAGGCGTTCGTCGGGACTGCCCCCGTCTCGGGCGAGATCGCGTCCTTCGTCGAGTCCTGTCTCGGCTTCCACCTGTACACCGGCTACGGCTCCACGGAGGCCGGCGGGGTCCTCCTGGACACGGTGGTGCAGCGCCCGCCCGTCATCGACTACAAGCTCGCGGACGTTCCCGAACTCGGCTACTACAGCACCGACCTGCCGTATCCGCGAGGCGAACTGCTGCTCAAGTCCAAGACACTCATTCCTGGTTACTACAAGCGCCCCGAGCTGACCGCCTCGATCTTCGACGAGGACGGCTACTACCGGACCGGCGACGTCTTCGCCGAGACCGGGCCCGACCGGCTGATCTACGTCGATCGCACCAAGGACACCCTGAAGCTGTCCCAGGGGGAGTTCGTGGCCGTCTCCCGCCTGGAGGCGGTCTTCGCGGGCGGTCCGCTGATCCGGCAGATCTATGTGTACGGCAACAGTGAGCGTGCCTATCTGCTCGCGGTGGTGGTACCCACCGAGGACGCGCTGGCCGGGTGCGGAGGCGACCCCGCGTCCCTCAAGCCGCTGCTCGCGGAATCGCTCCGGCGGACCGCCAAGGAGGCAGGCCTCGACTCGTACGAGATCCCCAGGGACTTCCTGATCGAGGCCGAGCCCTTCAGCATCGAGAACGGTCTCTACACTGAGAGTCACAAACTGCCGCGCGTCCGGCTCAAGGAACGCTACGGTGCCACTCTCGAGCGTCTGTATGACGAGCTGGCCGAGGGGTACGCCGAGCAGTTGCGCGAGGTACGGCGGTGCGGGCCGGACCGGCCGGTGGCGGAGACCGTCCGCCGGGCCGCCCAGGCGCTGCTGGGCTGCGCGGACGCCGAGCCGAGCGCCGACACCCACTTCACCGACCTGGGCGGAGACTCGCTGTCCGCGCTCTCCTTCTCCCGGTTGCTGGAGGAGATCTTCCAGGTGGAGGTTCCAGTCGGGGTGATCATCAGCCCGGCCCGCGATCTGAGACGGGTCGCCGCATACATCGAGGCGCGGCGCCGCGCCCGCGCTGGGTGCCCCACGTTCGCCACCGTGCACGGCGAGCACAGCACCGAGGTCCGCGCCGCCGACCTCACCCTGGAGAAGTTCATCGACGCCGCCACACTGGCCGGGGCGGCGGAACTGCCGCGTTCCGACGGCCCCCCGAGGACCGTCATGCTGACCGGAGCCACCGGCTACCTCGGCCGGTTCCTGTGCCTGGAGTGGCTGGGCCGGCTGGCGCCCGCGGGCGGCAGGCTCGTCTGCGTCGTGCGCGGCGGCGACCCGGCCGCCGCCCGACGCAGGCTGGAGGAGAGCTTCGGCAGCGGTGACACCGAACTGTCCCGGCGCTTCCGCGACCTGGCCGAGGGAACCCTGGACGTCCTCGCGGGGGATGTCGGCGAGCCGCTGCTGGGACTGGAGGAGAACACCTGGCGCACTCTGGCCGAGACCGTGGACCTGGTCGTCCATTCGGCCGCCCTGGTGAACCATCTGCTGCCCTACAGCCAGTTGTTCGGCCCGAATGTTGCCGGCACGGCCGAGGTGATCCGGTTCGCCCTCACCGCACGGCTGAAGCCCGTCTCCTATGTGTCGACCGTCGCCGTGGGCCTCGGGACCGCAGGCGGTTCCCTGGACGAGGACGCCGACATCCGAGACATCAGGCCGGTACGGCACCTCGACGAGAGCTACGCGGGCGGCTACGCCACCAGCAAGTGGGCCGGTGAGGTCCTGCTCCGGGAGGCGTACGACCGGTGCGGTCTGCCGGTCGCCGTCTTCCGGTCCGACAACATCCTCGCGCACAGCACACACCCCGGGCAGCTCAATGTGTCCGACACCTTCACCCGTCTGCTGCTGAGCCTGCTTGCCACCGGTGTCGCGCCGGGCTCGTTCTACGGCGACGGCGGCGGCGCACGCGCGCACTACGACGGACTGCCCGTCGAGTTCACCGCGGAGGCCGTCACCGTGCTGGGCGCGCTGGCCACTTACGGCTACCGGATCTTCAACGTGGTCAACCCGCACGACGACGGTGTCTCGCTGGACACCTGTGTCGAATGGCTGATCGACGCCGGCCATCCGGTCCAGCGGATCGACGACCACGCCCAGTGGCTCACTCGCTGCACGGTCGCGCTCCGGACCCTGCCGGAACGTCAGCGCCGGCACTCGCTGCTCCCGTTGCTGCACGCCTTCGCCGAGCCGGAGACGCCGCTGGGCGGTTCAGCACTCCCCGCCGAGCGGTTCCGCGCCGCCGTACGCGCCGAAAAGGTCGGCTCCGACGGGGACATCCCCCATCTGTCGGCCGACCTGATCCGGAAGTACGTCACGGATCTGCGGCTGCACGGCCTGCTCTGAGAACTTCCATGCGGCCCGGCGGGGGTCCGGACCGCACGGAAGCGGTGTCCGCTGCTCGGAGCCACTCGGTCTCGTGTTCCGTGGCGGTGGTGTCACCTGCGGCCACGATGACCGTCTGCGCCGGATGGGCGAGCGGGTGGCCCGCCCCGGACAAGTCGGCCGAGCGCGGCGGCCGTCCCCAGCAGCGAGAGGCACAGGAAGGTTCTGGCGGTGGCGAGGAGATAGCTGACAGCCCGGGGACTTCCAGGCGGTCGAAAGCCCGGGGAGCCGATTGCCCTTGAGTCCCTCGCAGGAAGAACATGACTGGACGTGAAGTCCGAAAAGGTGCACACATCTTTTGAGGGTGCCTCGTTAGGGTGATTCGCAGAGATTCGGGATGTGGCCGTTCTTGCCGACTTCTGCCGTCGCCGGGGCCGAGCCAGCCATGAGACGTGCCGATGCTGAGCCAGAGAGGGTGCGGTGTGCCGTCGTCGATGGAGGCGTTGGAGGCCAAGGCGGGCTGAGGCACAGGCGGGGCCGAGCGGCTGCGTGAGCAGATCGCTGGTCTGTCGGAGGAGTTGTCTCGCGCGGAGAAGCAGCTGACGCGGCTGAAGATCGCGCGGGAGACGGTGGAAGAGGTGCCTGTACCAGCAGCAGGGGTTCATCGGCAGCCACCAGACGCGTCAACGCGACCAGACCGTACCCACCGACTGATCGACAGCACTCTAAGAAGATCTGCACCCAAGTTCGAGTGTTACCCTCCAGGAGGTTTTCGCCGGATGCGTGCTATGACCGATCAGCTGGGATTCAGTCTCACTCAACTCCAGTACTTCGTGGTCTCCGCCGAACTCGGCAACATCTCCGAGGCGGCGGAGAGACTCTGTACCTCGCAGTCGACGGTGTCGTCGGCCGTCCGCCGCCTCGAACGCCATCTCGGCGTCCAGTTGCTGCTTCGCCACCATGCTCGGGGGGTGAGCCTCACCCCCAGCGGGCGTCACCTCTTGCACGAAGCCCATTTACTGCTGAGGCAGGCCAGAAGCCTCAAGGCGCAGAGCGACTCCCTGGCGAGCGATATCACGGGTCCCCTCGATGTCGGCTTCTTCTATCCGATCGCCCCGTTCCTCCGGCCGCTGGTCTGCCGGCTGATCGAAAAACGCCATGGGGTGCTCCAGTTGAACGTGCACGAGGAATCCGCCGAGGAAATCATGAACTTCCTGCGGGCTGGCCGATGCGAGATGATCGTGACCTACGACTTCCTGGCGGAGGAATCCGTCTTCCACCCGCTCGTCGAGCTACCGGTCCACGCCCTCGTGGCCGAGGACGCTCCCGGGGTCGATGACGGTCGGGTCTCGCTGGGCGAACTGGTCGCCCAGCCCCTTGTCACCCTGGACTCCCCACCGCTCCTCCGCCACTTCGAGAAGCTGTGCGTCGACGCGGGCGTCGCGATGCCCCCGGTGATCAGGACAACGACGCAGGAGACCATGCGTGGGCTCGTGGCCGCCGGCTTCGGATTCGCGCTGATGTACCAACGCGCCTCGCCAGTCACCACGTTCGACGGCCGAAGGGTCCGCGCGGTCGACATCGTCGACGACCTGGCCCCGTCGTTCCTCGGTGTGGGCATCATGCCCGGATCCGCCATGAGCGGTCGCGCCAAGGCATTCCTCAGCGTGCTGCGCTCGGTGATCTCGGCCGGTTACGACGTGACCCCGCAGCCGGGCCCGGACGACACACCCGCATCCCTGTGGAAACGGTGGGCGGTGGACCAATGAGCGGCGTCCCGGCGAGCCACAGGCTCATGGTGGAACATCCGTGGGTCCGGTGCTTACGGCCCTGCGACACGTCCGTGCTCGTCGCCGCGGTCAGCGACGAGGCCACCCTCCGCGAGGCACGGCTCCAGATCGGCGGCGCCGTCGGCCGGGCGGTGGAGACCTCCCGGCCGACGGACGCGACCGCCCCGGCCCGGTCCGCAGGACCGTCCAGGACCTCCGGCGATCTGACCGCCCGCTGCGCTGAGGCGCTCGCGCTCCACTTCCTCCGATCCCTGGCGGGATTTCCGACCGACGACCTTCCGGACGTCACCGGTCAGTCCGTCCGCGAGAGCATCCGGCAGAACCTGCCCGTGGGTCTCTCGACCCTGTGGGCCTGGGGGGCGAAGGTCAGCGGAGACCCCTGCTGCTCCGGCGGTCGCGCCGCGCCGCGGCGCCCCGGGCGTCCTGGGCACGCGGGGGTGCACATCGCGGCGGGCCTGCCGGGGGAGGGGATTGAGGGATTCCGGACCAGTCACCGCCAGGTCGGCGAGACGGCCGAACTGATCCGCGCGGTCGGTCCCGGCGCCGTCGTCCGGTCGTCGCCGTACAACTACGCCGATCTGGAGCTGGTCATTCCGCTGAGATCGCGGCGGGATCGCAGCGCCGCGTTCGGCCACCGTGAACTCGGACCGCTGGCCGACGACGGGATGTCCGAACTGAGGGCCACCGTCAAGTGCTACCTGGACACGGAACGCAGTATGTCCGCCGTCGGCCGACTGCACATCGCCAAGAGTCGCGTCGCCTACCGGATACGGAAGGCGGAACACCTCCTGGGCCGACCGGTCAAGGACAACTGCCTGCGGTTGTAGAGCGCGCTGGGGCGTGCTTCGAAAGTGGCGTCGTCTGCCCGGAGGGCAGGCCCGGGGGTGTCCGGTGCGTGCGATCGCAAGGCGGAGGGTCGCCCCGATACTGGATGTATCGGGGTGATCCCGACAACGCGGCGAGCAAAGGGGTCTCCCCTGCTCGAGCGGAGCCGAGAGCTCGGGGAAGTGCCGGGCGCCCCCGGGCAGACGGGACTTCCGAAACACGCCCTAGTGCTGTTCGACGTACTCGGCCCCGCCGCCCCCGCCACCACCGCGGACAGCGGGTCCCGGGCACGGCCGTACGCCGTCGCCGCACCGGCATCGGGGACGTGAGACCGAGGACGCCTCGGAGATTCGGTGGAGACCACCCTTGTCGCCACCAGGAAACGATGTTTCCGAAGAACCGATCGGGTTCTTCGGCCGATGTACCGCCGTGACGGGTAGTTCGGCGGATTCTATTCTGGGAGACGCCATGCCATTTGCAGTTCTCTTCCCTGGGCAGGGGGCGCAGTCCCGAGGAATGGGCGGGGATTTATTCGACCGCTATCCCGGACTCACGGAGTTCGCCTGCGACCTCCTGGGATACGACCTCGTCGCGCTCTGCCGGGACGACCCGGACAACGTCCTCTCACGGACGGAGTACACCCAGCCCGCGCTCTTCGTCGTCAACTCCCTGCACTTTTTCGAGAGGGTGCGCAGGGAGGAGCGCCGAGCCGACTGCTACCTCGGGCATAGCCTCGGAGAGTACAACGCCCTGCTGGCCGCCGGAGCCTTCGACTTCGAGACCGGTCTGCGAATGGTCAAGAAGCGCGGTGAACTCATGGCGGCGGCCCCGTACGGCGGTATGACGGCCGTACTGGACCTACCCGTGGAGAAGCTTCTCGAGGTCTTCCGGCAGGACGGGGTCGAGGCGGTGGACCTGGCCGGCCTTAACACCGACACCCAGACCGTCGTCGCGGGCCCCGCCGAGGCACTGCACACCGCACACGCGGCGCTGGCACGCCGAGGGGTGCGCTTCGTCCCGCTGCGGGTCGGCGGGCCGTTCCACTCGCGGTACATGGACCCGGCCCGTATTGAATTCGAGAAGTATCTGAAGGCCTTCGCATTCGGGGAACTCCACACACCGGTGATCGCCAACGCCACCGGACTCCCGTACCGGGAGAGCGAAATCGTCCGGACGCTCTGCGATCAGCTTGTGCAGCCGGTCCGTTGGTCCGACAGTGTGCGCTTTCTGCTGGACGGCGGTTCCCCGCTGGAATGCGAGGAAATATGCGGGCGGTCCCTGCTGAAAATGGTGGGTCAGATCAGTGACGCGCGGGATCGTGAGACGGACCCGACGGCCGGGCGAGGGGAACGGGGAATTCGTTGACGACCCCGGGCGCAGTGCCGGGACCGCCGCGCGACCGGCGACCCTGAGCGCGCCGCCTTCGCTGCGAGTCATGCGGGCCTGGTGAGCGCGGTGCTGGGCCTGCGGCACACCGAGAAGAACACCCCGTCCGGCGGTCACCGCCGAAGCGCGACGACCAGGATCCGGCGTCGCTGGTCGAGGCCATAGAGCGCCAACTCCTCAACACCCGCCACATGATGCTGAGGGTGGCGAGGGCGGCGCGCGCCTGACGGGACGCCGCGTCCACGAACGCGCGGCCGAGGCGGTCGCCGCGGACACCGGCACGGTGAGGGCGAACTCATCGAGATCGAACAGTGGCGCGTTGATACGGCGGACGGGACGACCTGGCTGCTCGGCACCGGCCCGCTGCCCGGGTGGCGCACGGTGGCACCCGGCCCCCGGTCCTCGCTGCGCGACTGGGGGGACACCTCGGTGCCGAGCTTCTGCGGAACGCAGTTGCCGGTCGCCGACGCCTCCGCCCGGAGCGCCGTCAATGTTGATGTCTGGCAACTCCTGCCACTGGCATCACGTCTCGGAGACCCTCGCAGAGACGACCGGGGCCGCGCGGAGGGTGTATTTCGTTTCGATCGCCAGGCTCGACAAGCAGTTCGCCGGTGTCGAGATGGGGGGAAGGCGTCGACTTCGCCACCGACTCCGCGTGGCTGGCCGCGGCGATCAGCGGCCTCGGATACGCCTGCGAGATCCTCACGACCCCGTCCGTGTCCGCGATCCGGGTCCATGCCCGGCGCTGACGGCGACCAGGCGTGCGGCGCGATCACTCAGCACCTCGCACAGTTCGATCACATCAAGTCAGAACAAGGAGACCCCGTTGATGAATCCGCCGAAGGGCCCCACTCTCCTCGCTCGCTTCCTCACTCCGGCCGACTGAACGCGGTGATATCCGTCGCTGTCGAGCTGTCCCACCGCGGTGTTCCTGATCTGTGGTTCTCCTGCCACCCTGGTCGCCGACGGGAGATCGAGGCCGCCGCGACCGGAAGCCCCATCGGTTTCATCCCGTTTGACTGCGGTCCCTCCCGGTCCGAGGTGGATGATTTCGTCCTGGACGAGAAGAAGGTTCACCCCACCCACAGCCCGACGACGCGGACGATCAGCCAGCTCGGCATCTCTTCGGGCCTGCCACACCGGCCCCAACCCGGCCACCGGATCAGCGATTACGGACGTCGAAAGCCCCGTGACGCGACGCTCCGGCACGATCAGCCTGCGTGCTTCAACCCCCACCACACCCAGACCAGCGACACAGGCCAGCCGTCGTCACTGGCCATCACGCACGAGGTCGTAAGACCACGTAGGTGGTGAAGTCGACTCCGACGAAGTACACGGGACCGTTCAGTCGGTCAGCCGACATACCTGGTCGTCGTCCGTCACCTCGAATACGTCGATGCGCAGGAGCCGGCGGACGTGGGCCGGGACGCGTGTGGCGGCTTCTGCAGAGGAGGACGGTACGACGAGGGCGTATCGCGTGTCTGGGGTCTGGCTCGTCATGCGGCGTAGTAGTTGGCCGTATGCGATGTCGGTGTCGACGCCCTTCTCGATGGTGCGGCCCTTGGCCTCGCAGATCATCCGTTCCTCGCCGCGTACGGCTTCGAGATCGGTCCACCGGTCCGTGGGAGCGACGGGTGTCCGGCCGTCGGCCAGGAGCCAGGCGCGGAAGGTGTCGGTGACCCGGTCCTCGTCACTTTTGCGCGCCAGGATCTTCTTTCAGCGTTGCCAGGTCGGCCGTTTCATTGCGACGCAGTCGTCCGCGACTGTCCGCGTCCAGATCGGAAGGGCGGATAACGACCAGGCGCAGCCCGTGCGTGGGAATGCCCGTATCGCGCCGGGCGTCGTACAGGGCTCGCTGTTCGCCACGGTGGACACCGCTGACGGTGAGGCGGTCCGGCTTGTCGAAATGAGGCGTTGGCTGGTCATGCTGTAGTTCGCGGTACTCGACCACCAGCTGATGCCCGGGCCAGTAGGCGTCAACCGGCAGTTTGACTTGTCGGCCGCCTGCTCCGGGATCTTCCAGCAGCCAGTCGAACCTGTGCTGCGGCAGAGCACTCTCCTCGAGAATCCGGTTGCACAGCCTAACGACGTACGTCTCGTCGCGGCCATCTCTCGTTGCCATGACGAGGCATCCTGCCACCACCCACCGGCCCGGCGAACTACATCGCGGTAACTGCCGGATCGCGGAGTGCGATCTCGAAGTGCCGTGCGGCCCATCACGTACGGCTTTGCTCATGGCCCCGACTTTGGGGCAGCGAAGGACGGCCAGCCGCTCGGCACGGGCGGTACGTTCCTGGGCGGGGCTCGGCGCTTGCTGCATGGCGAATCCGACAGCGCGCACAGCCACGGCGGCGACGACAGACCATCCGCGGACAAGCCGCCCATCCATGTGCCGAATCACCTGCGGCGAGTGCCCTCGTAGTTGGTCAGTGCGCCGCCCAAGTGGTTGGCGGCACTCACTTACTGATCATTTCAGAATGAGTTCGGCTCAGGGTCTTGGCAGTTAGGTTGGCGGGCGGCAGAGTTTTGCGAGTGCCGGATGATCTTGTGCCTGATGATCTGTGGGAGCGTGTCGCCCCGCTGCTTCCTACTCGACCGCCGAGGCGTCGGCGGTATCCGGGCCGACTGCCG
>NZ_JBIVPT010000022.1:0-99452 GCF_044754785.1 Streptomyces sp. NPDC092952 | reverse complement strand
TATCACAATCGGCCGGAGTTGACCGAGGAGCGGTTCGTTCCGAATCCGTTGACGCCGCCGTGGCCGGATCCGCGGACGTATCGGACGGGGGATCTGGTGAAGTGGCGGGCGGACGGGACGTTGGAGTTCGTCGGGCGGATCGACAACCAGGTCAAGCTGCGGGGGTACCGGATCGAACTCGGTGAGATCGAGGCCGCTCTCACCGCCCATCCCCACGTCCACACCGCTGCCGTCACCACCCGCGAGGACACGCCGGGGGACAAGCGCCTGGTCGCCTACGTCGTGCCCGTCCCGGGGCACGGTCCCGGTGTCGGTGATCTCCGCACCCATCTCCAGCAGCAGCTCCCCGAGTACATGGTCCCCAGCACGTATGTCGTCCTGGACGAGCTGCCTCTCACACCGAACGGGAAGGTCGACACCAAGGCCCTGCCCGCCCCCGACCACCACCGCCCCGACCTCGGTACCGCCTACACCGCCCCCCGCAACTCGACGGAAGAGACCATCACCGCTGTCTGGACCGACGTCCTCGGCATCGACACCATCGGCATCCACGACAACTTCTTCGAACTCGGCGGACAGTCGATCAGCGCTGTCCGGGCGGTCTCCCGGCTGCGGGAAGCCGGTCTCGACGTCGCCCTCCAGCAGTTCGTGCGGCACCCGACGGTGGCCCAGCTGGCGGGCGCACTGGATGTCCCGCAGGCGGCGTCGGCCGGGCTGGTGGTGCTCCTGTCGTCCGCGGTGGACCCGGAGCTGCCCGTTCTCTTCTGCGTACATCCGGGCGGCGGCAGCACCCACCCGTACCGCGCCCTCGCGCGATGCCTTACGGGCCGGTTCACCGTGTACGGCGTCCAGGCACCGGGGCTGAACGCGGGCGAGGCGCCGCTCGTCGGCATCGAGTCGATCGCGGAGCGGTACTGGCAGGAGATCCGCCGGGTGCAGCCCACGGGTCCGTGCACCCTCCTCGGATGGTCGACCGGTGCAGTGATCGCCCATGCGATGGGGGAGCGGGCGCCGGAGGACGTGGCCGGTCTGTACTTGCTGGAGCCGGCGGTCACCGGCGACGACCAGCGGGCGCGCTTCCAGCACCACGCCGAGGTGTACCGCCGGGTGGACGAACTGTGGCGGCGCGGCCAGGACGAGCGCGGTGCCGAACGAGCAGCAACGGAAAGGGAGTTGCGTAAGCTCGCTCCGGAGATGAACCTCGACGAGAACCTGGTATCGCTCGACGAGTGGCTCCCCTACGCGGTGCTGGAGGCCGAGGTGCGCTCGCTCGCCGCCTACCGGCCCGGTCGCTCGGCGGCCAGGGCGACGCTCTTCGTCAGTGACACGGTGCGCGACGGCAGCGGCGACGAGGTGCCGGAGGCCCGCTACCTCGCCCACTGGCACGGGCTCTACCCGGCAGGACTGGCCCAGCGGGCGATGCCGGGCCGGCACATGGAGATGGTCCGGGGCGCCGAACAACTGAACGCTGTGGTAGCTGAGTTGAGCCATGAGGTTTCGACCGGTCCCGTCGTCGGGGAACGGGATCTGCAGCGGATCTGAGTACGGACCGCCGCCGCAGTACAGGGCCGGCGAGGAGCCGACGGGGTGTCGTGCCAGTTGTGGCAGGACACCTGGAGGCTTCCTCGTCGGCCCTCCCGCATGCCCGGCGATCCGGGCCGAGGGGCTTCGCCCGGACCCCGGAAAACCTGGAACGGGCCCCGGACGGATCCTGGCAGGACCTCGAACGAACCTTGTAGGTCGCACGGGTAGGTCAGGGCCGTCGGGCAGGGCGGGCCTCCCACCGGTAGGCCGTCCAGGCCCGGCGCAGCTCAGCTCTTCCAGCAGTGCCCGAGTGGGTTGTGAGTCGTGGCCGGCGTCCAGGTGCACTGTGATCGACGGTGGCAGATGGAACCCGAACAGGCGAAGGGTCTCCAGGGCGGTGCGCAACAGCGGCGAGTCGTTGCGGTTTGCGCCGGCCAGGGCCTATCCCAACGGCAAGCCCCCGCCGTCGACCAGTACCGAACGCTTCAGGCCGCTCTTGCCTCGGTCCACCGGACTGCGCCCCGCGCTCTGGCCGCCGTCAGGGGCTTTCGCGATGCAACCGTCCACCACGAGGTTCTCAAGGTCGAGGCGCCAAGCTCTCATCGTGGTTGCCGAGCAGGTGTGGTCGGCATGCTGCTGGTAGGCGCCTCCGAGCACGAGGCGGGCCAGGAGCCTGCGAACACGACCCGGTCGGGGATGCGGGGGACGGTGGCAGCCCCATGGATGAGCGGCCACTGCCCGCTTGGGCAGGAGGGCTTGGAACTGGTCCCACAACGGGTTGGTCATGGATGAGGGCAGGACGGGCACGTGACCCTTGCTCGGCCGTAGAGGGCGTTGACCAGCAAGTCCCGCAGAGGTGTGCCGCCCTGGCAGTCGGGGCGGCACACCCCTGCGGGTGAAAGTCACCCGGCCTGTTCCTGCAGGTCCGCTGCGGGAGCGGGCGCGGGCATGCGCCAGGCCACGACCGCGCCGGTCACGAGCCCCATGACGGCCAGCAGGGTGGCCACCAGGAACGGATCGAAGGAGTGCAAGGACGGGGCGAACCCGGTCCCGACGCAGATTGCCACCCCGGTCGCACCGCCCAGTTGGTCAGCCGCGCGCTGGATGCCCGAGGCGGTCCCGGCGTCGTCCTCGGTGACGCCGCTGACCGCGAGGTACTGGAGCCCCACGATGCCGACCCCCATCCCGGCCGCGATCAGGAGCATGGGCGGAATCATCGTCATGCCGCCTGCCCGCAGGGCCGCGATGGCCGCGACAGCGGCCATCGCAGCCGCGGTGAACCCGATGCCGGCGAGCACGCACGCGCGTGCTCCCCACCGGCCCAGCAGGCGGGGCACGAGCATGGAGAACACGATCAGCGAGAGGGCCAGAGGCAGCATCATCAGACCCGCGCCCAACGGGCCGATGCTCAGCCGGTCCTGCAGATAGAAGGTGAACAGCAGGAACGAGGTCGACAGTGCCCCGCTCAGCAGCATCGTGGCCAGGTTGGCCGCCACACGCGTGCGGTTGGCGAAGAAGCGCAGCGGCAGCAGCGGGTTGCGCGAGCGCGCCTCGACGCGCACGAACCCGGCCCCGGCGGCCACCGCCCCGGCCAGCGCCCCCAGGACCACCCATGCGGGCATTCCGGGCGCACCGGCCTCGACCACGCCGAAGATGAACAGCAGCGGGCAGGCGGTCAGCAACAGCGCGCCGGGAAGGTCCAGCCGCGGGGCGTCCTCGGCCACGGGCCGGTCCCCCTCGACCAGGAGGACAGCGGCCAGCAGCACGATCAGGACGAACGGGACCGAGAGCAGGAAGATCCACCGCCACCCGAGGTGGGCAGTGACGATTCCGGACAGGACGAATCCGAGCACGAGACCGCAGCTCGCCACCGCCGCCCACACGCCCAGGGCCCGCGACCGGCGCGGACCTTCGGGGAACATCAGGACGATGGTGGCCATGGCGGCGGGCAGCGCGATGGCCTCACCGGCGCCCTGCAACAGGCGCGCGACCACCAGCAGGGAGAACGTGGGGGCCAGGCCCGCCAGCAGCGACGCTGCGCCGAACAGGCCGGTGCCGAGCAGCAGCACGCGCCGCCGCCCGAGCAGGTCGCCCAGCCGGCCACCGAGCATCAGCAGCCCACCACCGGCGACCGTGTACCCGACCACGACCCAGGTCAGGGAGTGTCCGTCGATGTCGAAGTCGGCACCGATCGAGGGCAGGGCGATGTTGACCACGGTCACGTCGACCGCAATGAAGAACTGCAGCATGGACACCGCGCACAGCACCAGCCATGCGCGTGCCGGGGACGGGCTGTGCCCGCAGGAAGAAAGGATGCCTGGAAGCATCGGGTGCTCCGTCGCTCAGAAGAAGTTCCGAGCAGCACAAACGTGCCGCTCCGGTCTGATCACGAAGCGACTGGACGTCCAGGAGGAGTGTGTGAGTGGAACGTCCCGCCGCTAGCGGGACGTCCTGGTCACTGCGGCGCAAGAGGCCGCACACGAAGCAGCAGACATGCCGTGAACGCTACCAGGGCGGAGACACCCGGCGCAGAAACCTGCCTGACGCCTCGTCCCTTCACTCGTAGGCCCGTTCCCGTTCCACGGAGCGCTCTGGGCACGGGAAGTTTGTCGCCGCGGAGCGCACCTGTCCGCGCGATCTCTTAAACGGATCCCGGCAGGACCCTGCCCCGGCCCCCTGGTCCCGCCGTGCGTGCGCCGGGGCCGTGGGGCCGGGGTTTCGGGTGTCGCGGCCGGGGCCGCCCGGTTCACCAGCGCTTCAGCTCCGGGAAGAAGCCCGGTATCTCGGTGGCTCGCCCGGTGCGCAGGGCGGTCCGGTAGATGTGGTGGCCGACGGCCAGGTCGAGGACGCCGAGGCCGAACGGAGAGAAGACGGTGGGGCGGTCATGGGCCAGGGTCACATCGCCGCGCAGCACGTCGGCCAGTGTGCCGTCGATGAAGTCGCGTGTGCCGTACTCCAGCTCCGTCAGATGGGGTGAGGTCCGCGCGGTGAGGCAGTGGTCCAGGTCGTCCAGGACGTTGTGGCACTTGATCATGACGGTGGGGTGGATGTCGCGCAGGGACAGGTTCAGGATGAGCTGGCCGGGCCGGAGGGTCTGCCGGTCCGTCAGCCAGGGTTCCGGAGCGGTGGTGGCGAGGACGATCAGGTCGGCGGCGGCCAGGGCCTCGTCGATCCGGTCCACGGCGCGGGCCTGCCAGCCGTGGGTGTCGGCGGCGTACGCGGCGAAGGTCTCGGCGTACGCGTCGACGTGGTCGTGGACCAGGCACTCGCGGACCTCGGTGGTGCGTGCCGCGAGGAAGTCGGAGACGGTCCGGGCGATGACGCCGGCGCCGACGAAGAGAACGGTCTTCGGGCCGTCGCCGTCGGCGAGGGTCTCCACGGCGAGCGCGGCGGACGCCGCGGTGCGGGCGGCGCTGATGCCGGACGCCTCCAGGCAGGCGAACGGGTAGCCGGTCGTGGCGTCGTTCAGCAGGAGGACGGCGGAGGCGCGCGGCAGGTTCTGGTCCACGTTCTGCGGGTAGCTCGCGATCCACTTGAGGCCGGAGACCGGTGTGTCGCCGCCGAGGTGGGCGGGGAGTGCGATGATCCGGGCGCCGGGATCGTGCGGGAAGCGCAGGAAGTAGCTGTTGGGGTTCACGGTGGCCCCGTGGCTGTGCTGGAGGTATGTCTCCCGCACGATGTCCAGGACGTCCGACGGCGCGGAGCCGATGACGTCCTGGGCGACGGAGCCGTCGATGACGTGGAAGGCTGACATCGGTGGTTGCCTTTCGCGGGCGGGTTCAGGTGAGGGCGCCGAAGTTCCGCTCGACCCAGTCGTTGTTGTAGACCGTGCCGAGGTAGCGCTCGCCGAGGTCCGGGGAGATCGCGGCGACGCGGGATCCGGCCGGGATGGTGTCGGCGCGGCGGCGTACGGCGGCCAGGACCGAGCCGGTCGAGCCGCCGGTGAGCAGGCCGTGGGTGCGCGCGAGCAGCCGGCACTCGCGTACGGCGTCCTTCTCGGCGACCAGCACCACGTCGTCGGCGAGGCCGGGTTCGAAGAGTTCGGGGACGCGGCTGGCGCCCAGCCCGGGGATGTGCCGAGGGCCGGGCGCGCCGCCGAAGAGGACGGAGCCGAGGGCGTCGACGGCGACGATCCGGGTGTGCGGCGAGAACTCGCGCAGGTACTGCGCGCAGCCGACGAAGGTGCCGGTGGATCCGACACCGATGAACAGGTAGTCGAGATGCTGGACCGTCTTGAGCAGGGTGCGCGCGGTCTGTTCGTAATGGGCGCGCGGATTGGCCGGGTTGGCGTACTGGTTGAGCCAGACCACGGCCGGGTCCGCCTCGACGCGGCGCCGGATGTGGGCGATGCGGGACTGGAGGAAGCCGCCGTTGGCGTCGACGGTGTCGACGACGACCACCTCGGCGCCCAGGGCGCGCATGTGGTCGATGCTCGTGGCGTTGGTGTTCGGGTCGACGACGCAGGTGAAGTGGTAGCCCTTGGTGGCGCAGATCGAGCTGAGGGCGATGCCGAGGTTCCCGGACGAGGACTCGATGACGCGGGCACCCGGTGCGAGGACGCCGCGGTGCTCTGCGTCCTCGACGAGACTCAGCGCGGTCTTCAGCTTGACCGAGCCGGCCGGGTTGAGGCCCTCGATCTTCAGGAAGAGGTCCGAACCGGGCACCATGCGGGGCAGCAGGACGAAGAGGTCGTCGGTGACCATCTCATAGGTGTGCTCGTAGATCATGACCGGGGCTCCCAGAGGTCTTCGGGGCCGGTCTCCTCCGCCGCGTAACGGCCCAGTGCGCTGACGGCCATGCGCAGTTCCAGGGCCATGGCGTCCAGCAGGCGTTCGAGGCCGTGCTCGGGGTCCTCGTCGGCGGCGATCAGCGCGGCGCGGCCGAGGCCGACGGCACGGGCGCCGAGGGCGAGCAGTTTCACGGCGCGGAGGCCGTCCCAGACCCGTCCGCTGGCGAGGAGGGTGCGGCCTGCGGGGTCGACGCGGCGCAGGCATTCGGCGAGCGGCAGCCCGACGTGGCCGAGGAAGCCGGTCGGGGCCCAGCCGGTGCCGCCCTCGGCACCGTCGACGGTGACGGCGTCGGCACCGGCGTCCCAGGCGACGGTGGCGGCCCGGCCGACGTCGCGGCCCGGGAAGAGCTTCACCCAGCAGCGGGCGCGCGGGTAGTTGTTGCGCATGAGCTGGATCTGCCGGCGGAAGATCTCGTTGGTGAAGGTGCCCGGGCTCGCGCAGCGCAGGACCGATGAGGTGCCGGGGCCCAGCCGCTCGACGGCGTACTGTCCGGCGAGGTCGGCCGCGACCGCCTCACTGATCATGGTGAGGCCGCCGAGGCCGGGCTTGGCGCCCTGGCCGGTCTTGAGCTCGAAGCCGAGGCGGCCGGTGGTCAGGAGGCCGGTGACGGCGGGTTCGCTGTAGACCTGGTTCCAGACCTCGGAGTCGGCGTCCTCGGTGCTCTGCTGGACGCAGATGCCGCCCACACCGTCGGGGAGCTCCTCGCAGTACGCCTGGACGCGTTCCAGCAGGCCCTTGCAGTGGTCGTCGCCGCTGGAGCGGAAGCCGTTCATGGGGGCGACGTTCTCGCCGATGACCATGGGGATGCCGAGCCGTCCGGCCTGGCGGCTCAGGGCGAGCCCGGTGCCGGTGACGCGGGTGGAGCCGAGCGCCGACACGTAGACCGGCAGCGGGGCGGTGAATCCGCCGAGCGCGGTGTCGAGAACGACGTCGGAGTAGAGGGGTTCGCGGCCGAGGTCGATGAGCTTGGCCAGGCGGCCCGGCATGAAGACGGGCGGGGCCAGGCGCAGCCGGTCGATCTCGTCGCCGCCGGATTCGGGGTCGGCGCCGAAGACCGCGGTGCCGTAGTGGTCCGCAGGCGGGAAGACGGCGGCGGCGCCGTCACGGGCCCGGGTGCGGATGGATTCCTCGGGCAGGCCGGGGGCAGCCAGCTGGGTCACGGTGACACGACCCCCGCGATCTTCGGGAAGGCCGTGGTCCGCCAGACGGAGTCCAGGCCGGTGACCCAGCGGGTCAGGCGCTCCAGGCCGATGCCGAAGCCGGCACTGCTGGGGATGCCGTGCCGGGCGACGTCCAGGTACCAGGCGTACTTGGCGGGGTTCTCACCGGTTTCACGCATCCGGGTGACCAGGGCCGCGTAGTCGTACTCGCGTTCGCTGCCGCTGCACAGTTCGCCGCAGCCCTCGGGGGCGATGAGGTCGAAGTTGAGCAGGGTGCCGGGCTCGTCCGGGCTCTCCTTGTCGTAGAAGCCGCGGGAGCCCTTGGGGTAGCCGACGACGAAGAACGGGGCGTCGGCCCGGAGGGAGATCCGCTCCTCGGCCTCCCACTCGATCTCGGTACCCGCGGCCTGCGGGTACCCGTCGCGGCGCAGACCGTCGACGACCTCACTGTGCGGGACCCGGGCGAACGGCCGGGCCACGTGGCGGCGCAGGGTCTCCGGGTCGCGGCCGAGGACGGCGAGGTCGTCGCCGCACTCGTCGACGACGGCGGTCACGGCGTGGCGCACCAGCTGTTCGGCGACGCCCATGGCGTCGTCCCGGCCGGCGCCCGCGTACTCGACGTCGATCTGCCGGAACTCGGTGAGGTGGCGGTGGGTGCCGCTGGTCTCGACGGGTTCGAGGCGGACGTTGGGCGCGACGAGGAAGATGCGGTCGAAGGCCAGCAGCGACGCCTGCTTGTACAGGATCGCGCTGGTCATCAGCTTGTAGCGGTGGCCGTAGTAGTCGACGTCCACCTGCTTGGCGCCGCGCGAGCCGGGGTCGGTGACGGGGCCGATGACCGGGTGGGCCATCTCCACGGCCCCGTCGGAGCGCAGGAAGGAACGGGCACCGGCCACGAGCGCCTGCTGGACGCGCAGCGCCGCCCGGGTGCGCGGGTCGCGCAGGTGCTCCAACGGCGTGGGCAGCGCGGGGGCCCCGGAGGTTGACGGGTGATCCATCTGGAGTGTCATGTCTGTCGTGTCCTGTTCCTGTCGTTGCCGGGCCGGGGCACCCGCCATTGGTGGCGGAGGGGCGCCGGGGCGGGGGCCGCTCGGATCAGCTCGCCCTGTCGAGGCGGGCGGCGGCGGGGACGTCGTAGCGGTTCCTGACATGGTTGAGCGCCTGCAGCAGTCCGGACGAGGTCAGCCGCCCGGACGGCCGTGCGGCGGTGGGCCGGCCGAGCGGGAGCGACCCGGTGCGGGACCACTCCAGCCGACCGCGGTCGGAGATGAAGCTGCGGGTGCGCCCCGCGTTGTCGGGGTGCAGGCAGAAGGGGACGTCGAGATAGCCGTGGGCGAAGGCGCGGACCAGGGCCTGGCCGATGTCGTCGTGCAGGTGCAGGACGGCCTCGACGAGGGAGCGGGCCTCCGCCTCGATGCCGGTGGACGGGGGCGGAGCGGCCGGCCGCGTGGTCCGGGCGGCCGCGGCGGCGGTCTCCAGCGCGACGACGTTCTCCTCGACGGTGGGGATACGGGCCGACTCCGCCGGTGTCTTGACGATGAGCCGGGTCGCGCCGGTGCGCACGGCGAGCCGGGCGGCGTCCGCCACCAGCCGCAGCGCACCGTCCCAGGTCTCCGGGTAGACGCCCATGTACGTGTAGACGACCACGTGCCAGGAGACGTCCGGGAGATGGTCGGCGGCGAGGGCGCGCAGGGCGTGGAGGGCCTCCTCGTCCTGTTCGCGGTCGGTCTGCTGGGCGTAGCTGAGGGAGACGCTGCGCAGGCCGTGCCGGCGGAAGAACACGGCCTCCAGGACGGAGAGGGCGACGAGCAGGGACGGCGGGCAGAGCTGGCCCAGCATGCAGCCGCCGAAGGTCTCCAGATGCGGTTCGGTACCGGCCTCGCGCAGCGCGGCGAGGCTGCGGCACGCGTCGGCCCAGGCCCGGATCGACGTGGCCAGCGGGGTGCGGCCGTAGGGCAGGCAGTAGGAGACGGGGCCGCCCTCGGTGGCGTCGAGCCCGGCGGCGACGAGCGATTCGACGATCCGGCCGGGCTGCGCGGAGCCGTGCCGCACCTGGACGGGGAAGCCGGGGCCGTGGACGCCGTCGAGAAGACCGGTGGTGGTCTCGACGGCCATGCTGACCAGCGGATAGCCGTTGAGGTGGTGGCCCTGGGCGACGGCACGGGCGGCGGCCGCGTAGTCGCCGACGCGGGTGAAGCTGTCCAGGGTGAGGGTGCCGACGGTGGTGGCGTCGGCACCCCGGGTGGCGACCAGACCGGCGCGCATCCTGGCGGGGTCGGCGAAGCCCATGCGCGGCTGCACGACGAGGCCGCCGGTGCGGGCGGGGTCGGCCATGAAACGGTGGAAGGCGCCACCGGTGGGAGCCGGTTCAGCGGACGACATCGGCGTGCGGCTTTCCGGGCCGGTGCTGGGGCAGGGCGTCGAGCAGGGCGAGCAGCCCGGGGACCGCGTTCGGGCCGGTCAGGACGGCGTCGAAGCCGGCGTCGGTGAGCGCGGTATGGACCTCCGGGGCGAGCGTGCCCGAGGTGTCCAGCTTGCCGCCGACGACCAGCGGCACCCCGGCCAGCGCCGGTACGGCGCGCACCGCGCGGGCCAGCCCCGGGGCCTCCTCGGCACCGTGCCCGTTCACCGTACTGACGACGACGAGGCCGGGCGTACGGGCCGAGACCTCCTCGATCAGCACATCGACCGGGACGCACGCGCCGAGATTGGTGACCTCCCAGCCCTGTTCCTCCAGCAGGAGCTGCAGGAAGAGCAGGTTCCAGGTGTGCGAGTCCGAGGCGATGGTGGTCAGGACCGCGTGGCGCGGGCTGTCCGGGGGCTGGCGATGCGGGTACACGACCGGATCTTCCTCTCGAAACCGTGATGGGCCACGACCGCTGAGATCGGGCCGGATACCCGTGACATCGCCCTCCTGGGGCGTCCGGGCGGTGCGTTGACGCGACGCCGTCCATCGTGGCCAGCGGTGATCGGGAGCGGCACTGGGCAGTTGTGACCACCCCCGGAGGCGTCACTTCTGTCCACTGGGGTCGCGCGTCCGGGCCTCCTAGCCTGCTCGTCGCGGACGTTCGACGCCGGTGGCCGCGGTTTTGCCGGCAGCACCCTCCCCGGCCCGCCCGGAGGACTCCGCCCCTGCCCTCGCCGCACGCCGTACGACGTGCCGCCCGTGAACCGCTTGTACCGCTGACGACGTCCTGACGATGGGGAGAGAACGGTGGCTGATCACCAGCTGGGGGAGTGGCGGCACGCACTGGCGGGCATCGAGCCGCTGGAACTGCCGCTGGACCACAGGCCGTCGGAGGACGGACCGGGTCCCATGGACCGGGTCCCGTTCGACGTGCCCGCCCGCACCGCCGACGCGCTGGCCGCGCTGGCCCGCGACCGGGGAGTGGAACTCCCCGCCGTCCTGCTGACGGTGTTCCACACACTGCTGGCGCGGCACGCGGGCCGGGGCGACGTCCCGGTCGCGGTGGTGGCGGACGGTACGCGGGACACGGACGCGGCGGACATGGCGGCCGTGGTGCGCGGCGCGGCCGGCGATCCGGCGTTCACCGAGGCCCTGGCCCATGCCGCGCGGGGCATGGCGGACGCCGCCGCCCGCGGCCCGGTACCCTCCGGTGCGACCGGCACCACGGTGGCGTGGTTCGCGTGGCGCACCGCCGACCAGGGGCCCGTCGCGTTCCCGCCCCACGCGCACATCACGCTGGACCTCGTCGCCGAGGACGGGGGACGAAGCGGCGTCCTCGGCTACCGGACCGATCTCTTCGAACGCGCCACCGCGGAGCGGATGGCGGGCCATCTCACGACGCTTGCGCGTTCCGCCGCCGGCACGCCCGGCAAGCCGCTCAGCGCGCTGGACATGCTGACGGAGCCGGAACGGCACCGCATCCTGACCGAGTGGAACGGACGGCGCTCCGCGTTCCCCGACACCGCGACCGTCCACCGGCTGGTGGCGGAACAGGCCGTGCGCCGGCCCGACGCGGTCGCCCTGGAGCACGGCGGACAGCGGCTGACCCACCGGGAACTGGACGAGCGGGCCGAGGGGCTCGCACACCACCTGGCGGAACGGGGCATCGGCCCCGGCTCACTGGTCGCGGTCTGCCTGGACCACGGCCCCGACCTGGTGTGCGCGCTGCTCGGCGTCCTCAAGTCGGGCGCCGCCTACGTGCCGCTGGACCCCGCCTACCCGGCCGAGCGGCTGCGGTACATGGTCGAGGACAGCGCCGCACCGGTGGTGGTGACGGACTCCGCGCACGCGGACCTCTTCGCCCCGGACACCGCGCTGCTCCGGGCCGACCGGGAGTGGCCGTCCGGCCCCGGCACCACCCCGCTCGCCGCCGCGGGCCCGGACGACGTGGCGTACGTCATCTACACCTCGGGTTCGACGGGCCGTCCCAAGGGCGTGCGCGTCGCACACCGGGGCGTCGTCAACTACCTGCACTGGTGCGACCGGAACTACCCCCCGGCCCCCGGTGCCTGCATCGGCTCCCTGCTGTGCTCGTCGGCGGCCTTCGATCTGACGGTGACCGCGCTGTTCCTGCCACTGGTGCAGGGGCTGTGCCTCGTCGTACCGGAGCCGGGGCCGGGGCAGAGCGTGTTCGACGCGGCCATGGACATCGTCGCGACCGGTGTCCCGGTCAGCTTCCTGAAGGCGACGCCCTCGCACCTGGAGCTGCTGACCGCCCGGCTGGAGCAGGACGGCGCCCGGCACGGCATCGCCACTGTCGTCGCGGGCGGCGAGGACCTGACTCCGGCGCTGGCGTACCGGGTACTGGCCCTGGGCACCGGCGACACCGCGATCGTCAACGAGTACGGCCCGACCGAGGCGACCGTCGGCAACGTGGTCGCCCGGACGACATCGGTGGACCCGGCGGCGGACCATGTGCCGATGGGCCGGGCGATCGACAACACCGAGGTGTACGTGGTCGGGGCGCACGGCGAGATCCAGCCGGTCGGAGTCCCCGGCGAGCTGCTGATCGGCGGGGTCAACGTGGCCCTCGGCTATCTGGGCCGACCCGATCTGACGGCGCGACGGTTCGTGCCGCACCCCTTCTCGGACGACCCCGGGGCCCGCCTCTACCGCACCGGCGACCTGGTGAAGTGGCTGCCGGACGGGCGCCTGGTCTACCTGGGCCGCATGGACGACCAGGTCAAGCTGCGCGGGCACCGGGTGGAGCTCGGCGAGATCGAGAACGCCCTGCTCTCCCGGCCGGCCGTCGCGGCCGCCACGGTCGTGGTCCGCGAGGACGCCCCGGGCGACAGACGCCTGGTGGCCTACCTGGTGCCGGCCGGCGGCACCGCCGTGGCCGTGGCCGGGCTGCGTGCCGCACTGGCCCGCGAGCTGCCCGAGCACATGCTGCCCGCCCGGTACGTCGTGCTGGAGCGGCTGCCGCTCACCCCGAACGGCAAGGTCGACCGGCGGGCACTGCCCGCACCCGAGAGCCACCGCCCCGACCTCTCCGCCGCGTTCGCCGCACCGCGTACCCCCACGCAACGGGCGGTCGCCGCCGTCTGGGCCGAGCTGCTGGGCGTCGACGAGGTCGGCGCGGACGACGACTTCTTCGAACTGGGCGGCCACTCCCTGCTGGCCGCCCGGGTCGCCTCCCGGCTGCGCCGCGACCTCGGGGTGGACGTCCCCTACCGGACGCTGTTCGACGCGCCGACACCGGCGCTGCTGGCGACGGCCGTGGACGCGCTGGAGCCGGACACCCGCGCCGCGATCCCGAGCGCGGACCGGACGGGCGTCCTGCCGCTCTCCTTCGCGCAGCAACGCCTCTGGTTCCTGGATCAGTTGGCGTCGGGCCGGGCCGAGTACACGATCCCCGTGGGGCTCCGGGTCCGGGGGGAGTTCGCGCCGGACGCGTTCGGCGACGCGCTGACGGCCCTGACCGCCGCGCACGAGATCCTGCGGACCCGGTTCGTCGCGGACGCCGCGGGACGCCCGTTCCAGGTCGTCGACGCCGTGCGCGAGGTGGCGGTGGACGTCCACGACGCCCGGCACCTCGGCACCGACGCCGCGCGCGAGATGCTGCGCGAGGCGGCCGGAGAACCGTTCGACCTGGCCGCCGGGCCGCTGCTCCGGGCGAAGGCGGTTCGGGTGGCCGACAAGGAGTGGCTGCTGCTGCTCACGGTCCACCACATCGTCTCCGACGGCTGGTCGGAGGGGATCCTCGCCCGCGAGCTGGGCGAACTGTACGGAGCGGCGGTGGCCGGCCGGCCGGGCGCCCCGGCCCCCCTCGGCCTCCAGTACGCGGACTTCGCGAGCTGGCAGCGCGAGGTGCTGGACGGACCGGCGCTCGCGGGGCAGTCGGCGTACTGGCGGGAGCGGCTCGCCGAAGTACGTCCGCTGGAACTCCCGACCGACCACCGCCGGCCGGCCCAGCGGTCAGGCCGGGGAGGCACGGTGTCCTTCTCGGTCCCCGCCGGTGTCGTCGCGGCGGCCCGGCGGCTGGCGGCCGGACAGGGAGCGAGCCTGTTCATGTCGCTGCTCGCGGTGTTCCAGCTGCTGATGGCCAAGTACAGCGGCCAGGACGACATCGCGGTGGGCAGTCCGGTCGCCGGTCGGAACCGGGCGGAGACGGAGGAGCTGATCGGTTTCTTCGTCAACACGCTCGTCCTGCGGACGGACCTCTCGGGGGATCCGGCGTTCACGGAACTGCTGGACCGGGTGAAGGAGACCGCGCTCGGTGCGTACGACCACCAGGACCTGCCCTTCGAACGCCTCGTCGAGGAACTCGCCCCCGACCGCGACCTCTCCCGCAACCCCCTCTTCCAGACGATGTTCGCCCTCCAGAACACCCCGGACGGCCATGCCTGGCGGCTGCCCGGAGCGGAGGTGGATCCGTTCCCCGTCCGCGAGGAGGAGGCCAAGTTCGACCTGTCCCTGATCCTCACCGAGCGGCCCGACGGATCGCTCGACGGGGACCTGGTCTTCGCCCTCGACCTGTTCGCCCCGGACACGGCCGAGCGGCTGGCCGGACACTTCGCCACACTGCTGCGTTCGGCGGTCGCCGGACCGGAGCGCCGCCTGTCCGAGCTGGAGGTGCTGACCGGGGCCGAGCGGCACCGGGTACTGACCGAATGGAGCGGGACGGCGTCCGCCACGGCGGTCGGGACCGGGGCCGGGGAGACCGTGCACCGGCTCGTCGAGGAGTGCGCCGCCCTGCACCCGGACACGACGGCCGTGCTCTCGTCCGGCGGAGGAACGACCTACCGGGAGCTGAACACCCGGGCCAACCGGCTCGCCCGCCACCTGCGTCTGCGCGGGGCCGGTCCCGGGGCCGTGGTCGCCGTGTGCCTGGAGCGCGGCCCCGAACAGATCACCGCACTGCTCGCCGTACTCAAGTCCGGCGCCGCCTACCTCCCGCTGGACCCCGAGCACCCCGCCGACCGGCTCGCCCACATGATCACGGATGCGCGGGCCGGGCTCGTGGTCACCGACGGCGCCCGGTCCGCCCGGCTGCCGGACGGCCCCGGCCGGTTCCTCACCGACCGGGACTGGCCCTCCCTCGCCGACCTGCCGGCCCACGACCCGGAACCTGCGGCGTCCCCCGGCGACCTGGCGTACGTCATCTACACCAGCGGCTCCACCGGCCGCCCCAAGGGCGTCGAGATCGAGCACCACAGCCTGGCCGGCCTGGTCCGCTGGACGGCGGACACCTTCGGCGCCGCTCCCGGACGACGGGTCGCGCTGCTGGCCGGGGTCGGGTTCGACGCGTCCGCGTGGGAGCTGTGGCCCGCCCTGGCGACCGGCGCCACCGTCTGCGTACCCGACGAGGCGGTGCGGCTGACACCGGCGCTGCTCCAGCGCTGGCTCAACGAGCGACGGATCACGGGCACCTTCGTCTCCACACCGGTACTGGAGGCGCTGGCCGCGCTCGACTGGTCGGAGCCGACCTCCCTGGAGCACGTGCTGACCGGCGGTGACGCACTGCGCCTCCCGGCCGGGCTGCACCTGCCCTTCCGCGTCGTCAACAACTACGGACCGACCGAGTCGACGGTGGTGACGACCTCGGCCGAGGTCGTCACCGGCACCGCCGTCCCGCCGATCGGCCGCCCGGTCCCCGGCACCTTCGTCTACGTGGTGGACCGGCACGGCCGTCCGGTGCCGACCGGGGTTCCGGGTGAACTCCTCGTCGGCGGCGGCGGGCTGGCACGCGGGTACCGGGGACAGCGGGACCGGACGGCGGAGCGGTTCGTGACCGTCGACGTCGACGGCACGCCGCGCCGCGTCTACCGCACCGGGGACCGGGTGCGCTGGCTGGCCGACGGGCAGCTGGAGTTCCTGGGGCGCCTGGACGACCAGGTGAAGCTGCGCGGGCACCGCATCGAGCCCGGCGAGATCGAGGCCGTGCTGCTGACCGGCCCCGACGTTGCCGCGGCCACCGTCGTCGTCCGCGAGGACACCCCCGGCGACAGGCGGCTCGTCGCGTACGTCGTCCCGTCGGCGGGCACCACGGTGCGCGGCGAGACACTGCGCGGACGGCTCCGCCGGGAACTGCCCGACTTCATGGTGCCGTCCGCCTTCGTGACGCTGGAGCGGCTGCCGCTGACCCCGAACGGCAAGGTGGACCGGCGGGAGCTGCCCGCGCCCGAACCCCGCGCGTCCGAGGCACGCGGCCCGGCCCCCCGCACCCCGGTCGAACGGGCGATCGCGGCGGCCTGGTCCCAGGTGCTGGGCGCCGAGGTCACCGGGGTGGACGACGACTTCTTCGCGCTCGGCGGCCACTCCCTGCTCGCCACCCAGGTCACGTCACGGCTGCGGGACGTCCTGGGCGTGGAGGTGCCGGTGCGGGAACTGTTCGCGACCCCCACCGTCGCCGGGCTCGCCGCCACCGTGGAAGAGCTCGCCGCCGACGGGCCGGCCGGCGCGGACCGCATCGGGCCGGCCGACCGTACCGGCGGGCCGCTGCCGCTGAGCTTCGCCCAGCGGCGGCTGTGGTTCCTCGACCAGCTGGAACCCGGACGCGCCGAGTACGCCGTGCCCTTCGCGCTGCGCGTCAGCGGTGCGCTCGACACGGGCGCCCTCGACACCGCGCTGACCCGCCTGGTGGCACGCCACGAGATCCTGCGGACGAGGTACGTCGCCGACGACGACGGCGAACCGGCACAGATCGTCGACCTCCCGGCGCCGGTACGCACGACCGTCCACGACCTGCGGCACCTGGCCGACCCCGGGGAACGGCAGGAAGCAGCACGGGAGTTCGCCCGCGAGGAGGCCGCCCGGCCGTTCGACCTGGCGGCCGGACCGCTGCTCCGCTCCCATCTGGTACGGCTGGCCGACGAGGAGGCACACCTCCTGCTGACCGTGCATCACATCGCCTGCGACGGGTGGTCGGAGCCGGTCATGGCGCGCGAACTGCGGGAAGGCTACCGGGCGGCGACGGCAGGCACCGTGCCCGAGGACACCTGGCTTCCGGTGCAGTACGCCGACTTCTCCGTCTGGCAGCGGCAGAAGTACACCACTGATGTGCTGGAGGAACAGCTGGCGTACTGGCGGGAGCGGCTCGCCGGGGTGGAACCCCTCGAACTGCCCACCGACCACCGCCGCCCGGCGGGGCGCCCCGGAGGCGGCGACACCGTGACGTTCGAGGTGGGCGCGGCCGTGGCCGCCGGACTGCGGGAGGCCGCCAGGAGCGGCACCGCGAGCCTGTACATGGTCCTGCTCGCCGCCTTCCAGGTGCTGCTGGTCAAGTACTCCCGCCAGGACGACATCGCGGTGGGCAGTCCGGTCGCCGGTCGGAACCGGGCGGAGACGGAGGAGCTGATCGGTTTCTTCGTCAACACGCTCGTCCTGCGGACGGACCTCTCCGGCGATCCGGCGTTCACGGAACTCCTGGACCGGGTGAAGGAGACCGCGCTCGGTGCGTACGACCACCAGGACCTGCCCTTCGAACGCCTCGTCGAGGAACTCGCCCCCGACCGCGACCCGTCCCGCAACCCCCTCTTCCAGACGATGTTCGTGTTCCAGAACACCCCGGACGAGGACGGCTGGAGCCTCCCGGGACTGGACGTCGAGCCGCTCGCGGTCACACTCCCGGACGCCAAGTTCGACCTGACCCTGATGATCTCCGAGAGTGCGGACGGCGGACTGCGCGGCACCCTGGAGTACCGTACGGATCTCTTCGAACGGGACACGGTCGCCCGGATGGCCGGCCACCTGGGGACCCTGCTGGAGACGGTGGCCCGCGAGCCCGGGGCACGGCTGTCCCGGCTCTCCCTGCTCACCGCCGAGGAGGGACGGCGCACGGTGGTCGAGTGGAACCGCACCGAGGCACCCTTCCCGGACACCGCCACACTCCACGGGCTGTTCGAGGAGCGCGCGGCGCGGCAGCCGGACACGGTCGCCGTGGAGGGACCGCGGGGCACACTGACGTACGGACAGCTGAACGCGCGCGCCAACCGGATCGCCCACCATCTGCGGACCCGGTACGGAGTGCGGCCGGACATGCCGGTCGCGGTCTGCCTGGAGCGCGGCCCCGACCTGGTGACGGCCGTGCTGGGCGTCCTCAAGGCGGGCGCGCCGTACGTGCCGATGGACCCGGAGTACCCGGCGGAGCGGCTGGCGTACATGGTGCGGGACACCGCGACCCCGGTCGTCCTCACCGGCTCCGCGCACACCGGCCGGCTGCCCTCCGACGTACCGCTGCTGCTGCTCGACGAGGACACCACGACCCTGGCCGACGAGCCGGACACCGACCCCCTGCCCGTCGCCGCCCCGCACGATCTCGCCTACCTGATCTACACCAGCGGTTCCACCGGCCGCCCCAAGGGCGTCGAGGTGGAGCACCGCAGCCTGGTCAACCTGGTCCACTGGACGCTGCGGGAGTACGGGCTGGCACCCGGGCAGCGGATCGCGCTGATGGCCGGGATCGGCTTCGATCCGGCGGCGTGGGAACTGTGGCTCGGCCTGATCGGCGGCGCGACCTGCTGCGTCACCACCGAGACCGTCCGGCTCAGCCCCCACCTGCTGCGGGACTGGCTGTGCGAACAGGCCGTCCACACCACGTTCCTGTCCACACCGATGCTGGAGGCCCTGGCGGCACTGCCGTGGGAGGCGGACTGCGCCCTCGACTACGTGCTGACCGGCGGCGACCGGCTGCGGATGCCGCCCCGGGCACGGCTGCCGTTCCGCGTGATCAACAACTACGGGCCCACCGAGGCCACGGTCATCGTCACCTCGACGGAGGTCGAACCCGGCGACGTGGTCCCGCCGATCGGCCGGCCCGTCGCCAACACCCGGGCGTTCGTCGTGGACCAGCACGGCCGGCCGCTGCCCGTCGGCGTACCCGGCGAACTCCTCATCGGCGGCGTCCCGGTGGCCCGGGGCTACCGGGGCAGGCCGGAACTGACCGAGGAGAAGTTCGTCCCGTACGAGGCCGAAGGAGTGAGCACCCGGGTCTACCGCACCGGCGACCTGGTGCGGTGGCGGGCGGACGGGGAGCTCGAATTCCTCGGGCGGATCGACAACCAGGTGAAGATCCGCGGCAACCGCATCGAGCTCGGCGAGATCGAGTCGACCCTGCTGACCCACCCCGGCATCGGCGAGGTCACGGTGATCGTCCGCGAGGACACGCCCGACGACAAACGGCTCGTCGCCTACCTCGTGGTCACCGGCACGGACGCGCCGACCACCGCCGACCTCCACGCCCATCTGGGACGGTTCCTGCCCGACCACATGATCCCGGCGGCGTTCGTCACACTGGAGCGCCTCCCGCTGACCCCCAACGGCAAGGTGGACCGGAAGGCCCTTCCGGTGCCCGACCACCAGCGGCCGGACCTGGGAGAGGAGTACACGGCACCGCGCAACGCCGTCGAGCGGGCGGTCACCACCGTCTGGCAGGAGCTGCTGGGCATCGAACGCGTCGGCGTGCACGACAACTTCTTCCAGCTGGGCGGTCACTCGCTGCTCGCCACGCAGGTGGCCTCCCGACTGCGGAAGGCGCTCCGGGTGGACGTGCCGGTACGCGCCGTGTTCGAACTCCCCACCCCGGCGCAGCTCGCCCAGGGCATCGCCGACCTGATGATGGCGGCGATCACCGCGCAGTTCGCACCTGCCGGGTGACCTGCCGAGTGCCGCGACGGGCAGAGGCCGGACCCCGGCGACGGGATCCGGCCCCTGCCCGGCCCGGTGCGCCGGACCGGACCGGTCAGGCCATGTCCTCGGCGCGGATGCCGCCGCTGGCGAGCGCCAGGGCGCCGAGCTGGAACCGGCTCCGGGCGCCGAACCGGTCGGTCAGCTTCTCCGAGAGCCGCCGCACCGTGCGCACCGAGACGTCCATCCGCCGCGCCGCCGCCGCGTCCGTCAGCCCCTGCGCCCACAGCAGGAGCACATGCTGTTCCTGGAGGGAGAGATTGCCACTGGTGCGGGGGCGGGCCTCGGCGAGCGGCAGGGCCTCCTTCCACAGCCGGGCGAACAGGGTCGCGAAGGCCTCCGTGACCGACTCGACGCCGCACGCCATCGCGCCGACCACCCGCTGGCCGCTGGTGACCGGCACGACGGCGTGCCTGCGGTCGGAGACGATCATCCACACGGGCAGCGACGGCAGGGTGCGGACGGCGCCGCCGCACTCCTCGCTCCGGCGCAGCCGCTCCGTCGCCTCCGGGTCGTTGCGGACGCTCTCCAGCACGATCGCGCGGGCGGGTGTGCCGCGCCGCCGCAGGATCTCGTGCAGCGAGTGACCGGCCTCGAAGGCCGCCGCGTCGGGCCGCTCGACCGGCCCGACGGTCAGCCACTCCTGCGCGCACGCGTCGGCGAGAGAGGTGATGTGCTGCCACACGGCGTCCGCCCCGGCCAGCCACTTCACGTCCGGAACGCTCTCCCGGCCGTCTTGCCCGCGTTCCGACAGCAGCCGCGTCACCTCCAGCCGGCTGCCCTCCACCTGGAGCCGGTGGCGGGCCAGTTCGTCCTGCTGCCAGGTGAGTATCGCCGCCAGCCCGACCTCCGGATCGACCGGCCGCCAGCCGCTGGCGGATTCTCCCGGGACGATGAGCAGCTGCGCGGACAGCCGCTCCAGTCCGCCCCGGACCGTTTCCTCGGTCTCCTCCAGTCGCGAGGCCAGTTCCGCCACCTCCGCGCCGGGCCGGTCGACCATCGAGATGTACACACTCCGTGCGACGGAGTCGATACCCAGAGAGGTCCGCATGTCGTGCGCTCCTGTATGTCTTGTCGTACGGCACCTGTTGGCTGTGGGACACGGGTCGAGTTCGGACCGGCGGGGTGTTCTCCCGGGGCGTCACCGGGGGAGCCGCCGGCCGGACACCAGTAGAACGGGTGCCGTGACGGCGGCGGATGCGGGGTGATCCCCCAAGTTCCTTCGGGCCACCGGTACACGGGGGCGGGCGCTGCGGCCTTCTGCGGACGGATCCCGGACACGGAGACCGGTGTCCGGCGGCCGGAGCGCACCGCCTCCCGACTACGGGCAGCCGGTGCCTCGCCCTTTGTTCCCACGGCCGGGCGCCATCGGACGGAGCCGCGTTGGCCGTGGCGGCTCCCGGCCGGACGGCACGTCAGCCGGTCGTGCACCACGTGTGGCCGTGCCCGGCGGGCCGTACGGCGAAGGGGTTGCGGCGCACGGGCCGTGCCGCGTCGTCCGGGTGAGCGCGGCCTCATTCCTCCCACGGCGCGCCGTGCACGCCCCGGGGACACCTGCCGGGCCGGGCGGCAGCCGGGTCCCCTCCGCCCCCACCGGCCGGGGCGCCGAAGATAGTGGGGGACGGTCCCCCATAAGGGGCCCGGCCCGTCGGATCCAGGCCGTGCGGCCGTCCTGTCAGGTGTTTCGGCGCCGGGAAGCTCCGGCCGCGGAAGGCACCAGGTGCCGGGCCGGAAGGCGGGTACCTCCCGGTGGGCGGGGGAGGGCCTGGGGAGGGGCGGACGGAGATCCGCGGGCGGTACGGAACAGCTCCCCCGGCACCGGGCGTGGAGCGCGGCCCCACCCGGAAGCGCCAGTTCTCCTCGAAGGCGGGATCGGATCAGGCTCCGTCGGCCGCCGTGATCGGCCGCGAACGCGAGGAGGCCACGGCCCGCCGTGTCGTACGGGCGGCCGACCGGCGCGGAACGGACGGGTGACGGGAGGCGCCGGCCGGACCGGTCGGCGGGCAGGGGCCGCTGCTCCCGCCCGCGTGGGGACGCCGGAATCCGGCGGCATCGCCGGGCGGAACGCCGGGACGGAGGGGGACCGCGGCCGCTCCGGCCGCCGTGACACCTACGCGGGCAGGTGGGCCGGGGGCCGCCTCCACCACTGCTTCGACGCGGTGGCGGGGGGACCGGACATCGACCGTGGCCCCGTCGACGCGGAGGGCGGAGGGCGCCGCCACCACCGGGCGTCGTCGAAGGCCGACGCCATGGTGTGCTCCGTGGCCCTCACGGCGGCCTCCGGGCGGATGGCCGGGTCACGGGACGGGGGTGACCGAGGCCGTGAACGCAACCCCGTCCAGGGTCCAGTGGGAGTCGGGGGCGATCCCGAGTGCGGCGTAGACCTGGGCGGCGACATCGGCGTGACGGAGGCCCGACGGAGTCGCGCCCGCCGGCAGGCCGGGACCGGACGCGGCGATCCAGGCCGTGCGCTCCTGCGGGCTGCGCCCTCCGTGCCCTCCTTCGTCGCGGTGGCCGTGGTCCGTCACCACGATGACCGTCCACCGCTCCGCCGCGTGGCCGGGCCGGCGGCGCACGGCTTCGAGGACGCGGCCGAGCCGCCGGTCGGCGGCCTCGATCGAACGCCGGTACTCCTGACCGCAGCCGAGGAAGTGCGCGGTCTCGTCGACGGCGCCCAGGTAGACGAAGCCGGCGTGGAGCTCCTCGTCCAGGCCGAGAAGGTGTTCCGCCTCGGCGGTCACCCGGTCGTCCACCTCCTCCCACGCCTCGGGGGTGTCCGCCCGCGGGGCGACATAACCGAGCCGGGTGGGGGAGACGAAGAGCGGGCCTCCCTGCCGTGCGAGGAAGAGCGGCTCCCAGCCGCCGACGGCGAAGGTCCGCAGTCCGCAGTCGGCGGCGAGGCGGGTTGTGAAATCGGGAAAGACGTCCAGGCGGTTGCCGTCGAAACGGTTGGCCCACACCCCGTGCTTGGCGACGCCGACCCCGGTGACGACGGTGGTCCAGCAGGGGCCGGACATCGTCGGTGTCGCGGAGTCCACCTCGACGGGCGCCAGGAAGCCCGCGCGGGCTATCCCGTCGAGGTACGGGGTGTCGAGTTCGGGCAGCAGGTCGAGGCGTACGCCGTCGATGCCGACCACCAGTACGCGAGCGGTGTTCTGGGTGTTTTCCACGGGACCGGTCCAGACGTGTCGGGAGAAAGAGGGGGAGGCGGGAGTGCGGGGCGCGTCGTTCAGGGACCGACCCGGCTGAGCCGGATCAGGCTGCTGGCGTGGTCACCTGCGGGCAGCCGGGGGTCGATGCCCCGATGGATCAGGAAGGCGCCGTCGTACACCTGGTTCGCGCCCGGGTCGAGGTACCGCGCCCCGGGATCGAGGGCGGGCAGCTTCACCGGGGCGGCTGCGTGCCCGAAGCGGGCCGTGGGACGCCGGACGAGGACCACGTGCTCGCTGTCGTCCGGCGCCGCGTAGTGGACCGCGGACACGGGGCCGTCGAAGGCGACGCGGTGCTGGTGACCGCGTTGCACCAGCGGACGGATCTCCTTGTACTCGGCGACGAGCGCGGCGGCCTCCGCCAGCTCCGCGTCGGACCAGGACGCGAGGTCCCCGCCGATCCCCAGCGCGCCCGCCATGGCCACGTGGAAGCGGAAGCGCAGCGGTGTGCCGCGGCCGGTCGTGGTGTTGGGGCTGTCGGTGACCCACGCGGCCATGGCCTGGGCGGGGAAGAGCTGACCGAAACCGTGCTGGATGCCGATCCGGTCGGCCGGATCGGTGTTGTCCGAGGTCCACGCCTGGTCGGTACGGGCGAGGACGCCGAGGTCGACCCGCCCGCCGCCGCCCGCACACGCCTCGATGCGCAGTCCGGGGTGGGCTTCGCGCAACCGGTCCATGATCCGGTGGACGGCCCGGGTGTGGTCGATCCACAGCCGGTCGGGGTCGGGATGATCCCAACCGGCCTCGGTGAAGGCCCGGTTGGCGTCCCACTTGAGCCAGTCGACACCGTGGTCGCGCACCAGGCGGTCGAGGGTCTCCAGGGCCCAGGACTCGACCTCGGGCCGGGCGAAGTTCAGGACCAGCTGGTTGCGGAGTTCCGTCGCGTCGAGCCGGGGGGAGTGGATGACCCAGTCCGGGTGAGCGCGGTACAACTCGCTGTCCCGGTTGACCATCTCCGGCTCCACCCACAGCCCGAACTCCATGCCGAGGCGGTGCACCTCGTCGGCGAGCGGGCGCAGCCCGCGGGGGAACGCCTCGGGGCGGGGCGTCCAGTCGCCGAGCCCGGACCGGTCGTCGCGACGCGTGCCGAACCACCCGTCGTCCAGTACGAAGAGCTCGGCCCCCACCCGCGCGGCCAGGTTCGCCAGCCGCAGCTGACCGGCCTCGTCCACCTCGAAGCCGGTGGCCTCCCACGAGTTGTAGAGCACCGGCCGGTCCCGGTCGGGCTCCGGCAGGACGTACCTGCGCACGTAGTGGTGCCAGGCACGGCTCGCCGCGCCGAAGCCGTGCCCGGTGTACAGGCCGGCGTACACCGGCGTACGAAGGCTCTCGCCCGGACGGAGGGTCCAGGACAGCCCCTCGTGGCCGAAACCCCCGGTCCAGACGGTGCGGCCGACCGGGTCGCGATGGAGCGTGACGCGCCAGCTCCCGCTCCAGGCGAGTGCGGTGCTCCATACCTCGCCCTGCTCCTCGGCCGCGGTGCCGTCGTCGAGGGCCAGCCACGGGGACGCGTGATGACTCGTCAGTCCCCGACGGCTGGTCAGCACGGTCTCGGCGACGGGAAGCCGGTCGCGGCGCAGCTGGAACTCGCTGTTCCAGCCGCCGACCAGATGGCTGAGCCGGTAGTCGGAGAGGGGCGGAGCGGTCCAGGAGGCCGAGTCGAGCCGGCCGACGGAGACCGGACCGGCCGGATCGTCCGGGGCACCGGTGTGGGTCAGCTCCGTCCAGCGCTCGACGACATCGGTGTCGGACCGTACCCGGTAGCACAGCTCCGCCCGCAGCGGACGGTGCCGGTCCTCCAGACGGAGCCGCAGCTCACCGCCGTCGATGCGATGGCCCGCGAACCGCCACTGCGTCCCCCGGGTGCCGTCGGCGAAGCGGACCTGGAGGCCGGCGGGCCCGAAGCGCGCCCCGGTCTGCGGCGCGAGCTCATCGGCGGCGTCCGCCTCGAAGCTGCTCGCGGCCGGGGACACCGGCTCAGGTGCCGAGGCCAGGGCGGCGGCGCCGAGCGGGGCGCCCCAATGGACGTGCCGCGGGCTGCCGTCCGCGCCGACGCGGAGCGCGTACACGCTGTTCGGTGTGCGCAGGACCGCGAGGCCCGGATCGGGGTCGAAGGTGACGGGCGGGAACGTGGCGGGCACGGATGCATCCCCTGACGTGCGGAGGGAAACGGGGGCGGATCCGGGGCGGCACGGAGCGAGGGCGGCCTCGGTCGTGTGCGGCCCGGGTCCGGGGACAGGGCGGCCCGAGCGTAGGACGACCTCAACTCCCAAATCAATACTGGAAGAAGTTATTTATTTCCTCTACGTTGCACCCGTGCTTCGACAACACTCCCGGCCTCTGGTCAGCGCTCCCGCCGAGACCGCCGTCCTCGCCCTGCTCCTCGCGGAGGGACCACTCAGCAGGGTGGAACTGGCACGGCGGACGGGGCTCTCCTCGACGGCCGTCACCAAGGCCGCCCGGCCGCTCATCAACGACGGCTACCTGTACGAACTCCCGCCGGAACGCACCGCTCCCGGTGCCGGCCGACCGGTGAACCCGCTCGCGGTCGACCCCGACCGGGAGTACTTCGTCGGGCTGAAGATCAGCGCCGACCAGCTCTTCGGCGCCGTCTGCGATCTGCGGGCCGGTATACGGGCCACCGCCTGCCGGCCGCTCGAGGTGCGCACACCCGAACTCGCACCCGAGACCGCCGCCGCTCTCGTCGCCGAACTGGTCGACGAACTCCTCGACGAGAACCCCACGTTCCGGGAACGCACGCGTCACCTCGGCGTCGCCATCAACGGTGACGTGGACCGGGAGAGCGGACGACTCCGCCATTCCGGCCTCCTCGGCTGGCGCGACGTCCCGATCGGCGAACTGCTCGGCGCCAGCACCGGACTGACGGTCACCGTCGAGAACGACGTCAGGGCGCTGACCGTTGCCGAGCACTGGTTCGGGGAAGGCATCGGCACCGGCTACTTCGCCCTGGTCACCATCGGAGCTGGAATCGGCTCCGCGCTCGTCGTCAACGGACACCTGCTCAGAGGCGCCCACGGCGTCGCGGGCGAGGTCGGACACCTCTGCGTCGACCCGTCGGGGCCGGTCTGCCGCTGCGGTGCGCGCGGTTGCGTCGAGGCGATCGCCTCGACCGCCGCGATCCTCACGGCGGTCCGCCGGTCCGCGGCGAACCAGCGCCTCACCTTCGAGGAGGTCGTGGCCATGGCCCGCGAGGGCAGCCCTGCGGCCCTCGAAGCCTTCGCCCGCGCCGGACGGGCCATCGGGGTCGGCATCGCCGCACTGGTCAACCTGGTCGGTCCGGAGCGTGTGGTGGTCAGCGGGGAAGGAGCCGACACCTACGACCTCTTCGGCCGCCACATCCAGGACGCGTACGCCGCACACGCCTTCGGAGCGGCGTCCCAATGCCCGCTGTCACTACGCCCGTTGCCCTGGGAGGACTGGGCCCGCGGCGGTGCGGCCGTAGCCGTCCAGGCCCTCTTCCCGCAGCCCGCGGCAACTTCCACGATCGGCTTCGGCTGACCGACGCGACGACCGGCCGCCCCACGGCGGCCGCGTACGACTCCCTGGCCGCGCACTCCTCTGCCGGCAAGCACTGACGAAGGCGTCGGCCAGGGAGCACATCCGCCCCGTACACACCCTCACACAAGGAAATGCGACATGAGCGCACGCAGATTCGAGCTTAGCCGACGCGGATTCCTCACGGGATCGCTGCTCATCACCGCCGGGACGGTCCTGACGACCGCCTGCAGCACCGACCCCGGCGGTTCCTCCTCGGCCGGCACCACCCTCAACGTCTGGTACCACGCCTACGGAGAGGCCGGTGCCCAGCAGGCCGTACTCCGCTACGCCAAGGAGTTCACCAAGGCCAACCCGGACGTGGCCGTCAAGGTGACCTGGGTTCCCGGCGACTACGCGGGCAAGCTGAACGCGACCCTGCTCACCGACGCGGCCCCCGACGTCTTCGAGATCGGCGACTTCAGCGAGAGCCTCGCCCGCCGCGGCCAGATAGCCGCTCTCGACGACCTGTACGGAGACGCCAGGAGCGACTTCAACACCAACGCCATCGAGTCCGTCACCGTCGACGGCAAGCTCTACGGCGTCAAGATGGTCGACGACGTCATGATGCTCTACTACCGCAAGAGCGCCCTGTCGAAGGCCGGGATCAACCCGCCCACGACCTTCGACGAACTGGCCGCCGCGGCGAAGGCCCTGTCCACGGGGAAGAGCAAGGGCCTGTTCCTCGGCAACGACGGGGTCGGCGACTCCGCGATCCTCTCCGTCTGGTCCAACGGCGGCGACCTCGTCGGCCCCGACGGCAAGGTGGAGTTCGGCTCGGACCGGGCCCTGGAGGCGCTGAAGGGACTGAAGCGCCTGCACGACGACAAGTCACTGCTGCTCGGCTTCACCACCGACTGGTGGGACCCCTCCGCACTCACCCAGGGCGTCGTCCCGATGCAGTGGAGCGGCCTGTGGGCGATGCCCGCCGTCTCGTCCGCCCTCGGCGACGACTTCGGTGTGCTGCCCTGGCCCGCGTTCGGGGCCGGCGGCACCCGGGCCGTCCGGGTCGGCGGCTGGACCAGCTGCGTCAACGCCAAGGGCAGCAAGGTCGCCGCGGCCAAGAAGTTCGTCCAGTGGCTGTGGATCCGGCAGTCCGGGCTCCAGCAGGACTTCGGCGGAAGCTACGGACTCCACGTCCCGCCGCGCACGTCCGTCGCGGCGACCGCGAAGAAGCTGTCCACCGGCCCCGCCAAGGAGGCCGTAAGCCTGGCCTCGAAGTACGGCAAGCACAACCCGGGGACCTGGGACACCGCGGTCAGCAGTGCCTTCAACGGCGCCGCGGCCAAGATCGTCGGCGGCCAGGGAGACCCGGCCGCGCTCCTGGCCGCCGCGGCGAAGAAGGCGCAGCACGAGATCGACAAGCAGCTCGGCCGGTGAACCGGATGGCTCCGGCGACCGACGACACGCCGATATCCCGGCGGGCCCGGCGCTCCGCGGCCACTCCGCCGGGCACCGCCCGCACCACACGGGCCGCCCGTCCTCGCGTGGGCCGGTCCGGATGGATCGCGTTCGTGCTGCTGACCGCGCCGACACTGATCGGGCTCGGCATCTTCAAGTACGTCGCGATCGGCTGGAGCTTCCTGCTCAGCTTCAGCGACGCGCGCGGCACCATCGGCCTCGGCCACTGGGTCGGACTCGACAACTACCGAACCCTCCTGGCGGACCAGGCATTCCGCGACTCACTGCTCCAGATCCTCCTGTTCACCGCCTTCATCGTGCCCGTCACCTTCGCCGCGTCCTTCGGACTGGCCCTGCTGGTGCACCGCATCCGGCGCGGCCGGGCCCTGCTGCGCACCACCTTCCTCGTGCCGGCGGCCGTCTCGTACGTCGCGGCGTCGCTGCTGTGGAAGATGTGCCTGTTCAACGGCCTGCCGACCGGAATCGCCAATGTGGTCGGCGGCTGGTTCGGAGCGGAACCCGTGGCCTGGCTGCAGACCACCTCACCACCGCTCTACTGGATCGTCCTCGTCACCTTGCGCCTCTGGCTCCAGGTCGGTTTCTACATGGTGCTCTTCCTGGCCGGACTCCAGGCCATTCCCAAGGAGCTCTACGAGGCCGCCGCACTCGACGGCGCCACCGGCCGACGGCTGCTGACCGGAATCACCCTGCCCATGCTGCGCAACACCTCCGTCGCCGTACTGATGCTGCTGTTCATCGCCGCCTTCCAGGCCTTCGACGAGTTCTACAACCTGTTCAACAGCGGGCTCTCCGGCACCGGAGCCGCCCCTGTGCAGACCCCGCTCGTCCACCTCTACAACACCGCCATGGGCAACCAGAACTACGGACTGGGCTCCGCCGGAGCCTTCGTACTGACCGCCCTCATCGTCGGAGTGACCCTGATCCAGGGACGGGTCACCGGATTCGGCAGGGGCGAGGAGTGAGAGACGCATGACCACCTCGCCCGTGCTCGACACCGCGCGCACCCTCGCCCGCGGCCTGCTCATCGGCCTCCTCACCCTCGCCTTCCTGACGCCCTTCTACCTGATGCTGCGCAACTCCCTGATGGACGCGCAGGGCCTCACGGCGCCGGGGTGGACCTGGTGGCCCTCGACGATGCACTTCGAGAACTTCACCGACCTGTTCGGCGACCCCGCCGTCTCCATGGGCCCGGCCCTCGGCAACTCGCTGCTCATCGCCGGTGTCACCGCGCCGGTCTCCACCCTCCTCGCCTCCGCCGCCGGCTACGCCCTCGCCCGGATCCCCGTTCCGGGACGCGGGGTGATGCTCGGCCTGGTGGTCGCCACCCTGATGATCCCCGGCTCGGTCACTTTCGTTCCGACCTTCGTAGTCGTCGGCTCCATGGGCGGTGTCAACACCCTCTGGGGCATCATCGTCCCCGGCCTGTTCAATCCGTTCGCGGTGCTGCTGTTCCGCAACTTCTACCTCCAGTTCCCGAGCGAGATCGAGGACGCCGGACGCATCGACGGACTGGGCTGGCTCGGCATCTACCGCAGGATCGCGCTGCCGAGCTCCGGGGCGATGCTCGCCTCCCTGGGGGCGCTGTCCTTCATCGAGAGCTGGAACGCCTTCCTGTGGCCGCTGGTCATCGGCCAGGACCCCTCCGCCTGGACCGCGCAGATCGCCCTGTCCACCTTCCTCACCTCGCAGACCATCAACCTGCCCGGACTCTTCGCCGGTGCCGTCGTCACCATCACCCCCCTGGTCGTCATGTTCCTCGTCGCCCAGCGCCACATCGTCGAGGGCATAGCGACCAGCGGCCTCAAGGGCTGAACCACCGCAGCGTTCCGCACCAGACAGGCACCATTCCCCCACCCGTACAAGGAGCCTCTCCGTGACACCTCGCATCACACCGCTCCGACGCGCGACCGCGGCTCTCGCCACATCGTCCGCGCTCCTCCTCTGCTCCCTCGTCCCCACGGCCGCCGCGGCCGATCCGGCGACGGCTTCGGCGTCGGCACCCTCGGTCCTCAGCGGTGCCCAGCTCGCCGCCTCGTGGACCGGCCCGCTCTCCACCCGGGACCGGTACGTCGTCGACGCCGACGGGGACCGCTTCAAACTCAAGTCCGGCAACTGGGCCGGCGCCCAGGGCACCTGGCAGGGCAGCGGCGACGTCAACGACCCGGCGAACCACCAGGCGCGGCAGATGTCGCACAACATCCCGCTCGGCCTCGACCGGAAGCCGATCTCCCAGATCCTGGCCGATTTCCACGCCCTGGGCCTGAACAGCATCCGGCTCCCGTTCGCCAACGCGCTCATCCACGACACGAGCACCGTCCCGGACTCTGCCGTCACCGCCAACCCACAGCTCAAGGGGAAGACCCCGCTGCAGGTCCTCGATGCCGTCGTCGCGGCCCTGACCGCGGACGGCTTCGCCGTCATCCTCAACAACCACACCACCAGCTACCGCTTCTGCTGCGGACTGGACGGCAACGAGCGCTGGAACAGCGGCCAGTCGACCCAGCAGTGGATCGACGACTGGGTGTTCCTCGCGAAGCGCTACCGCAACGACAAGCGGGTCGTCGGAGCCGATCTGCGCAACGAGGTCCGCCGCGACACCTGGGACGACCCCAACTGGGGCTGGGGCGACGACCACGACCTCAACAAGGCCCTGGAAGAAGCGGGCAACAAGATCCTCCAGGCCGACCCGGACCTGCTCATCGTGATGGAGGGCATCAACTGGCAGGGCATCCCGACCGACATCACCCCGCACGGCCGCCCGACCCTCACCCCGGTCGCCACCCTGTCCAACACCCTGATCCGCTCCGACAAGCTCGTCTACGCGGCCCACTTCTACGGCTACACCGGCCCGAACCACACCGGCGCCACCGGAACGGGCGAGACCCACGACCCGCGCTACGAGGAACTCACCCCCGCACAGCTCGCCCAGGTCGTCGACGACCAGGCCCTGTTCGTCACCCGGTCCGGCCAGCACTTCACCGCGCCCGTGTGGATCAGCGAGTTCGGTGCCGCCGGCCGGGGCGACCTCGATGCCAGGGAACGCGCCTGGTTCGCCAATTTCACCGACATCCTGGTGAAGAACGACACCGACTTCGCCATCTGGCCCCTGGTCGGCTGGACCGACGCGAACGGCACCCCCCAGGACAACTGGGCCATGGTCAACTACAGCGCGGACGGAACCCGGCTCGGCGTCATGGACACCGGTGACTGGCGCGCCACCGCCTGGGACAAGCTGGTCAACGCCCCCGGCCGGACCGGTCCGATCGCCCCCGCACCCCGCTGGAACATGCTGAACCTGGACTACGCCGACTACAACGTCTCCGCCACCAAGCTCGCCGGGCCCGACTGGTCCGTCGGCAACCGCAAGGGCAACTGCCCCGACAGCCAGCGCCTCGCCGGCCTCGGCCGCAGCGACAGCAGGGGACTGTGCACCGACGCCGGCCAGCCGGTGAAGGGCACCGGTTCCTGGACCGTCGTCACCGACGAACGGTACGTCACCGACGGCGACTGGGCGAGCGGCTACAGCAAGCTCCAGTGCCCCGCCAACGCCTTCGCGGTCGGCTACAGCGTCAACAAGAACGCCATGGCGGCCCTCCTGTGCGCCCCGGCCGCGGCCTCCCTGCCCGTCAACGGCCGCGCGGTCTGGTTCGACAACGGCGACAACCGGCCCGCAACCGGCGGATCGACCGGCAGCGACTGGGCCCCGGGCCACTACAAGGGCCAGTGCGCCGACACCGAGTACCTCGCGGGCGTCGCCCACACCTGGAAGTGGAACCACGGCGGAGTCCCCGACGCCCTCCTGTGCCGCCCGCTCGGCTGAACCAACCGGATCCGTACCCCCTGAGGAGCACCACAGCCATGCCCCTGCTGGAGATCGCCGACGACGGCTTCCGTCTCGACGCCCGACCGTTCCGCATCGTCTCCGGAGCACTGCACTACTTCCGCGTCCATCCGGAGCAGTGGGCCGACCGACTCCACAAGGCCCGGCTGCTGGGTCTCAACACGGTCGAGACCTACGTCCCGTGGAACCTGCACGCCCCGCACCGAGGGGAGTTCCGCCTCGACGGAGGTCTCGACCTGCCCCGGTTCCTCGACACCGCGGCCGCCGAGGGACTGCACGTCCTGCTCCGGCCCGGCCCGTACATCTGCGCGGAGTGGGAGGGCGGAGGGCTGCCCTCCTGGCTGCTCGCCGAGGAGGGGATCGTCCTGCGCAGCAGCGACCCCCGCTTCCTGCGGGAGGCCGACGCCTACTTCGGATCGCTGCTGCCCCCGCTCCGGCCCTACCTGGGAAGCAACGGCGGGCCGATCCTCGCCCTCCAGGTCGAGAACGAGTACGGAGCCCACGGCGACGACACCGCCTACCTCGCCGAACTCGCCGCCATGCTGCGCCGCCACGGCGTGGACGTCCCCCTGTTCACCTGCGACCAGCCCGCCGACCTGGTGCGGGGCAGCCTGGACGGGGTCCTGCCCACCGCCAGCTTCGGCAGCCGGGTCGCCGCCGGACTCGCGGCACTGCGCGAGCTCCGGCCGCGCGGACCGCTGATGTGCACGGAGTTCTGGATCGGCTGGTTCGACCGCTGGGGCGGCGTCCACACCCGCCGCGACCCGGCCGACGCCGCCGCCGACCTCGACCGGCTGCTCGCCGCCGGTGCCTCCGTCAACATCTACATGTTCCACGGCGGCACCAACTTCGGCTTCACCAACGGAGCCAACGACAAGGGCACCTACCGGCCCACCGTCACCTCCTACGACTACGACGCCCTCCTCGACGAGGCCGGTGACCCCACCCCCAAGTACGCGGCCTTCCGCGAGGTCATCGCCCGCCACACCGCTGTCCCCGCCGAGCCGCTGCCTCCCGCGTCCCCCAAGGCCGCCTTCGGCCCGGTGGAGCTCAGCCCCACCGCCGGGCTGCTGGAACAGGCGGACGCCCTCGGCACCCCGGTGACCGCCGACCGGCCCCTGACCATGGAGGAACTCGGCCACCCCTTCGGATTCGTCCTCCACGAGACCGAACTGCCCACACCCGGGCCGGCCGTCCTGCACGTCGAGCGGGTCCGCGACCGCGCCCAGGTCTTCGTCGACGGACAGCCGGTCGGCGTCCTGGAACGGGAGAACCACGAGCACACCCTCGCCTTCACCGTGCCCCGCCCCGGAGCCCGGCTCGCCGTGCTCGTGGAGAACCAGGGCCGCGTCAACTACGGTTCCGGGCTCCACGACCGCAAGGGCCTTCTCGGCCGCACGACGGTCAACGGCACTCCGCCCACCGCCTGGCGCAGCCGCGCCCTGCCCCTCGACCGGCCCGACGCCTTCCCCCACGGGTTCGCGGACCCGGCCCGTCACCCGGTGGGCCCGGCGTTCCACCACGGCGTCCTCACCGTGGACGAGCCCGCCGACACCTTCCTCCACCTCGACGGCTGGACCAAGGGCGTCGCCTGGATCAACGGCTTCGCCCTGGGCCGCTACTGGTCGCGGGGGCCCCAGCGCAGCCTGTACGTTCCCGGGCCCGCGCTCAGACCCGGCCCCAACGAGATCACCGTCCTCGAACTCCACGCCACCGCCACCCGCCGCGTCCACCTGCGTGACACACCCGACCTCGGGCCCACCGAGGAGTGACCGTCGTCCCACGGAGCACACCATGCACAGCGACCGACGTCTGACCGAGCAGCGGCTCGACCGCGTCCTGAACCAGCGCATCCGTCCGGCCGTCCACGCCCGCGCCACACCGCTCCGGGTGGAGATCTGGGACGCCCCGGGCGAACCGGTGCCCGTACCGGAGGCACTGGCCGCGCCCTACCGGCCCGTCACGACCGGCCACCGCTGGGGGCCGGCCTGGACCACCAGCTGGTTCAGGATCAGCGGCCGGGTGCCCCGGGAGTGGGCGGGCCTGCGGGTCGAGGCCGTACTCGACCTGGGTTTCGACGTCACCGGCCCCGGCTTCTCGACCGAGGGCCTAGTCCACCGCCCGGACGGCACCGTGGTCAAGGCGCTCAACCCGCGCAACGCCTGGATCCCCGTCGGCGACCCGGCGAGCGGAGACGAGGAGTTCACCTGGTACGTCGAGGCCGCCGCCAACCCCACCGTCCCCTTCCCCGGCCAGCCGCACCACGCACCGACCAGGGCCGGGGACCGGCCCCCCTGGCTGACCGGCGGCGACAGCACCGGCGAGCCGCTCTACCGGCTCCGCCGCGCGGACCTGACCGTCTTCGACCGGGAGGCATGGGAACTCGCCCAGGACCTGGACGTCCTGGGGGAGCTGATGCACGAGCTGCCCGAGACCTCCGAGCGACGGTGGCAGATCCTCCACGCCGTCGAACGCGCGCTCGACGCCGTGGACGTACAGGATGTCGCCGGGACCGCGCACGCCGCACGCGAAGCCCTGCGTCCCGCCCTGGCCGCCCCCGCCGCCGCGAGCGCCCACCGGATCTCCGCGATCGGCCACGCCCACATCGACACCGCCTGGCTGTGGCCGTTGCGCGAAACCGTGCGCAAGGTCACCAGGACCGTCGCCAACGTCACTCATCTGATGGACGATCATCCGGAGTTCCGCTTCGCCATGTCCCAGGCCCAGCACCTGGCCTGGCTGAAGGAGCGGCGCCCTGAGCTTTTCGCGAGCGTCCGCCGGAAGGTGCGGACGGGCCAGTTCCTGCCCGTGGGCAGCCTGTGGGTGGAGCCCGACACCAACATCACCGGAGGCGAGTCCCTCGCCCGACAGCTCGTCCACGGCAAGCGGTTCTACGCCGAGGAGTTCGGCGTCGAGACCGAGGAGATGTGGCTGCCCGACACCTTCGGCTACAACGCGGCGATGCCCCAGCTGATGAAGCTCGCGGGGGTGCGCTGGTTCCTCACCCAGAAGATCTCCTGGAACACCACCAACAAGTTCCCCCATCACACGTTCTGGTGGGAGGGCATCGACGGCACCCGCGTCTTTACGCACTTCCCGCCCGCGGACACGTACAACAGCGAACTGTCCGGAGCGGAACTGGCCCACGGCGCACGCAACTTCCGGGACAAGGGACCGGCCAACCGCTCCCTCCTGCCCTTCGGATACGGCGACGGCGGCGGCGGACCCACCCGCGAGATGCTCGCCCGCGCCGACCGTCTCGCCGACCTGGAGGGATCGCCCCGGGTCGCCATCGAGCCACCCGCCCGCTTCTTCGACCGCGCCCACACGGAGTACCCGGACGCCCCGGTGTGGCTGGGCGAGCTCTATCTGGAGTTCCACCGGGGCACGCTGACCAGCCAACTCCGTACCAAGCAGGGAAACCGGCGCAGCGAGCACCTGCTGCGCGAGGCCGAGCTGTGGTCGGCGACAGCGGCGCTGCGCACCGGGTTCCCCTACCCGTACGACGCACTCGACCGGCTCTGGAAGACGGTGCTGCTGCACCAGTTCCACGACATCCTGCCCGGCTCCTCCATCTCCTGGGTGCACCGGCAGGCGGAGGAGGCGTACGCGGCGGTCCGCGCCGAACTCGACGAGCTCGTGGCCTCCGCGCAGCGGGCGCTGGCCGGCCCGGGAACCGGCACGGTCGTGTTCAACGGAGCCCCCTTCGCCCGGGGCGGTGTCGATGCCCTCGGTGCCGCGCTCCGCACCGGGGATCCGGCGCCCACCGTCGCCCCCGTGCCGTGCGAAGGCGGACATGTGCTCGACAACGGTCTGGTGCGATTCGTGATCGACGGCCGCGGGCTCGTGGTCTCGGCCGTCGACCTCGCGGCGGGCCGCGAGGCCCTGCCTCCCGGCGCCGTGGCCAATCTGCTCCAGCTCCATCAGGACTTCCCCAACGAGTACGACGCCTGGGACATCGACGCCTTCTACCGCAACACCGTCCGGGACCTGACGGACGCCGACCTGGTGACCGCCGTCGACGGTGGTGTGGAGGTCCGGCGCGGCTTCGGCGACTCCCATGTGCGGCAACTGCTCTCGCTGCGGGAGGGATCACGGCGCCTGGACATCGCCACCGACATCGACTGGCACGAGCGGGAGAGCCTGCTCAAGGCGGCCTTTCCCCTGGACGTCCGGGCCGACCACTCGACCGCCGAGATCCCCTACGGCCACGTCCGCCGCCCCACCCACACCAACACCAGTTGGGACGCGGCGAAGTTCGAGATCTGTGCCCACCGGTACCTCCACGTCGGCGAGCGGGGCTGGGGAGCGGCCCTGGTCAACGACTCCACCTACGGCCATGACGTCACCCGGGACGTACGCGCCGACGGCGGCACCACCACGACCGTCCGGCTCTCGCTGCTGAGGGCCCCCCGCTTCCCCGACCCGGACGCCGACCAGGGCGGACACCGGCTGAACTACGGCCTTGTCCTGGGTGCCGACATCGCCGACGCCGTACGGGAGGGTTACGCCTTCAACCTGCCCGAGCGGTCCGTCGAGGGAGCGGCGGCGGTGCCCCCGCTCGTCACCACGGACGAAGAGGCCGTCGTCATCGAGGCCGTCAAGCTCGCCGACGACCGCTCCGGCGACCTCGTCGTCAGGCTCTACGAGGCCCACGGCGGCCGTGCCCGGACCGTGCTGAGCACAGCCGTCCCGTGGGACACCGTGACCGGGACGGACCTTCTGGAACGCCCGTCGGCAGACGCGGAACCCACCCGGCCGGAGCTGTCGCAGGGCACATCGCTCCAGCTGACGCTGCGCCCGTTCGAAGTCCGTACCCTCCGGTTCGGGCTCCGGCCCCGTCCATGACCCCGGCCCGGCCACCTCGGCCCGGTCCATCCGAGCACACGATCCGGGAGACCTCGTGCACACCGAACTGCGGGCCGTCCTCTTCGACATGGACGGCACACTCGTCGACACCGAGCGCCTCTGGAGGCAGGCGGTCGAGGAGGAGTCCCTGAGCCTCGGTCTCACCCTCACGGAGGCGGATCTCCCGCACGTGACCGGCCGCGCCATCGAGGACACCGCCGCCCACCTCGCCGCCCGCGCGGCCGGCCGGGTCGGCCCGGCCCGGCTGGCCGCTTCTTTGGAACGCCGCTTCACGCACCTCGTGCGAGGCGGCGTGGTCCCGCTTCCGGGAGCCGAGGCCCTCCTCGCGGCGCTCGGCGCTGCGGGCGTGCCCACGGCCCTGGTCTCGGCCTCGCCCCGCCCCGTCGTGGACACCGTCCTCACCGCCCTGGGGCGCCACCGTTTCACCACGACCGTCGCCGCCGGTGAAACCGCCCGCACCAAGCCGTTCCCCGACCCCTACCAGGCGGCCCTGACCGCCCTGGGCGCCGCACCGACCGGCTGCGTGGCCGTCGAGGACAGCCCGACAGGCATCGCTTCGGCGGAGGCCGCCCGGTGCACGGTCCTGGCGGTTCCCTCCGTCACGGCCGTCCGACCGGCCCCGCACCGCACGGTGGTCCACAGCCTGCTGGACGTGGACCTCGCCCTGCTCCGGTGCCTGGTCGCGAGGGGATGAGAGAACGGAATCCCCGTCCGGTCGGGCGACCGGACGGGGATTCGGTGAGGCGGGCGGGCCGGGTCAGGGCTTGACGCGGACCACCTGCGGGTCGTGGTCGGAGGCCTGGACGGCGAACTCGCTGTTGATGTGGACGACGTCGTAGCGGGTCTGCTGCTTCTTGAACGCGGGGCTGACCAGGATGTGGTCGAGTACCTGCGAGTTGCCCTGGTAGACGTACGAGTAGCGCTCGGAGGCGGGCAGCTCGTTCACCAGGTCGCGCAGGACGCCGCCCTTGGTGAGGGTCTGGAGGGCGGGGGAGAACTGGTAGTCGTTGAAGTCGCCGAGGGAGACCACCCGGGCGCCGGGGTCGGCGGCCAGGAGCTTGGCGACGAAGGCGTGCTCGGACTCGGCCTGCTTGGCGCGCTGCACCTCGGAGCTGCGGGCCGGGGCCTGGAACCGGCTGTCCAGGCCTTGGTCGCCGCCCTTGCTGTTGAAGTGGTTGGCGATCACGAAGACCGGCTTGTTGCGGAACATGAACTGGCCGACCAGCGGCTTGCGGCTGCTGTTCCACGCTTCGTTGCCCGGGTCGATCCGGCCCGGGGAGGCGGTCAGCGAGGCGCGCTTGCCGGTGCCGGTCACGCCCACGGCGGTGGTGGCGTCGCCGCCGGGGATGTCGGTGAAGGAGACGCGGTGCGGGTTGAAGAGGAAGACCTGGCGGATGTTGCCGCCGGGCTCGCCGCCGTCCTTGCCGTCCTCCGGGTCGACGGAGCGCCAGTCGTAGGCGGGGCCGCCGGCCGCCTTGATCGCCTCGATGAACTTGGCGACGGTGGCACCGGCCGCGACCGTGCCGTCGTTGACCGGGCCGTTGTCGTCCTGGACCTCTTCCAGGGCCAGGATGTCGGGCGAGCGCAGGTTGGTGACGACGCCCTTCGCCAGCTCGGCGAACTTCTCGTCCGGGTCGCCCGGGTCGAGGTTCTCGACGTTGTACGTGCCGATGGTCAGCTCGCTCGGGAGGGCGCGCTGGGTCACCTCCCGCTGGAGCCCGCCCGACTCGACGGCGCCGAGCCGGTCGGCCTGCACCGCGTATCCGCCGAACTTGGTGTAGTCCAGCGGGCCCCCGGTGGCCCCGGTGAGCCGGTCGCCGACATCGGCGACCGGGAAGTCGGCGGCGGCGCCCAGCGACTGGACCAGCAGCCGGCCGGAGTTCTGCCGGTCGTAGCCGAGGTACACGGAACCGCCGCGCGCCGACCGGGGGTCCTGCTCGCGGGCGTTCACCCACAGCTCCTGGTACGCGTTGCTGGCCTGCGTCACCGGTACGTCGCGGACCTCGACGTTCATGCCCTCCAGCGACTCGTACAGGTCGAGCGCGTAGGCGTCGGGCCGCAGCGGCAGGGACTCGATCGAGCCGCCCGCCACGTCCGGGGCGTACGCCGCCGGGATGACCGAGCCGTCCAGGACGACCGGGGCGGGTACCGCGTTGCCCGAGGAGACCACGGTGGTCTTGGGGCCGGAGAGCTCGGTGAGGGACTGCGAGCCGCCCGAGCTGTTCGGGTAGTACTCGGTCACCTTGGCCGTGACCAGCACCGAGTCGCCGACCTTGACGGCCGGTCCGGAACCGCCGGTGTAGACGAAGACACCCTCGCTGGTGGCCGGGTCGGCGTCCGGGTTCGGGTCCTGGAACCAGAAGCCCTTGGTGCCGTACGTACGGACGCCGGTGACGACGCCGGGCACGCCCACGACGGTCTGGCCGGCCATCGGCGAGACGCGGGTGGCGCCCTGGATGTCATGGATGCGCACGGTGCCGGGCTCGGTCGGGCCGGTGCCGCCGTCGCCGCCGCCGGGGGTGGTCTCGCCCTTGCCGTTGACCGGGGTGGGGTCGCCGGCCTGGAAGTCGGCGGCGTTGTCGTCGGTGTCGGCGAGAGAGGCGGCGCGGGCCACCGAGGCGCTGTTGGAGGCGCCCGCGGCGGCGCCGGAGCCCTCGTGGACCACGGCGTTGCCGAAGCCCACCAGGTCGACGATGCGCGGATCGACGGCGCAGTCCGCGGCGGTCTTGCAGGTCAGCGGGTCGGTGCCGTTGACGAGCGCGATGGTCCCCGCGGTGCCGGACAGCGCCAGGCTGCCCGAGGCGTCGGCGGTCGGCAGGTTCACGGTGCCGCCCGTGCCCGCCGCCTCGGCGACCAGGTAGCGGGCGCCCGGGGCGACCGAGCCGCCCAGCGGGGTGACCCCCCACTTGCTGCTGGCGCTGGGCGTGCCCGGCAGGTACTGCACGCTGTAGCCGACCAGGCCGAAGGCGGCCCCGGAGGGGTTGGCGAGTTCGATGAAGTCGTTCTTCAGCGTCGCACCCGAGTTGCCGCCACCGCCGTACACCTCGGCGATGACCACGCCCGTGGACGGGGCGGCGACCGCGCCGGGCAGCGGGACGAGCACCAGCGACGCGGTGACCGCGGCGGGCAGGGCGGCGCGCAGCAGTCTGCGGCGGGAGCGGCGGTTGGGGAGGGGACTGGGCACCGTTGTGGCACTCCTTCATGGCAGGACACAGCCCGGTCGCCGCAGCGGGCGCCGGACCGGTGAGGGATCGTCAAGGTGGTGACGGGGGGACGCCGGACGGCGTCTCGCGCAGATCCAGAAGCTGAAGATACGCGCGTAGAACATGGCGTAACAAGGCTTCGGACATGAACTTTTCGTCACTGTTCCCAGTCGGCCCGGCCGCTGTTCCCGCAGGTCGGGCCAGGGCGCACCGGACTGTCCGGCATCCCGCACGGCCCGGAGGGCCGGTCCATGCCCGGACTTCCCCTACCCGGAGGCGCCCCGAGTGATCGAACTCATGTGCGCACCCGGCGCGGTCGTTTCCAGGGGGTGAGGAGTGCGCAGGATCTGTTCCGGGCGAGCTGAGCCGCGGCGAGACCGAGTGCCGGCCCCGTGGCCGCATCGGCTCCCCCCATGGGCCCGTGGACGCGAGGAGACCTATGCCCGATGCGCTGCCGGGGCGGCGCGGCAGAACCCGCCCGGCCCGGCTCGACTCTCCACCCCCCACCGCAGATTCGACGGAGGAGCTTTGCGCAAGGTTCTGAGTACCCTGGCGGCCACGATCGCCGTGGTCGCGGCTCTACTGGTGCTGGTCCCCCCGCACACGGGCGCCCGGCCCCAGGCGAGGACGGCCGCGGCCACCGCGCTCGACGGCGCCGAGCCGGCCGCGGCCACCGCGGGCGCCCACACGGTGACGTTCGTCAACAGCACCGGCAAGAAGATCTGGGTCGGCTCGACGGTCAACGCCGACGGATCCGAGAACTTCGGATCGTTGCCGGTCCTGGAGCCCGGACAGTCGGCGACGGTGACCGTCCCGGAGGACGAGGCCCCCGGCCACTGGCGCGGCAAGTTCTTCGCCCGTATGGGGTGCGGAGGTGAGTCCGGCAGCACCTTCCACTGCGAGCTGGGCGACTGCGGCGCCTTCGTCGACCACTGCGCGCCGGACACCGGCGAGCAGCCGGTCAGCCTCGCCGAGTTCAACTTCGACCCCAGCGACGGCATGGCGCCCTGGTACGACGTGAGCTACGTCAACGCCTTCTCCGTACCGATCACGATCACCCCCACCGAGGTCTCCGGCTCCGGTGGCGGCTGCGGCGAGGTGGGCTGCCCCGAGGACCTGCTGCCGAAGTGCCCGGCCGACGACCTGACGCGGTGGAGCGACGGCACACCGAAGCTGTGCACCAGCCCGAACCGCGACGCCAAGACCCCCTACAGCGACATGATCGCCACCAACTGCCCCAAGGCGTACGGCTGGTCGAAGCAGGACCAGGAGCCGGGCAACCAGGTCATGCAGCAGTGCAGCCGATGCAGCGGCTTCACGGTCGAATTCCACCGCGGCGCCTGAACGGACGGAAAAGCACCATGCGCAGAAGAAGCATCCTCACCGCCGCGCTGACGGCCCCGCTCGCCCTCTCGGCCACCGGCCGCTCCACGGCGGTCGCGGCCCCGACCGGCACCCCGCAGGCGGCCACGGACCGGATCGCGGCCCCGGCCACCACCGACGCGAAGAAGAAGGGCGTGAGCGCCTGGAACTTCGACGGCGCCGCCCAGGACCTCGCCGACTCCGGGGCCGGCTGGTTCTACACCTGGTCCTCGGGCAGGTCCGGGATCGCCGCTCCCGACGGCGTCGAGTTCGTCCCGATGATCTGGGGGCCGGATTCTGCGACCGACGCCGAGCTGGACCAGGCCAAGCAGCAGGGCACGACCCTGCTCGGCTTCAACGAGCCCGACCACCCGGGGCAGGCGGTCATGAGCGTGCAGCAGGCTCTCGACCTGTGGCCCCGGCTGCAGTCGACGGGCCTGCGGCTCGGCGCGCCCGCCGTGGCCACCGGCGCCGACAGCGCGGACGGCTGGCTCGGCCAGTTCCTCCGGGGCGCCGCCGACCGAAACCTCAAGGTCGATTTCCTGCCCGTCCACTGGTACGGCGCCGACTTCGACGCCACCAACGCCACCAACCAGCTGCGCGGCTACCTCCAGGCCACCTACGACCGCCACCACAAACCGCTCTGGCTCACCGAGTACGCCCTCATCGACTTCTCGTCCGGCACACCGAGGTACCCGTCGCAGGAGCAGCAGGCGGCCTTCGTGCAGCAGTCGACGGCCATGCTCCAGGGCCTGCCGTTCGTCGAGCGGTACGCCTGGTTCACGCTCTCCACCAGCCGCGGCGACGGCACCGGACTGTACGACGGCACGACCGCCACGCAGGTGGGCGCCGCCTACCGCGCGGCGGGGTGAGCCGCAGCCCCGTCCCGCATCACCGCTACGGAAAGGCAGCAGCCATGCTCCGTCCTCTCGCTCTCGCCCGTCTGGCCGTCGGCGCCACGGTCCTCGCCGGGGCGGTCGCCGCCGCACCGGCCGGCTCCGCCGCGCCCGCCGTCCCGCTCGCCGACACCTGCTGGGCGACGCACTACGGCCCCATCCCGCCCGGCTCCTACACCGCCAGCGGCGAGATCTTCGACAACAACGCCGACACCGCGGCGACCTCCCTCTCCCGCAACCCGCAACTCCCCTTCAACACGCTGGTGAAGGTCACCAACACCGCGAACGGCGCGTCCCTCGTCGTCCGCGTCAACGACCGCGGTACCTTCGCCCAGACCCCGCAGGAACCCAAGTGCCTCGACCTCACCGACGGCGCCTTCCAACGCCTCGGCGGCGTCATCGACCCGGACCAGGGCCACATCGAGGTGACGGAGGAAGTCCTGCAGTAGAGACCGTCACCGGCACCGGAGCGACCGGAGCCCCTGCCCCTCACCGGGGGTGAGTAAGGGGCGCCCGAGCGGGGTGGGAGCCCGGCTCAGGCGCCCTGATTCCGCGTAGACCCGCGCCTGGACGAGCCATTCCGATGTGATCAGTGGTGATGAGCGGTCAAGGATCGTATAACGGGCTGGCCGGTCCTGTGGTTGTGCCAGATCGCGGCGGCCATCGCGAGGACGCGTTGGGTAACGCGGACGGCGACCCCTTCGGAGGTCGGGCCACCATGCTGTTCCAGGTCGAGTTGGCCTTCGAGGGTGTCGTTGACCGGCTCGATCAGCTGCCGCACCGGCTTCAGGAGGCTCTCGCCCCTGCGCTTCTTCTCGCGATTGAAGGAAGGACGCAGCAACTCCGGTCCTCGGAAGGCCAGATCGGCCTGCTCCTTTGAGGCGAAGTCCTTGTCCGCGATCACCAGCAGGCTCGGCCGGTTAGTGGTCAGCTCGTCCGACTTCGGGTTCGCCAGTGCCCACAGCATGCACATCCCGGTCGGGGCGCACACCAGGAACAGGCGCAGGCCTCGGAAGAACCGGGAGTGCGAGGCGCGGTACCCGTATCCGGCCCGGCCGGCCATGTCCGACCGCTTCACCGTCGGACGTGAGCGGCCACACTCGACCGGCGTGGAGCCGATGATCCAGTGATTGCCGAACCAGAGATCCGTATCGACGGCCAGTAGCCGTATCGCCCTCCTGACCAGTGGCAACGCTGCCCGCAGCCGCTTGTTCCAGCCCGGCTGCTCGAGCACGTACGGGAACACCGCTCCCAGCCGGGAGTCCACGAACCTCAGCCAGCGCGACTCCGAGGTGAAGCCCGGCAGAGCCTGCGCCACGGCAAGGGTGACCGGCTCGGAATCCGTCAGCTGCGGCGGTCGGCCAAGCCATCGGGTACCTCCGATCCCGTCGTCGATCTCCCGTACAGTGCGGCCGGCAGGGCGTCCAGGTTGTTCGTCACACGACGATCATGGACGCCCCGTCCGCGTTCCCGGACACACCATCAGCAGAAGCCCGTTCAGAGGCGGGTGGCGGGAAGCGGTTCCACATCGAACGGGCGGGGCCCGAAAGAGCCGACGGACCGATCGCGCACCAGCGGTAGCGCCGCGCGGAGGTCTGCGCCGAGGTAGTGCAAGGAGTTGAAACCGCGTGACTCCCAGATGGGGAACTCCCCGTCCGTGTCGCGTGCCGCACAGTTCCACAACAGGGCATCACCGTTCTCGCTCCACGCGAAGACCTCCAAGGCGGTAGCCAGGGACCAGCTGCCGTCCGGTTCCACCATCCAGTCGAATGCTTCACTCTCTCCATCTCGGCAGCTCGCGCGGAAACGCCTCGTGAGCTGGGCGCCCCGACCGCGCAACCCGTCGGCGTATCCCGGGCGGACCGGCGGGTAGACCAACCACAGCCCGAAGGCGCGCCCCCACCCCGCGTGGCGAACGAACGCACGATAGGAAGCGGGGAATCCCTCACCATCGGCGAAGCGGAATCCATCGAGGGAATCGAAGTCGATGTGCTCGATCGTCGGTGAATCCCGAAGACGCAGCTCGGTCATTGCATCACTGATCATGTCGGGGATGCTAGCGATCGCACAGAACCGGAGCAGCAGTTGCCGGACACTTTCTCAGCCGTGCGAACGGATAAGCTCACCATCGCCCACCGGGCGGCGCTCTGCGTCGATGCCCACCTCATCTGGGCCCGGGCACAGGGGCGTCGGGCCGCATAATTTGGATACGACCTTCTCAGTCCGGCGTGGCAGCATGCGGAGATGGTCATTCAACACCCCGACGGCGACTACGCGATCACCGCGATGTACTCCGTTCCCGATGACGCCTGGTATCTGGAACTGGACCTGGTGGCCGGGCAACGGACACTCGTGACCGCAATCGTCCCCGACGAGGATCCAGCACGGGAACCCACGGTGTGCTTCAACCCGCACGCGGGGCACGTGGACGTCCCGTACCAGGTCATGCGCTGGTTCATGCACCAGGTCGATGAAGAGATCCGTACTTCCCGTGCCTGGATGCGGCTGAGACCGGAGCTCGTCGAGATCATCTACCAACTCCGTCAGGAGCACATGGGCGTCATCAACGATGCCGATTTTCCCCAGGTTCTGGCGGACGTGCGCACCACGGTCTCCGAAGAAGACCTGCCCGACGTTCTTGAGGCCGCCTTCGGGCGGAATCCTGACGGCACCACCATGGACCACCCGCAAGCGCCCCAGCCTGCAGACGGTCAACGAGACAGAACCTAGACGGCCCCCGCCCCTGCGGGCGGCGGGCCGTCCAGTGTGCCGACGTCACTTCGGCCGGTTCCGTCCGACTTCTCGCAGTCGACGATCCCGCGGATCATACGGCCCCGGAGGGACACACAGGCCGCGTCCTCACCTCGCCGGGGCCATCGCCAGCGCCTCGTTCAGGTGGTGCTCTGCGATTCCCTGCATGAACTCCCGGTCGGGGAAGTCCCCGTCGAGCAGCCGCAGCGGGCCGGCTGTCAGCGACAGATGCTGGGTGAGTTTGTAGAGCGCGAGGCGGTCCTCGTCGAGGCCGTCCACCGCCAGTTGCCGGTACTGGCCGGCGGAATGACGGAGGCGCAGGAACACGTGCTCCCACTCGACGTCGAAGTACAGCAGGTTCTCGATGTCGATCACGACAGGGCTGCCGTCCCGGTCAACCATGACGTGGTCCAGGCCCAGCTCGCCGTGGACGACGGAGTACTCGGCACGAGGCCGCACCACCGAGGTCAGCCGACGCAGCCGATCCTCCAACCGAACGCGGGCGTCGGCGATCCTGTGGTCGCGCGCGGCCGCCTCGGCGAGGCAGCGCAGCGCGAATGCGAGTGCCGCCTGCTCGCACGAGGCCGACCGTGACGTGCCACCCGCGTCGACCAGGCCCACCTTGCCGAAGGACGGTGCCCGGTGGGCACGCATCGTTTCCAGGCTCTCGGCGAGGCGCGTCATGGTCGGCTCCGCGGCACGCGGGTCGCGGTTGCGCAGGTCCATCAGCTTCTCGCCGGGCACGTCCTCGACGATCGCGAGGTCGGCCGGGTAGTGGGTGCGGTCACGGTCGACCAGGTGGATCTCGAGGACCCGGAGGCCCAGTGCCCCCAGCCGTGCGTGCGCGGCCTCGAACAGGTCGAGCCCGATGCCGGGCGAGAACGGGTCGGCGAGGTCGCCGTCGTGCTCGGTGGACGGCCAGTAGTTCTCGGAGTCCTCCCACAGATAGGCGACCGCCGTCATGGCGTCGTCCATCGTCAGTCGGTAGACGCCCTTCGTGGTGCCGCCCGCCAGCCGCTCGACCGCCTCCAGCCGTCGTCGCCCGCCCAGCGCGGCCCGCGCCGCACCCGCCAACTGGTCCCGCGTCACTTTCCTCGGTGCCACGCCCGCAACCTGCCTTCCGCCTCGATGACCGGGGCACCATACGCGAGTCGTCGTGGGGCACCGAACGATCTGGCCCAAAGCTGTCGTGGGAGATCCGTGAACAGGCACCGGGCGGCTTGCCATTCCCCTGCACTGACGCCATGTCCCGGATTCCGACTCCCATTCCGCGGGCGGATTACGTGGAGTCAGGTCTTCGGGGCTGTGCAATGGAGGGCCGGGCAAGCATGAAGGCGGGTGAGGTGTTTTCCCGTGAGATCCGCCACCTGCACGCAATATTTCCGGAACCGACGAGCACATGCCCACGTAGGCGTCCCGCACGGTCGACCTGGCGCAGCCAATACTGGCCCGCAGCTTGCCAGCCACTCAAACCGGGTGCGTCATGAAGTCGCACCGGGGGACCGGCCGGTGCGACTTCGGAAGGAGGGTTGCCCAGGGGCTTTGTTCCTCTGGGTTGGCTACCGCCAGGGGAACTCTTCCCTGAGATAGTCAGCAGCCCTCTCGGCGCGGTCCGCGTCGTCGCGTAGGAATCCGAGAGCCGAGTTGCATTCACGATGAAGAATCCCTCTGACGCAGTTACCGCAGGCCGTACGTCCGGGGAGACAGCACGAGTGGTCATGGTCGATCACGATCCCCTGTCGGAACTTGCCGATCGGCTCATCGCAGATGGGGCACTTCCCCCGCTGATACTGGTGTATCTCTGCGTACTGCTCGTAGGAGAGGCCGTACCTGCGGACTCTCCTGGCTATGTCCTGCTGGTCCTCGTTGCACTTGACGCTGTCGCAGGTGTAGGCCCATACGGTCTCGTTTCCACTGGACACGAACCTGCGTTCGTTCTTCCCGCCGCAGCAGGCGCATTTCGCCGTCCCCTTGACCCTCAAGATCTCCGCCCCCGCCCCGTTCCCCTCAATTGTCCACGTGTCGCAACCACTGTGACAGGAGAGCAGCCAGGCTTTCCGCCCTCCTGCTGATCCTTTCAGTATCGGCTGGCGAGGAGCCCGACCTCGGAAATTGTTGTGGGCGAAGCGGTCACGAGTGATCACCTACGGGCCATTGATTCCGCGGCCGGTCGCAGCCCACTGCTCCGAGCCGTCCGACCCGGCAGCGGCGGCGCGCCGCACGCACGATGGAGACCTGATTCATGAAAGCCGGTCCGATGGATCCCGCATGGCCGTGGACATCCAGCACCACGAGTCCGGTGCGTCAGCCACCTGCTCGCTGGTCACCTCTGACCACTGGTCAGTGATCACTTCGGAAGCCGGAGCAGGTCCGCACGGCCGTGTACGACGGTGTGGGCGTCGTACTCGACGCGGTCGGCGGCGAGATCCTGCGCCAGAGCCTGGACGTACTGGCCCCGTACGGACGGCTGGTGGCGTACGGAGCCGCGAGCGGCGGCCCCGGTAGCGCCCCCGTGGCCGATCTGTTCGCCCTGAGGTCCGTCATCGGTTTCTCAAGGACCGGGCCGAACTCACCGAGTACGCGGCCCGGGGGCTGTTGCGCACGGCGTCCATGCCCGGCTGCCTCTGACCGTGGCCGGAGAGGCGCGCCGGGTGCTGAGGAGCCGTGCGCAATTGGGCCGCATCCTGGTCCTCCCGTAGCCGTGATTGCCGCACAGCACGGTCAGCGGAACGACGCGGACGCGGTGAGCGGTTCCCGACCCTTTCCGGGGAGTGCCCGAGGTGCCCGGGGCCGATCGTCTCGCGACCCGCCGCGGGCACCGGTACGGGACCCTGCTCGTCGACCGCGGGCCCCGCAGGCCGCGCTCGGTCTGCTTCCGGCATGGCACGCCGGTACCCCGGTCACATGGCTGCGTCAGCGCCCTGGAGCCGGAGTGGGCTTCCGGGGCCATGCCGACTCCTGCGCCGCGGTCCCGCGCGGACCGCGGTGCGCCCAGTGCCCGCAGTGCGGCATCTCGCCCCGCCGGACGAGAGCGGGGGAGCGAGTGCGGGCGCCGGACTCCAGCGGAACCACCGGCCCGGCTCCTTCGGCAGGTTGCTCCCGCCGGGCCGGGGTGATGTCCGCGGCGTTGTGCGTGACCACGATCACGGCGAGTCCCCGCGCGGGAACGTGGCCGTGCCCGCGTCCTGAGTCGTCATCGCCTGCTCCACCTCGTGTGTGAGTACAGATGCCCGGCGAGTACCACGTCGATCGTCCGACGGGTGTGGGGCCCGACGGCGTCCGGGAGATCCTTCGGGTTCCAGAGCCGCCGTTCCCCGTACCGGTCGGGCTTCAGGCGGGGGCCTCGTGCTTGTCGCCGTCCGCCTCGGACGTGATCTGGTAGGAGAGCAGTTTCTGGAACGGTCCGGCCTGTTGGGAGAGCCGGGCGTAGGTGCCCTCCTGGACGATGCGGCCTTCGTCGAGGACCACGATGCGGTCGGCGACGGCGACGTTGGTGATGCGGTGGGTCACCAGCAGCACCGCCCTGTCCTGGGCGAGGGCCCGCAGCCGTTGGAAGATCCGGTACTCGGCACGGGGATCGAGATTGGCGGTGGGCTCGTCGAGGACCAGTAGACCGGCCGGGCGGAAGAACGCCCTGGCCAGGGCGATGCGCTGCCACTGGCCGCCGCTGAGTTCCTCCCCGTTGAGCCACTCGCGGGCCAGGAGGGTGTCCAGGCCGGTGCCGAGCTTGTCGATGACCTCGTCGGCGTCGGCCTTCTCGCACGCTTCGCGGACCGCCGCGTCGCCGCGCGCGGTGGGCTGGCCCTGGGTCACGTTCTCGCGCACGGTCAGCGGCCAGCGTGCGTAGTCCTGCGGCACGAGGGCGACCTGCTGCCACAGGGCCTGCGGATCGGCCTCGGTGGTGGGGACGCCGTCCCAGAGCACCTCCCCGTCGGTGGGCAGGTAGAGGCCGCTGACCAACTTCGACAGCGTCGACTTGCCCGAGCCGTTGAAGCCCACCAGTGCCGTGACCTCGCCCCGGCGCAAGGTGAGGGAGACGTCGGACAGGGCGTCGCGGTCCTTGCCCGCGTAGCGGTGGGTGACCGACTTGATCTCGATCGTCTCCGGCGGCTCGGGGTGGTGCGGGCCGCGGCGCATACGGAAGCCGCCGGCCTTGTCGAGGAAGCCGGTCCAGTCGTCCATGTACAGGCCGGTCCGTACGGCGCGTGCGCCGACGGAGACCAGGCCGCGGACCGACGTGCCGACGGTCTGCAGGGCGAAGACGGCTGTTCCGGCATGCCCGACGGTGATCCGGCCGGTCGCCAGCAGCCACACGACCGCCGCCCACACCACCGTCGATCCCATGCCTCCGCACACCGCGCCGGCCAGGGACATCCGGGCGCCCCGGTCGGCCGCGGCCCGGTCCTCGCGGTTGATCCGGGAAACGGTGTCCCGGTACCGGCCGGACAGGAAGTCGGCCATGGTGCCGGCGCGGATCTGGTCGGCGGCGTCCTTGGTGTAGATGTGCCAGCGCAGTACCGACAGCATGCGGTTGTCGCCGTTGCTGCGGAGGTTGGCCAGGTAGCGGACGCGTGCGGCGCTGACCTGGGCCAGGGCCTGCGGCAGGCTGGCTGCGACGAGGAGAGGGAGGAGCACCGGGTGCACGCCGGCCAGGACGATCGCCCCGGCGAGGAACGAGGCGGCCGAGGCGATCAGGTCCTGGCCCTCGTTGATCAGGTCGCCGGTGACCTGGGCGCCGCGGTCGGCGGCCTCGCGGTCGCGGTTGAAGCCGGGGTCGTCGTAGGCGCACAGCTCGACCTCGGCGCAGCCGGTGAGCAGCATCTGCTCGGCCTCGCGGGACATCAGCGGGCTCAGCCGGGAGGAGAGCCAGCTGACGGTGATGCCGAGGAGCGCGCGCACGCCGGCGGTCCCGGCGAGCAGGGCGACGGACGGCCATGCCTGGAGGAGCCGGTGGTACACGTCTCCGTCGCGCAGCAGGGCGGTCAGGGTCCCGGAGACGGCGACCAGGCCCAATGCCTGCATCACCCCGGTGATCGTCTGGCACAGCAGGAGGCCGGCGGTCGCCCGCCGGTCGACGCGCCAGGCGAGCGCCAGCGAGCGGCGCACCAGACGTGGCAGGCGGTGGGCCATGTCGCGCATCCGGATCGAGCGGCCGGCCGCCTCACGGCTGCCGGTCAGGTCGACGTACCGCATCTGCGGCTCCGCGGCGGGCGTGTCGGACGCCGACGAGGGGGCGGAGGTGGGCGTCGCGGATGTTTCGGGGGTGGTGCGCGGTCCCGGAACACGGCCGGCTGGTGCATCGGTGGGCTCGCTCATGCCGCCCACCCCGCATCCGGACGTTTCGTGGTGAACGTGTCGTCAGCGTTGCGCGTGATCACGCCGGGCCGCCGTTCGATTCCGGGAGGCTGCTGAGAAGGGGCGGGGGTGGGGTGCACGGCGTTCCTCCGTTTGAGCGTCGATGTGGCACTGATGCTCTAAAAACGCGGTGGATCCGGTCTCGTCACGGCCCGATCGGAAGGCATTTGGCGAATGTCAGTTCGCATGCCGCAGGTGGGGTGTGCGGGCTCTGGACCGTCGCCGTTCAAACTCGTTCGATCAGGGGAGTGGGGGGTTGCGGACAGCGCGGATCCGGCCGCGACGCGCGATGGCGGCGGCCCGGGGGCGGCTGAACGAACCGGGCGGAGCGGGGAGGGCCAGGTGCCCGGGCGGGCGCGCGGTGGCCGTCGAGCCGTGGGGCGAGGGAGGGGCCAGGCCGGGGGAGCGCAGAATCCGCAGAGGTGGTGCCGGCGGCCGTCGCTACTGAGGGGTCCGCCGTTGGCCCGCGCACTCGACGAAGCTCGCGGCGGCCGTGTCCGCGGCCAGGGCCGTCCGTGCCGCTGAACGAACTGCCCCATGCACCTGGGGCCATGACGGCTCCAGGTGCATGGGGCAGGGGTGTCGACGGTGTCGCGTCATGCCTTGCGGAGCCGGGAGATGATTCCGTCGAGGTCGCGCTGGAAGAGGTCGGGGCGCACGAAGTGGCCGCCGGGTACCTCGTGCGATTCGTGCGGGATGCCCGCCTGGTCGAGCAGGGAGCGGAACTCCCGCTGTCCCGCCAGGACCTGGGTCTCGTTCACCGTGTCGAACCAGTTGACCGGATCGGGGCTGGTGCCGGCGACGAGGAAGACCCGCTTGTTGCGGTAGCTCTCGATCCGCTCGACCGGGTTGTCGGCGCTCACCCGTGCCTCGTCCCACAGAGGCACCCCGTAGACCGTGCCGCCGGCGAGGTCCAGGGCCGCGGACGACGCGTTGGCCCAGTGGGCGACCAGCCCGAAGTCGCGGCGCAGACTGGCAGGGCCGGAGTGGGCGCTCACCGAGGCGAAGTGGCCGTAGTACTTCGCCGCGTACTTCAGCGCCCCGAAGCCGCCCATCGAGAACCCGGCGACGGCCCGGCCGTCGTACTCGGCGTAGGTGCGGAAGTTCGCGTCGACCCACGGGATCAGCTGGTTGATGTGGAAGGTCTCCCAGTTCCGGGGGCCGGTGTTGGAACTGACCGGGTTGGAGTACCAGCCGGCGTGACCACCATCGGGCATGACGACGATGAGAGGCTTTCCGGCCGTCCAGGGGCGGATGCCGAGTACGTCGAAGGTGATGAAATCCTGGTCGGTGCCGCCGCCGTGGAAGACGTAGAGGACCGGGTAGGTGCGCCCGCTGGTGGCGTAGTCGTCGGGGAGGAGGACGTTGACGCCGGGGTTCCAGCCGATCGCGTCGGTCTGGAAGCGGTAGTACTTCATCCGTGGGTCGTTCTCGTTGCGGTCCACGATGCGGAGCCCGAAGCGGTCACCGGCCGCGTTCGCGGCGGTGGCGGTCGCGAGGACGCCGCCTGCGCCCAGGGCGAGGGCGGCGGAAAGCCCTCCTGCGGTCTTCAGGACATTCCTACGGGTGGGGCGGTGCTCGCTCAACGCGGCCTCCGGTCGGCTGTCGGGGTCGGTACGGTGGTCAGTTGTCGGTGATCCAGGTGCCCCGGTCGGGGTTCCAGTGGATGGTGGCGTTCTGGAATCTCTGTGCCTTTCCGGCGGGGTTGCCGGGGGTGGCCGCCTCATCGGTTTCGTCGGTGAGGGGGTAGCCGAGGGCGGCTTCGTGGCCGGCGGCGTGGAAGGCGTCGTAGATGGCGCCGTGGACGGTGTGGGCCCCGGTCTTCGAGGACCAGAGGAAGAGGCCGTGTTCGAAGAACTGGTAGCGGCCCCGGGTGCCGTCGGGGGCGGGGGCGGCGTCGGTCTCGTCGGTGGTGGGGAAGCCCCAGCGGCGTTCGGCGTCGGTGTCCCAGAACTTGGTGAGGATGTCTCCGTAGACCGCGTGGGCCACATCCGGGTGCCAGAGGATGATCCCGTTCCGGAACTGCTGGAAGCGGCCGCCGAGCGAGGAGTCCTCCTCGGCGCGCAGCGGCGGGCCGAGCGGGCCCGAGGGGCCGCCTGTCGCGGCGTACTTCGCGCCGATCGTGCCGTACGGCTGGAACGCCTCCGCCATCAGCTCCCGTGCGTATCCCTCCGCCTGGCCGTAGCGCTCCGGGTACGCCGAGCGCTGGACGGCCTGGGCGAGTTCGCCCGCGGTGGCCCAGTCGGGCTCCATCTGCTGGGCCACCTCGAAGAACTTGTTGGCGGCGTAGTCGACGTCGAGGCACTGGGCGGGTTCGCACCACCCCATCGAGGGGCGCTGCTGGAAGACGCCGAGCGAATCGCGGTCCCCGCAGGCCAGGTTGTTCATCCGGGATTCGACCCAGCCCGTCTCGAACCCGGCGAGCATCACCTTGTCCGACACCCCGCGCCGCTGCCCGACCTCGTACACCTTGCGTGTGACGGCGATGTCCCGGTCCGACGGGATGTCGCAGAACAGCGTGGCGGGGGCGGGGTGGCCGAGAGGGCCCGGCACATCAGCCGCTCCCCGGGCGGAAGCCGGGGTGCCGAGGCCGGTCATGGCCAGAAGGACCAGCAGAACCGATGATCTCCGTATCGCGCGTCGTCGTGCGGTCGAGCGGTGCACCTGACTGCTCCTTCGTGTCGGAAGAGCCTTGCGGCGGGGAACCGTGAGCGCCCGGATCAGAACCAGCTCTGGTACGGGGTGTCATTGCAGGGCCAGGTACGGAATCCCAGAGAGCTGTCGTCGATGCACCGCAGGGTCGCCTGGTTCTGGAAGCGGACCGTGCCGTCGTTCCAGACCTTGACCAGCCAGCTCTGCTCCGGGCTTGAGCTGCATGTGCCGACGGTGCGGAACCCGTTGTCGCTGTCCTCGACGCAACGGTTGGTGTTGACGTTGCGCAGTTGGCGGGTGCCGTCGTTCCACACCTTCACATCCCACAGCTGGGGCGCGCTTCCATTGCAGCTCCAGGTACGGAAGCCGTTGTCGGTGTCGTCCATGCAACGGTCCGTGGCCTGGTTGCGGAAGCTCTGGGTGGCGTCGGTGGTCCGGGCAAAGGACGCGGAACCAGAACCGTTCCCGGCGGCCAGGGCCATGGACGGCGCGGTCGCGGAGATGAGGACGAGGGCCCCGGCGAACAGGAGCGAACGCGTGCCGTACATGAGCTGTTCCTTCTTCCCTCGCGGTGGTGGTGAGTCCGCAAGCTAGCCGCCGGGCCGCCGGGCGGGACATCCGGAACACTCCGGAGTGACAGGCCGCGGCACGAGCGGCGACACTCAGCGGACAGGCTCGGGGTGCGGGCAGTCGGGAACCCGGGGCCGGTCCACCGTACGTACGGCCGGCAGCCAGGCCGAGGAACGGGAGGAGCCGACGGGCAGCCGGACCCGGTACCACTCGGTGGAGCGCGCGTCCGACTCGTCGATGATGGGGATGCCTTGGGCCAGACGGCATTCGACGCCGAGGACGGCGCCCTGCCACACCCGGGTAGGGACGACGTTGTCGGCGGTGTAGGGCAGAAGGGGGTTGATCGCCAGACCGAGACTGCACTGCCGGCTGCGGCTCGCGAGGTCCTGGCAGTCGCTGTCGGCGTTGAACACCCTTATTCTGCCGGGTGGTTCACCGCCGGCTCCGGGAACGGCACCCACGGTGTGGGACCAGACGGTCGTGGCCATCGCGCACACCGCGGCGGTCACCAGCAGCGCGCGGGGCCCCCGAAAGCGGCGCACCGGTCGAGGAGAGGGCGACCGCGCGGCGATCCGCTCCAGCAGACTCTCGGCGGTGTGTCCGGCGCGGTCCGTGTGGGTGGGGGCCAGACAGTCGGCGACCAGGTCCCGCCAGAACGGCGGCAGCGCACCGTCGATCCGCAGCCGCGCGCGCCCGCTCGCGTACTCCTGCACCGCCGCGCCGCGCGCCATCGGCGTCGCACCGTGAAACGGCGAGGCGCCGGACGCGAACATCTCGTGCACCAGGATGCCCAGGGCCCAGATGTCGGAGCTGGGCCGGACCTTCACCCCGTGATCGCCGAGCGGCGCCTGCCAGCGTTCGGGCGGGAGGTAGTCCAGGGTGCCCATCGGGGGCGCATAGCCGTGGGTCCCGGCGGTGCCGGTCAGTTCGGTGGCGAGACCGAAGTCCGAGAGCTTCGGCGAGCCGTCGGAGTCCAGCAGGATGTTCTCCGGTTTGAGGTCGCTGTGCACCCAGCCGCTGCCGTGCAGATGGGCCAGGCCCTCGCAGATCCCGGTGAGCAGCCGGACCGCGTCCCCCTCCGTGACCCTCTCGCGGAACAGGTCCCGCAGACTGCACTCGGCACGTTCCATCACCAGCACGATCGCACCGTCCAGGAACCGCAGGTCCGGGTCGGCGATCACCACGGAATCGAGAAGGCGGACCAGCCGGGGGTGGCCGACCCGGCGGCCGAGCTCGACCTCCCGGCGGGCGGCGTCCGCGACCCCGCGGGCCTGGCGCGGGGCCAGCCCGGCGGTCGGCAGCACTTTCAGCGCGACGCCTCCCGTCCCCGCCCCGTCTCCAGGAAGGCGGTCCGGGAGGCGGCCCGCGTACACGGTCGACCAGCCGCCGGTCCCGATCGGTTCGGCGACCTCGTACGGACCGATGCGGTAGCCGCGCGGCAGAAGCTCGGTACGGTGGTCGCTTCCCGAGGCATCGCCACGGCCGCGTCCCGCCGCCAGTTGCCTGCCTCCGTCGTACCGGTACTCGTACTCGTGCCTCAACGTCTGCCGCCTTCGGCCGGATGCGCGGGTGCCGGCGTACGGGAAGGCAGCAGCGCCAAGTGCTCCTCCCGCACCATCCCGAACCGCAGCGCCACCCCGACCAGGGCCTCCCGCTTCCCATTGCGGCGGGCGCCCGACCCAGTGCGGTCGGGCGGGGCCTCGATCCGCATCTTCTCCTCGGCGAGGTAGTCGATGTGCGCGCTGACCGCCCGCGCCGTTAACCGGCCGCCCGCCGCGGGGTGGCTGCCGAGCCGCTCGACGATCTGCGGGGTCGTCGGCACGGCGACCGGCGACTCGTCACGCAGCCGCGGTTCGCAGAGTGCGACCAGCACCAGGAAGTAGAGGGCCGTCTCGTCCAGCGAGTACGCCATGACCGTACGGCTGCCCCAGGGGTCCGCGGCGCTGCCGGGGTGCGGACCATCGGGGTCCAGATAGACATGGTCGGGGGCGAACACTTGGAAGGAGACGACAGCGCCGCGCCGGGTGGGCAGCACGACCCGGGAGAACTCGAAGGGGATGGGGGCGCCGAGTCGGCGCGGCGGCACACGCAAATACTCACCGGCCCCCTCCGGGTTCTCCACCAGATAGCTCTGCGTCGTGCTGTGGTTGCTGAGCAGCCAGTGGTCGTCGGCCACCCGGATCTCACCCGCCAGCCGGGAGACCGCCGCGTCATCGAGGCGCAGCTCCACCGGGACCGCCGCCGACCCCCGCCCGAACCGGGCCACTTCTCCTGGGCCGAGCCGCAGGGTCACCGGGGCATCCCGTGATGTTCCTCCGCCGGCACCGTCCGTATGCGGCAGATGGACAACAATGCCGCTCACCGCCCTCACCTCGCCCCCGTGGCAACGACTCCGCTTCAGGCGAACGTTACTCATCCCGGACCGTGGCCCCGTCCGGGTTCTGGCCGTTCTCCAACCGTCGCCGCGCCGTCCGCCACAGATGGGCGGAAGCCGGCACGAGCCCAGGAGTCCGCCGCTCCGAATACGGCCCGGCCTCAGGTTCCTGCCCGTCAGGGGAAGCGCGTGACGGCGCCGGCCGGGGAGAATCCGGCGCCCGGCAGGATTCACCCGGCCTCGGGCAGGGCGTGGCCCGCTCCGGCGAACTGGCCCGATTTTGCGGCCGCGCTTGTACGTGGGTGGCTTATGTGTTTCCGAACGTGTGAGCTGGTACGACCCGTCGGCGGCTCGCTCACGCTCGCCTTGCGGACCCGTACGGTGGCGCGCCGGGCCGGCCAGAGCATCCGAGTGCTCTTCCAGTACTACTGCGGAGCCGAGTTGGTCCGTACCCGGTCCGGGTCGCCCGGGCCGCCGCCACCACGGCGGCGACCCGGGGCCATCAGCGTTGCCTTCCTGGAGGGGCGGAAGAAGCCGCACTGCCGGCTCTCACGGTGCCGCCCTTTCGCTGGTGGCAGGTCCCGTCAGGTGCGGGTCCAGCGTTGGTTGCTGCTGTTCGAGCAGGAGTAGAGCTGGATCAGGGTGCCATCGCCGGTGCCGTTGCCGACGGCGTCGAGGCAGAGGCCGGACTGGACGCCGACGATGGAGCCGTCCGAGGCGAGGCGCCACTTCTGGTTGTCGCCGCCCCAGCAGCTGTAGATCTGGACCTTGGCCCCGTTGCCGGTACCGGCGGCATCCAGGCACTTGTTGCCGTAGACCTGGAGCTCGCCTCCGGCAGTGGAAACCCACTGTTGGTTGGTGTTGCCGTTGCAGCTCCACAGCTGCAACTGCGTGCCGTCGGTGGTTCCGGAGTTCGGCACGTCCAGGCACCGGCCCGAACCGACGCCCCTGATCTCTCCGGAACCGGACGGGGGTGTGGACGAGCCGCCGTTGAGTGCGCTGAGGACGGAGGCGTAGGCGGGTTTCTTGCTGCCGTCGTTGTTGAACAGCAGCGGCGTCTGTTCCGATCGCCAGGAGTCGCTGTCGCGCACGCCCCAGACGGTGATGCCGAGGCAGCGCGGGACGGCCAGGCAGTCGTTGGTCACGCCGGCGTAGGTCGAGGCGGGGGCGCCCTGGACGTCGAGTTCGGTGATGGCCACGTCGACGCCGAGGGCGGCGAAGTTCTGAAGGGTGGTGCGGAAGTTGCTGTTGTAGGGACTGCCGCTGTTGAAGTGCGACTGGAAGCCGACGCAGTCGATCGGCACACCGCGCTGCTTGAAGTCCCGGACCATGGCGTACACGGCCTGGGTCTTGGCCCAGGTCCAGTCCTCGACGTTGTAGTCGTTGTAGCAGAGCTTGGCCGCCGGGTCGGCGGCGCGCGCGGTGCGGAAGGCCACCTCGATCCAGTCGTTTCCGGAGCGCTGGAGGTTGGAGTCCCGTCGGGCCCCCGAGCTGCCGTCGGCGAATGCCTCGTTCACTACGTCCCACTGGGCCATCTTGCCCTTGTAATGGGCCATCACGCCGTTGATGTGGTCATTCATCGCCTGGCGCAGTGCGCTGCCGCTGAGGTTCTGCATCCAGCCGGGCTGCTGGGAGTGCCAGGCCAGGGTGTGGCCGCGCACCTGCTTGCCGTTCTGCACCGCCCAGTTGTAGACGCGGTCGGCGGCGGTGAAGTCGAACCGGCCCTGCTGCGGTTCGGTGGCGTCGATCTTCATCTCGTTCTCGGCCGTCACCGAGTTGAACTCACGGCCGGCGATCGTCGTGTACGCCGAGTCGCCCAGCTTGCCCGACGCGATGGCAGCGCCGAAGTACCGTCCGCTCTGTGCCGCCGCGGCGCCGAGCGTGCTCTCGGCGGCGTGCGAGGCCGACGGGGCCGCCAAGGTGGTGACCACACCGAGGACGCCGACGACCAGTGTCAGCAGCAGGCTGCGGATCGTCAGGCGGACAGGGGGTCTGGGGAGGGGATACGAGCCCATGACTGTGCCTCCGAGGTAGAAATCACTGAAGGGCCGGCAGGGGTTGCCCCGTTCGCGCCCGGTCGGCGGACGGGGCGGGCCGGGTCCCGGGCAGCACCGCATCACCGAACACCGCGGTCATGGCATGGGAGCGGACGGTTCTCGACGTGGGCACGGGGTACTCCATCGAGGCTCAGCCGGGGAGCACCAAGCGGCGTCGCGTACCTCTCCAACTGTGCGAAGAGTCAGGATGCGCTGGTGTGAACCTCACCGGGACGGACGAAACAGGTGGCGCGGGTGCTCTGGTGCGCGGATCTGTCGTGCGGCACGGACTCCCCGAGACCGGTGCGATCGGAGTGTCGGTGCGGTCGGCTGCCCAGACAGGAATGATTGAGGGGCTGACAGCACATCGTCAATACTCTCGTTAGAAAAACTTTCTGACCTTGGTTCGAAAGTTTCGAAACCGGGCTGTGTCGCATGGTGAACCCCGGTGCGGTAGCCGATTTCTCGGGCGTGCGCGTGCGGGCTCCGCTCCGGCGTCAAGCGTGATGCGAATCGGTCGTCGGTCATCGGTCGGTGTGGCGTGTGGCGTTTCGGGCTCGGTTCCCGAAAATGTTTCGGAGCGGGCAGGGACACGCGCGAGACGCGTTCACGCCGTTCACCGGCGCGCCGATCGTTGGAGCCGCTTGTCACTTCGCCCCTTGATCGATGCGGCGAACGCGCCGAGTCGCTGCGTCCGCGTACCCGGGACAACCCGGGACCGCCCCGACCGGACCATGGCCATCGACCCCTGCGACCTGCGGTTCCTCCATCAGTGTGGGGATCCCGACGCGGGTGGCGCATACGACCGACTCCTGTGGCGGCCGGGGCCCTCGCCCCGCGCCGCCGACCTTCTTCCCGATCCACAACAGGCTCGGTACACGTCGGTGAAGGCCCGATGGGCGACGAGGGTTTACGTGCGTCTCACGCACGGCGGAGGCCGGTTCCCGCGCACCGCGGGAACCGGCGCCGCGCTCATCGGCGGCTACGGGGCGACGCAGCCGATCGAGCCGACCGGGAAGTCGTTGCCGGTCGATGTCGCCGTGAACCCGAAGGTGACGCTGCCTTCCGGTTCGATGGTGCGGTTGTGGTCGAGGTTCCTGACCGTGAGCGTGCCATCGGGTGCTGTGGTCGGCGCACCGTTCCACACGCTGCTGACCTGGGTGCCCACGCCGGGTTTCCATTGCACGGCCCAGCCCTCACGTGCCGTTGTGCCATGGTTCATGACCTCGACGGAACCCTGGAAACCGCCGCTCCAGGAGCTGGTCACGCTGTAGGAGGCCATGCACCCGGTGTGCGGGTCGGTGGGCGTCGGGGTGGGCGTCGGATTCGGAGTGCCGCCCGAGCCGCGGATGCCGGTCACCTCGCCGTTGCCGCCGTCGAAGACGATGTCGGAGCAGGAGAAGAAGTTCTCCTGGCTGTCCGAGCGCACCCACTGTATGAACATGACCGCGTCACCCGAGCGACCCGAGGGCAGGTTCATGTCCCAGTAGTAGTGGCCGCCCTCCGTCCCGGGCCCGCCTGCCTGCGGCGGGTCGGTGACGGTCTGGATCAGTTCCAGGTCGTCCCAGCCCAGCTCGCTGCTGGGCGAGTAACCGGGCTTGGACAGGTACACCCGGAAGGAGCCCGGGTGCGCCGCCCAGTTGCTGTGCTTGACCTGGATCGTCTTCCCGGACGTCAGGTGTGTCCGGGGCCAGTCGGAGCGCGGGGCGTTGTAAGCGGTGAAGTTGTACGGTGACCGGTCACCGGCACTGCACAGCTTTCCGTCCGGGACGTAACCCGCCCCTCGTCCGCCCGCGTTGGAGTCGAGCACGGCGAACCAGTTGTACAGCGCCGTCGCGCCGCTCTCGTCGAGCGCGGCCCTGCACGCCGGGTTCGTCGGGTCCAGAGCGCCGGTGTCGGTCCTGGCGTCCAGCATGCAGAGGTAGGTGCGCGATCCCGGGGTCATCGTGACGCCGTGCGCCTGCGCGTTGCCCTGGCCCATCAGTGTCAGTCCGATTCCGCCGAGCAGTGTGGCGAGCGCCGTCGCCAGGGAGGCGAACAGTTTCTTGCGTCGGGCCATGAGGTCTCCTGTGCCTGTGTGGGGATGGACTTCCGGGTGTGCTTTCTCTCCTGCGGTCGCTGCCGGGCGAGGAGCCTGGGGTGATGGGGGCGAGGAGCGGGCTGGTCCGGGTGAGCGCGGCGGGTGGGATCGCCGTGGCCGTCGGTCCCACCGGAGGCGAACCGGCCGGAGCCCGGCCGGTTCGCAGAGGAGGGGCCGGATGTCGTACCGCAGGAGTCGACGATCCGCGGACCGGGGCGTGCGGCGCTGCGCGGTGCGGCGCAGCGCCCGACGGTTCAACTATGGGAGCGCTCCCACCCGTTAGTATGACGGACTGTAGAAGTGTTGCCGTGCTCCTGACAACCCATCGCGGGAGATGCGTCGAGCGGGCGGCGAGGGTGCGGGGCGCGGTCGCCGCGGTCATCGGGTTCCGGAGGCTGTGGCCGTGTGCGGCGCCGGATGGGGGTGCCGGTCCGATGCGGGGCACGCGGGCGCGTCACGCCGACCCGTGTCACCGGCCGCGTTCCCGAGGTCGCCCGCCGCCCGGTCGCACCGGCTGCTCTGGCGGCGGGTGCACCGTGATCCGGCCGCTCTCGTTCATCGGTCGACCGCGAGTCCGGTGCAGTCGCGGATTCTGTCCAACCGCTTGACGTCACGTCCTGCGCCCCCGAAGTTGGTGGGAGCGCTCCCACTCCTGTCCGTACCCCGCCGGACGCGAGCCGCTGCCCCAGTCGCCGCTTGCTCCGGCCCCTCCCGTAAGGACTTCGGCGTGCCGAGACATCAGTCAATCGCCCCCCGCCCGTCCCGTACGTTCCGCCGACCGGACCGCCCCAGACGCGTCAGCGTGTTGATGGGTGCCGCAGCCACCGCGGGGCTGCTGGCGGGCATCCTCACGGCACCCGTCGGTGCGGCCCAGCCCCCCGACGAGGCACCCGAGCTCATCGTCAACGGGGACTTCTCCGCGGGTACCGCCCCCTGGTGGTCGACGGCCAACAGCCCCGTCACCGTCTCGGACGGACGCCTCTGTGCCGACGTCCCCGGGGGCACGGCCAACGCGTGGGACGTCATCGTCGGGCAGAACCGGCTCGCCCTCACAGCCGGCGAGGGATACACCCTGAGTTATACGGCGACGTCCACCGTGCCGGTCACCATCCGCACCAACGTGCAGATGGAGACCGAACCATGGACCACGGAACTCGCCACCGCACAGCCGGTCGGGGCGACCGCCGAACGCGTCACGGAGACCTTCAAGGCCGGAGCCGACCACGACGCGGCGCAACTCGTCTTCCAGATCGGGGGCAGCGCCGAGGCATTCACCTTCTGCGTCGACGACGTATCGCTGCGCGGCGGGACCGCGCCGCCACCGTACGAACCGGACACCGGATCCCCGGTCCGGATCAACCAGGTCGGATACCTCACGCACGGCCCCAAGTCCGGCACCGTCGTCACCGACCGGACCGACCCGCTGCCCTGGACACTCGACTCGGCCGCCGGGACACGGGTGGCCGAGGGCACCACCGCTCCGGCGGGCGTGGACACCAGCTCACGGCAGAACGTACACACCTTCGACTTCAGCGCGGTGACGACCCCGGGGGAGGGCTACACCGTCACGGTCGCGGGGGAGAAGAGCGAGCCGTTCGCCATCGGCGACGATCTCTACGCGCCGCTGCGCACCGACGCGCTCGCGTACTTCTACCACAACCGCAGCGGCATCGAGATCGACGCGGACATCGTGGGCGAGCGGTACGCGCGGCCGGCCGGCCATCTCGGTGTGAGCCCCAACCAGGGCGACAGCGACGTACCGTGCCAACCGGGCGTGTGCGACTACCGCCTTGACGCCTCGGGGGGCTGGTACGACGCCGGTGACCACGGCAAGTACGTGGTCAACGGCGGTATATCGGTCGCCCAGTTGATGTCCGTCTTCGAGCGGACCCTGTACGAGGAGAGCGCCGACGCCGAGCCGCTCGGTGACGGCGAACTCCGGCTGCCCGAACACGGGAACGCCATCCCCGACATCCTGGACGAGGCACGCTGGGAGCTGGACTTCCTCATGCGGATGCAGGTGCCCGCAGGAGAGCCGCTCGCGGGCATGGCCCACCACAAACTGCACGACAGGGCGTGGACCGGACTGCCGCTCAGGCCGGACCGTGACCCCCAGCCCCGGGAACTGCATCCGCCGACCACGGCGGCCACCCTCAACCTGGCGGCCACCGCGGCCCAGTGCGCCCGCCTCTTCCAGGTCTACGACGCGGACTTCGCCGCGCGGTGCCGGGCGGCCGCGCGCTCCGCGTGGACAGCGGCCAAGGCCCATCCGGACGTCCTCGCCGATCCGCAGGACGCCACGGGCGGCGGCGCCTACAACGACGACGACGTACGGGACGAGTTCTACTGGGCGGCGGCGGAGCTCTTTCTCACCACCGGCGAGGACGGTTACCGCCAGGAACTCCTCCGCTCCCCGCTGCACGGCGACACCGGCGCGGTCTTCCCGCGCGGCGGCATGTCCTGGGGATCGGTCGCCGGGCTCGGCGCCCTGAACCTCGCGAGCGTGCCCGGCAAGCTGCCCGCCGAAGAGCTCGCCACGGTACGCCGCATGGTGACCGAAGCCGCCGACGGATACGCGGCCGACTCGGACAGGGCCGCGTACGGCCTTCCGTATGCCCCCGACGACGGGCACTACGTATGGGGATCGAACAGCCAGGTCGCCAACAACATGGTCGTCCTGGGCTCGGCGTACGACCTGACCGGCAGGACGGCCTACCGTGACGCCGCACTGCGCGGACTCGACTACCTTCTGGGCCGCAACGCGCTGAACCAGTCCTATGTCACCGGGTACGGAGAGCGGGACTCGCGCAATCAGCACCACCGGTTCTGGGCCAACCAGCTCGACCCCGCCCTGCCGCATCCGGCACCGGGATCCCTGGCCGGCGGTCCGAACGCATCCATCGAGGACCCGGTCGCGCAGGCCAAGCTGAAGGGCTGTGCACCGGCGATGTGTTACATCGACGACATCGAGTCCTGGGCCACGAACGAGATCACCGTCAACTGGAACGCCCCGCTCGCCTGGGTCGCGTCCTTCGTGGACGATCTGGGCGATGGCGGGCCCGCGAAGGGACAGTGCGAGGTGACCTACACCTCGCAGCGCTGGAGCAACGGCTTCACCACCCATGTCGCGCTGAAGAACACCGGCGACCGCACGGTCCGGCCCTGGCGGCTCGACTGGACGTTCGCCGACCAGCAGCAGGTGACCGACGCCTGGGGCGCCGACATCGGACGGACCGGCCCGCGGGTCACCGCCGAGGCCCTGAGCCGGAACGCCGCCCTCGCGCCCGGCGACACGGTGCGGTTCGGCTTCAGCGGCCGGTCCACCGGTCTCGTGCACGACCCCCAGGTCTTCAGGCTGAACGGCAGGGCCTGCGGGACGGCATGACGACGATGAGTGGCCGGCCCGTCCTACCGCACACGAGGAGAATCGCTGTGAACCGGTTTCTGACCCTACTGACCACCTGCGCGATGGTCCTGGGCCTGACGGCCCTGTTCGGCCCCCAGGCGGTGGCCGTCGCCGGATGCAGGGCCGACCACATGGCCAACGGTGTCGCCTGTACGGGCTCCGTGGAGGAGCCCCCGCCCGTCGACCCGCCCGCACCGGGCACCGGAACCCCCGTGGACATCAACGGGAAGCTCCACGTCTGCGGCGTGCACCTGTGCAACCAGTACGACCGCCCCGTCCAGCTGCGGGGCATGAGCACCCACGGCATTCAGTGGTTCGGCAAGTGCTACAACGCCGCATCCCTGGACGCCCTGGCACAGGACTGGAAAGCGGACCTGCTGCGTGTGGCCATGTACGTCCAGGAAGGCGGCTACGAGACCGACCCGGCGGGCTTCACCGGCCGGGTGAACGGCCTCGTCGACATGGCCGAGGCGCGCGGCATGTACGCCATGGTCGACTTCCACATCCTGACGCCGGGCGATCCGAACTACAACCTCGACCGGGCCAAGACGTTCTTCGCATCCGTCGCGGCCCGCAACGCCGACAAGAAGAACGTGATCTACGAGATCGCCAACGAGCCCAACGGAGTGGGCTGGACGGCCATCAAGGACTACGCCGAGCAGGTCATCCCGGTGATCCGGGCCGCGGACCCGGATGCCGTCATCGTCGTCGGCACCCGCGGCTGGTCCTCACTGGGCACCTCGGACGGCTCCAACGAGAACGAGGTCGTCGACAACCCCGTCCGAGCGGACAACATCATGTACGCCTTCCACTTCTACGCCGCCAGTCACAAGGACCCCTACCGCGCCACGCTGAGCCGCGCGGCCTCCCAACTGCCACTGTTCGTGACCGAGTTCGGCACGGTGAGCGCCACCGGTGGGGGAGCGATGGACCAGGCGAGCACGACGGCCTGGCTGGACCTGCTGGATCAGCTGAGGATCGGCTACGCGAACTGGACCTACTCCGACGCGGACGAGAGCAGCGCGGCCTTCAGGCCGGGCACCTGCAACGGCGGCGACTACAGCGGCAGCGGGGTGCTGACCGAGTCGGGGGCGCTGCTCAAGAACCGCATCAGCACCCCCGATTCGTTCCCCACCGGCTGACCTGCCGGCCAGGGCGGGACGGGTGCACGGACCCGGCACATCCGCGTGCGGACGGGCAGCCGATGAGCTGCCCGTCGCTCCGGGCGGCACGAGCCGTGGAACGCTGCCCCCACCCGCCCGCGGACTGCGGCGCTTCACCGGCACGGGCCATGGCCCCGCGCAGTGCTCAGCTCCCGGGCGGTGGCGCCGTGCTCTTGCGTACGACCAGGCTCGTGGCCAGCTCCAGCCGCGTGGACACCGGTTCCTGGGCCCGTAGCCGCATCAGCATCTGCGCGGCCTCCTCCGCCATCTGGCGCAGCGGCTGGTGGACCGTGGTCAGGGCCGGGCTGGCCCAGCGGGCGATGGACACGTCGTCATAGCCGACCACCGAGAGGTCGTGGGGGACGCGCAGGCCGTGCACCCGGGCGGCTTCCAGTACGCCGAGCGCCTGGAGATCGCTGCCCGCGAAGATCGCGGTGGGCGGCTGGGGGCGGGACAGCATCTCGGTGGCGCGGTCGTATCCGCCCTCCACATGGAAGTCGCCGAACAGGATGAGTCCGGGGTCCACCTCCAGCCCTGCCATGGTCATCGCCGACCGGTAGCCGTCGAGCCGGGCGCGGGAGCAGAGCATGTCCTCGGGTCCGGTGATGACCCCGATGCGCTGGTGCCCGCACTCGATGAGGTGGCGGGTGGCGGCCAGTCCGCCGTTCCAGTTGGCGGAGCCGACCGAGGGGACGTCGGGGTCGGGGTCGCCTGCCGGGTCGATGATGACGAACGGGATCGAACGAGCCCTGAGCTTCTGTTTCACTTCGCCGGGCAGGGCGGAGAAGACAAGGACGACACCGAGCGGCCGCCGCTGGAGCATCGCCTCCATCCAATCGGGGCTGGGCGAGTGACGGGTTCCGCTTTCGGTGAGGACGACGCCGGCGCCGTGGGCCTTGGCGACGTTCTCCACTCCCCGGATCAGCTCCATCGCCCAGATGCTCTCCAGCTCGTGGAAGACGATCTCGATGAGCGGCGCCTCGCTGGCCGACCGGGTGGTGCGTCGGTACGCGTGGGCCTCCAGGAGACGCTCCACCTTGACCCTCGTGGGGGTCGCCACGTCCTGACGTCCGTTGAGGACCTTCGAAACTGTCGAAATGGAGACGCCGGCCCGCTCGGCCACTTGAGCCAGGGTGATGCGGCCCATTTTCTCGTCATCGCGCATGGCGAGGAGCATAGGGCACAAGGCAACTGCCGCCCAGGCGTAACGCTTTGATAACGCGATGACTGAGGGTTGACCCCTTGAGACGGGGAGTTCTAGCGTCCCGACCCAGGAAGTTTCGATCGCTGTTCCGAAATAGTTTCGAGAGGTGTATCGATGAAGCAACGTGCACGGTTCTCGCGGACCGTTGCCGTCGGCGGTGCCGTGCTTTCCCTGGCGTTGTCCCTTTCCGGATGCGGAGGAGACTCCGATGCGGCCGGCGACGACACCATCCACGTCCTGGTCTACGGCGATGCGGCGAACAAGGTGGAGAAGGAGATCGTCGCCACCTTCAACAAGACGTCGAAGGTGAAGGCGGTCCTGGACACGGTGCCGGGCGCCGACTACCAGGCCAAGCTGCAGACGATCATCAACAGCAAGCAGGCGCCGGACGTCTTCTTCAACTGGGGAGGCGGCAGCATCAGGCCGTTCGTCGACGCCGGCCTGCTGCTCCCGCTGGACCCCTTCATCGCCAAGGATCCCGACCTCAAGGCGAAGTTCCTGCCGTCCGTGTTCGACAGCACCGTGGTCGACGGCACGTCCTACGGAATACCCATGCGCGGTACGCAGCCCGTGCTGCTGTTCAACAACGGCAAGGTCCTCAGGAAGGCGGGCCTCGAACCCCCGAAGACCTGGGACGACCTGCTGGCGGCGGTCAAGGCGCTGAAGGCCGTAGGTGTCACCCCGATCGCCCTGGGCGGAGGCGACCGGTGGCCGACGCTGATGTGGTTCGAGTACCTGTACGACCGCATCGCCGGCCCGGAGCTCATCCGGAAGGCCCTGGGCGGCGACCGGGACGCCTGGGCGAGCCCGGACAGCCGGAAGGCCCTGAGCAGGATCAAGGAACTGGTGGACGCCGGAGCCTTCGGCACCAACTTCGATTCGGTGAAGTTCACCGACCAGGGTTCCGCCACACTCCTGGCGACCGGCAGGGCCGGCTTCGAGCTGATGGGCTCGTGGGAGTACTCGACGCAGCAGGACACATACCCCGAGTTCGCGAAGAGCGACCTCGGATACAGCGCCTTCCCCTCCGTCGAAGGCGGCAAGGGCGACCGGGCGAACGTCGTCGGCAACACCAACAACTTCTACTCCGTGCTGAAGAAGACGAAGCACCCGCAGGCGGTCGCCGCGTTCCTGAAGCTCATGTACTCGGAACAGTTCGTCAAGGCGCAGCTCGCCGTCGGCAACCTGCCGACCACGACCAACACCGAAGGCTTCCTGGACGCCGCCGCCAGCCCCGGGTTCGCGAAGTTCCAGTACGACCTGGTCAAGGCGGCCCCGGCGTTCCAGCTCTCCTGGGACCAGGCGTACCCCCAGTCGGCGGCCACCACGATGTACCAGTCCCTCCAGCAGTTCTTCAACGGCTCGATGGACGAGAACGCGTTCATCAAGGCCATGCAGGCGCTGCCGACCTCGTGAGCCCACCGAGATCCGGACCCGGAACAGATGACATGACCCGAACCGCACCTCCCCCCGCTGACGGCGACACGGGCAGGAGAGCCCGCTCTTCCGGGAGCGGAGCGAGCCGCCCGGGATTCCTCTGGGCGGTCCCCGCCGCCGTCTTCTTCGGCTTCTTCGCCATCGTCCCGCTCCTCATGGTCGCCGTACTCTCCTTCGCCGGCTGGGACGGTCTGAGCGACCCGGAGTTCGTGGGTCTCGACAACTGGAAGACGCTTCTCGACGACCCCGTCGTGATCAAGAGCCTGTGGCTGAGCGTCCTGCTCACCGTGCTCGGGGCCGCCGTCCAGACCCCGCTGAGCATCCTGCTCGGGGTCTGGGCGGCGGGGCACCAGCGCAACCGGGCCTTCCTGTCCGCCATCTACTTCGTCCCGATGCTGCTGTCCGTCGCGGCGGTGTCCGTGCTGTGGCGCGCCGTCCTGGACCCCAACCTCGGTGTGCCCGCTCAAGCCACATGGCTGTTCGGCGACGGCAACCTGTTCGGGAAGCAGGCCACCGCGATCGGCGTCCTGGTCTTCGTCAGCACCTGGCAGTTCACCCCACTGCACACGCTGATCTACCAGGGCGCGGCACGTGCGGTGCCGCCGGTCCTCTACCAGGCGGCGCAGATCGACGGCGCGGGCACGGTACGGCAGTTCTTCCACATCACGCTGCCGCAGCTGCGCAACTCGATCATCACCTCGGTGATCCTGATGGTGGTCGGCGGACTCACGACCTTCGACACCGTGCTCATCCTGACCCAGGGCGGACCGGGGAGCGACACCACCATCAGTGCGTACTACATGTACCAGAAGGCGTTCAAGAGCTTCGACTACGGAGCGGCGTCCACCATGGCTCTCCTGCTGGTCCTCGTCTCCACGGTCATCTCGCTGATCATGGTGCGGCTCTCGGGTTACGACAGGATGCGCAGCACCATGGAGGGACTGTGAGGAAGAACCGTCCCAACTACTCCGCCGGCTTCGGCTCGCTGGTCTGGCTCCTCGTGGTGGGGCTCCCGCTGTACGTGATGCTCGTCGCCACGTTCCAGACACGCCCCGACTACGCGGCGAACGGCCCGCTGTCCTTCCCCGGGCACTTCACGCTCGACAACTACGTCGACGACCTCAACAGCGGCTTCGCGCAGTACTTCCTCAACACCGTCATCGTCACCGTGTGCGTGGTGGGCATCGTCCTGCTCCTCGTCCCGCCGCTGGCGTACACCATCGTCAGGAGCCAGGGCCGCGCAACCACCACGGTCTTCCGGCTGTTCCTCCTGGGCCTGGCGATCCCCTCGCAGGCGGTCATCGTCCCGATGTTCTTCGTCATCAGCGAGGCCGGTCTCTACGACAACCTGATCGGCGTCATCCTGCCGACGGCAGCCTTCGCCATGCCGGTGTGCGCGTTGATCCTGACAGGCGTGATGCGGGACATCACCCCCGATCTGTACGAGGCGATGACCATGGACGGCGCCTCGTCCCGGCGGGTCTTCTTCCAGCTGGTGCTGCCGCTGTCCAGGAGCGGGATCTCGACGATCGTCGTCTTCTCCGCGCTCCAGGCGTGGAACGGCTTCCTCTTCCCCCTCGTACTGACGCAGTCGGCGCAGACCAAGGTGATCACCTTGGGACTCTACGACTTCCAGACGGAACACGGAGTCGACACCCCGGGGCTGCTCGCCGCCGTCGTCCTGTCCATGCTCCCCATCCTGATCGTCTATCTGTTCGCACGTCGTGCCCTGGTGCAAGGGCTGATGGGAGTGGGAGGAAAGTGACCGCCAACATCGACAACGCCGGCGCGCGGACACCCGCCGGGACCACCGGAACCGGGGCGCCGGTGACCGGCGCCCCGAACCACCTCACCGGGCCCTGGCGCGATGCCGCCCTCGCTCCCGAGGCCAGGGCCGACGCCCTGATCGCCGCCATGACCCTCCGGGAGAAGGTCGCCCAGCTCTTCGGCGTCTGGGTGGGCGCGTCCGACGAAGGTGCCGAAGTCGCGCCGTTCCAGCACGACATGGAGGAGGCCGTCGCCCTCGACGACCTTCTCCCGCACGGCCTCGGCCAGCTGACCCGCCCGTTCGGAACGGCCCCGGTCGACCCGGCCGTGGGCGCCCTCTCGTTGTCGCGCACCCAGGAGCGCATCGCCGGGGCGAACCGGTTCGGCATACCGGCGATCGCCCACGAGGAGTGCCTCGCGGGCTTCGCCACCTGGGGCGCGACCGCTTACCCGGTGCCGCTGTCCTGGGGCGCCACCTTCCATCCGGAGCTGATTCGTGAGATGGCCGCCGCGATCGGCCGTGACATGCGCTCCGTCGGCGTGCACCAAGGGCTCGCCCCCGTCCTCGACGTGGTACGCGACGCGCGCTGGGGCCGCGTCGAGGAGACGATCGGCGAGGACCCGTACCTGGTGGGGACAGTCGCCACCGCCTACGTGCGAGGACTGGAGTCGGCCGGGGTCGTCGCCACACTCAAGCATTTCGCCGGGTACTCCGCCTCACGGGCCGGCCGCAACCTCGCCCCCGTCGGCATGGGGGCGAGGGAGAGGGCCGACATCATCCTGCCCCCGTTCGAGATGGCCGTACGCGAGAGCGGCGTACGGTCCGTCATGCACGCCTACACCGACACGGACGGCATCCCCTCCGCGGCCGACCGGCCGCTGCTCACCGGTCTGCTCCGCGACACCTGGGGCTTCGGCGGGACCGTTGTCGCGGACTACTTCGGCATCGCGTTCCTGAAGACGCTGCACGGTGTGGCGGGGACCTTCGGGGATGCGGCCGGCACCGCACTCGGGGCCGGTGTGGACGTGGAGCTGCCGACCGTCAGGACGTTCGGCGCCCCGCTGACCGACGCGATCGCCGAGGGCGCCGTACCGGAGGCGCTGGTGGATCGCGCGGTACGCCGAGTCCTCGTCCAGAAAGCCCAGTTGGGGCTGCTGGACGCGGACTGGAGGCCGGTGCCGCCGGTGCTCGCCGCGGCCTCCGGCACGGACCGCTCGGCGGACGGGAACTCGGAGGCGCTGCGCGGGACCGTCCGTCTCGACACCGACGGGAACCGCGCACTCGCCCGCCGCGTCGCCGAACAGGCCGTCGTGCTCCTGCGCAACGACGGCACCCTGCCCCTGGCGGCGGACGCGGCCGCCGGAGCCCCTGCCCGGATCGCACTCATCGGGCCCAACGCCGACACCCCGACGGCCGTCCTCGGCTGCTACGCCTTTCCCGTCCACGTCGGGGGCCAGCACCCCGGGACCCCGCTCGGCATCGAACTGCCCACCCTGCGCGAGGCGTGCGCGGCCGAGTTCCCCCACAGCGAGATCGTCACCACGCGGGGCGCGGACATCGACGGCCCGGACACCGGCGGGTTCGGCGAGGCCGCCGAACTGGCCAGGAGCGCCGACCTCGTGATCGTCGCACTCGGCGACCGGGCCGGTCTCTTCGGGCGCGGCACGAGCGGGGAGGGCTGCGACGCGGAGGACCTGGCGCTCCCCGGCGTCCAGCAGCATCTGCTCGACACCCTCCTCGACACGGGCACCCCCGTCGTCGTCACCCTGCTCGCCGGACGTCCCTACGCCCTCGGACGGGCGGCGGACGAGGCAGCCGCGATCGTGCAGTCGTTCTTCCTCGGCGAGGAGGGAACGAGGGCCATCGCCTCGGTGCTCAGCGGCCGCACCGAACCCTCCGGCCGGCTGCCCGTCAGCGTGCCGCGCCACCCGGGCTCCCAGCCCTCCACGTACCTGGCGGCCCGGCTGGGCCACTCCAGCGACGTTTCCAGTGTCGACCCGACCCCGGCGTTCGGGTTCGGCCACGGTCTGACGTACACCGCCTTCGAATGGGGCGACCTCGTCGTGGAGCACGGGCAGGCTTCGACGGACGGGGAGTTCACGCTCTCCTGCACCATCCGCAACACCGGTGCCCGGGAGGGGACCGAAGTGATCCAGGTGTATCTGCACGACCCCGTCGCCTCCGTGGTCCAGCCCGTTCAGCGCCTCATCGGATATGCACGCCTCGACCTGGGTCCGGGACGGGCGGCCAGGGTGCGGATGACGGTCCCGGCGGACCTCGCGTCCTTCACGGGCCGCGACGGCCACCGGATCGTCGAGCCGGGCGATCTCGAACTACGGCTGAGTGCGTCGAGCACCGACCCGCGCCTCACGGCCCGGGTCACGCTCACCGGGCCGGTGCGGACGGTCGACCACACCCGTCGGCTGCACATGAGCACCGCGACGGAGGTCCTCATGGAGGCGCCGTAGTGCGGCGCGCACAGGCCGGCAGGGCGCTACGCTCAGGATGAGGAGCAGGCGCTGACGGCGGGCGACGCCGTGTCAGCGGTCTCCAGGACACATCAACTCCAGCCTCGGCACTGAGGATTCCCCAACGGTGACTCTGGGCGAGGATTGCAGCGGCGATGACGGTCGTGCGGTTGGGGCTGCAGTGGGCTCGGCCGAAGCTCCGCCAGGACTTCAGCCTTGCCCACCCGCGATTCCGCGCACCGCCGTGTGTCCGCACCAGGCGGTGCCGTTCGCGTCAGCCGTCGGCCGGCTGGGCGGTCGAGCCGCGCACGACGAGTTCCGGCTCGAAGAGGAGCTCGCCCGGGTGATTGTGGACGCCGCCCTGGATCTGGGCGCACAGCAGGTCGACCGCTGCCCGCCCCATCGCCTCGATGGGCTGCCGCACCGTCGACAGGGGCGGATCCGTGCAGTTCATGAACAAGGAGTCGTCGAAGCCGACGACCGACAGGTCGTGGGGGACGGCGAGCCCGCGCCGGCGCGCTGCCCGGATGACGCCCAGGGCGAGCGGGTCGCTGCCGCACACGACGCCGGTCACCCCGCGTTCCAGCAGGCGCGTACCCGCCGCCTGGCCGCCCTCCAGCGAGAAGATCGACCGCTCGACGAACTCGTCGGCCAACTCCGTACCCGCGGCCCGCGCCAGAGCACGGGCCGCGTCCAGCTTGCGGCGCGACGGGGCGTGGTCGCGCGGGCCGAGCACGAGACCGATGCGCCGGTGCCCGAGCGAGGCGAGGTGGCGCCATGCCTGCTCGACGGCGACGGTGTCGTCGCACGCGACGCACGGGAAGTCGAGGCCTTCGGCCATCGCGTTGATGAGGACGACCGGGATCTTCCGCTCGGCGAGCAACTGGTAGTGGCCGTGCGGCGCGTCGCCCTGCGCGAAGAAGCCGCCGGCGAAGACCACTCCGGAGACCTGCTGCTGGAGCAGTAGGTCCACGTAGTCCGCCTCGGCGGCCCCGCCTTTGGTCTGCGTGCACAGCACGGGGGTGAGCCCGCGCTGTGCCAGCGCGCCCCCGATCACCTCCGCGAGCGCGGGGAAGATCGGGTTCTGCAGCTCGGGTATGACGAGGCCGACGAGACGGGCACGCTCACCGCGCAACTGCGTCGGCCGTTCGTAGCCGAGGACGTCCAGCGCGGTGAGGACGGACTGCCGTGTTGCCTGGGAGACACCGGGCCTCCCGTTGAGGACACGGCTGACCGTCGCCTCGCTGACTCCCACCTTCTTGGCAACTTGAGCAAGTCGTCGTGTCATGAGCGCAAGAATAGCGCAAATGCTGTACATATTTTGCGTTCGGTCATGACTGGATCCGCAGCCACGCCGAGGTGTCGCCCGGCAGCCGCCCCTGCTCGTCGAGCGGCCCGCTGGCCAGGACCAGCCGCTCGTGGGGCGGGAGATCCGTGGGCCGATCGGCAAGGTTCACCACGCAGACCAGGCCGTCCGTGCGCGCGAAGGCCAGCACCCCGTCCGGCGACGGCAGCCAGGTCATCGGTCCGTCGCCGAAGCCCGGGAGGGTCCGGCGCAGCAGCAGCGCCCTGCGGTACAGGGCGAGCATCGAATCCTGGTCGTCCTCCTGGCGGTCGACGGCGTAGCGCGCCCATGCGGCGGGCTGCGGCAGCCAGGGTTCGCCGCGCGAGCCGAAGCCGTACGCCGGGGCACTCGCGTCCCACGGCAGTGGCACCCGGCACCCGTCGCGGCCGGGGTCGGTGCCGCCCGAGCGGAAGTGCATCGGGTCCTGGACGCGGTCGAGCGGTATCTCGGCCTCGGGGAGGCCGAGCTCCTCGCCCTGGTAGAGGTAGACCGAGCCGGGCAGGGCGAGGGTGAGCAGGGCGGCGGCGCGGGCCCGCCGGGTGCCCAGGGCGAGGTCGGTGGGGGTGCCGTAGGCCTTGGCCGCGAAGTCGAACCCGGTGTCGGCGCGGCCGTAGCGGGTGACCGTGCGGGTCACGTCGTGGTTGCACAGGACCCAGGTGGCCGGGGCTCCCACCGGGGCGTGTTCGGCGAGGGTGTCGTCGATGGTCCGGCGCAGCCGGTCGGCGTCCCACGGGCAGGCCAGGAAATTGAAGTTGAACGCGGTGTGCAGCTCGTCGGGGCGCAGGTAGCGGGCGAAGCGTTCGGCGTCGGGGAGCCACACCTCGCCGACGAACACACCGCCGTACTCGTCGGCGATCGCGCGCCAGGAGCGGTAGATGTCGTGGAGTTCGTCCTGGTCGATGTAGGGGTGCGGGTCGGTGCCCTCGACGAAGTCGGGCAGGTCCGGGTGTTTGGCGGGCAGGGCCGCGGAGTCGATGCGCACCCCGGCCACACCGCGCTCGAACCAGAACCGCAGGATGTCCTCGTGCTCGCGGTGGACTGCGGGGTGGGCCCAGTTGAGGTCCGGCTGTTCCGGGGTGAACAGGTGGAGGTACCACTCGCCGTCCGGAACCCGGGTCCAGGGGATCCCGGAGAACTGCGACGGCCAGGTGTTCGGCGGGATCTCTCCGTGCTCGCCGCGGCCGGGCCGGAAGTGGAAGAGCTCCCGCTCGGGGCTGCCGGGTCCGGCGGCCAGCGCGGCCCGGAACCACGTGTGCTGGTCGGAGACATGGTTCGGGACGATGTCGACGATGGTCCGGATGCCGAGGTCGGCGGCCTCCGAGATCAGTTTCTCGGCCTCCTCGATGGTGCCGAAGGCCGGGTCGATGGTCCGGTAGTCGGCCACGTCGTAGCCGCCGTCCACCAGTGGGGAGAGGTACCAGGGCGTGAACCACACCGCGTCGACACCGAGTTCGGCGAGGTACGGCAGGCGGGCGCGGACGCCTGCCAGGTCCCCGGCACCGTCTCCGTCCCCGTCTGCGAAGCTCCGGGGGTACACCTGGTAGATGACGGCGTCGCGCCACCAGTCATCGGCACGGAACGAGGGAGACGAGGGAACAGCTGCCACGGGGTGGTCCTTTCGCGGGCAGAGGGGACTCCGGCGCCGGCCGGTGCGGGGCACGGGGAGGAGGACCGGCGGCGGAGTGCTTCGTGGTGGTGGCGGGTGCGGGCCCGGTCAGCCCTTGAGGCTTCCGGCGGTCAGGCCCGCCATGATGCTGCGCTGGAAGAAGAAGAACACGATGATCATCGGGACGCTCGCTATCACGAGCCCGGCCATGATCTGGTTCTGTGTCACGGCTCCCGCGGTCTGGGACAGGCCCACGCTGATGGTCATCTTCTCGCTGTCGGGAAGGACGAGCAGCGGCCAGACGAAGTCCTTGAAGACCGCGACGACGGTGAAAATGGAAACCACCCCGAGGATGGGCCGGGAGATCGGCAGGATGATCGACACGAGGACGCGCCAGGGCGGCACGCCGTCGATCTCCGCCGCTTCCAGCAGTTCGTTCGGGATCGAGTCGAAGAAGCGCTTCAGCAGGAAGACGTTGAATCCGTTGGCGGCCACCGGGAACCAGATCGCCCAGGGCGTGTTGAGAAGATGCCAGCCGAGGAGCGGAACGTCGGTGACGGTGATGTACGCCGGGATCATCACGACGATCGGCGGGATCATCAGCGTGGCCAGCATGCCCGCCAGGATGACGTTGCCGAAAACGGGGCGCAGTTTGGACAGCGCGTAGGCGGCGAAGACGTCCACCGCGAGCGCGAACAGCCAGGCCCCGACGGCGTAGAACAGTGTGTTCTTCAGCAGCGTCCCGATGTCGAAGAGCTCCCAGGCGTCGGCGAAGACGGAGAAGTCGGGTGCTTCGGGGAACAGGCTGGGCGGCATCCGGGCGATTTCCTCGCCCGTCTTCATCGCCCCGGTGACCATCCAGTACAGGGGGAAGACGAACACCAGGGTGAACACGACCACGACGGCCGTGAGCAGCGTCCAGTAGAGCCTCCGGCCCCACGGGGACTTCAGCTCCAGCGGTGAGACGATGGTCCGTTCGTGGCCGTCGGCCCAGGAGCCCCGGCGCTTGCGCGGCTTCTCCGGCATCCCGCGCCGCGGGGGCGGTACCGGCTTCGTGCTTCCCGTCGCCCTGCCGGGGCGGGTGGCTGCGTTCAGCATGGCCTACTTCTCCTCTCGGGTCAGGCGGAGCTGGAACGCGGCGACCGCCAGCAGGACGACCATGAGCATCAGGCCGAGCGCGCTGCCGGCCCCGTAGTTGCCGCCGTAGACGAAGGCGTACTGGTACATGAGGTAGACGACGGTGACCGTGGCGTTCTCCGGACCTCCGCCGGTGAGCATGTACGGCTCGATGAACACCTGCATGGTGGCGACCAGCTGGAGCATGAGCATCAGCAGCAGGATCAGCCGTGTCTGAGGAATCGTGACGTGCCGGATCCGCTTGACGATGCCGGCGCCGTCCAGCTCCGCGGCCTCGTACAGGTCACCCGGGATGTTCTGCAGCGCCGCCAGGTAGATCAGCACACCGGACCCGAGGTTCATCCAGGTGGAGACGATCACCAGGGAGATCAGCGCGGTGCTGGTGGAATCCAGCCATGCCAGGGGCGGCAGACCCACGGAGTCCAGCATCTGGTTGAAGAGGCCCGGCCCCGGATCGTAGAACCAGCGGAACAGCAGCACCGAGACGATCGGCGGCAGCATCACGGGCAGGTAGACCACGAACCGCAGGTACGCCCGGGCGTGCCGCAGCTCGTTCAGCACGATCGCGACGGCGAACGGCACCACGTAGCCGCAGACCAGGGCCAGCAGCGTGAACACGAGGGTGTTGCGCCAGGCCTGGCCGAACGCCGGATCGTCCACGACCGTACGGAAGTTATCCCATCCCACCCACGAGGGCTCGTCGACGAGATTGGTCTGCTGGAAGCTCAGCAGGACTTCCTTGACGATCGGCCACCACGCGAACATCGCGAAGCAGAACAGCGCGGCGCACAGGAATCCGTACGCCGTCAGATTCCGCCGTGCCGCCCGGCGGCGCTTCGACGGCGGCCTGCCGCGCCGCGGCACGGCAGGGCGGTGCTGCCGTGACGGCGGCGGCTCCATCGTGACTGTTTCCATTGTGATCTCCCGTTCCGGTCCAGGGCGTTGACGCGGGGCCGACGGGGGGTGCCGCGGCGTCGCGGCACCCCCCGTCCTTCACCGTCAGCTCCTGGCCAGAATCGAGTTCGCCTTGGACTCGGCGTCCGCGAGCAGCTTGTCGACGTCGGCGTTCTCCCGGGTCAGCACCGCGGACATGGCCACGTCCAGCACCGCGTACAGCTCCTGGGCCTTGACCGGCTCCAGCCTGGGCTCGACGCCGGCGGACCCTGTCACGTAGGGCTCGTAGTTGGCCACCGGGAGGGCCGCGTTCACCTTGCGCTGCTCGGCGAGGGCCTTGCCGGTCGCGGAATCGCCCATGTAGTCGTTGTTCGGCACACCGACCGCTTCGCCGTTGGCCTTACCGCGGGCGAAATCGAAGCGGCCCTTGCCCGGGGTGTTGAACTGGAAGTCGATCCACTGCAGTGCCGCCTCGGTCTGCGCCGCGGTCGCCTTCGGGTTGACCATGTAGGCCTCACCGCCGGTCAGCGACGCCTTGCCGTCGGGTATGCCGGTGATGCCGTAGTCCTCGACCTTGCCCTGGAACTTCTGGATCACGTCGGTGACGACGTCCGGCGCGCCGAGCATCATGCCCGTCCTGCCGGCCGCCATCTGCTGCATCAGTGACTCCCAGCCGATCAGCACCCTGCTGCCCGTGCTGTGGTCCTTCCAGCGCATGTCGTGCAGGGTCTGCAGCACGGCCTTGCCCTCGGGGCTGTTGAACGCGGCCTTGCCGCCCTGGACCATCTCTCCGCCTCGGCTGAACAGGGCCTGCGCGAAGTGCCATCCGCCGGTGTTGCCGCCGCCGTACTCGCCGTACCCGACGTAGCCGTTGCCGAGAGCGGCGATCTTCTTCGCGGCGGTCCGCACCTCGTCCCAGGTTCTGGGCGGGGAGTCGGGGTCGAGACCGGCCTTGGTGAACAGGGCGCGGTTGTAGACGAGGCCGACGGTGTAGCTGACGTTGGGGATGCCGTACACCTTGCCGTCCTCGGTCACCATGTCCCGGACGTCCTGCCTGATGTCCTTGTAGTTCTTCACCACGTCGGCCGAGCCCGTGATGTCCTTCGCCTGCTTCTTGGCTATCACGTCGGCGTAGTTGGTCACCGGCACCATGAAGACCGTCTCCATCTGCCCGCCGGCCAGTTTCGCGGCGAAGGTCTTCGGGTCGAAGCAGGGCTGCTGGTCGGTGCTCCTGACCTTCACTCCCGGGTGCGCCTTCTCGAACGTGGCGACGTCCTCGTTCCAGGCCTCGCGCTGCTTCGGCGCGGTCTTCGCCGGCTGGCACGCCACGGTGATCGTGGTGTCACCTCCGGCGTCGGAACCTGAGCCACCGCCGCAGGCCGTGGTGGTGAACGCGAGACCTGTCGTCAGAAGGATCGCGAGGTTACGGGGCTTCATTACGGCTCCTCTGGGGTGACGCCCGGGCGCAGCTGTGATGGGTGCCGTCACGATAGGACGATGGACAGATGTACGCAAGATTTTGATCCGATGTCGCAAGATTACGACTGCATTGCGAGAGTGCGGCGGCGGTGGAAGGGCGGTTTCCGCCTGGTGGGACCGTCAAACCGCACGCTGCACGACGACTTGGTCAGTTGCTTCGCGATGCTGTCAATTATTTGCAATGCATGCACGACATCTTGTGCTCACATGGCGGCAATGCTTGAGTGAGCGCCGCTCCCGCCCCCCGGACCCCCACCAGAGAGGTGTACAGGAGATGAATGAACATGCCATGAACACGTCAAATGATCTACCGGGCTGCGGCCCTGTGCGCGGCCCGGCCGTCCTCGCGGTAGCCGTGGCGCTCGTGGGCAGCGTCCTGGGTGCCACCGGCCCGGCCTTCGCCCAGCGTGCCCTCTCGCCCAGGGCGGCTGCCGTCGGCGCCGCGCTCCCCTTCACCTCCACCGAAGCGGAATCCGCCGCCACCACGGGCCAGAGGATCGGCCCCGACCACACCCAGGGCACCCTGGCCTCCGAGGCATCGGGCCGCCAGGCCGTACGTCTGGACACCGGCCAGAGCGTCGAGTTCACCCTGACCTCGGCGGCCAACGCCGTGAACGTCTCCTACAACGTGCCCGACGGGCAGACCGGCTCGCTCGCGGTCTACGTGAACGGCACCAGGCTCACGGCGTCCCTGGCGCTCACCTCCAAGTACAGCTACGTCGACACCCCCTGGATCGCCGGTGTCAGGACGCACCACTTCTTCGACAACGCCCGACTGCTTCTCGGCCGCAATCTGCAGGCCGGCGACAAGGTGAAGCTGGAAGCCGCCTCGTCCCAGGTCACCGTCGACGTCGCCGACTTCGAGCAGGTCGCCGCCCCCACCACGGCCCCGTCCGGTTCCGTCTCCGTCGTCGACAAGGGCGCCGATCCCACTGGCGCGCGGGACTCCGCACAGAACTTCCGCGACGCCATCGCCGCGGCGAAGGCGGGCGGCGGAACGGTCTGGATCCCGCCGGGCGAATTCAGGCTGGGCTCCGAGCTGAGCGGCGTCGAGAACGTGACGATCCAGGGTGCGGGCGGCTGGCACTCGGTGGTGCGCTCCTCACGGTTCGTCAACCAATCGAACTCCGCGGGCAGGGCGCACCTCAAGGACTTCGCGGTCATCGGAGAGGTCACCGAACGCGTCGACAGCAGCCCGGACAACTTCGTCAACGGCTCGCTCGGCCCCGACTCCAGCGTCTCGGGAATGTGGATCCAGCACCTCAAGGTCGGCCTGTGGCTGACCGGCGACAACGACAACCTCGTCGTGGAGAACAACCGCATCCTCGACACCACCGCCGACGGCCTCAACCTCAACGGCACCGCCAGGGGGGTCACCGTACGCAACAACTTCCTGCGCAACCAGGGCGACGACTCGCTGGCCATGTGGTCGCTCAACACCACCAACAGCGGCGACACCTTCGAGAACAACACGATCTCGCAGCCCAACCTGGCCAACGGCATCGCGATCTACGGCGGCCGTGACATCACCGTCAAGGACAACCTGATCCAGGACACCAACGCGCTGGGCAGCGGCATCGCCATCTCCAACCAGAAGTTCCTCGACCCCTTCCTCCCCCTCGCCGGAACCATCACGGTCTCCGGAAACACGCTGGTGCGCACCGGCGCCATGAACCCCAACTGGAGTCACCCGATGGGTGCGCTGCGTGTGGACGCGTACGACAGCGCCATCGAGGCGAACGTCCGGATCACCGACACCACCATCAGGGACAGCCCCTACAGCGCCTACGAGTTCGTCTCCGGCGGCGGCACCGGCAAGGCCGTCAAGAACGTCACCGTCGACGGCTCCACCGTCGACCGCGTCGGCACGGTCGTGGTCCAGGCCGAGACACCTGGCGCCGTCACGATGAAGAACGTCACAGCCACCGGAGTCGGCGCCGCCGGTGTCTACAACTGCCCCTACCCGGCCGGTTCCGGCACCTTCACGCTCACCGACGGCGGCGGCAACTCCGGCTGGGACGGCACCTGGGGCGACTGCTCCACCTGGCCCCGGCCGGGCGGCGGCAACCCGGATCCCGACCCGGACCGCAACCTCGCCAGGGGCCGGACCACCACGGCGACCGGCTCCACCGACGTGTACGTTCCGGGCAGGGCGGTCGACGGTGACGCGAGCACGTACTGGGAATCGGCCAACAACGCCTTCCCCCAGGCGATCACCGTGGACCTGGGCTCGGCGCAGGCCGTCCGGCGCGTCGTCCTGAAGCTGCCGCCGGCCGCCGCCTGGGAGGCACGGACCCAGACCATGTCGTTGCAGGGCAGCACGGACGGCTCCGCCTTCGGCACGCTCGTCGCCCCGAAGGACTACCGGTTCGACCCGGCGAGCGGCAACACGGTGACCGTCGCCCTGCCTGCGACGGCCTCCGCCACGCGCTATCTGAGGATTCACGTGACCGCCAACACGGCCTGGCCCGCCGCCCAGATCAGCGAGCTCGAAGCCTATCTGAACTGAGCCGCCCCTCCCCACCCGCACACCGAGAGGACCACAGTGAGACTCAGACAACGAAGCCCGCGGCAACTCGCCGTCTGGCTCGGCGCCGCACTGACCGCCTCCGGGCTGGTGCCCGTCGCCGCCCACGCGGCACCGGCAAGGGTCGAAGCGGCCGCGAACCTGGCCCTGCACAAACCGGTCGAGGCGTCCTCGACCAACCAGAACTACGTGGCGGCGAACGCCAACGACGGCAGCACGGGAACCTACTGGGAATCGAGCGCCACTCCGGCGACGCTCACCGTCAAGCTCGGCACCGACGCCGACCTCGAATCCGTCGTACTCAAGCTCAACCCCGACCCGGCCTGGGCGCAGCGCACCCAGAACATCGAAGTGCTGGGGCGCGCGCAGGCGGCCGGCGGCTTCAGCACCGTGAAGGCACGCACGGACTACACCTTCACTCCCGGCGGCAACCAGAACACCGTGACGATCCCGGTGTCCGGTCGGTACTCCGACATACAGCTGAGGATCCACTCCAACACCTCCGGGTACGGCGCACAGATCGCCGAGCTCCAGGTCAACGGCGCCCTCGCCCCGAACCCCGATCTGACCGTCTCCGCACTGACGTGGGAGCCCGTGCAGCCCAGCGAGCTCGATGCCGTCACCGTCCGCGCCACGGTGCGCAACACCGGTTCGGCGGCCTCGGGCCCCACCACCGTCGACGTCGGCGTGGGCGGCTCGGTCGCGGGCACCGCCGCGGTCGGAGCGCTGGAACCCGGTGCGTCCAGCACGGTCCCGGTCCCCATCGGCAAGCGGGCGCAGGGCGCCTACACCGTGTCCGCGGTGGTGGACCCGCACGACACCGTCGCCGAGCAGGACAACGACAACAACAGCCGTACGGCCGAGACCAAGCTGACGGTCGGCCAGAGCCCTGGCCCCGACCTGGAGGTCACCGGGATCACCTCGAACCCGGCGAGCCCCGCGGTCGGCTCGGCCGTCACGTTCTCGGTGAAGGTCCGCAACCGCGGCACCAGTGCGGTCCCCGCCGGCTCGGTGACTCGCCTGACCGCGGGCGGCGTGACGCTGGAGGGCACCACACCCGCCCTCGCCGCGGGAGAGAGCGCCACCGTCGCCATCGGCGGCAGCTGGACCGCCACCAGCGGCGGCGCCACCCTCACCGCGACCGCCGACGCCACCGGCGTCGTGGCCGAGACGAACGAGAACAACAACGTCTTCGCCCGGTCCATCGTCGTCGGCCGAGGCGCTGCGCTGCCGTACGTCGAGTACGAGGCGGAGGACGGGAAGTACAACGGCACCCTGCTGGAGACCGATGCGGAGCGCACCTTCGGACACACCAACTTCGCGACCGAGTCGTCGAACCGAAAGTCGGTGCGCCTCGACTCGACCGGCCAGTACGTGGAGATCACCTCGACGAGTTCGGCCAACTCGATCGTGGTGCGCAACGCCATCCCCGACGCGCCGGGCGGCGGCGGCCAGGAGAGGACCCTGAGCCTGTACGCGAACGGGAAGTTCGTGCAGAAGCTGGCGCTGTCCTCCAAGCACAGCTGGCTGTACGGGAACACCGACCAGCCCGAGGGCCTGACCAACACTCCCGGCGGGGACGCGCGACGGCTGTTCGACGAGTCGCACGCGCTGCTCGCCCAGACCTATCCGCCGGGCACCACGTTCCGGCTGCAGCGCGACGCCGGTGACGACGCCGCCTACTACGTGGTCGATCTGATGGACCTGGAGCAGGTGGCCCCGGCGGCGAGCAAGCCCGCCGAGTGCACCTCGATCACCGAGTACGGCGCGGTCCCCGGGGACGGGATCGACGACGCGGACGCGATCCAGCGGGCCGTGACCGCCAATCAGAACGGTGAGATCGCCTGCGTGTGGATCCCGGCCGGACAGTGGCGCCAGGAGAAGAAGATCCTTACCGACGACCCGCAGGACCGGGGTCAGTACAACCAGGTCGGCATCCGGAACGTGACCGTCCGCGGCGCCGGGATGTGGCACTCCCAGCTCTACTCCCTCATTCCGCCGCAGGACGCGGGTGGCATCAACCACCCGCACGAGGGCAACTTCGGCTTCGACATCGACGACAACACCAAGATCTCCGACATCGCCATCTTCGGCTCGGGCACCATCCGCGGCGGCGACGGCAACGCGGAGGGCGGCGTCGGTCTCAACGGCCGTTTCGGCAAGAACACCAGGATTGCCAACGTGTGGATCGAGCACGCCAACGTCGCCGCCTGGGTCGGCCGTGACTACAGCAACATCCCCGAACTGTGGGGGCCGGGCGACGGCCTGGAGTTCAGCGGCATGCGCATCCGCAACACCTACGCCGACGGCGTCAATTTCACCAACGGCACCCGCAACTCCAGGGTTTTCAACTCCTCGTTCCGCAACACCGGCGACGACGCGATGGCGGTGTGGGCCAACAAGTACGTCAAGGACCAGTCCACCGACATCGGCCACGACAACGTGTTCAGCAACAACACGGTGCAGTTGCCCTGGCGGGCCAACGGCATCGCCGTGTACGGGGGTTACGGGAACAGGATCGAGAACAACCTGGTCTACGACACCATGAACTATCCGGGCATCATGCTCGCGACCGACCACGACCCGCTGCCCTTCTCCGGGCAGACCCTGATCGCGAACAACGGGCTCTACCGGACCGGCGGGGCGTTCTGGAACGAGGACCAGGAGTTCGGCGCGATCACCCTGTTCGCACAGGGCCCGGACATCCCCGGCGTGACGATCCGTGACACCGACATCCAGGACTCGACGTACGACGGCATCCAGTTCAAGACAGGCGGCGGCGCCGTTCCGGACGTGAGGATCAGCGACGTGACGATCTCCAAGTCCAACAACGGCTCCGGCATCCTCGCGATGGGCGGCGCACGCGGCAGCGCGACGCTCAGCAACGTGCGGATCACCGACTCGCGCGACGGGAATGTGCTGGTCGAACCCGGCTCGCAGTTCGTGATCAACGGCGCCTCCCCGCAGGCGGACCGCGCCGTCCCGGGCACCCGGCAAGGGCTGTGACCGACGGCACCCGGTACCGGCGCCCGTCCGCCGCCGGTACCGGGTGCCACGCCCGACGCGCGGCACCGCACACCCGAGCGGGGCCGCGCCTGCGTCGGCGCGCAGGTCGGGCTCGGTCGAAAGCGGGCTGAGCGAAAGGCGCCTGATGGGTGAAAGCCCAGGTCAGGCGCCTTTCCTCGGGTGCCTAGAAGAAGCTGAGCTTCTTCGGCGAGTAGCTCACCAGCAGATTCTTCGTCTGCTTGTCGTACAGGCATCATTCGCCTCTGACCTGCGGTGACAGGCGGAAGGAGCTAGTGTGCAGTCGAGTTGGTCCGCTCCTGGTCCGGATCTTCGAAACGGCTGTGCTGTGTGCAGGCGGCCCGTAGGTGTGGACTGGCAGCGTTGTGAGCCGCCGCCGTCGGTTTCCGCGTGTGCGTGCAAAAAGTGCCTTCCTGCCGGTACGAAATGAAGCCCAGATCAAGCTTCGTCGCCCCAGTTCAGAAGGCACCTTCGCTTTCCGCTGCCGCAGTCGCAGAGCCATGCCCCGGGATCTCGCCACGTCTGGCTGGATCGCAAAGCCAGGTCAGCAGAGGTAGCCGAGTTTCGAGCACCCACAGGCTGTCGGGGTGCCGCCGCCTGCACCGTCGCTACGAGCACAAGGCCGACCACTTCCTGGCATTCGGCGGCATCGCCGCGGCTCTGATCTGCTGCCGCCGGCAGGTGCGGGCGTGACGCCGCTTGGTCAGGTCGCGGTGCCAGCGCAGCACGGTGTCGCTCCGGACCAGTAGCCGGAGTCGATGCAGGGCCTGGCGTGGCAGGGGGATCAGCAGAGCGGCAAGGAACGCCCGGTCCGCGGGAGTGAACTTGATGGGGTCCATGCCGAGATTTCGTTCCAGGACGGTAGCCGTGATCATTCCCGCTTGCTGCAGCCGGACTGAACTACGCCGACGCAATATTCGATACCCACGTAATCGGTCCAGACGTCGGCGAAGGTCGCTTGCCGTATCCCAGTGCATGGTATAAGTGCAGATCTGGACCGAAACGCGGGGCTGCCGCTGCCACGTAGTTATCCTCGATTCCACCGAACTCGATTACGGGCAGGCTCAGATCAGGCATAAATTAAGTGCTTGGAACGCTAGTGGCGATCGCCTGCAACCTGATTTGTATCCATTCTAGTCCGGTGCCTGAACTGAACATCTGCGTGGGCAGGAATTTTCTCGAGTTATCTGACCGCAGGTGCTGCATGCGGGGCAGATGAATTGACCCTTGCCTTCCGGCGCCCAGCACGGAATTGCCAACATGGCGCCACCGAAGCGGCGATCGATGTCCGGCTCGGCAGCGCCGATGGCGGAAGTGCCATCAGGGTCCATCAACGGGAAGGTCTGGTTGCAGGCCCGACAGCGGCGGAGTTCCCAACGGGTACGGCATGAAGAGCAGGAAGCCCTGAACAATCCGCCTTCGCGAGGTTCAAACTCCGTTTGGTGTTGAGAGCCTTTCTTGCCACACACGGGGCACACCGTGAAAAGGGAGGTCTTTGCAGCTGCATCTCTCAACGTTTCGAGAGTGGTGCGCATCCGTTGGGCTTCATATTCGTCTGCTTTAACGTTGGTGTTCCACCTTAGGGTTGTTTTGAGTTGCGTGGGTAGTTGTTCCAGCTCGTCCGGGCTTGGGGTACGCAAGACCGCGACACCGTCGGGACGGGGCTCGAGCCAGCCACAGTTCGCCAAAGCGGAGCGGTAGCTTGCGGGCATTCCTGCGGTGAGTGGGTAGCGGCGAACGTCGGTGCCCAAGGTGGCCCATTGGATGGCTCGGACCAGGCGGCTGACGCTGAAAATATCCAGAGGGGACAGAGGGGCAACGCTCACCTGCTGTCCAGTTGCACCGCCGTCGAAGTGTCCGATTCTATAAGTAGCCTGGACGACATCGGGTTTTGCGTTCTGTCGTTCCTGAAGCAGCCCCGGGTAGACGATGAGGTCGTTGTCGAAGTCGCCTGTCAGCCGGTTTCGGCGGAGGTTTGTGATTGACGCTGCTTCGGGAGCCGAGCACAGGTCAGCTGCGAACGGAATTACACGTAGCACGTGACGCTCACGCCAAATAACGGAGAAGTCGCCTGACCGGGTCCAGGTGATCGTCAACGGCTCCCCGCGCAGGCGAAAGTGGGTGGTCTGGCCGGGAGCTGGCGACGACTGATTCTCATCCGGAATGGCCTGGGCCAACTTGCAGGCTAGGACGAGCAGAAGGGCTGTGAACCGTTCGAAAGCGATGTGCGCTTCTCGGCGTCTGCGGTCGGTCTCCACATCTCCGGCGCCCACGGTGGCGATGGCGGTGCAGGCTTGCCAGAGCAGAGCAACTCTTCGGTAATGCGGGTCGCTGCTGAGTAGATTCGTGGCGTGCAGTTCGCGGGGCGGTGCGGCGCGGCGGTCGACCGCGCGCGCCAACGGCGAGCCGAGCATGATCTCCACCACCGCGAGGGACGATTCCAGTGTCCGCAATCGCGCGACCGCGGCGACTCGTTGCCGCCCGGAATCCTCGATGTTTCTCAGCAGACCGGCCAGATCGCGCCGGGCCCGCCAGGATGTCTCCTGCGAGGGCATGAGTAGACCGTGCACATCGTTCACCATTCTGCTCAGGTCCCTGAGCTTGGCGATCCGCTGCTGCAGATGCGAGCGCATCGCGGTGAGGACAGCCCCGGCGACCCGGTTCTCGTAGATGTCGGCGTCCTCCTCGCTGCGCCGGGCGAGCAGCCGGCTGGGGCGCACGCCGGCGAGCGAGTGCGCGGCCCAGTCCTCGGGACGGGAGGCCAGGCGCGCGACGGCGCCGGCCGCGATCGAGCGGACGCGGGACGTTGGCACTACCTCCTCCACCGTCCGTAGACGCGTGTACGGGCGGTTACAGACCGCGCGCAGCGCACCGGACTCGCGCTCAAAGACGTCCTCGATCGGCAGGGGCCCGGTTTCCTCGGTGACATCGAGGACGATTGGTGGCATGGCCAGCCAGCCGTCGAGAGTGGTGGCTTCCATGAGAAGGGACGACAGCGCCAGCAGATGACGGACGAGAAGGGAGTCGAGTTCGGGCTCGACCGCTTCCCGCTTCACTGCCGACCACGCGTGCGGAGCTCGTCGTCCAGCAGCCGTCGCGTCGCCTCCGGTTCGTGAGCGCTGTCGAGCCGCGTCAGGCTCTCGACGAGGTCGTCGCGCAGTGTGTCGAGGGTGTCGGCATGGATGTCGTACCGTCCCTGGACCGAGCGCAGGATGCGGGTGGCAAGGAGGTGGTCGAGCGCTTCTCCCGGGCTGCCCCCGGCGGCGACCACGACGGGTGCGAACTGTTTGATCTGCGTCTCGAGCCGGTTGCCCCACCCGATGCGCAGTTCGTCCGCCATACGGCTGCGCCAGTGGGTGTCGAGGAATTCGATGATGCCGTCGGCCTGCGCGCCGTAGTCGGCCTGCGCCTTGTCGAAGAGCTGGCTGAGGCCCTGCAGACCGAGCGGTTCCGAGAACGCGGGCGCGGTCTCCGGCAGCTCCGGGTGTCGCCAGGGCAACTCCAGGACGAAGGAACGGTCGTAGGTCTTGTCGGCGAAGCCGACGGTCGTCTCGTCGTGATTGGCGGTTCCGATGAACCAGACGTTGTCCGGGACAGCTATGTGTGTTCCGTCGATGATCAGTTTTGCAGGGTTCCTGACCGGTGCAGTGGTCAGCGCCAGCCTGGGCTGATCCTTGATGGCCAGGGCCGACAGCACTCCGCTGAAGTACTGCTCGGGGTGGGAGAGGTTCATCTCGTCGAGGACGATGAAGAAGGGCCGGTCCCTGAAGGCAGGGCACTGCGCGCGATACAGGACCTTGGTGAACTCGGATTCGTAGAAGAGCCGGTCGAAGCTGTTGTAGTAGCCCATCAGATCCTGCGGGTCGCGCCAGCCGGCCTGGACGGGCACCACGGCGGCACTGCTGTCACTGCCGAAGGCGATGGCGAGCGCGCGGGCCAGACCGGTCTTGCCGATACCGCTGATGCCCTGGAAGAGATGGAGCCGGCTCATCGCCATGCCCCCCAGGACCAGACGCAGATCGGACAGGCGATAGGAGAGACCGGCCTTTTGGCGGATGACGGCCTGCATGTGGCTTACGAGTTCGGGCATGTTCGGCGTACGCGCGTCGAAGGGCTGGGGCGTGCCATACTCCTGGTCCATCGCCGAGCACGCCGGGAACGCGTGACCCTCTTTACCGGCCTGGGCCGTGGTGCGGAGCTTGGCCGCTTCCTCGTTCAATAGCTGCTGCAGTTGACCGTTGGCGGCACGCAGCCAGTTGTTGGCCTCCACGTAGTTCTGGCGCTCACTGACCGCGATGCGGTCGCGTTGGAGCGCGGACTCCAGTTCTCCACGCTCCTGGACCAACTCCTCGTTGTCGGCGGCCAGTTGCGTGACCTGCTGCCGCAGTTGCCCCAGCAGCTGGGCGTCGGCCCTGGGCGCGGAGGCGTTCTCCTCCAGCAGGCGGGTGTTCTCGGCCCGAAGTTCGGATAGGCGCTCGACGACCTGCTCGAGGGTCATACCCCCCAGAGACGCCAGTGCGCCGTCGTACTCGTTGAGACGCGCGCTGAGGCGTTCGTTTCCCTCGGTGACGGCGGCCAGCCTGTTCCGGTTCTCCTCCCTCTCCTGAAGCAGCTGGCCCGTGCGGCTCGTCACGTCGCGCTCGAACCGTTCCGTACGGGTGGCCTGCTGCTCCTGGAGCGCGGCTTTGAGGTGGTCGATGTCCTCGCGTTCGTCCTCCAAACGGAGCCGCGCGGATCGCAGGTCCCGTTCGCGCCGGGCGAGTTCACTCTCCCGCTGATCCAAAGCCGTCTGCGTGTCGGCCAGGCGACGCTGCTCCTCGTTCCACCGTGTCTGCCGGTCCTCGCGCTCGGTGTCCAGGGCGGCAACCGCCGTCCGGCGCTGCTCCGTCAGCCAGGTCTCCAGCTCTCGGCCTGCCTCCAGGCGGCGTTGAGTGACCCGTGCTTCAGCCGCTTGCTCGCGGTCGGACAGCTCGCGTTCCTTACGGTCGAGGAGTTCCGTGCGGGCGTCCAGCGCGGCCTCGCTCTCCCGCAGGGCAGCGGCTTCCTCGGCTCTTCGGGCGACCGTTGCAGTGAGCCTCTCCTGCTCGGCGTGGAGCGCTTCTGCCCGTGCAGTCAGTTTGCTCACCGCGTCGGCCTGGCGCTCGGCGAGCGCGTGGTACAGCTGCCAGGAAGTGACGAGGTCAGAGGTCGCGCCGTCGGATCCGGCCTCCCCCGCGGCAGCCACCTGGGCCTCATCCGCGACCTGCCGGATCTCCGCCAGCAGCGTGGCGGTGTCGTCAGTACGCTCCGGTTCGGGGGCAGCCGCCGGAGGCGATTGACGGGCACGCGCGGTCGCGGTGCGCTGAGGAGCGGGTGGCTGCCCTGGCCACACCTTCCCCTTGCCCTTCTGACGCGGTCGCGTCTGCCTCTTCCCCATGACGTCGGTTCACCTCTTGCCGGTTGTGATTCTGCCGCTGCTCAGACCGAGCAAGTGGCGGGCTGCGTCGTACGCGAGCGTGCGGATGTGCTCCAGCTCATCGGGGGCCGGTGCGCCGGTCGGTCCGTGCGTCGCGTTGTTGCGCAGGATGCGTGATCGGTCGAGATCTTCCAGAAGGGTGGGGCGCTCGCGGAGGAACGCGGCGAACGGATGCTGTGCGTCCTCCCCGGCCGCCCACACGGCTCTGATGATGTCTCCGGCCAGTCCTCCGGCCGGCCGGGTGCAGTACTTGCGCATCTCCGGCGGCACGGATGCGGCGCCCAGACGCTGCGCGGTCAGTACGAACGCCCGTTCGCGCACTCCCGGCTCCCTGGACGGTGGAATCTGGGCAGGGAACCGCTCGTTGAGGTCGGGAAGGATGCACTCGAAGACGCGGATCGCGTTGCGTGCCGCGTTCTCCCGTTCCCGAGCGGTGTCCTTGAGGAGCGCCAGTTCGATGTCCGCCAGGTGGGTCAGCACCGCCGGGTGGTCGCGGACCTCCTCGCCGAGCATTCGCACCACATCGGCGCGGGCGTCCTCGGCGAGCTCCCGGTCGACCTTGCGCGCCGCGGTGGTCCGCTCGCGGCGGCTCTTTCCGAGTATGTCGTCGATCAGCTGGCCCAGTTGCTCGTCCGCCTGTGCACGGGCGGCCAGAAGATCCGCGAAGAAACGCCCGTCGCCGACCGCGAACGGGTCCTCGACGGTCCACATACGCCCGGACCCGTCGTTGCCCTCGACGACATAGCACACGACGTGGGCCGGGTTCGCCGTTCCGTGGAACCCGACCCGGCGAGTCGCCCCCAGAGAGTCCACCGGCTCGCGGGAAGTACCGCGCAGGCCCCGTGCTGCCAGATCGTGATTCTTGCAGGCGTCGAGGACGTCACGCTCCGACGGGCGCAACCAGGAGCCGCCTGCCCGCAGCGTCAGCGCGCTGACCTCCCGGGAAGCGCCGGCAGTACCGAACTGAATGGTGACCCAGCGACCGCGGTGCGCCCTCAGATCGGCACGGACAGGATCTGCGACCAAAATGCGAGGCAGGAGTCCTCCGGTGGCGGGGTCCTGGAAGACACGGGCGAGTCGCGGCTCCGTCTCCGCGACTTCCCCCTCGGCCAGGGTGCGTTGCCCCGCCTCGGTCGGTTTCAGCCCGGGCCCCATCAGCTGCCCCTCCACCAGCCGGGCGATCACCGTGCGGCACAGGGCGGCGTCCAGTCCGATCAACCGGGACAGATCGCCGACATCTCGTACTCCGGCGGCACACAGGCGAAGCACCACGTTCTGAAAGACGTCCAGGGTCCGGGAGTAGCCGGTCGGAGCCGTCACTTGATGCACCCATACGGGCAGCAGGACAGGCCGGTACCGCCGGCGAGGCGGCAGGGCCAGCTGGAAAACAGGGGTCTCACGGTCGAACGACACGGCCGCTCGTCTCCTTCCGGCACAGCTCAAGGAACGCGGCGAGGGGCTTGACCGCGTCCGGGCCGGCTGGTCCGAACATGTCGTCGTCCCCCACCACGACCAGCAGTCGTTGCTGGCGACTCATCGCGACGCACAGTCGGTTGGTGACGGTCAGGTGCCCGTAGGCGCGCTTGGTGTCGGTGCGCGCGTCGGGGACACAGCTGCGCACGGTGGACAGATAGGTGACCGAGAACTCCATGCCCTGGAAGGCGTCGACGGTGCCGACCCGCAGCCGGTCGAGCGGCGTGCCGTCCTTATCGCGGCTGAGCCGGGGTACGGGACGCCATCCGCCCGCCTCCGTGAACTCGGCGAGCCCGACCTTCTTCAGTTCCTTCCACACCTCGGCGACCTGGGCGGCGTAGAACGAGATGACACCGAAGGTCGTGCTCGGATGCCGCTCGATCAACGCGGCTATCTCCGCGGCGATGACGGCGGCTTCGGCGGGCCGAGCCCGACTCGTACCCCGCCTGCTCTCGCCACCAGCGGACTGCGGTACGGAAAGCCACACGGCGGGAACCTCGCCGTACCGGTCGATCTCGTGGATGAAATCGTCCGCCTCGCGGCCGTTGCGTAGTTTGCCCTCGTAGAAGTTGTCGCTGACGAAGGTGCCGAGTACGGGATGCATACGGAACTGGGTATCGAGGCGGACGAACCGGGTGTGTCCGTCGGGCGAACCGTGCTCCCAGCGCCGGCCCAGTCGTTGGAACAGGCTCTCCTGCAGCCGGTCACGGACGTCGTCACCGAGCGAAGCCAGCTCGCGCTCCACGTCCGGCTCCAGCATGTGGGGAAGCTGGGCGTGGTCGCCGACCAGCACGATGCGGCGCCGGGCCTGGGCGAGGGGGATGAGGAGGTCCAGCGGGTTGGCCCGAGCCGCTTCGTCGACGACGACCGACTCGAACACCCCGTCCTGACGGCCGCCGCTCTCCACCATGGCCTTGGACACGGCCTGCTGGCAGGTCGAGGCCAGCGACACCGTATAGGCGCGCAGGGTGTCGTCGACGCCTTCCGGATCGCTGCGCAGGTCGTCCCGGTAATCGAGCAGCGCCGCGGCGATGGCGTCGGGGGACCGGGTCACCGCTTCGGCGAGTCGGGCCGCGAGCCGGTCGAGGAGATCGACGATCGCGGGATCGGCCACGGTAACTTCCGGCAGCCGGATGCGCGTGGTGAGACGGTCGATCAGGGTGTCGCGCAGCGTGGTGAGCGCGTCGAGCAGTGCCGTCTGCGGTGCGGTGGCGTCGACCGCCGCACGCAGCGGCTCCCGGTACGAGATGCCGTCGAACAGTGGGCTGTCGGCGATTTCGAGCCGTACCAGGAGCGCCCGGGCCGTGCGCGGACCGTCGTCGTCGAAGCCGGTGGCGGTGCAACGCAACGACCGAATGTAGGGCAGCAGGTCCGCGCGCACATCGCGGTCGGCCATGGCGGCGGCTCGCACGCGCTGTTGCTCGGCTCGGTCCCGGTGACCGCGTAGTTCAGCGACCAACGTCGGTTCGGCGACGTGTTCGAGCTGGGTGATCACCTGGTCGAGGAAGTGTGGCAGGAACTCGGGCGGGACCGGCGCCGCCCGGTAGGTGGCCGCCAGCTCGGCGGCGGCCCGCCGAGCTGCCAGATGGGGCCCTGCCGGGCGTTCACGCAGCCGCAGGTCGGCAGCGCGGGCCGCTTCGATGCGCCAGGTGTCCAGCGCCACTTTGCTTCCCCGGCCGCGCGAGTCCACCTTGAGCGGCGGAAGCCCGAAGACCCAGCCGCGAGTGACGAGATGGTCCACAGCCGCGTGCTGGAAGCTCGTCAGCAGGGTGCTCCCGGCGATGGCTCCCCCCTGGGCGAGATCGCCCAACTGGTTGACCAGAGCGGCGATCACCTGGGTCTTGCCGGTGCCCGGCGGTCCCTGGATGATCGCGACGTCCGGCGTGTTGAGGGCGGCGAGCACCGCCTCCCGCTGGGCCGGTGTCGGCCCGTGCGGCGCAAAGCAGTTGAGGGCGGACGGCAGCAGCTTGGTGATCCGCCGTGGGGCCGGCTGCGGCCAGACACCCCCCTCCAGCAGCGTCGGCAGCGCGGGAATGTGTGTTCCGTGCGTGCGCAGCTGTTGCATGGCCTTTTCGCGCCGGTCTAGTCGACGCTGGTCACCGCGGTGAGCCAGGTAGAGCCACCCCTGAGGGGGCGGGTCCTGCTGGTTGTTGAGGGTCGCCGTGAGCCTCAGGACCTCGGTGACACTGTCGTATCCCAGCGGTTCACCGACCCACGCCCGCACCTTCTGCGCACGGGACGCCACAAGCCATTCCCGGTCGCTCATCGCGGTGTCCGTCACGGAGGCCGGAACCTCTGGGGCGGCCTCGATCTCGACGCGTTCGACCGCAGCCGTGTTCTCCAGCGCGGCTCGGGTACGGGGCAGGGCACGGCGAAGGTCCACTGTGAACGCGCAGCGGCCGTCAGGCTCGACCTTGACGTCGGTGTAGCGGATGGTCCCGAAGTCACGCAGGCGCCTCCTGATGTGGCGCGCCTCCAGCTCTTGGTACCTGTCCCACATGGCCAGGTAACCATCCTGGCTGGCCACCAGGTCGAGGCCCTGCTGGATCCGCTCGCGATCCCGCTGTCTGGCGGTCATGTCACGGAAGTCGATGGATCCGACGGCCAACGCCTTCTGGACGGTGGAGTGCCGATCGTGGACCGCTCTGAGCAGCCGGACGATGCAGTAGCCGCCGCTGTGTTTCTCGACGTCGGCCATGAGCCCCGGTCCATGCACACGGAAGCCGGCTTCGAAGCTGCCGGTCGGACCGGCCGAGACCACCATGCGCCGGGCATCCGCCGGAGCCCCGGGGCGGGGCTCCAGGAGAAGTTCACGAGCCAGGAATGCCATGACGGAACCGATGTTGCCGGTGTCCGCGGGGCCCGTGTACTTGGCGGCGTCCTCCAGGACCGCGTCATCGACATCGAGGAACAGCCCGTTGCTGAGCGGTACCGCCAGCCCTACGGCAGGGGCGTAGATGTGCACCCGTAAGGTGAACGGACTGTCGGCCGCCGACGGGGGCGGGGCCCCATGACGACGTCGAGGCGCGGGAACCGGGGCAGGCGGTTGCGGCCTTACGGGATGCGCGGTGACGGTGACACTCGTGGTCTCGGCTGCCTGGACCTGGTCGAGTTTTCGTGCGTCCTCCGGAGTTGCGGGTGTGATCCCGAACGTGGCGGAGTCGGTGACCAGGTCCAGTTGTCCTGTGGGCCGTCGGTAGAGGCGGACCTCGCTGCCGTCGGGCAGTGACCGATCCTCCGACCCCTGCGGTACCCGATGCCAGAGGAAGGAGACGAGTACGGGTTCCCCCGGCATGCGGGCGGGCATGACCGGCTGCTTGGGTCGCACGCTCACTTGCTCGCCTCCAGAGCCACCAGACGTACCCAGCGGTGGATCACGCCCTGCCTGCCGAAGTGAAGCGTCCAGGGACGTCCGTCGACGGGTATGGTCGCCTGGCCTCCCTGGCCTATCTCCCGCCAGGGCCGACCGTCCGTGTGGTCCAGCCAGAGGCTGTCGCGGGAAAGGTTGGTCACCGTCACGCCCTGGCCTTGAGAGCGCAACTGCGCGACCACCGTGTCCGGCCGGTCCGGAGCGGGGGAGGTGTGACGGGCGGTCAGTGTTGTCTCGGCGTCGGGGCGCAGCACGGTGAAGTCGGGCAGAGGGACCTCCGACAGCTCCACCAGGGGTATGTCGTCACCGGCCCCTGACCCCGACGTGCCCTCCCCATCGGCACCTACCGGGCCGGTCAGGCCGTGGCGCAGCAGCCAGACCCGGCCCCGGGGCCTACCACAGGCGAGGCAGAAGGAAGCGATGGCCCGAAAGCTCCACCGGCATTCCGGGCATTCGACCGTCTGTCCCGCCGCGGAATGCAGGGCGGCGGCCCACCGGGCGGCCGACGGCCGGGCCAGGGGATCGGTCACGGCGTCCACGAAGGTTCGGGTGGCCAGGTCCCAGAGCTGACCGGACAACACCTCTTCGCGGGGAGCGATGCCCCAACTGCACTCGTTGCTGCGGTCGGTGGGATGGTCGATCCAGGGGAGACGGAAGCAGTCCGCGTACTCCTGTTGGTAGGCGGGATCGGCATCCAGGACTTCGTCGCCACGGAACGGGTGGCTCGCGGTGAGCGTCTCGAAGACCAGGACGGCGAGTGCGTGCGCGTCGGCCAGCGTCGTGGCGCCACTGCGCCCCGACACGATCTCCGGCGCCCCGTACCCCGGGGTGTGCACCGGCGCGGACTCGACCGCCGAGACCAGACCGAGGTTGTCCACATCGATGAGGCGGATCTCCTGCTGCTCGGGTGCGGCGGAGACCAGAACGTTCGAGGGGGACAGGTCCTGGTACACGATGGCCCGTGAATGCAGCCGGGCGACGGCGTCCGCGAGTTTGGCGAGCAACCGCAGTCGGCGCTCCAGGCCCCCGGTACGCAGGTACCACGCCGCGAGATCATCCTCGTCTGGAACGCACAGGCGGTCCAACGGGACCATCTCGTCCGCCAGTTCCATCACATAACCGAGCTTCGGCGGGGCGAGCAGCGCGAGGACCCCGGCCAAGGGGACGCCGTCCAGCGGCAGACGCTGAATGCGCCGTAACCGCGTATGGACGGCATCCGCCGCTTCCTGGGTCGGCGCGGTGATCATCTTGATGGCGGTACGTCCGCCTCGGGCCAGCCACACCTCGCCTTGACCGCCGGCTCCGATCGAGTGGGACAGCGGCCACAACTGGTGGTACTCGTCCTCGACGGGCCGCAGCAGACCGCCAAGATCCCAGCGCGATGCCACGGGTGTTTTCCTCTCGCCGCGTTCTCCGGCCGGATCAGGCGCCGAAGTCGGACAGGTCGTCGGGGCTGAGTACCGGCGCACGGTCCGGGCGAGTGCTTCGGGCCTGCTGGGTGACGGTGACCGTGACCCAGCGGAAGTACTGCTGGATGCGCCCGACGTCCTGTGCCTCGAAGACGCCGTTGGTGTCGTCGCTGACGAACCGCCGCAGCACGGCCTTGGCCTGCTCGGTCATGTCGGGACCGATGGCGACGGCCAGGCGGTTGGCCTGGGAACCCTTCGGGGAGGCGATCAGCCGGTCGAGAGCCTCCTCCCACTCGTCGTTGGGCATCCCGTCGGACACGAGAACGATGGTGGGAGAGAAGGAGCGGGCCGGCACGGCGGACTCGTCGCGCAGTACCGTGTCGGCCATGCTGAGGGCCGCGCCCAGCGGGGTGCCGCCCCGCGCTTCCAGGTCGGTCCAGACGGCCTCGGCCGCGGGCACCATGTTCTGATGCAGTTCGGCTCCGCCCTGGCTGAAAGAGATCACGCCGACGTGGATGGCGCCTCGCCCCACATCGGCCTTCGCGAAATCGTCGAGCATGTGGCGTATGCACTCATTGAGTACATCGATCTTCTCGCGAGGCTCCCCCATGCTTCCGCTGACGTCTGCCAGTACGAGAACCGGTAACGGACGAGCTTTCGCGGCCATGAAACGCGGCGCTTTAGCCACGATGTCCCCCACCCCTTTTTGCCATAACAACAGCAGTGAGTCTCACACCCAGTTGCGGCGAGTTTGTTCCTGGCGCTGAAGCAGACAAGATACCACGAAAGGCGCCTGTGACGGGTCTGCTGTGCGGTCGGGTGCATCTGAACTAGCCTGCCTGGTGGGGTGGTTGGGAAGGATCGTGCATTGCCCAGGCCTCATCCTGAGGTGTGCGGCATTCGAGAGGCCCGGCTCGGAGATCCCTAAACCGGGGCGGCGTCGGTGAACCGTCCGGTTCCAGGCCGTGCGGCCACCTTGCGAAGGCTCTGAGCGACTTGGCTTCCCTCGTGTTTGCGGCTGCTCGGAAGAGGGCCTCAGCTCGCTCGTGGTTACCCGCTTCCTCGCATAGTTCCCCAAGGAGGACCAGAGCGTCTGGGTTTCTGGCGCTGGCCGCTTCGTGGGCGAGGATTTCGGCGCTTTCGCGGTCCCCAGCCTGTGTTCGCATCTGGGCCAGGCTGGCCAAGAGCATGGTGTACCCGGCGGCGGACACTTTACGAGCGAAGGCATCCGCGCCCTCATGGTTCCCAGATCGCTCCCGCTGCAACCCCAGGCGAGGCAGCGCGAAGACGTTTCCGGCGCCAGCTGCTCTGAAGGCGAGGGTTTCGGCTCCCTCACGGTCCCCGACCGCTTCCCGCAGCCCTACTAGTGACCTGAGTCAGAGATTTGTCGTTAGTCGGGCATGAGCCGTCCAGGTCCGAAGATTCCGCCGTTGTCGGTCACTGATGCCCAGCGGGTGGTGCTGGAGGGCTGGGTGCGGCGCCGGACGACGGCCCAGGCCCTGGCCCAGAGGTCGCGGATCGTGCTGGAGTGCGCCGAAGGCCACTCGATCATGGAGGTGTCCCGTCGGCTGCGGATCGCCCCGGACACGGTCCGCACCTGGCGGCGCCGGTTCATCGAACGCGGCCTGGACGGCCTGTGCGACGACCCGAGGCCCGGTGTCCCGCGGAAGATCACCGATGCCGATGTCGAACGGGTCGTCGTCAAGACGCTCGAGGAGAGGCCGAAGAACGCGACCCACTGGTCGACGAGGTCGATGGCAGCGGCGACGGGGATGTCGCAGTCGACCGTCTCGCGGATCTGGCGGGCGTTCGCCCTGGCACCGCACCGGGCCCAGACGTTCAAGCTGTCGACCGACCCGCTGTTCATCGACAAGGTCCGCGACGTCGTCGGCCTCTACCTCGACCCGCCGGAGAAGGCACTCGTCCTGTGCGTGGACGAGAAGTCGCAGATCCAGGCCCTGGACCGGTCCCAGCCGGTCCTGCCGATGATGCCCGGTGTTCCCGAACGGCGCAGCCACTACTACGTCCGGGCTGGCACCACCACCCTCTTCGCCGCCCTCGAAGTCGCCACCGGCAAGGTCATCGGCTCCCTCCACCGCCGCCACCGGGCGGCGGAGTTCAAGAAGTTCCTGGCCAAACTCGACAAGGAGGTCCCGGCCGACCTCCAGATTCACCTGATCCTGGACAACTACGCGACCCACAAGACACCTGAGGTTCCCCCGAGATGCGGGGAGAGGTGACAGCAGGTCAGATGGGGCTCATGAGAGGAGTCCTGACGATGCCTGCCCCGAGGAAATACCCGCTGGAGTTGCGTGAGCGTGCGGTGCGGATGTACCGCGCTTCCGGGCCGAAGCCCGTGATCCGCCGCATGGCCGAGGAACTCGGCGTGCATCATGAGGCCCTGCGCGGCGGGATCCGCCAGGCCGAGGCCGATGCCGGCGAGCGCGGCGACCTGCTCACCACCGAGGAGAAGGAAGAGCTTGCCCAGCTGCGGCGCGAGGTGCGCGAGCTGCGGCGGGCGAACGAGGTCCTGCGGACGGCCTCGGCTTTTTTCGCCGCTCAGCTCGACCCGGCCCGGCCCAGGTGACGGCGCTCGTCGACGAGCATCCGCACCTGGGGGTCGAGCCCGTACTCCGGGAGCTGAACATCCCCACCTCCACCTACTACCGCTGGCGCCAGGCCGAGAAGGAGCCTTGCGAACGGCGCCGTCAGGACGCGGAGTTGACGGGGCGGATCCGGCAGGTTCATGAGGATTCCGGCGGGATCTACGGCTCGCCCCGCGTCCATGCCGTCCTCAAGCGCAACGGGGTCCACGTCGGCCGCAAGCGGGTCGAGCGGCTCATGCGGGAGGCCGGTATCGCCGGCATCAGCCCCCGCCGGGGCAAGGACTTCACCCGCCGCGATCCGGACGCCGACCTTGCCCCTGACCTGGTGCAACGCGACTTCACCGCGAACGCGCCGAACCGATTGTGGGTCACCGACCTCACCATGGTCTCCACCCAGGAGGGGCCCTTGTGGGTGTCGGCGATCCGCGACGCGTTCTCCCGACGCGTCGTGGCCTGGGAGACCTCCGCCCGCGCGGACGCCGACCTCGTCCTGTCCTCGCTCGAGTACGCCCTGGCAAGCCGGGAGGTCGCCCCCGGCGAGCTAGTGCACCACGCCGACCACGGCTGTCAATATACGAGTATCAAGCTGACAACGCGCCTGGTCAGAGCAGGTATCCAAGCGTCCATGGGGTCCGTCGGGGACTCGTTCGACAACGCCCTGGCGGAGAACCTGTGGATGATCATCAAGACCGAGTGCATCCGCGGCCGTGTCTTCGCGACCAGGGCCGAGGCCAACCTGGCGCTCTTCGAGTACATCGACGGCTTCTACAACAGCCGACGCATCCAAAAGCGCCTCGGCTACCTCAGCCCGATCGAGTTCGAAGAGAAGCACTACGCCGGCCAGGCAGCGGCCGAACCGGTGAACCTGAAACCACGTCAACCCGCCCTGACCAACTAGTCAGCCACTCCCGCACAGCGGGGGAACCTCAAGGGTGAGGAATGCTTCGTGGATGTCGTCGCGTATCTCCCAGCGGATTCGCAGCCGGCGAAACCAGTGCAGATGGGCGAACGCGCGCTCCACGACCCAACGCTGGGTGCCCAGGCCGGAGCCGTGCTCGGTGCCGCGGCGAGCGATCAGCGGCTTCACGCCCAGGTCCCGGACCAGGCGGCGGTACTTGTCGTGGTCGTAGCCGCGGTCGCCCAGCACCACGTCAGGGCGGTGTCGAGGCCGGCCGCGCTTGCCGCGCACGGGCGGCACGGCCTGGAGAACCGGGATCAGCTGGGTGACGTCGTTGCGGTTGCCGCCGGTCAGGGTGGCGGCGAGCGGGATGCCGGTGGCGTCGGTGATCACGTGATGCTTGCTGCCCGTCCTGCCCCGGTCCACGGGGCTTCGTCCGGTCTTGGATCCCCCTTTAACGCGCGGATGTGGGAGCTGTCGACCGCCGCACGGGAGAAGTCCAGAGCGTTCGCGCCGCGAAGTTTGGCCAGAAGGACCTCGTGCAGCCGGGGCCACACCCCGGCCTCGGTCCACTCGGCCAGACGACGCCAGCAGGTCATGCCTGAGCCGAAGCCGAGTTCCTGCGGCAGGTGTTCCCAGGCAATCCCTGTGTGCAGGACGAACAGGATGCCCTGGAACACCAGCCGGTCCGGATGCCGCTTGCGTCCCGGATGCCGGGTCCGACGCTCGACCTTGGGCAGCAGTGGCTCGACCACCGCCCACAACGCGTCATCGACTTCCCACGGCTTCGGCCGAGCCACCCCGCACCCCCAGATCACCGGTCCCGGAATGATCCAACCACCTTGGAGATCATTTCGTTAGGAGTTCTAACTGATCATTTCAGAATGAGTTCGGCTCAGGGTCTTGGCAGTTAGGTTGGCGGGCGGCAGAGTTTTGCGAGTGTCGGATGATCTTGTGCCTGATGATCTGTGGGAGCGTGTCGCCCCGCTGCTTCCTACTCGACCGCCGAGGCGTCGGCGGTATCCGGGCCGACTGCCGGC